>JACRFZ010000071.1 GCA_016212515.1 Candidatus Melainabacteria bacterium
ATTTGCCCCGCCTGTTTGTCCCGCCTGATGGAATGTCGACATCTGATAAACTAGGGTTTTTCGGAGGTCTTTTGGTCCATGGGTGTGGATTCTGCAATGAATGTTTCTAGTTCAGTCGCTTATTCAAGGCCATCTGACCTAGTTGCTTTCAGTCGTAAGTGCGGTCGTTACTTGTCTGTTGCCGGGTTAGCTCTGGTCTTGAATTCGGCGGCGATGTTTTCACCTTTTCCGAACTTGCCTGTCTTTGCCGCAGAGAAAGCCCCTGTAAACGAACTGGCACCGGATCTCGAGCGCCCCGTGGTCATATATTTGCATAGCCTGAGCAGCAACAATGGAGAGCCTTTCTGCTTTCCCGGCGGCAAAAAGGGGTTCATTTACCACGCCTTCAAGATTAATAGCCCCAAACTTGAGATGAAGTCGCTTGAGTACGATTATGGCAAGGTCTTTACCGGTGACTATGCTGACCTTGTAAACGAAGTTGAAGCCTGTGTGAAAGAATTCAACATCAAGACCAGGCGCTTGATTCTAGCCGGCACCTCCATTGGTGGCTATGCCATCTTCCCGCTCTATGCCAAGTTGCCGCCCCAGACCCGAGATCTGGTCATGGGAGCGATTGCCGTGGCCTGCCCTGAGAATTTGGAAGTTTGTGCCAAGAAGACTCGTGCTGAGAATATGCTGAATATTTTCAAGCCCTATGCCGAAGGACTGCCTGCCATGAGCCTTTCTCGCCTGCTGGCCAATGCCAGCGTGCCGCCTGTAGTTGTCTACATGCGTTATCACGAAGATTTGACGGTTCCCTACGCCTCTAGCAATAAACTTTTACCGTTTCTGAAGAAGAAAGGTGTCGTTTGCCGAGAGATCACGCTGGAAGGCAAGCACGGCATTCCCGCTCAGATCAATTACGAAGTGGCCTATCAGCAGTTCAAATCTCTGGTGCGTAAATCCCCCGAGGAAGCCGACGCTGCCAAATAAAGGGTATAGCGAGAGGGTTTGCTATGGCAGGGGCTTATCGCCCTTGGGTGCAGTAGTTGGAAAAGAATAACAATCCGCACAAAGGATGATAGGTAAGTCTTTCGAAGCATCCCGGTCTAAATTACCGAATTCGGATGATTTTTGCACCCTAAATAGGAATATGATGGTTCCACTGAGGTCAATTTGAGATTCCCGCAGTGAAATGGTTGGGATGCCGAAGCGAGACTCCGGTGCTCTGCTTTGCACTGATTTAAGCTGCTCCTGTGGTGCGATTTTATGGTTCCCCGCATTCTGGCCTTACTTGAACACAGAGAAGAAGTTGAGCAGGTTAAGGACTGCTTGTACCGGGCTTGCTACGACCTTACTCTGGTAAATTCTTTTACTGAAGCTATGAAAGCTCTTCAGAACGGCGAGTTTGATTTGATTATTTCCGATGTGCACCTGGAAAACGGCGCCAGTGTCTTTGAGTTTTTGCGCTGGGTGAAGACGCGAAAACGGTTTGCCAAGATTCCTTTTGTGCTCTTCAGTCTTGAACCCAGTGAGATGGCCAAATATCTAGCTGACGGGGTCAGCACCGCTGCCCGCTATCTGGGCGCGGCTTGCTACATCGACATGGAAGTTTTTGATCCGATCAGACTGTGTAAGGAAATAGAGGCGCAGTTGGGCAATAATCCTGGTATAACTTTAGATTCTAATTAAGGTGAATGAAGATGGCAGCAACCATTTTGGTGCTGATGGAACATGAAGATGCCATGGATTTGGTGGCTGGTACTCTGGAGCACTTTGGACACGAAGTGATCAAGGCTTGTACTTTTCAGGAGGCGATGGAAGTACTGCGCCACCAGGAAGTGAGCCTGATTGTGGGCGATGTGCATTTGCAAAATGGTGGTAGCATTTTTGACTTTCTGCGCTGGGTGAAGGGTGATCCCCATATGCATTCCGTGCCCTTTGTCTGTTTCAGCACCGAGCCGGCTGAGGTGCCAAAGTATCTGAAAGATGGAGTGCGCACGGCGGCCAGGGCCCTGGGTGCGGCTCGCTATATCACCATGGAGCATTTTGACAAAGCGGCGTTCCGGGCTGAGATTGAATGGCTTTTGCCCCAGGAAGTGGCCGGCAACTACTACGCTAATTTTGAGAGTGGTACCTAGGTTCGAGGATGCTGCGCCAACTTGCTCCGACTTGGGCAGGTCGTGGGTTCTCTAATTTCCGCTATATGAAATTCGCGGCTCGTGAAATGCCGGTAATGCCTGTGTGTGCTTGAACTACAAGCTTTTGTGGAATATGGAACTGGCGGCTCCGATTAAGTCGAGACTGGAACTGCGCAGGTCTGTGGTATCCAAGTGGTAAGTTTTATGGCCAAGGCGAAGGAAGTTAATGAGGAGAAGCAGCAGGCTCAGCCTGTAGATAATCCGCAGTTATCTCAAGAAGCCAATGTCCTGGTTGCCAAGACCGCCGCTCAGCCGGTTGAAGATGTCTCAGGCAAGGTTACTGCTCAGGCTCTCAAAACTGAACTGGCCAAGTTTTCACCTGATAGTGCCCTGGTGCTTGAACATCTGCGCAGTAAGTCACCTGAAGAACTCAAGACAATTGCTGGGAATTACAAGACCGAGACCGGCCGCAATCTCGGTGATGATCTGGCCAAAAGTTTCTCAGGCTCTGAGAGAGTTCTGGTCACGCAGGCCTTGCAGGGTAACCTGGATGATACGACCAGGGTCAGGGCCAATCTCCTGGCGCTGGGCGAACTGAGCGGCAATACCAACAGGAACATCGAGAAGGATCTGCGCGATACCTTCGCTACGCTGAATAAGGCGCAGATAGATAAGCTGGCCGGTGAATATAAAGAGCGCTTCGGGCGAGTGCTTACTTCCGATTTGCAGAACAACACCAGTATCAGTGCTGATAGTAAGCAGGCTATGTCTGTTTACATGAAAGGTACCGACAATCGAAGCAGCGAAGATGTTCAGAAGCTGGCCGGTTTAGCACTGGCTTCGAAGAACATCGATATGATGCGTGAAGCCTTTCGCGACGTCGGTCCTGAAGCTCGGCAGCAGTTCTTGAGCGCTGAGGGCGAAAAGAAGATCAAAGCCGCTTTTGGTTCAAAGGAAGCGGCTATAGCCCTCGATTATGTGAACTTGGGCCGCCTTGATGTTGCCACGGCTATTAAACATAATTCCAGTTTTGCCGGTGATAACGAGGCTGCTATCTATTTTGCGGCATCCAGTATGTCGAAGCAGCAGAAAGAGGATTATGCGCAGGGCAGGCTGAATGCTGAGCGCGATGCAGCCGGTCTTACTCCCGGCGAGCAAAAGCAGGTAGAGTTTTACCGCAAAGTCAGCGAAGCCTTCAAAGATCCGCTTTCCGACCGGGAAATGCTCATCTGTGAAGACAAGATTCTATCTCCGGGCGGCAAGTCGACGGTGTCTAAGATTGCCGAGATGGGCGGATTCATCGGTGCCAGCGGCAAAGATGTGAACGCCGCTTTGAAAGCGATGCCGCCGGCGGAGCTGGAGCGATTGCAGAATGACCCCCAGTTTCGCAAGAATCTTGACTCGGCAATAAACGAGTGCGGTCTGGGCTTTCGCGAGCGCTTTGTGGCACTGCATATGCTTGATGAAATTGCCAGAGGTAAGTTCAAACCGGAAGAGAAAAAGGTTGATGAGTCTGAGCCTAAACTCAGTCTAAGTGAGCGCATCGATCGTTACACCCATTTGACCGGAGATGATAAGGCCGGCTTCTTGAATTCGCTCAAGAACCCCGAGGCCAGTCGGATTGCCGGGGATGAGCTTAAGGCTAATCCTTCTGCTCTGACCGCACTGGATAAATTTCTCAGTCCGGAGGAGAAGAAAGTTGCCCTGGCTATCATCGAGCAGGGCGGCAAGGCCACCGCCGCCGATGATATGAGGGCTTCACTCTTGGGGGTGGGGCCCGGGAAAGTCGGAATTGCCGAGGTCTTGAAACCGATGACTTCGGAGGCTAAATACCTGGCCCGCAGTGAGTACGAGCAGAAGTATGGCACTTCTCTGGTTTCCGACGTCAGTGAGAATACACGCGGTAGAGAGAGGGTGACCGCTCTAGATCTCTTGCGCACACCTTTCAGTATGCGAGATGACTATAACAACAGGCGCGATGCCGTCTACAAGTCGGTGGACGGTGTGGGTCGCTCCTGGGTGGATAGCTGGGACGGCACCGGTGACCTTACCCACGACGTGCTTGAGCAGTATGCTGCTGCCAATTCTCGCTATGCTCGTGATTTTGAATCTATGAGTGTGGCTGATCAAAAGCAGTTGAGCGAAAACCTGGGTAAGGCTCTTGACCTCTACAAAGACTCTAAGACTCAAGCTGCCGATGCAGCGGTTACCGTGGCCCTGACCGGTATCGGCGTCGGCGGTGCAGCCTTCACCGGTGGTGCCAGCCTGGGGCTGCTTGCCACAGCCGGCGGGGTGATCTCCGTGGGCACCAAGGCCGTCATCGAAGGGGCTGACTACAACAAGTCTGGGGCTCTGGCTGATGGTCTGGGTGGCGCGGTATCTGCCGGTGCCATGGGCTTCGGCGGCAGACAGTTGGCTGAGATGCTCAAACTTGGGCAACAGGCGGCTGGAGCCAGTGCCGGAGCGGTCTTGAAGGGTTCCGAGAATATCGCTCAGGAGACTGGAGTGGCGCTCATTAAGCCCGGGGCGCAGGTTGAGCTTGAGAAGGCGCTGGCGGCTCAGATAAGAGATTCCATAGCATCCGGTGCTGAGGCGGTGCCGCAGGCTAAGCTTGATATGTTGGCCAGGCAATTTGCCACTTCGCCTGATAACGCATCGGCGCTCAGTGTCTTAATGACTATGGAGTTGAACAAAGCGTTGAAGGAAACCGGCACCAATGCCGTGAAAAGAGTAGTGCAGGGTACGGCGCTGGCCTCGGGAGCAAGCGGCGCCGCCGGTGTGGCTGCCGGCACCGTCCATGGTATCGACGAATGGAGTGATAAGAAGACAGTTTCCGCCAACATGGCTAATCTAGCCAAGCATGCGGTAGGCACCGGCGCAGAATATATGACGGTTTCGGCGCTCGGACAGGGAGCTATGAGCGGTATTCGGGCGAGCTTCAGGGAAGGTGTCAAGCGTCTGGAGAGCGGCGAACGATTGGCGGAAGCGAAAGTGGTTTCCGGTCTGGCCTCTGATGCAGCCAAGCTGGAAGCTACTGCTACGGTCGACCCTATAACCAATCTCTTGAACAAAAATGGTTCCGAGCAGGCGCTGGTTAAGGCCGTCAAACAAATAGAGAGGGTGGAAGGCAAGGGGGAAAGTCGTGATCTGACCTTGCTTATGATTGATCTCGATAACTTCAAAGCCGTCAACGATCACCTGGGGCACGACCGGGGCGACGAAGTATTGCAGGTGATGGGTAAATACTTGAAAGACCGCTTGCGCACTTCCGACAAAGTTGGAAGATTGGGCGGCGACGAGTATCTGGCGGTCTTACCCGATACCAAGGATACGGCGCGGCTGATGCAAGATATACAATCTCTGCGCATTGAGGCCGGACCTGGTGGTGTGCGCTTGCTCAAGCCGGAGGAAGTGCCTGCTCCCGGAACATATATAGTCAAAGCCAGTGCCGGTGCCACTGTACGCCAGCCGGGCGAAGCGGCTTCGGATCTTTTGGCGCGAGCCGACCATGAAATGTATCTGGATAAAGCCGCTCGCAAAGGCAAAACTGTAGAGGCGGTAGCACCGGTGGAAACTAAAGCCCTGGCTGAAGACACACGGGCGGATGGGGTGATGCAACGAGTTGTCGGCAAGCGCCAAGAGGACGAGTTGCTGGCTTTGAATGCCGGAAACTTGCGTCGTATCTCTGAGGGGTTGCGTCAGGATGTTAGCTCCATGCGTGAGCGCGAAACCATTGATCCGCTCACCGGTCTCTTGAACGGGAAGACCATCCGTAGCAATCTGGAGAGCCTGGTGTCGCAATCGGATCGTGCCCTTGCTAAGGGCGAGAATCGTCCGCTGACGGTGGTTTACATTGACATGGACGGTTTGAAAGGAGTTAACGACAAGCTCGGGCATCAAAATGGCGACCAATCTCTGCGATTTATGGGGCAACAGTTGAAAGACCTGGCCCGCGACACTGATTATGTGGCCCATATCAGTGGTGATGAATACATGATGTTACTGCCTGATACAGTCAGTGCTCCGGCCATTGCCCAAAGGCTTGATAAGTTGCGCTTTGCCATGTCTGCCAATGGCGATGTGCGTCCGATTGCGGCCGGCGAAGCGCTGAAAGAGGGCGAGGTGAAAATTGGATTCAGCGCCGGTGTTGTGACCAGGCAAGCTGGTGAAACAGCCGAAATGGTGCGGCAGAGAGCTGATGCTCTCATGCACGATAACAAGCTGGTGAAGAAGACGCATCAGGTCTTTCATGCATCAGAGATTCCAGAGCAGCTCAACCGAGCCAGAGACCTGCAAGCTCAGGGCAAGGCCATGGAGGCCGACAAGCTTTTGAACGACATCCAGTTCGCTCGGGAGCATCAACATCTGGCCGGCAAGAAGGTTCGAGAAGAACGCGAAGGTTTAGTGGTGCTGGAGTAAACGGCGGTTATGACTGGCTCGCTGGTGCTGGAGTAAGCGGCGGTTATGACCGGCTCGCTGGCGACTTGTTCGCGGCCTCGACTTTACCAGGATTTCCGGCGATGTTTCAGGACGGTCAGGACCACTGGAATATTGGTGAGGGTGTAGAGAATCAAGATCTCCGCCACAAAAATTTCCGTAGCGGTGCTGCCTGATTTCCCCTGCCACAACTGGTAGGAGAACTGTAGATTGCCGTCTACCCTCACCGGCATGAAAGCAATGATCAGGCAGATGCCCAGAAACTGCACGATGGACGTGGTTATAACAACCTTCTTCAGTTCCTGGCGCCTTGCTGTCAGGGCGGCATCGTTTCCATGGGGATTGCCGATTTGGTTTTGCTTAGACATGAACCTTCCTTGTTTTTTGTGCCCGTCGGTTTCTTCGACTGCTAGTTTAATCCCAAGTGCCTGAGGTTGTGTACTGTTCCCACTTTGAATTAGGCTGGTTTGCTTTCGGTTGGCAGTTGCAGTGCTGGACAGCCATCGATTCAGCTCGCTATCATTGGCAGTCTGGATGAGGAGGAAGGTCGCCAAATGACAACTAGTCCCGGTCGACATTCTTTTCGTCGACTTTTGTCTGTCCTGCTCGTCCACTGCCTCGTAACCGCTCCCTGGATATGTTGTTTGCCTGTTCGGGCGGTCACTGAATCCGGTTCTCCCTCTCGTCTGAACCTTGCTGGCGGTGCCCTATCTGTCTCGGCTGCCCAGGCTGCTGAATTGCTTGGCGTGAGAGCCGATGTGGATGAGATTCTGGCGCTGCGTCGCATTGGCGCCGCCCCCGCGGACTCAGGCAATCTTGTTAGCAAGCGGGCGCGGGTGTTGCGCAAGATATTTCACGCTGTGTTGCAGGTGCAGGCTGCCGAGAATCGGCTTGAGTCTGAGATGTCATACACCTATGACGTTTTGTCCCGTGAACAGCGGCGCATTAACACTGTTAATCAGTTTTTCAACATGATGAACTTCATGCAGTTCGGAGTGCTCTACACAATTGAGCCCTATTCCCGCATGCACAAGCAGTTTAAGCAGTCGGCCATTTGTACTTCGATTGGCGCCGGTCTGGGCATAGGCTTGCCCGTGATGTGCATCTTCTATAACAAGTTGGCGCGTGCATCTCATCTTTCGCCGCCCGACTTTCTCTCCCATGTGATCGACGGTCAGCCTGTAGACGGCAGTAATATGCCACCGCTGGTAGTGCGATATCTGGATGCGACGGAAAAGGGTGAAAGCCGGAGTCGTCGGGCCTGTCTCAGTGCCCTCTGGAAGGAACGCTACGGCGTGGAGATGGACAAGCGGGAGACTTTGTGCGGAATTGCGGATGGTAAACCGAAAAGCACAGGTGTTTTGAATACGCGCATTGTTCTGCTCTGGTCGCTTTATACGGTGGTGCAGGGCTTCAATAGAGATTTGCTGGCGCTATTGAATGAAGTGCGCGACAAGGACATGCTCAGCCCGGAGACCGACCTCAATGGTGGTGCCGGGGACGCTTCGATCACCGCTAGTTTGAGAGACTACACGGGGTTGAGCGCCGGGGCGGCAGAGGCTGCCAGGCTTCTGAGAGTGAAGCCGCTATTAGACGAATTGAAAACGATGCAGGGTGCTCCCGCGAACGACAGTCGCCTAGTGCAGTTGCGCATTTGTTTGTTGGAATCGGTGCTGGCTGGTTATCTGGATATCCAGATAGCCGCCGATAAGTGCCAGGAGGAGATGAACTATCAGTACGATGTAGTTCTAGCCCAGATGATGGCCAGGCGCGGTAGGTTTCTGCAGAAGACTTTCGAGGCCAACTTTATTCAAAGCGGAACCCTGGGAGCTTGCGCGGGTTGGTCTTATTTGAACGGTTACACCAAGGCCGGCAACCAGTGTTTTATGGTTGCTAATTCCATGGGCATAGCCATAAGCACGATTTCCTTTATTGCCACCCATGGAGGTTGGCGTAAGAATCAGACGCCGCCAAATTCGCTGGCGGAATTCTTTGAGCTGAAGAACGGCGACGACCATGCATTTTCGCCTATGGTCTGGAATTATCTCAATTCGCCTTCACCTAAGCGTGGCGATACTAAGAGTCGGCGGCAGTTTTTGCGTGAGCTATGGGCCAAAAATGCCGTCGCCAATATCGACCTGAAAGACCGGCGCAATCTTGAGAAATTGGGCAGTATGCCGTCATGTAAGTGGGATACGATCAAGCTGGTATTGAATCGTATTGCCTTACTCGAATCGTTGCAGGAACAGTTTGGTGACTTTGACGCAGAGTTGCTTTCGCTCTTGCGTGAAACCTGGCCTCTGGCGAAGCAGGGCGTCGGCTCAAATTCCGCCCTTTCTCTGAGCAAAGCTGAGCTTGCTTCGGTTGAACCGGGCGGTGTGAAGGCGGCTCGATTGTTGGGCGTCAATCATTTACTGGCAGACATAGAAAGCGGCCGGGCTGGAGAAGACAGCAAGTTGTTGATTACCGGCAGCGTTCTGGATGGCTTTCTGGAGTCCACGGCTGATGCCAATATGATTGCCCATCAGATTATTGTTGAATCACAGGTGATGAACCGCATGATCCGGCAGCGCGATGCTGCTATTCAATTGACCAATATCATCAACTTTTACCAGATTGGCATACTGGGTGTGATTTCCGATTCACTTGGGGTCTGCAATAACGAGCAATTTGTCCTGGTGGGCAATCGTATCAACGATATTTCCGGCATGATGGTCGGCTGCCTGGCTCTGGTGGCGCTGGCTGAACGGCGTGGTGGCCTGAGACCCGGCAAAGCTCTGCCGAATTCCATCGGCAATGTGTTTGGTCGACAGACTGAAACTGCCAGTCTGTCCCCGCTCATGAATCGTTATCTGAGCACTGTTTCGCCTGCCTCTGCGGCCGGATTGACTCACCGGGATGAGCTTATCAAGTATTGGAAAGAGGCAAGGGTGCTAAGTGTCAACGTTAGAAAGCCGACGGTGGTGGAAAAACTTTCGGCTGAGTCAAAAGCAACCCGCTGGTGGTCCGAAACCATCGGGCTGATCAGTAATCGTGTCACCATGCTCTATGACCTGAGGGCCACTCTACGCTCCAGCAACCTGGGTTTTGACGACCTGGTGGAAGCCCTGGATTAATTCGGCAGTCGGCGAATGTTTGCATGGGTGGCTTAACCGTTAACGGTTAAGCCACCTTGAGTTCACCTGACCGATACCGGTAGGTTTATAACTTGAGTCAAATCGATTAACCGTTAACGGTTTAGTGAGATGTAGTGATCGATTAACCGTTAACGGTTAATGGGAGTGTTCCAGGCAGGCTCGCCAGCCGACAATGCGGGTGGACTCTTGAGATCCGGATCTGAAGAGTCCCGGCAAAAAAACGCAAAGGCATATCGCTTGGCAATGTGCTAGTAGGCATGTTGTATATTCGACAATACTAATCAACATATCAATGCAAATTTTGAAGAATTCAGAAAAGTATACGACCGGTCTAGTATCGTCTGCTATCATTTTGTCATTGATTTTCAACTTAGTTTTGCCGGAGTAATTTAAATGCTTACTGAAGAAAAGAAACTTTCCGGGACTGAGCTTTTGGCTAGCTTGAACTGGCGATATGCCTGCAAGAATTTTGACAGCAGCAAGAAGCTCTCGGAAGAAACTTGGAATGCCCTTGAGCAGTCCTTGATATTGAGCGCGTCTAGTTTCGGCTTGCAGCCCTGGAAGTTTGTGGTTGTTACCGATCAGAAGATCAAGGAGCAACTGCCGGAGTTTTCCTGGGGACAACGTCAGCCCGCCGATTGCTCGCACCTCGTCGTAATCAGTCGTTTGAATGAGCTGACCGAGGGCTATGTGCACAATTATCTCGATTCCATTGCTGCTACGCGCTCGGTCAGCCGTGAGTCGCTGTCGAGCTATGCCGACATGATGCTTGGATTTCTCAAGAACCCTGCCGACAAGGGTGTTTGGATGGAGAAACAGTGCTACATTGCCCTGGGTACTTTGCTCACCTCGGCCGCCGTGCTTGGCGTAGATGCTTGTCCCATGGAAGGTTTCGATGCCAAAGCTTATGACCGCATTCTTGGTCTGGAAGCCCATGGTTGCAAGTCCGTGGTGGTCTGCCCCCTCGGCTATCGGGCCGAAGACAAATATTCGCAGTTGAAGAAAGTAAGGTTCCCAGCCAGTGATCTGGTGGTGCGAGTCTAATTCCCGGACAATTCGACCGGACGGGCAGTGTGGCGGCAAGTGCACTGCCCGTTTTCTTAGCTTACTTGCAGGAGCTTTTGTAGGGTTCTGGTGTCGGCCCGCTTCATTGGTTTGCCGGTGACGGAGGAATTGAGCACAATGTGCCGCCAACTCCATGGGTAAACCGTTATCTCCACTGGGTAGCCCTGTTCCACCCATTTAATGTGAACAAAGCTGCCCTTGCGGTTTTCCACTAATTCTACGTCAGTATCTTCGTAGCCGAAATCTGAGAGTATGTCTACGATTTCTTCGTGGCAATCACTATAGGCGTGCAAATCTATATCTGAACTGGTGCGAATTTCACCTGTCAGCACGGAGCCAATCAGGTGTGGATCGCAGTTGTCGATAAGAAGCATAATATTGAGGGCAATTGAGCGCATCTCGCGCAGACGGCGGTCGGTTTCTTCTTTGCCCAGTTCGGTGAGCGTCAGTTTGGCAATGCAGGCTTTGATCTTGCGGTTAGAGGGCATGCGCCCCTGACCGTTCACTCCCAGCATCATAAGAGCCCGTTCTTTGGCCTGAAGGTACTCGTTTTCTTCACCACAGGCCATAAACAGGGCGGCTTCCTGGGCTATCTGCTCAAGAGATCTTTTCTTCATGGTTCTGCAAGCCGGTGCTTGCTATTCGGCAAGCACTGGCTTGCTTTGAGTAACTAAGAACATTGTAGCCTCCGAGCCGGGATGCAAGTTATTAATTACTTGGTTACCGGAACTTCGCCTTCCGGCTTTTTGGGGGCTTCAATAGATTTTTTCAGATTGGCCAGACCTTCTTCAAACTGTTTGCCGCACATGGCGTCGGTATTGATAAAAATCTGCATGACCTTGCACATGAAATTGTTCTGTCCCTTCATAGACCAGGTCACTTCGGTTCCCTCGAGAGCCGGGGTGAGGTTGAATTCCACGTCGTTCGTGGCCTCAAAGGGTTTGATGATATCCAGTCGCATCAGCACTTTCGTGGGCGGAATCGTATCTTTGATTTCCAGGCAACCGGTGCCTACGTCATTGTTTCCTTCCCAGCGGTAGAGGGAGCCTTTGCCTTTGGCGGCGCCGCCAAAACTGCGTTGCATGTTCGGATCAAGCTTTTCCCAGGGCGACCAGCCCCACTGATGAAAATCTTCCAGGATGGCGAATATTTGTTCGGGAGAGGCTTTGATTGTTGTGGAACGCTCTATCTTAAAGGTATCGGGTTTGGTGGCAGCAAGGCTAACTATTGTGAGCAAGCCAATCAAGAGAATGCCCCCCAATATCAACAATAGTCGCTTTATCATTTACTGCTCCCTCTTTGTGCACTTGTGGATTTTATAAATTGGCTGGCCATTTTTACCATAGCCAGCTCTTCATCGGCCGGCACGATAAAGATTGGTATGGAGTTCGGTGCTTCTATACACTTGAGCCTCGCAGCGCCTGTGGATGTTCCGTTCGGCTTCGCCGGTGCCGAATTGCTAGCTGATGGGTTCTCGTTTAGCTCGTGGTTGAGCCGGGCTCCCATATAGGCCAGGTCGTTTATGAGCGACCTTCTGACGGGCGGGCTGTTCTCTCCGATGCCGCCGGTGAAAGCCACGGCATCCAAGCCTCCCATGGCCGCAATCATGGCTCCGGCCATGAGTTTCAGGCGGTAGCAGTAAACCTGCCAGGCCAGGCGGCAGTCCTTATCTCCGGCCGCTTCTTTCAATAATAGCTCTCTTAAATCGCTGGTGCCGGAAAGACCTTTTAAGCCGCAATCATGATTGAGGAAGGCTTCGGCCTGGGCCGGAGAGAGATTCTCTTTGGTCATGATGTAGAGCAGCGCTCCCGGATCGATGCTGCCGACACGGCTGTTCATGATCAGCCCGTCCAGTGGCGTGAAACCCATGGTGTTATCGACGCTTTCGCCGTCTTTGACGGCTGTGAGCGAGGCGCCGGCTCCAAGATGGCAAATAAGCAGTCGGGCTGGACAGCCTTGCTGTCTCGTGAACTCTTGAATTTCCGATGTCACATGGGCGGCATTGATACCGTGGAAACCGTAGCGTTCGATGCCTAGCTTTCTTGTCAGTCTGATCGGCAGCCCATAGTAACGCGCTTCGGCTGCTTTCGTCTGGTGGAAGGCGGTGTCGAAACAGGCAATATGTGGTATTGTCGGCAGTGCTGCCTGTGCCGCTTGTACCACGGCCAGACTTCCTGGATTATGGAGCGGAGCAAATTCACTCAGTTCTCTAATCTGGTCTTTGACCCTGTCGTCTAACGGAAGCGGGCGACTGTTTGTGCCACCATGGACGATGCGATGCGCGACCAGGCAGGTGTCCGCCTTGAGGGGCATGTTGAGCTGTTTTTCAAGCTCCTTCAGGCAGAGAACGGTGGCGCGGTGCGCTTTGCCCTCTCTGGTTTCCTCTTGTGTTGGGGCACCCTCTTCTTCGTTCAGGAGAGGCAGATCTTTCAATTCCAATTTAAAGGTGCAGAGTCTGGCGACCGGCAATTGAAAGACTGCTGCTTTCAGGCTGCTTGAGCCATAATTGAAGACAATTACTTTATCCTGCTTGTCTGAGGGCTGCACTGGCGTTGATTTACTCCAGGGTAAATATCCTGCTTAGATATCTGGCGAGGTTAGCATGTTGAGACTCACCTCGCCAGTAGTTTAGTTACATACTGCGGCATTGTTTACGGCTTGCAAATGCAGAAGGGGGGCAGGTTGTAGAATCCCGCGTCAGGCGTCAGGCGTCAGGCGTCAGGCGTCAGGCGTCAGGGGCTAGCGCCGCGGCTCTTCAGGTAGTCGGCCAGCATCTCATCGTTTCGCTCCTGGGCTCTTTCCAAGGGAGTTTTACCCTGCCCGTCCTTGCCGTTTATGTGGGCGCCCCGGGCAAGAAGCATATTGACGAGAATGGTGCTGTGCATGCCGGCCGCCAGTCCCAGAGGGGTCTGGCGATCGCCCGCTCTGCCGTTGGGGGAGGCACCGTTATCCAATAGTAGTTTTGCAGCGGACTGACAATTGTTGGCTATGGCCACTTCCAGCGGCGTCATGGCAAAGCCGCCCTGGCTGTCGTCGATGTCGGCGCCGTTTTTGAGAAGCAGTTCGATGAGGGCACATTGTCCGTCTACGGCAGCCCAGTGGAGAAGGGTTCGCCCCTGCCCGTCTCTGGCAATTACACAATTGGGATTTTCGGCTAGAAGCTTCTTGATTTTGTCCAGGTGGCTGAGGGCGGTGTCGGTAAATTGATCGGTTTGGGCTCCGGCTGCCATGAGCATATCTGCCGCCTCTCTATCTCTGAGCCAGATAGCCGTTGAAAGGGGAGAGGCAGCGGTTGTTTCCCTTTCAAATACCGGTACACCCTGGTCAATCAGATACTTGAGAGTGCGCAGGTCGTGGTTCGGAATAGCCAGACTGAGGAGGCCGGCTTGTTTTGCTTCCCGGGCCAGGTCGGGTGGTAAATTTTTGAAGAGCCAGTCGATGAAGTGGAGATTGTTGAAACTTACAGCCAGTTCCATGAGTTTGAGGCGATGGCCAGAACCATTTTCCCCACTTGCTTTCCCGTCCTTGTTGCTGCTTGAAATCGGGGCGCAGCTCCATTTTCTAAGCAAAAGCGGTTGCTCGCTAAACAGCCTTATCAACTCCTCGTTTCTTGCAAATTGAATTTTCTCGCAAAGTCCTTGATAGTCGCTATCGTCCTTGTTTGAGACGTTGGAGCTGGCATCGGGGCTTGCACTGGAGCTGGCTCCGGAACTTGTGCTTGCATTTGCAGCGGCGCTTGTCTGTTTCGGCGGCTCAGTCTCTGACTGTTTCTTGCACCTTTCGATTGGCACAGGAGTCTCGGCTCCTCCAGGTGCCTGGGCTGTCGCCCCCTGACAGAGCAGCAGGTTGAGGCAGATCAGGATGCTTGTATTTATTTTCCTGTCTGCATTGGTGCCGAACAGAATCTTTGCCACGCCGGGCATGCTTGCGGTAAGGCTTGTTCTGGAATTCTCTTGCCGGCTTCTCTCTTTCCGGCTCCTGCCCGGCCTCGGCTCCGGTAGTCCCTCTTGATAATCTATGTAACTGCTCTTTCTTTTAGTTTGGCTCATGTTCGGGTCAGCTAATTGCTGTGAATGTGGGGCTTATGCTTCCTGGTCCGGGCTCATTAGTCGGCTCTTGCAGGCGCTTTCACGGTTGCTGCGTCGGCAATTGAATCGCGGCGCCGGCGCCTTTTTCGGTGTGATTTTCCACAAGGCTAAAATTCTCACCAGCAAAGCTCAAGCTCTATGATTTAGACTAACATTTTTGTGCAAGTTCAAAGCTTGCCAATCAGGTGCCCCATGCAGAAGTCTTCCATAGATCGTTCTTTCCGCTCGGCCGTCGGCACTCCGCCAGTCGGCCGGTTGGCAGGCAAAGGCGTGCTTATGCCGCTGCTTCTGGTTTCCTGGTTGGCCCTGTCCTTCAGTCTTTGCGGCTGCCAGCAGTTTGCAGGAGAGGGTGCCAGCGCGGGCAAAGGCGGAGCCGCCGCCGGGGGACCGGCCATGCCTCCGGCTATGCCGGTGGTGGTAGCGCCGGTGCGCAGTGCTTTCGTGAGGGAGACCGACAGCTATGTGGGGACTCTCAAGGCGCGCAAGTCAGTAATCATCAGGTCACAGGTGGAAGGCTGTATTACCCGTATATTTGTGCAATCAGGGCAGAATGTGCCTGTCGGCGCTCCTCTTGTGGAAGTGGACACGGACAAACAAAAGGAGGCCCTGGCCAGTAAGCTTGCCACCCGTGAATCACTTATTGATGAGAAGGCCACGGCTGATGAACGGCACCGGGCTTTGCTGGCCGATCGGCAGGCCAAGGTGGCCAACCTCGACTTTACTCGTGGTCAGTATGAGCGCTACCGCGGTCTCAGGGCGGAAGGGGCTGTGGCCCAGGAAAACGTAGATCAGTGTTTCAATCAGCTCAAGGCTGCCGAGGCTGAACTGGCCTCTATTGATGCCCAGATAAGAGCCCAGGAATCGGTTATTCATAAGGCGGAGAAGATGCTCAAAGAGAGTCTTTCTCAGGCCAATCAGGAGAAAGTGCAGTTGTCTCACCACACTGCCCTTGCTCCCTTCAGCGGTGTGGTGGGCGATGTGCCGGTTCGTCAGGGGCAATATGTGGATAATTCCACGGAACTGACCACCATCGATCAAAGCCGCCCCCTGGAAGTTTATGTCTATGTGCCGGCCGATCGCAGCTACCGTCTGCGCCTTGGTCTCACCATCGAACTTCTGGATGTGAGCGGGCAATTGATTGGCAGTTGCCCGGTGACCTTTGTCTCTCCGGAAGTGGGAGTGGAGAATCAGTCCGTGCTGGTCAAGGGACTTTACGATAATCCGCAGGGCAAGCTGCGCTCCTATCAGCAGGTGACGGCCAGAATCGTCTGGGAGAAAAAGGAAAGATTGCTTGTGCCGACCAATAGCGTGGTGCATGTTAGCGGTCAAGACTTTGTTTTCGTGACCAGACCGGGCGCCGGCGGCGGTTTCATGGCCAAGCAATTGCCAGTCACCCTTGGCGAAATTCAAGATAACGCCTATGTTGTACTGGCTGGTTTGAGTGAGCGGGATCAGGTAGTGGTATCTGATGTGCAAAGGCTTTTTGAGGGGGCGCCGGTTAAGCCCTCTCTCAAGGCGCTATGACTGCTTTCGTCGATTTCTTTATTCGCCGGCCTATATTTGCCACTGTGCTGGCCTTGATTATCATCCTGGCGGGCGCTGTCAGTATCCCCACCCTACCCCTGGCAGAATACCCGGAGATTTCGCCGCCCCGGGTGGCTGTGACCGCCACCTACACCGGTGCCAGCGCGCAGGTGGTGGAGTCGGCCGTTACCACCCCTCTGGAGCAGCAAATCAATGGTGCTCAGAACATCAAGTACATTAGCTCTACCAGCGGCAACGACGGCACTTCCAATATCAACGTCACCTTCGATCTGGAGCGCGATGTTGATCTGGCTGCCGTGGACATCCAGAACAGAATCTCAGCGGCTCAAGGGCGGCTGCCGGAAGAGGTGAAGCGTACTGGTGTTCAGGTCAATAAAGTTTCCAATTCCTTTGTGCTGGCCATTGGTATTTTGACGCCGGACAATCGCTACTCCAGCCAGTTTCTCAGTAATTATGCCGATATCTATATTCGCGATGCTCTCAAACGTGTGAAGGGTGTGGGCGAGGTCAGAATTTTCGGCGAACGCAAATACTCCATGCGGGTCTGGCTTGATCCTCATCGCCTGGCTGTGAAAGGAATTACAGCCCAGGATGTAGTCACGGCTATCAATGATCAGAATTTGCAGGTAGCCGCCGGTCAAATCGGACAGGCACCGCTGCCCGAAAATCAAATGTTTCAAATGAGCGTGCGGGGTGTGGGTCGCCTCAAGACTGCGCAAGAGTTTGAAAATATCGTCATTCGCTCCGGCAAAGACGGTCAACTGGTGCGCATTAAAGATGTGGGAAGGGCTGAGCTGGGCGCCGAAGACTACCAGAATGTGGTGCGCTACCACGGCAAAGATGCAGTCGGCATCGGTATTTTCCAGCGCCCGGGTTCCAATGCTCTGGAAATATCCAATGGCGTAAGAGAAGAGATGGCTCGTTTGTCTCAGCGCTTCCCGCCCGGTATTGCTTATGAATTTGCCTTTGACACAACCCGCTCGGTCAAGGAATCCATCAAAGAAGTATTGATTACATTGCTGCAGGCCATCGGTCTTGTGGTCCTGGTAATTTTTCTCTTCCTGCAAAGTTTCCGCTCTACCTTGATTCCGGTCTTTACGATTCCGGTGTCTTTGATCGGCACTTTTGCCATCATGAAGGTGCTCGATTTTTCCATCAATACACTCACCCTCTTCGGCATCACTCTCGCTACGGGATTGGTTGTGGATGACGCCATCGTGGTCATCGAAAACATCACGCGCCTCATGCATGAGCGCAACTTGACGGCCCGGGAGGCCGCCACCCTGGCCATGCGAGAAGTCACCGGTGCCGTCATTGCCATCTCACTGGTGCTCTCTGCGGTATTTATCCCGGTGGCATTTTTCCCCGGCACCACCGGTCAGCTCTACAAACAGTTCGCCCTCACTATTGCCATTTCAGTGGCCATATCCACCCTTAATGCTCTCACTTTGACTCCCGCTTTGTCGGCGCTCTGGTTGAAGAAAGGTTCTTTGACAGGCAGTATCATCTTTAAGCCGGTCAACTTCGTGATCGATTTCTTTCGCAATATCTACAGCGCCACCCTGGGCATGATTTTGAAGCTCAAATATCTTGTTCTGGTAGGCTTTGCCGGGCTTCTCTGCTGCACTTACTGGCTCTCCAAGAACGTTCCCACGGCTTTCATTCCTGAGGAAGACGTGGGCTATTTGATCATCATCGTGCAAGCGCCGGAGGGCGTTTCACTTAATTACACCGTCAATGTCATCAAGAAAATCGAGAAGGTGCTGGATAAGTGTCCTGAGATTGTCTCTTCCTTTGGAGTAGGCGGCTTTAGCTTCACCGGCACCAATCCCAACAATGCCATCGTCTTTTCCAATTTGAAAGACTGGCATGAGCGCAAAGGGCAGGAACATTCCCTCAAGGGTATCATCGAAAGATTGCGGGGACCCCTGGGCGGCATCACCGAGGCTACGGTCATTCCCTTCAACCCTCCATCGATTCAGGGGCTGGGCAACTTCGGCGGTTTTGCTTTTGAATTGCAAGATCTCTTCGGTACTGATATCGGGCAACTGGCAGGGGTTACCAGGCAGATTATGATGGAAGCTGCCGGTGAGAAGCAGTTGACGGGAGTATTTTCGCCCTTCACCGCCAACAGCCCGCAGCTCATCACGGAAGTGCTGCGCGATAAGGCCAGAGCCCTGAAAGTGCTTGTGTCCGATGTCTTTCAGACCATGGAAATTATGCTGGGCTCCAGATACGTGAACGACTTCGATCTGGGCAATCGCATTTACCGGGTTTATGTTCAGGCCGATGAACTCTTTCGTTCCAACCCCAAGGATATAGGCGGGCTTTATGTGCGTTCGCAGACCGGCGAGATGATAAGCCTGTCGCACCTGGTGAAGGTGGAGCGTACCACGGCGCCGCAGACCATCTCCCATTACAATCTCTTTCGCTGTGCCGAGGTGAACGGCTCGGCTGCCCCCGGCGTTTCCAGCGGTCAGGCACTTATGGCCATGGAACGGCTGGCTAAGAGGATCTTGCCTCAAGGTATGAGCTATGAATGGTCCGGCATTTCGCTTGAGGAGAAGGAAAGTGGTCCTCAGACCTTGATTCTTTTTGCTCTGGGGATCGTCGTGGTTTTCCTGGTGCTGGCCGCCCAATATGAGAGTTTTGTAGATCCGGTCATCATTTTGCTTTCAGTGCCGCTGGCCATGCTTGGTGCCTTGCTTGCTCAGTGGTTGCGGCATCTTGATAACGACGTTTTCTGTCAGATCGGTCTGGTAATGCTGGTCGGACTGGCAAGCAAGAACGCCATTTTGATCGTGGAATTTGCCAATCACTTGATCAAAAGTGAAAATGCTTCTCTGGAAACCGCCATCAAAAAAGCTTGTGAAATTCGCTTCCGTCCGATTCTTATGACATCTCTGGCTTTTGTCATGGGTATCTTGCCCCTGGTCTTTGCCACCGGTGCCGGTGCGCACAGTCGGCATTCTCTGGGTACGGCCGTTTGCGGCGGCATGATTGTTTCAACCGTGCTCAGCCTCTACATCGTGCCTGTTATCTTCCTGGTGGTGCGCGGCATAACCGATAGAGCCGGACGGCAACCGGCCGGGGTACCCTCCTCGGACAACGATTCGGCGCCCGATCTGCTCGCCCCTGAGCCGTTGGAAAGCAAGAGCGGCGACGGGGAAGTCTGAGCGAAATCGCCGCTGCCGGAAGTATCGGCAGGGCCCTGCAGGGGCTCTGCTAAAATTGGTGAATCTGCTGGGGCAAGGCACTGGGGTATCTCTGAAAATCGGGTTGAGAAATGGGATTGCCTTCCAAGATCGCATCGTGTGTCAGTCTTGCTTTTCTGGTTGCCGGTTTTCTTTCTGATTCGGCACTGGCCAGGCGGGCCTATTCCACGGCTGAAGCGGAAGGCGAGAGTCTCGGTGCCGTAAAGCCGGTCAGTGTCGCTCCCGTCAGAAAGCCTAAACGGCGCAAAGCGAGAACCAAACTGGCCACTTCCGGACCCGCCGACGCCGGGGCTGATTCCTCTGCTCAAGCGTCTGATAAGAATCGCTCCTCGGTTTCGACCGAAGTCGGCTCAGCCGGTATTGGCAAAGCAGCCGCGGTCGGTAATCCCGGGACGCCTGTCGCTGGAAGCTCCAGTGCCCCTAGCGAGGGAAAGAAAGTTGTTAGTCTCTCCAAACTGCTCAGCGAGGCGGAGGAAGCAGCCAGGGCTGAAAACTATGATAAGTGCACGGCGCTCATGAACGATTGCCTGCAGGCACTGACAGCGGATGGCTCTGCCAGAGGATTTTCTCTCGATGCCGCCGCCCCGGCTGAGCCCCGGGAAACCGTCGACAAAGCCGGCGCCGCCGGCACTGCCGAAACCCTCAAGCAAATGGCTGCAATCTATTCTTTGATGGAACGTCCCGACGCTGCCGCCCGCTGTATGGAGGAGGCTCTGCGCCTCAATCCTCGCGAGCCGGCCTTGCTTGCCCAGGCGGTGGAATGTTTGAGCAATGACGGACAGTTTGCTGTTGCCTGTCGCCTGGCCGAAGATTATCTTGAGGGACATCGCAACAAGAATCTTTCGCGGGCCCTGGCCCTCACCCAGGCACGTATGGGAGAGTTTGAAAAGGCGCTTGCCACAATCAACTCTGGCTTCGGCGGCACCGGCCGCAATAACACGGAAGTGAGCGAGGTCAAGGCTGAAATACTTTCGGCCGTGGGAGACTACGGTGAAGCTCTCGATGTTTACGAAGGGCTGGAGCGCAACAATCCGGAGGAAGTTTTCTATCCGGCCAGCGCCGCAGAGTTGCTCAGAAAATTGGGCAAGTTCGATCAGGGACTGAGCCGTTGTGATACGGCGCTGAAACTTTCTCCCCTTGACCCTGCCGCCCTTGCCTGTCGGGTGAGAATTCTCCTTGCTCTCTGCCGCAATGAAGAGGCGGTCAAGGCTGTTACCGATCTGGTTCGCGTTGCTCCCGATAGCGGTAACTATCTGCTTGCCGCCGAAGTCTTCGACGCTTCCGCTGCCTATGACCGGGGGCTGAAGGCCGTGGAAGACGGAATCGCTAAGCTGGGCCATTTGCCTGAACTTGAACTGGCCCGTATCAAGGAACTGATTAATCTGGGCCGCGGTGAAGGCGCTGCTGACGATGCTCTTGCAGAGGAGCCCGGTCGACTCAGTTACCAGTTACTCAAGCTGAGATTGTTGATCAAAAACGGGCAGCTTGCCGAGGCCCAAAAGCTTGGTGCCAAGCTGAAAGCCTCAAGTGGTTGGACGGTCTCCACGCGCCTGGCGCTTGCACAGTTGGCCATGGTGCAGGGACATTACATGCCCGCTGCCAGGGCTCTGGAGTCAGCCTTGCGCCTCCTGCCTCGCGGTGACCAGAGGCGCTGCGAGCTTGAGCTCTTGCTTTCGGCAAATTACCGACTGGCAGGAGAAAAAGCGCTTGCCCAGAAGACTTTGAGCGCCCTGGAACAAGAAGTTGAGTCTACGGTGGAGGGCGGCTATCCGGCCTCGCTGGTGGCTTCTTTGCTGGCGGTCGACGCCGGTAGTACCGTTGCCGCTGCTAAAGGTGAAGGGCGATTAGAGCAGGTGCAGTCTTGTTTCTACAGAGGTTTGCGCCTACTGGCCGACGGTAAAACCGACGCCGGCCGGGATTTGCTGCAATCGGCTCAGAAGTTAGCCGCACCATCTTCCAGTGAGGCGGCTTTGCTACCCAGACTTCTGGAAGGGCCGGGAAAAGCCAGTTTCCTGACGGGATGGCTTGCCGGAGTGCCGGGCTGGAATTATCTTTTGCCGGTTATGCTGACCATATGGTCTCTGGTGGGCGGCGGCATTTTTCTCTACAAATACCGAAAACGCGGCGAGACCAAGAGAGCGGAGCGGCCGGAAGCGCGCGCCGGCAGACCGCATCCGCAGGCAGTTGCCTCTCCTTCACCTGCGAAACCTTTACCGCCGCAGCAAACCGCAATTGAAACACCGGTCAGCGAAAAGCCTTCAGCGGCTGCTCCCGCGCCTCCGAAACCTTCACAGCAGCCGGCCCCTTCGGTGCCGCAGGTTGTGAGACCAATGCCGGAGGCGGCTCCTCAAGCCAAGGCCGAGCACTTGCAGAAGACCGAGGTGGAAGACCTATCAGCTGTGCGTGTGCCGCCGGCCATCGATGAGGAAAAGGAACTGGACTCTTCGCAGAATCGAAGGCGCTATTTTTCTTCCTTCGGAGATGCTTCGGCCTCGGTGGAGGAGATCTGGAACGAGCGCCTGGCGCGCTTGCAGATGCAAGCACAGGGACAGGGACAAGCACAGGGACTGGGACAAGGACAGGGACTGGGACAAGGACAGGGACTGGGACAAGCACCGGCATCTGTCCATGACGCGGCCGGGGATGAAGATGTCTATGTCGACGAGCCCCGGCCGATCGGATTGGGTGCGGTTGGTTTGCGCCCGGTGCGAAGGGGCGCAGGTGCCGCTTCCCTCGAGTTTGAGCCGTTGTGGCCCGGGCAGCATGTGGATGAGGATGGGACGGATATTGGTCAGAGTCCGCGTACAGAGCAAGGACAACGGAGCGGACTTGAGGCGGCTGAATTGGTTCTGAGCGAATTAGACCGGACGGAGCTGGAACTGGAGCCATACTCCTTACCGCCGGAGTCAACCTTGCCGCCGGCTGAAATATGAGTTCGCATGGGCGGCTAATACTTAACTTAAGACTCCCGGAACTTAAGACTCCCGGCACCGGTTCCCGACCGTACATTTGCCAGAAGAACCTTAAATCTTGGCGGTTGTCAGGATTTAATGCGTCGACACTATAGGAAAAGCAAGGAACTGCGCTTATATTTGATGCGTATACCTTGACTTGCCATTTGTATTGCTGGCCCGTCCTTGTTTATACCTTTTGTTTGTTCTTCCCCCGGTTTCCTTCAGTTGTTTTCCTCAGGCATGCTTCCAGGCCATTCTGCTGCCCCCTTCTAAGGGTCACTGCCGGAAGGGCAAGAGCGAGAGTTCCCTCTTTTCTAATCAGAGACTGCCTTACCAGATGTCCATCGATAGACGACAACCCAGCTCGGATAGTACGGAAAAGGTCAGCGGACAGACCTTCTCGGCACCCATACTGACGGAAAATAGTGCCTTGCGCGACGCTAATCTGACTGCCTCCAACAGCCAGGAGCTTTTAGACCGGAAGGTTTTACCCCATGTGACTCTCGCTCAAAATACTACCGGCTCGGTTATGAACGATGCCGTCAAAGTGGCTTACAACGGCAGCGATCAAAACCAGGGCCAGCGTGTGGAGACTCGCCCCAAGTGGTCCGATGTGGTGGCTAGCCCCCAGAATACCGGAAGCGATACCAGAGCCCGTGTTGAGACGCAACCGGAAGTTAAAACCGTACCGCAGCCCGGCTCCGGCGCTGCCAAGCTTTCCGTTGATCAAAGTGGTCGTCCGGTCAGTGTAGTTGATAAGAACGGGCTTGAGCGGCAGTTCCGCTACGATCAGTCCGGCGCTCCCGCCGAAATGAAAATGATCTGGCCGGACGGTAATTCGCAGACCTGGAAACGCGAAAACGGCAGTTGGATGGCCTATGACAAAGACGGTAAATTTACGGGGCGGCGCTTCGAAGGTTCCATTTCGGTGGAGCGCGACGGCCGAGTGCGCCAACTCAATGCCGTGAACGGCGATGAAACGATCAATATGCCTGACGGCACACAGCGGGTGGTCAAATATCAAGAGCGGGTCAAGAGCCATCAGGACGGCTCCCGGGTGGTGATGGAAGGCGGCGGCGATCGCCCTTCCATGGTGGCGGCCAAGGACGGTTCCTACCGGCGGTATCAATACGATGCCCAGGGTAAGCTGGTTCGCAGTGAAAATTTCGACAGTTCAGGCAAGCTCAACTACACCTTGCAGACGGAAAATGGCAAATGGACCTTGCGAGATGCTCAGGGCAAGCCGGTGAATATCGGTCCTGTAACTGAAGTCAGTACCGACAAAGACGGCAACATGACTACGAAATGGCAAAACGGAGCCTATTCAGTCAACCGTAATGACGGCTCCCAGGTGAAGTTCGACACCAGGGGACGGCTGTTTGAGGCAGAGGATACTCGCGGTCAGAAGAGGCGCTTTGGCTATGATGAAAAGAATCAGCTCAACCGTTATGAATGGCAAGCTCTCGATGGCCAAAATTCGGTCTGGCGCAAGGAAGGCGAGACCTGGAAGAATTACAGGGCGGACGGCACACCCGGCAGCAAGACCGTGGACAGCGTTAAGGTCGATCAGAACGGCACAGTAGAAGTCATTGATAAGAGTATTGATCGCAAAATGTACTTTACTCTCGATCGTATGATGATCTCCGAGACTCTTGATGGTAAGCCGGTGGGGCGGTCCTCACTTGACGCTCAACCGACTAACGGGCGCCGGCGCCAGCGCTAAGTCATTTGCGGAAGTAGCCGGTCGTCTCTTTTGGCGGCCTGGGTCGTGGGCGAAATTATCAATAATTTCGCCTTAAATTGCAATTTCTCGGCAAAAAGAGGTCTTCGAGCGAAACTATGCACGAAATTCGCAATAATTTCGCTCGCGACTCCTTTTTTGTGAATAGACCCTGCTGCCGACTGCCCTTAATCACCTGCCGACTGCCCTTAACCACTTTGGTTGCTCCCGGGGATGACAGTCGCTCAGCGCAGATCTCTTAATTAGCATTGCTATTCGGTGCCGTTATCTAGCATCGCTCTCTGGCTCTGCTATTTAGCATCGCTCTCTAGCTCTGCTAATCAGAATCGCTTTCTGGCGCCGCTATTTGGTGATTGCGGCACGGGTTTCCGCTACTTTTGCAAAGAAGTCTTCGCCTTTGTCGTTTATCACGATGAAGGCCGGGAAGTCTTCGATTTCTATGCGGAAGACAGCTTCCATGCCCAGTTCGCTATAGTCGATGGTTTCTACTTTTTTGATGGAGTCTTGCGCCAGACGGGCGGCTGCACCGCCGATGGTGCCGAGGTAGAAGCCGCCCCAGCGCTCACAGGCTTCTCTCACATTTTTGCCGCGGTTGCCTTTTGCTAAGGTGATCAGGCTGGCACCGCGGGACATGAGCAAATCGGCGTAAGAGTCCATTCGTCCGGCTGTGGTCGGTCCGAATGAGCCGGAGGCATAGCCCGTAGGTGTTTTTGCCGGCCCGGCGTAATAAATTGGATGTTGCTTAGTGTATTCCGGCAACTCTTCCCCTTTTTCGATGACTTCCTTCCATCTGGCATGGGCAATGTCTCTTGCCACAAGCAGAGTGCCCGTCAGCATCAGTCTGGTCCCCACCGGTTTGCCCGATAAGGCGGCGCGAATTTCTTCCATGGGCCTGGTCAGGTCGACTTTGATGGTTTCATTGCCCAGATGCTCTTCCGTTACCTCAGGCAGGAAACGAGCCGGGTCTTGTTCAAGCTGTTCCAGCCAGATGCCGTCTTTGTCTATGCGACCCATGATCTGTCGGTCGGCGCTGCAAGATACTCCGATGCCGATGGGCAGCGAGGCGCCGTGTCTGGGCAGACGGATCACTCTTACATCGTGGCAGAAATACTTGCCCCCGAACTGAGCGCCGATACCAAGTTCTCTTGTGATTTCAAGAACTTCTTTTTCCAGTTCCAGATCGCGGAAAGCCCTCCCGGACTTGTCTCCCTCTGTCGGCAGCGAGTCTAAATAGTGGCAACTGGCCAGCTTTACGGTTTTTAGCGTCATCTCGGCGGAGAGTCCGCCGATGACGATAGCCAGGTGATAGGGCGGGCAGGCAGAGGTTCCCAGACCGGCTATTTTCTCGGTCAAGAGCTGGCGCAACGACTGGGGATTGAGGACCGACTTGGTTTCCTGCATGAGGTAAGTCTTGTTGGCCGAACCGCCGCCTTTGGCTATAAAGAGGAATTCGTAGGTGTCGCCCGGATCAGAGTAGATTTCTATCTGGGCAGGCAGGTTGCTGCCGGTATTGGCTTCTTGATACATATTGAGCGGCGCCATCTGGCTGTAGCGCAGGTTGCAGTCGCCGTAAGTTTTCTTGATGCCCTCGGCCAGTGCGCTGGCATCGTCGGCATCCGTCAGGACCTGTTCGCCCTTGTGGGCTACCACGATGGCCGTGCCGGTGTCCTGGCACATGGGCAGGGTGCCTCCGGCGGCAATGGCAGCGTTCCTTAAAAGCTCCAGGGCCACGAAGTGATCGTTGGGGGAAGCTTCCTTGTCGTCAAGGATACTGCGCAGGTTGGCCAGATGGGTGGGACGCAGGAGGTGGGAAACATCTTTGAAAGCTTCCTTGGCCAGTACGGTGAGGGCTTGCGGTTCCACCACCAGCATCTCTTTGCCGCGCCAGATTTCCTGCTTGACGTGTTCCCTGGTCAGCAGGCGGTACTTAGTAGTGTCTTTCCCCAGTTGGAAAATACTACTTTTGCTATGAGACATTTTTGGCACCTCTGGCTACTAAAGCATGCTTAGTTTATGCCGGAAGTGGTCAAACCCTAGCCCAGTTCCTTGATTTTTTTATATTGTTCATCCGCTTCTTTCTGACGGCTTTGCTTGTAGAGCAATCGGGCATACGTGTTCAAGAGGCTCTTGTAATCAGCGTCCTTTTCGGACGGATTGACCTTGATCGCCTCTTCCTTCATAGCAATGGCCCTTGTAAGAAGAGTTTCTGCTTCTTTGAGATTGCCCAGGGAATATTCCATTTCACCCACAACCACGAGACAGCGCAACAGCTCTGCTTTCTTCTCGGGGGCGGCTTCGCAAATCTTGAGGGCCCGTCGCACCTTTTCCAGAGCCTGTTTCTGCTCCTCTATCGACTGATGTTGTTTGGCATATTCCAAGAGAATCGGCGCTAATTCTTGGTTTTCGCTGCCGCCCTGTTTCTCTTTGGCGGCAATGACGTCATCTAGTTCGGACATTTTGATCAGGGCATTTTCCTTGCGCAAGTGAAATTGCTTGTCCTTCTCCGTGGTTGTGTCGGTGAGGGTGGTTTTCACTCCGCCGGCGGAAGTGTAACTGTCTCCCATGTTTACTTTCTGACCGTTCCAGATAACGAAATGATCTTTGGAACCGTCATAGCCGATGGTGTAGTTGACCGTGAATGGCGCATCCACGCCTTCCGGCAAGGGCGCAAAGGGAGCCGCTCGCCTCACTCCAACAAGGGCCAGTTTGTCGGCATTGGCGTCGCCGGAAGATTTAATCAAACTGACGGCGTTCAGCGAGCCGTCTTTATTAATCACTATTTTGAGGGGCACCCGTATGAATAGCAGCCGCTTGGGCACCCACCAACCTGCTTGAATGTGCTTCCACATATCGTCGTAATAGCTTTGCATGTTGACACCGCTAGCGGTGACACCGCGCTGGGTGGGCAAGCCGAAGCTGACTGTCAACTTGGGCATGCCGGGAGGTAAGGTGGCGAACGGGGCGGCCTTCTTAATCAGGGCCAGAGCTTGCTCTTCCAGGGCCTTATCACCGGTAGGTTCGGCAACGGCGAGATCGGCAACCGAACCGTTGGCGTTGATGGTAAATTTCACCGTCAGCTTTTTAGCCTCGGTTTTGGGCGGATTCCAGAGAGGACCGATTTTGTCGGAGACCTTCTTCATGTAGGAATCGAGGTTTGCATTTTCGGCGGCTAGAACCCTCTGGTTCGAAAGAAAATGCTCGCCTGTAAAAGGTACGAGGTTCAGGGTCTGTGGCACCGCAACGCTTAGCAAATTGATAAGGGTGAGAGTCAGTGCCGCATTCAGTTTGGTACGCGCATCCACGATTGTCTTTCCTCTATTTACCGGTTGGTTACTGGGCTCTTATAATCAGGTCTATTCTGGTGCCGCTCTCTGATGGTGGCTGGGGGGAGTCGCCACTATCCGCCGATGTCGTATCCCTTGAAAATGAGCCTTCTTCTTGCGAATGAGCTTTTCGGGAAGCTATCTTGAGATCGGCTCTGTAAAAGCAGCGTATTAATTCTACTCTTTCTTTCATGCCCTCCAGCCCCATGGAATGTGAACCGTCGGCTTCCACTCTTACTTTCTCCGGTTCGAAGCCGCGACCGTTGTCTTCAATGGTGAACACGCAGTCGCCTGATTTGGACGCCTGGATTTGCACGGTGACCCTGGTGGCGCCGGCATGCTTTTCCACATTATTCAGGCTTTCTTGAATGATGCGAAAGAGATGCAGTGTGACCAGGTCCGGGAAGCGCGGTAATTCGCCCTGGAAAGTCAAATGGGTTTCTATACCCGTGCGCCGGGTGATGCGATCGAGTAGGTCTTCGATGCCCACTTTTAGTCCCCATTCCTGCAATTGTCTGGGCGAATACTCGTTGACTATGTCGCGCAACTGCAGCACAATCTCGTCCACAATTTCAATTGTCTCTTCCGTGGAAAGTTTGCGATCTCCCGACAGGTAGCGCTTCAGCATCATCAGGTCGGCGATGACGCTGTCATGTAGGTCTCTCGCTAACTGGTTTTTCAGTTCCTCTTGCTGGTTGAGCAGTTTGAAGAGCAGGTTGTTCTTTTCCAGTTCCAGTCTTTGCTGCCCGGCCGCCTTAAATGTAAAATGGTCAACCGGTAAGGGAACTTGCCGCTCTCGTTCTCGCGGGCGGTCGAATTCCAGTAATTCATCGAGGTAGCGCTCCACCAGATGGCAGGCTGCTTCCGGTGAAAGCCTCACTTTGTTATTGGTCCAGACAAAACCACGCGCCGTCTGGTTGAGAACGAAGCGCCCGCGGAAACGCGAGCCGAACTCCGACATGGTAATGTGCGGTACTTCCTTGGGCGGCACTATAAAAAATTCTATCAGGCCCGCTCCCGCTCTTGTGCTCAATATAAGTGAACCGGTGGCCTTCCAGCGAAAATAATGAGAAGGGAGCTTGATTTTGGAACGTTGCTCTTGTTTGGATATCCAGTCTACCGGCTCGGCGATGCGGGCGGCATTGCTGAACTGCAATTCCATACCGGCGCTGCCTGAGTTTTTGTTTTCTCTCAGTTTGGATGCATAATAATGCTGGGCATGCAGGAGCAAGGCCCGAGACAATTCGGCCGCTTGATTGAACAGCCATTCTTGCATGCGCCTGTCGTCGATTGTGGTTCCCGGATAGCGACCGGAGTAGCTGTCAATTTGCCCTTCCAGTGGAATTCTGGCATGGGTGGTGAATTGAGCTTGCAGGTTGCGGGTCAAGTCATCATCCGGGTCGGGTGAATTTTTCCCGCTGCCCATCTGGGTTTTGATGAAGTTCTTGAAGTCGCTCATTTTGGCAATAATTCTGGCGGTTTGATGATAAACGTTTGGCTGGTTTCCTCAATTGACGGCTTCGATATCGACGCTGCCGAAGCCATTTTGAACCGCCCAGGCGATCAACTGTTCTCGACTGGAAAGTCCCAATTTTAGTTGCAAAGTTTCGCACTGCTTCCTGGCCGTAGCCACCGAAGTCAGCCTGTGGTCTGCGATATCTTGATACTTCATGCCTCGGCCCAACATGCTCAAGACTTCCATTTCAGCCCGAGTGATCTTCTTATAGGTTTTGGTAACCTCGTCGGATACTATGCCGCTTTTTCCTTCCATGACGGCCCGGACCGTGTCGGCAACCTTCGCTACTCTTTCGGACTTGAGCAGGTAAGCCGATACACCCATGGCCAGAACCGATTGAATGAAGGCTACCCTTGCTTCCGCGGAAAAGATTATCAGCCTTGTTTTCTCTTTGGATTGGGCTCTGAACGCTTCCAGGGCAGCCCTCGGTCCCAGACTGCCGGGCAGATGAAGGTCTAATACAACTACATCGGGGCAGGTCTCTTTCAATAGCTTCAGACCTTCGTCCGAGGTGGTGGCGCTGCCCACTACTTTGAAGCCTGGCTGTGATTCCAGACCCAGTGTCAGTCCATCCAGGGTGGCATGATGGTCTTCTACAATGAGAATGCGGGTTTCTAGTTCCATATCGGTGGTGGCTGTTGGCAAGGGTAGTAATCTGCGGTCAAAGCAAGATGTACCCTTAAATCTGCAAATTTTCGCAATCTTTGGAACCACTCCGGGGTGGGCTCCCTTATGTTAAGGATTTTAAGAGGGGAAGTGTCCGATATATTCCTTGCTAAGAGCCATTTTGCAGTGGTTTGTCAGCCTCGCGCAACTATCCGTAGAAATTGGTTTTCAATTCGGTTAGAGTGCCGCTGTGGCGGGAACGTAATAATATAATCAATTCCGTCAGGCAACTTGCCCAGCCGAATTGTTTTTCGAGCGGCTGACACACTTTCTACCAGGTGCTTAAGGCTGCTCGAAGTATTCAACCGCTAAGTCTGACTTGAGAGCATGCAAGTGCAATTGGGGTATAGATTTGATGCAGGATACCTCTCAATTTTAGAAGTTAGATAACAGAGTTTTATCTGGATGACCGAGGGAAGCAGTGTCTTTCAATTTTCTCAAAAAGGGCGCAACCACTAATCGTTACCCCACCGATATTTTGATCGGTGAGCTGTTTGTCAAAGCTGGGATTATCACCCAGAAGCAATTGGACGACACCATCAAGAATGCCGCCACCAAGCATCTGCATGTGGGGCAGATGTTGACAATGGCCGGGTTTATCAATCACCGAGATTTACAGGCCGCCGTCGATGCCCAGTCTATGATGCGCGACAAGGTGATCGACATGGCCATAGCAGCGCGCTGCTTGAAAATTGCTGTTAAGACCGGTGCCTCTTTTGATCAGCTTGTCAAGGAAGAGATTGCCATCGAGCAGCAAGCCTCCACCAAGACCAATCGTCTTGGTGAAATGCTCATGGATGCCAATATTATCAACAAAGGTCAGTTTGGGCAGGCCATGGGCAGAAGCCTGGCTACCGGTCTGCCTTTAGGTCGCATACTGGTACTCAATAATTCTATTCCGGATCATTTGCTGCGTCTGGCACTGGAATTGCAGGTGCGTGTGCGTGACGGCATGATGGAGCGCGAAGAAGCGCTTGATGCTTTGCGAGCTGAAGCGATTAAATTGGCTGTGGAAGCGCCTTCCGAGGATTCCTCTGCCGCCCTCGATGCCTTGAAACCAATTCAGAAGAAGAAAATCCGCCTGGGAGAACTATTGGTAAAGGCTAATTTCCTCACCGATACCGATGTGATTAGCTGTCTTGAGTTGGGTCTTTCCAGTGATCGGCCCATTGGCGAAATCATGGTGGATCAGGGTTATATTTCATACGAGATGCTGTCTGTGGCTCTAGCGGTGCAACAAGTGGTGGAAGAAGACCGCTACACTCCCGAAGAAGCTGCCGAAGCCATCAAGCACATGCAGAACACGGGCCGCATTTTCCCCGAGATACAAGATCGTATTAATGGCACCTATGTGCCCCCTTCGGAAATGCAAAGCAGTCCCGGCTATGAAATTAAGGAGCCGGTGTCGCCTCGGGCTTCCTCCAGCAAGCTACAACCTCTTTATGATGGTCCGGAGTTGCACGGAGACTACGGTCAAAACGATCAGAACGCTTATGAGTCTGCCCTGGACGGCGGGTCCAGGGGGATTTCCGATGACGCGCCGTCCCTGGCCACACTGATGCGTTCCGTTGGTGGTGATTCTTTCGATGAGCCCGGCAGCGAGCGGCTGCGGGAGCCTGAAAATGAAAAATCTCTTGAGCAACTGCTGGCCTCCGCGGAGCAGTCTGCAGTTGACCGGGCCAGCCAGTCCGATGATCCCCAGTTTCAGACCGGAGACAGAATTGCCGCGATAGTGCACGACAGAAGCGCTGAGGAGCCTGTTTCCAGCGCCCCGGCAACCAGTTCTGCCTCCACCGGTGCCGGCTCTTTCGAGGCTTTGCTCTTGCGGTCCAATGTTGTCAGCAAAAGCGACATAGCCGCAGCGCTGGAACTGGCCAGGCAGACCCCGGAAATGTTCGTAGATATTCTCAAGCTGACCGGCTATTTGACCGAGTCGGGCAAGAATGCAGCCCTGGAAGCTTATCGTCTGGAGAAGGCGGGAGAACTCGATGCGGAGCAATCCGCTCAGGTTCTAGATTATTGTATTAATCAGGGGCGCCTCAGGAATCTTACTCTTGAGGGTGCCATGCTGGAACTGGGTTGGACCAGAGATGGTGATGAGGTCGCTGAAGCTGCTTCCGGCATTTCGGCGGAGGAAACCGCTGAACCTGTGAATGGCCAGGAGTCGCCTTCAGACCTGGCTTCAGTGCTGGACCGTATGAGCAGTAGCCTGGACAAAATGACGGCCCTGTCCTCGTCCGAACCTCAGCAAGCCGTGGCGGAACCGGTAAGTGCGCCCAGTCTTGAAGAACTTATGGCCAGTGTCTCCGGCAATGAAGAAGCTGTTGAGCAGCAGGAACCGACTGCTGCTGAGAGCGATGGTGATTTGCTCAAGATGTTCGGACTGACTGGGGAAGCTGCTTCTCCTGTGGATGCCGATCAGTTGGCGGAAAGTGCCGCCGCCGCCGATGCTCTTATAGCTTCCCTGGCAACCGCTCCCTCGGCGGAAGCCGAATTGGCGGAGGCGGAAGCCGCCAGCGCCAATCCCACTGCTTTCGAGACCACGGCTGTATTTAAACAAGTTTCTGAAGCGGAAGTGGATGAGGTAACCAGTAAGGTTGTTGACGATTCCCTGTCCCTGGACAGTCTCCTCAGCAAATTGGAAGAGCCGAGTGAATCTGTCCCGGCGGATTCAGCTCCCAAAGCGCATATGGAAGCTTCCGGATCTTTGGCCAATCAGGGGGCTCTACCTTCCGTAGCGGCTCTCGGTGTTGCTGCCGATGGTGCTGTGCCGGAGCCCGGTCTGGAAGATTTGATGTCGTCTTTGTCTGCCAGCTTGCAGCCCTCGTCCCCGGCCGCTTTAGATTCTCCCTCGACTACCGCAGTCAGTGCTTCCGCGGCTGCAGGACAAGAACTTAGTGCCTCTGCCGCTGATACTCAAGCTGGCAGCGCCGAATCCAGTACAGCCAATGCTGCGGAAGATATGGATTTGAGATCTTTGTTTGCGGGTTTGTCAGGAGCCGGTTCCAGGGAACAGGCAGCTCCCCAGACCGCTGTTGAGACCCCGGCTCCAGCACCAGCGCCAGCACCGGCTCCAGCGCCAGCACCGGCTCCAGCACCAGCGCCAGAACCAGCGCCGGCGCCAGAACCAGCACCAGCACCAGCTCCAGCACCAGCACCGGCTCCAGCACCAGCACCAGAACCAGCACCAGCACCAGCACCAGCGCCAGCACCGGCTCCTGCACCGGCTCCAGCACCAGCGCCAGCACCAGCACCTGCGCCAGCACCGGCACCGGCTCCAGCACCAGCTCCAGCGCCGGCACCAGCACCCGCACCTGCTCCAGCTCCTGCGCGACCAGCGGCCTCCAGCTCCCGCCTTCCCAAGATGAGCGAAGCCGATGTTAATGCCGCCAAATTGGCTCAGATAGCGGCCATGTCGTCAGCTCTCACCGGTATGGCCGAGATGTATTACGAACAGGAAAATTTCCCTGAAGCTCAAAAGGCCTATGAGAGAATTCTTTCCTGGCGCCAAAGTGAGCTTGGCCCTCATCATCCTGATGTGGTGGATGATTTGAATAATCTGGCCGGAGTGATTTGTGTGCAGGGCAATTTTGCCGAAGCGGAACCCTTGATTCGTCGTGCCGTTGAGATTCTGGAAAGCTTTGAAAAACCGGAACCGCTCAAGTTGGCGGAGAATCTTACCAGCCTTGCCGGGCTGCAGTTCCAGCAAGGAGTGTTTGATAAAGCTGAGCCGCTTCTAGCCAAGGCTCTGGCTCTGCGCGAACAGGAGCTGGGCGCGGACAATCCTGAGTTGGCCGACTCTTTGCGCGATTTCGCCAAGTTGTTGAAGAAACTTGGAAAGGTTGAAGAAGCAGAGAAGCACTACCACCGGGCCAAGGTCCTTCTGGGTAAAGCTTGAAGTTCCGCTTGCCTGTCCCTAAATGTAAGTAGGCGGACGCAGGTTGTTGCGCCGGTGAAGTAAAGTTCATAAATCTGGCTGAAACTTTTGGCCTGGTGGTTCGTATGTCCTTTGTAGTCAGTGACGGTAAGTGATCGTCAGGGGTTGACCCTTGAGACCTCATTGCCCCGAGCGTTCCTGCACGACAAACCATTAGCGAGGAGATAGTATGACCAGAAATTTTGCCGACATAGGAAAATGGAATTGGACCTTCATCGTGGCCACCGCGCTCTGTTTGAACGCAGCCATGCAACCGGCTCAAGCTGGAAGATTTGCAGCCATGGGTAGTCGTGGCGGCGCCGGTGCTTATAATCAGCAGGGACAGTACGCTCAACGGTTCGGCGCCGGTGCTTTTGCTTATGGTCGCGGTGGTGCGGCAGTTCGGGGCGCTCGCTTCCAGGGACCTAATGGCGGCTCCGGCGGCAGAGCCGGTTTGACGGCAGTGGCTCCAGGGATGGGAGTGCATGCCTCCGCTTCTCAGGGCACTACCGGTAATGGCGGTGCCTTTCAGCGCGGCGGCGCAACAGGCTGGCAAAATGGTGTGGGCGCCGCTCACCAGAGCGCCTTTTCTGGTAGTACCGCTTGTGGTGGCAGTCTCGATCGCCAGGGGCAGTGGCAGTACAAAAACGGTGAAGGCGGTAGCTCCAGCCGTGGTTTTCAGGCCCAGTCCGCAAATGGTGCCAGTGCCTCCGGTTACAAGAACGGGCAATACGATGCTGCCACCGGTAGTGGTACTATGAGCAAGGGGCGCGATTACAACACGGCCTCTGGTGAAAGCTATGGATACGATACCAATACCGCATACACAAAAGGTCAGGGCTTCACTACCACAGTCGATACGCAGAATAAGACAGACTACACGGTGCAATACAATAAAGGAGAAAAGCCTGTGGTTACTCCCGTGCCGGCTCCCGCACCGACTCCATGATGGGAAGTAAGGTTAAGCGCATTTAAGGCTCGCTTTTGAACTTTTGGGTTCGGTTTTACGTTTACTCTTCTGTGACCCCTTTCTGGAGAGTTTTAAATTATGGAAAGTAAGACCAAGCGACCGGTGACCGTTACTTTCGGCCTGACTATGCTACTTCTGGGCGGCATGCTTATGAGTGCCTGCCCGGCCCAGGCTGACCCGGGTTTTGGAGTGAACGGTCGCCAGGTGCGCCAGCAAAAACGTATCGGAAGGGGCTGGAAGTCCGGCTCTTTGACCGGTCGCGAAGCCTACAAAATTCAAAGAGATCAGGCCCAGTTGGCCAGGCGCGAAGCGCGTATGCGCGCTGATGGCGGTGGACTGAGCTGTAAAGAAAGAGCCAAGCTTGAGCATCAGCAGAACAAGCTCAGTCATGATATCTATCAGGAGAAGCATGACGGCCAGAGCCGTTAAATGAAAGGTGCCGGGTCCGCATCAGACGGACCCGGCACAAGATGGTTCTTCTTGCTTGCCGCCATATTCTTATATAGTTGGCTTCCTATTTCAGATCTTCCATGATGGCATTTGCTTTCGGTGCTGTAAAAAGTTTGTAGCTCATGGTGCCGATCGCTGCTTCTGCTGCAACAAAAGCTGTTGCTCCTAGCATTAGCGCCTTGCCGGGAGTACCTGCTTTTGAGGCGGTCGCCGCTACAAAACCCAGACCGGCACTGGGAACATGCTGTTTCAAGTCGAGGGTAGGAGCATTGGCGAAGGCCTCTCCCAGCCCGGTACCGTTTCTTCTAGCGGAGTCTAGAACTTGTAGATCTTTGCGGCTGATGCCGTTGTTGTCCCAGATTAAGCTGTCTCTATTCAGTCCCTGCAAGTTATCGAAGTGTTTTTCCGCTGCATTCAAGGTGCCGCCCATAGTCAGCTTGAGGGCCAGGTTGTCCTTGCTCTCCGCCAGTTCCGTCCTGGTGATGAAGCCGTCGTGGTCGGTATCGATGTCATCGAATTTGTCGGTCAACCGACTGACAAGACTCTTTGTGTCGGTAGGGGTGAGGGCATTTATGCTCTGGTCGAGAATGTTTCCTAAACTTCGTCCCAATTTGCCCAGATCACGTCCGGCCTGTTCAACAGCAGGGGTCAGCTGCTCGGCGGCATCTTTCAGACCTGTTTCGACTGCTTTCTGAGCTTCCTGCGCAGCTTTGTCCAGCTCTTGCAGGGCTTCGTCTCCTTTGCGACCGGCATTATTAAGGTGTTGCCCGGTCTTTTCTCCGCGTTGCTGGAGTAGGTCAAGGATGGTGGCCGCGGAAAGTCCTTTTCCCTGGTTGTCATCTCCTGCAGATTTCTGGCAATCTGAAAAATTTTCACAACCCATATGGACACCTCGAAAGAAACTATGGCATTAAGATAGGTGAGCTTTTTGGGGCTGGCAATTGGGGTAATTACGCTTCCGGCTAAGTTAGCGTAAACTCTAATCTGATGAGGTTTCTAAGTGCGTCGGGATGACCTGAAAATGTCACAAAGTAAGCCGCCCATGAGGCGATTTGAGGTGTTTGCCGATTTCGACGGCACAATCACCACCAGAGACACTCTTGATGTAATTATGAAGGAATTGGCCGATCCTTCTTATTTTGTACTAGAGGAACAGTGGGTGCGCGGAGAAATCGGCTCTCGCGCCTGTCTGGAGAAGCAGGTTCCTTTGCTGCGGGGTGGCTGGCCGGCCATGGAAGAAATGTTGTCCGAAATGCGAATCGATCCTACTTTTCCTGATTTCACCGTCTGGCTCAAGGAGTTGGCAGTGCCACTGAAAGTGGTGAGCGACGGCATCGACAAAATTATTCTGCACATTCTTGAGAGAGCGGGCTTAATGCAGAATGGATTGATAGAGGCAGTGGTCAGCAATTGCTTAAAAGTGCAGGATGACGGGCGTCTCTCCATTGAATTTCCCAATAGTCGCGCCGAGGCTGGTTGCTGGTCTGGTACCTGTAAGTGTTTTGCCCTGGGTAAGAGCGCGGCGGAGTCTGCCGAAAGCCTCTGTGTAGTTATTGGTGACGGACTTTCCGATCGCTGTTGGGCCAAGAACGCCGATATTCTTTTTGCGAAAGGGCGGCTATTGCACTATTGTCGAGAAAATCAAATCCCCTGCCATCCTTTTCAGGATTTTAGAGATGTGCGAGCCGGTCTGGAAAAGTTGTTCGAACTCTGAGTCTGTGAGAGTACTTGCCAGAGTCTGTTCAGTGAGTTTGCTCGAGGGTCTTTTTCACTTCCATGACCGACCAGTCTCTTTTGTTTAGAGACTCGGCCTTGTTTAAGTCGGATAAGGCCTGCTCTTCCTTGCCGGTCAAATGATTGATCAGTGCGCAGGCTGCATAATATAAGCTGTCGTTGGCTCCCAGTGCGACAGCTCTGGCGATGCTCTCCTTCGAGGCCTCCAGTTGTCCGGCTTTTGCCTGGGCCAGGGCCGAACTGCTCAGGGCCGCTGCCAGTTCCGGATCTCGACTGGAGCAGCGGCGCAAAGCGCTCAAGGCATCATCGTACTTGCCCTGTAGAATCAGGCATTGACCGAGATAGAGATGGGGCAGAGCCCATTGCGGAGATTTTCGCGCCAGGCGGTTGAGGATGATCTTACTCTCGCTCAGGCGGGCGCTAGATAGCAGGGTGATGGCTTCCTGCAGGGCCAGATCGTCGCTGTCGCCACTATTGGCCCGTGCCTGTTCCAGCCATTTGAGGGCGCTTTCGTAGTCCCCAAGTTGCCTCTGGCACTGGGCCACCCGTCGCATGGCCTCCTGGTCGGTTTTATCCAGCGCCACCACTTTCTGAAAGGCCTGGAGAGCCTCTTCGGTTCGGCCCAGTTCGAAATAGCAATTTCCCAACTCAAACCAGCCGTCGATCCACTTGGGTCTTTCAGCCAGGAGCGCTTCAGTGCGGCTCAGGGCTTTTGTTGGTTGGCCGATGGTCAACTCCGCTCTGATTGCTTCTACCTGCATGGGTAGGTCCTGGGGGCAGAGGCTCAGATATTTCTCCACTGTCTTCAGGGCCTCTCGAAAGTTTTTGCTGCGCGATTCCAGCTTGAATTTGGCTTTCAACGCGGCCGGATTGTCGGGCTCCAGGGCCATGGCTGAGGCGATGGCTTCAAAGGCTTTAGGCATCTGGTCTTTTGCCCCGGCGTAAAAGGTCGCCAGGTCAAGATAACTTTGAATGCGCTTGGGTTCAAGCGCAATGGCCGCCTGGAATTTTTCCAGTGCCTCTTTGCGCCTGTTCAAGTGGTTCAGTGCGATGGCCTCGTTCGTAAGCATGAGCCTTGTGGGCTTGCCGAGTGTTTTGGCGGTTTCCAGATTGCGCAAAAGCCCCTGATAGTCTCCCATGGCTCCCAGGGTGCCGCCTCTATTGATGTATATTTCCTGCAATCTGCCTTCATGCTTGAGGGCGAGATTGTAATCAGCCAGGGCGCCTTTGTAGTCTTTGAGCATGAAGCGACAGTTGGCTCTGGCATAGTATGCTTCACGCCACTTGGGATTGGCGGCTAGAGCAAGATCGTAGTATTTAACCGCTTCCTTATAATTGTGCAGCGACTTAAAGCAATCGGCCAGGTTACTGAGGGCCGACCAGTTGTCGGCATCGATCTTCATGGCGCTGCGATAATCGCTGATAGCCTTGTGTAGCTGATCTAGCCGCATAAAGGCCTGACCTCGCTCCACCAGTGCCGCAGCATTATTGGGATTTTTCTGAACAGCCTGAGTGAAACTTTCTATGGCCGCTTGCTCCTGCCCCAATTCGCTCAAGTAGAGTCCGCGCAGATAGAAGCAACGGGAATAGGTCTCCCGATCAAGCGTGGCATCATGTCTGGTTTTACTGAGATCAATATTGCTAAGAATGATTAGAGCCGTGTTGATATAGGCGAGCGCGGCTGTGGGCTCCTTCATGTCGCTCAGATAATGAGCTTTCAGTTCCAGAAGGTCGACGTTCTTGATGTCGAGCTTGAGGGCTTTGTCCAGCTCATTAAGTGCCTCTTCGTCCTTTTTCCTTGCCTTCAGAAGGCGCGCACGCGAGGCAAAAGTCTGCCAGTCATCAGGAAATTCACGGCTTATGGTGTCAACTGTTTGTTGCGCCTTGTCCAGTTTGTCGGCGGCCAGGTATATAGCCAGCTTTTGCCTCAGCACCAGGGCTTTCATAGCCGGTTCACGGGCCGGTACTGTGAGGGCGGCAAGAGCCCGCTCATAGTGTTTAAGGTTCAGTTCCGTATTGCTCAGGCAGAAGGCAATTTGGTTCTGGACATTTTTGTAGGTAATATCCTTTTGGGCTTTCAGTAAGAAGGCTTTCAAGTCTTGCTGTCTGCCCTGTCCGGCGTAAAGATCACTGAGGGCAAAGAGGGCTCTGGGATTTCCGGCTTGCGATTTCAGGGCAAGCTTGTAGTCTGCCAGGGCCAGTTCAATAAGACCGTGCTCTCTAGCCAGGTCGGCTCTCAGTAGATGTTCGTTGCCGTCCGAGAGTTTTACCGAAAATGCTTTATGTCTATCCTCTTCGGCTTTTTTCGGCTCGCCCAATTTGTCCAGTATGGCAGCGCGCTTCAAGTAGTTTTTCCAGTTGGCCGGATCGGCGTCGATGAGTTTGTTGAGATTGAGGAGGGTCTCATCGAAGGAGCTGTTCTTGAAGGCGATGCCCGCCTTCAGTTCCAGGGCGGCCAGATAATCGGGTTTGAGGGAAAGAGCCTGGTCGGCTGCTTCCAGAGCGGCTTTGTCGTTACCCGAGAGCAAGTCCAGCTCGGCTTTCTCCATGTAGAGCTGGGGCTGCTTTTGCTCCCTCAGCAGGGCTTGTTGGATAAGCTTCTGAGCTTCCTCCAGGCGTCCGGTGTCAATATAGTAAAGGGCCAGATCGGCGTAGCCTGAGTAATGATCCGGAAAGCGGGCAATCATCTGAGAGAAGGCTTCCTGTCCACGCTCCGGCTGCTTCAGACCGTGGTAGGCAAAGCCCTGCCATTCCAGTAAATGGCGATCCAGCTCCACATTTTTCTCTTTCAGAAACTCGATATCTGCTATGGTTCCTTCATAATCTCTGTTGGCAAAACGGGCAGCCGCCCTCAGTTTGCGTGCCTCCAGGTCAGGACCATATTTGAGAGCCAGATCGGCTGCCTCTATGGCTTTTAATGGATTGCCGGTACCCAGTTGGGCTTTGGCAATGAGGGTATAAATGGGCCCAGGCTTGGGTGCTTTCCTGGCGTATTTCTCCAGGTCATCTACGGCAGTCTTGAAGTCTCCCAGAGAAGCTCTGGCGGTGCCGCGCACCAGGTAGATCCAGTTTTCGCTATAGCCGTGTGCATGGAGAGTGTTTACATCTTTGATGGCCCGGTCATACAAATTGAGTTCGAAGAGGGGCAACAGGCGTGCCGCCAGTTGCTCATCTGTTTCTTTCCCGGCAACCAGAGCGGCGTCATAGTCGTCCAGGCTTTCCTGGTAGCGTTTTCTTGTACAGTAAAAACGTGCGCGCAAGAGCCTGTAGCCGGGATTATTGCCACTGTATTTTATGGCGCTGGTGAAGGCTCTTTCCGCTTCGGCGTCTTTGTTCCTGGCGGCCAGGGCTGTACCCAAAAGGAGCTGGGAAGAGGCGTCCGTTGGTTGGAGGCGACAGGCTCTTTGCGCCGGTACAAGTAACTCTTCGTAGCGTTTTTGCAGGGCCAGGATGGAGGCCTCACCCTTGAAGACGTGGAAATCCTGAGGCGTCTGAGTTTGCAGATATTTGTAGTCGGCCAGGGCTTCGTCGTAGTGCTTGAGTTTGAAGAGCAGGTCTGCCTTGAAAAGGCGCAGTTTGCTGTTGTCCGGATAGGCGCTGACGGCCTGCCTGAGCTCGGTCAGCCCGGTCTCAGTCTTGTTGCCGGCCAGCCGACAGAGGGCTCGGTGGTAGATAGCTTGCGCATCGCCGGGAGCAATGGCCAGGGCTCGGTCATAAAAAGCCATGGCCTGGCTGAAATGCTCTTGCACCCGCTCCAGATTACCCCTGGCTACCCAGGTTTGCGCTGTAACCTGGGGGCTGGCGCAGAGTTCGGCAAAGAGTTCGGATGCTTCTTTGTAGCGCTTTGTGGCGGCCAGGCATTCGGCCTGCATCAAGTGGAAGCTGTAGTCAGGTTTGTATCCAAGGCTGACTGCCAATTGACCGTACTTGAGAGATTTCTCGAAGTCGTCGATGTGATAGGCACTACTGGCTGCCAGAATCGCCGGAAAGTGATCGGCCGGAAACCCGGAAGCGGCCATTTCCAGCTCGGGTAGTGCTTCGTCGTAGTGCTTCATTTCATATAGACAAGCCCCTCTCACCAGGGCTACCCGGGGGCTGTCGGGCGCTACCTGTTTGGCCCGGTCAAAGTCTTGCAGAGCTTTCTCTCGCTGTTTCAGCTTTACGTAGGCCACACCCCTCTTCACCAGGGCTTCCACATTGTTTTTATCGCCACTCACAACCCGGCTCAAAAGCATTACGGCTGTCTGGTAATCGCCTTTGTCGAAACTTTCACTCGCTTCCTTGAGAGGATTGTCAAAGGACGGCAAGACGCGCCCGGGCAGGCAAAAAGCTGGTGTGACGCTGAGGCTTAGCGCCAGAAGCAGGACGATTGGCTTGGGAAAGGACATCTTAATGAAGATTGCAAAGGGAGCACGGAGCGGGCTGATCGGTTTCTCCAACTGTTTGGAGGAATTCCGAGTGGAACAATCTGCTATTTTAGCTCAGTCTGTCAATTTCTTCACTTCTTGCGCCGTCACCGGTGTGATCAGGGTTCTGGCCATGTCGTCAGCCATGTCTACTACCCCGAATGCCTTTGGCTTTTCCCCTTCAGCTTTGCTGAGCGGTAGTTGATAAGCCGGCGCGCCGCTGTAACCTCTGATGCCGCGCATGTCAAACATGTCGAGCCGGCGGTCTGGATTGTCATTGGGCGGCAATTTGTCTGCCCTCAGTTTGGTCACGGCGTCCTGTCTGCTAATTTGCGAGTTGAAAGTGCCCTCCGAGGTGTAGAAAGCGCCTGTTCCATATGGTTGACCTATGGTTACCGCCCGCTCACTTTCCTTGAAAGTGACTGGTGTATCCACGAACTCAATCGGTTTGCAAATTTGGGCGGTCTTATCGCCGGTGGCAATTTCCACCACCGCCAGATCTTTTCCCGGATCCGCCTTGTAAGCTTTAGCATCGTATATGGTGCCATCATGGGTGACTACCTTTATTTCGTCTAGCTTGTAGGTTTGCTTTGTATGTTCGGAGACCACATGATTGTCCGTAAGAATCTTGCAGGTGTTTTCTTCCGCCTTGACCATGGCGCCTGTACCGCCGCCCAGAACCGTGCCGTCGCGTTTCAATTGGAAATGCACAGTGGAAGGTCGAGCCTGGTTGTAGAGACTAAGTAGATCGAGATTGTTCTCGGTCTGGGCGCCGACTTCGCTCAGGTCCTTATAGCTGCAGCCGATGTCCATCTGTCCGGCTTCCATCACCGGCAGTTGTTTGTGCCCCGGTTGCGGATCGCATTCTTGTCCGGCTAGATTTCTTGCTAAGTCGGCCTGAGAGCGAATTAGCTTTTGATCTTTGTCTTTAGATTCGGCCCCTGATTCGAGTTCAGCCAATTTGCTTGTCTCCAGGCTAAAAGTTCTTCGCTGGTGGATAATGCCGCAAGAAAATGGCTCTTCAATCGAAGCTTGGGCTAAAGCTAGCAGTGTTTACGTGAAAGTTTCGTAAATTTGCAGTTGTGAAGGCTGGCTACAGTGGGACAAGTACGAAGCTTTCCGCGCAGAATCCTACTGGCTGGGAATAGCCGAACTCTACAGAAGATCCGATTCTTTCAAAAGAGATTTAAACTCTCTGCGAATTTTATGGATACTGGTGGAGCTTCGTTCTACCGCCTGCCACTTGCCCGACTCGGCGGCCGACTCCAGAGTTTCCAGTTCCTGCTTGAGATGCTCCAGCACGCTTGCCGTGGCTGAGGGATCATTGGTGTGCTTGCCCAGCTTGTTGAGGCGATCGACTATGCCACGTAGCCTTTCTATGCGCATTTCCAGTGGTTCTGCGGAGGATGCGGATGGCGATGCGGCTCTCTCTCCGGGAGTTCCTTCGCGTTTATTTGCGGAAGAGTAGTTTGTTGCCTGCAGGATTTGCCTTTGTGAGGTTGTAAAATTGGCGGCTGCGTTCTCGGCCTCTTTGATTTTGTAGTACTTGCGTGGTTTTGCCCACAAATCGAGGGGGCTGTCCGGCGCGGTTCTGTCGAAAATTTCCTCGGGGTCTACAAGTCTCGGTGTGTTTGTGCTGTAGGGGTGCGCGGCAATTTTTTCTGTCTGTCCCATGATTATCGACTCCACCGAGTCAGCACTATTGCCCGGGTTTCTTGTATGGAAGTCTTTGCGAAAAGTGGTTCGGGCCGCGGCCTGGGGTTTGGCTGCCGGCGGTGATTTGGAAGAGGACGGATACTCAGTCGGCATTTCCTTCTTCTTCGCTTGCACTGCTTTTGTCCCGGGCTGGCTCCTGGAGGTCTGGTTTGTCGAGGGTTGTGCTAACTGTCTCTGGGTTTGCTTTTGTTGGAGAGTTCTTTGCACCAGTCCTGTTTCCAGACCGATCAACTCCAGGTACTTATTCACTTCACCGCCGTTGTTCTCCAGGAAGGCATTCAGGGCCGATTCAATATATTTGTTGGCTGCACTTTTGGCTTTCCAGCCGGAAATGGCGCTTTCCTTTGCTGCTTGAGCGAGAGTCGTACCTGTAGTTCGGGCCGCTTCCATGAGCCTGGTCAGGTCCTTCTTATTACTCTGACCAGGTCCTATCAGTAGGGCTCGCGGAAACTCGGAGGGATCAAAGACCACCTGGGAGACGGTGAAGCTTAGAAAAACCAGCCCGGCCTCTGCCTGGGCGGTAGCTTCTTCGTCGTCGGCGGCGGCCATTGCTTCGATGGCATTTTGCAGATATTGTGTGGAACGGCCAAGCCTCTCCTGGGCTTCTTTCGGTACGTCAAGGTTACGATACTCAACCAGTTGTTTGAACTGGCAGAGCGCTTCTGAGAGCCTGGCAATGGACTCCCGGGGTTGGCTATCGATGTCTATCAGTTTCTCCGTCTTGTTGGGACCGGGGCTGTTGTCGTGAAAGTGTGCTATTTCCAGGTGCAGAAGACCACGGACGGCAATGGTCATGGCCTCCTCCAGGTCATCTTGTTCAAGGGCCGCCATGGCCTTGATGTAGGCTCTTTGCCCCTTGGCAGTGCGCATTTTGGAAAGATTGGCGAAGCGCCCTTCCGGTGCTAAAGCCAGTTTTGCGCTTAACTTGTCGGCCAGTTCTCGCATCAGTTCCGCTACGCGCTTGCGCAGGCGCTTCTCTTCTCTGTTGCCGTCCAGTCTTTCCATAAAGTCCATTAGCCTTGCTCCTCAGTGACTGCAAGGCTTTCGTAAACTCCATTCAATTCGGTTTTTAAGTCATTCATGAGGCTGGAGATTTCATGTTTCACCGACTCTCTGGTGGGCACCAGGTCTAGAAAAACGTCTTCCCCTAGATGATGCTCGGTGAATTCCGCGTCCAGGATGTTGCGGGCAAAATCTGTGTAGAACCAGGCGGCGGCTGCCTCTCTTTCGGCTTTTGGGAAGTCCTCCAGGGCAAGAAATTGAACGGCTTCTTTCAAAGCAGCCTGGGCATTATCCCTTGAGACTTCCACCAGTTCGCTGCGATGATAAGCCGAGGCCGCTTCGTGCTCTTTGTCGATTTCATCGAGGTTTTCCTCAATCAATGCCATTATGCGCACGAGTTCGGTTCGGTTAGGGTTTCGGCTCTTCTTGGGCTGCTTCACTGCTATCCTCTGGGTCTACACTTCATATTATGCCCGTCTCTTCTCAAAGCAAGAATTCGGCCTTAATTTTGGTAGAACCGATGTCGAAATTTTGATTGAAAGTGGCCTGCAATAGCTCATTTTGATGTTCAAGGCAGCCTGAAATGCCGCTATGTGGTGGATTCTTGTTCAATCCTCAAGAGGTGCCGGGCTCGGCACGCCAAATGTGGAAAAAATGGTCAAACGGAATTTACTGAGGTATCATGGTTTCCTGAATAGTTGCGAGCATCACTAGGAGATCTCCTGATGCGACGTTTTTGCCGATACCTGCAAATGCTCACTTTAGTTCTTGTCTCAGGGCAGTGTATTGCGCCGGCCTTAGCGGGCGATTTTGATGAGGGCGTGAAGCTCTATCAGGCCAGTAATTTTAGAGGCGCCTTACCTTACTTTGAAAAGGCGGCCCGCGATTTTCCGACCTCATGGCAGGTGCGTTTCTATCTGGGGCATACCTATTTTGCCCTTGGTAAAATGACGGCTGCGCGCAGTCAGTACGAGTATGTGCAGAACTCCGGCGCCGATGCGGCTGCTAAGTCACAGGCTGAGGACGCTCTCAACAAAGTTTGTAAGTATCTGGGTGTTGCTGCGCCAGCCCCTCTGGCAAGTTCCGGCGCAGCCGGTGCCGCCGGCAAACCCGGCGCAGGCGCGACGCCGGCTGCAAGAGCTGGTTCAGCCGGTAAGGGTAAAAGCGATGCCGAAGAAGATGATGATGATGACGAGCAAGAGCCTGGCGGCAACGATGACAGAAGCAAGCGCCTGCAGGCGCTGAAGGAGAGTATTCGCAGGGTTGCTCTGGAGGAAGTGGCGAAAATTAAACAAGAGGCCAAGGAAAAGCTTGAGCATGAGAAGCGGCAGGCGAACCAGTTCTGGGTCTATTCTGACGGCTCTATGGGTGTAGATATAGAACCGGAGCGGAAAACAGAGTTAGAGAAGGAATGCACTCAGCGCTGCAAGCAGGTGATGGATGAGGCTGAGAGGCGCATAAAGAATCTGAAATAGAGAATCTTCATCTTGAGACTAGTCTCACCGGGGTGAAGTCTCAGCGAAGAAAGTGTCTACGCGAAGTTTGAGTGTTCGTGACGACAGAGCCCTCATAAGAAAGAGTGTTCGTGAAGAAGGAGTGTTCGTGAAGAATAGGACTAAACCAGGTATGGCCTACGGTATCAGCAAGTCGATTTTGAATTCTGCGATTGCTCTTGTTGGCCTGCTGTTATCGGCACCGATGGCCATAGCGGGAGATTTTGAGAAGGGCACCGGTTTATACAACTCTCGCGACTACGCCGGAGCTGCACAAGCTTTTCAGCGAGTGGTGAAGGGCAGCCCTACCAACTGGCAGGCTCATTATTATCTTGGGCATGTAAATATGGCTCTCGGAAATTTTGCTGCCGCTCGTAAAGCATATGAGACCTGCTTGAAGTACACCACGGATGGATCGGTGAAAGGGCAATGCCTTACTAGCATTGAGCGCTGCAAGGCGGCAGTGCAAGCTGGTGCGTCGTCCACGGTGCCGGCATCAGCGGCGGTGTCAGCGTCCCGTTCTCAGAGCGGTGCTGCTGCCCCAGGAAAAGCTGCTTCGTCTGCCGATAGCGGCCGCAGCAGCCAGGTTAGTCCGACGGCTGTAGTTAATGATGCTAATGTGCAGCAGATGCGAGCGCACATCAATCAAGAAGCACAAGCGGCAGTAGCGCGGATTCGAGCCGAAGCCAGAGAGCAAATCAGGCACGAGAAAGAAAAATCGAATCAAGAGTTTCGCTACAAGGACGGTAGTACCGGTTACGATATTTCAGATGAGCGCGAGCAAGAGATCCTGAGGGACGCGGAAGCTGAATGTGCGAAGGTTATGAAAGACGCTGAGCACAGGCTCAAATTTCTCAAGTAAATTTTGCTGCAAGGCTCTCAAGGGACCGGACTCGTTACTGTGGCGGCCGTTCCAGCTTTCTCAGGGCGCTGGACATCATTGCCGTTCTGGATGCCAGTTGTTCATTGGCCGGGAGTATTTTTAAGCCGGTCTTTTTGAAGTATTTATTTTGGATTTCACTGTCTGATAGCTCTCTATAACCCCAGTCTACAGGTGCTCCATTCCAGTCGTAGTATTCGATGCGTTCTTCGCTGGCTATCTGCTTGCGAACCCGTTGTAGCTTTGGTAAACCAGGTCTTGGTTCTTTCAGGAATTTGAGTGTTTCCTCCAGTTCCATGTTTGAGTGGCTTAAATCGAGATCTGCCAGGGAGGGAAGCGCTGTCTTTGCCAGCTTATGCAGAAAGTCTCGGCCCAGGTCGGTGCCCATGATTAGATATTCGAGCTTATCCAGTGTGCCGGTTAGCACCTGCTCCGCCTTTTGAGGGTCAAGATAGAACAAGCAGAGAATCTTTAGCTGGAAGGTTTTCCCGTGCCAGAGCGCTGACCACTTTGTGGTTTCTTTTAGATTGGCTAGCTTTAATTCCAGTTGAGTTAGACTTTCCCACCAGGGTGCTGTGGACAGCCCCTCCAGAATGGAGTCTTTTGCCTCGGTATACTCTGCCACCAGAATCTCTAGCTTCGGCAAACCGTGCAGAAATTGCCAACCTTTAGGATTGTCGAAATAGAAGAGGCTTGTTATTACGAGTTCTTGCAATTCGGGTAGAAGCAGTCCATGAAAGAGTCCATTCTGTAGAAAAGCTTGATTTGAAATAGTCAGGCGCTTAAGAGTCTTTGCCTGTTCCTCGATTCTTTCTCTGACGAGGTGTTCTTTAGCTCTATTGTCGAACCACAGGTAATCGTCGGTAGTCTGCATGGTTGAGATTGCTCCGCGAATGTTGAGCTGGCGGTCTAAATTGTTCGTTTGATGGGCTTCTGGATGAAAAGTGCGTCTTGCGAGGTTTTGTTGAGTGATCGGATCTGTTGTTCAGGGGAACGGATTTGTCTGACAAGAGTAGCAATGTTTATGTCGATTGGAAACTTCCCGATAATTGGGAGTGTTTCCGACCGATTTGAAACATTTGAGATTCGCAGGAAGAAGGTGAGAGTTTTCACTAAATTTCGCACATGCATCATGGCGGTGAAAGTGATACTTGTGCTTCTGCGGGTCTAACTTGTTCTTCTGCAAGTCTATTCAGATGCCGATCTTCCTCTGGCCTTTCGGTTCGGCGACTGTCCGGTATAATCCTATGAGTTTGAGAATAAGTGTCTTGAACTCGGAGCGGGGGATGTAAATGCAGCAGAGCGAGCACAAACCCTATCGTTATCTGGGCATGATCACGGTGTTGTACGTTGCTATGCAGCTAATCTCCGATGTCACTGCCGGCAAGATTATCAATTTGTGCGGGTTTCCTGTATCGGTGACGGTGCTTTACTTCCCGATTACCTACATTTTTGCCGACATATTGACAGAGGTCTATGGCTACGCCTGTGGAAGACGTGTGCTCTGGACCGTACTTGCCTGCTCAATTCTAGCCGGACTTTGTTATCAGCTTGTGGTATGGCTTCCTCCTGCGGATGGATTTGCTGCCAACGATGCTTATGTTGCGGTATTTGGGCAGGTTCCCAGAATACTTTTCGGTGGTTGGATTGCCGTCTTTGCAGGAGAAATCCTCAATGATTTTGTGCTGGCCAAGATGAAAGTAGCCAGCAACGGCAAGCACCTCTGGATGCGTTTGATCGGATCAACAGTACTGGGACAGTTCGTAAATACGAGCTTGTTTTACGCTATTGCACTATTGGGGGTCCTGCCTACTCAGCTTTTGATTAGCTCCATATTGAGTGGCTGGGGCATAAAGGTGTTGGTCGAGATTCTCTTGATACCAGTTACCTACTGGGTTGTGAAGCGTCTCAAAGCGGTTGAGCATGAAGACTACTTTGATAGACAAACCAATTTCAATCCGTTTCTCATCAATCATTAGGGTCTGAGTGTGTTGAAATTGCCATTGTGTTTTGGCTGGTATCAGGCAGGTCGGCAGAGTTGGAGCAAGTGATATAAGGCAGTCCTGAGTTTTGACGATACGAGGGTAAAGTGATTGCATTCGGAAGTTTGGTTAGCAGCCTGGCTCCAGTGCAAAGACGCATTTTCTCAGGCTTTGATTTAGCATTGAAAGATCGTCTTTGATTCTTGCACTGTTTTCTTGCGACGCTAGAAAACAGTAGCTAAATAAGGCGATACGTTGATGTTTGGGCGGAATCCTGTTGGAGATGTCCCAGAAGCACATTTTTAACAGGTCGTCACCGTCTTGGGTATACTCGGAGTAGCTGAGCATCGCAGAATGCTTGTCCGGAAGAGTCTCTATAACGGCCTCGGGTTGCTTGGATAGCGATTTCAGCAATTCTTGTGAGCTGTTCTCGCCCAACGGCGACTCGGATTCGAAGGTAAGAACGTTTAGTCTCAAGGTGCCGGAATCCGCCGAGTCCTCGTAGAACGTTCCGCCTCCTTCTTCTTCGTACTCCTCTTTCCAGTGGCTTGGAATTTGAAATTTTACAATGCCGCCGCGGTAGACAATCGTTTTCATCTTTCTCCATTTGGTTGCGGGCGTTTTGCCCAAGCTCCGTCAAATTAATAGATATATTATGAATTTTCCCCCAGGTCATTCAATTTTTCTACTTACCAGGCAATCCTATGGCAAATACCGAAACCAGCGAGAACACATCTCGTTATCTGCTCAAAGATGCGGCGCACGGGCGGGATATCTCGGAAGCCTATAACAACCTCGTGTTTGAAGATGCATACTAGAAGGATCTAGCTGCTTTCAGTCAGGAGCCAAGAGATGAGTTTGATTACTAGCTGATTGGTTCTGAGAGCAGGGAAGACTTGCCCGGCAGGGAGGAAGCTTTTGCCCAGGCTTTCGCTGTCGGTTTGAAGGACGAGAAACTTACTTCCAATCCCGATGATGCAACCCACGAGACCGACAGGAAGTTCTTGCAAGCATTTCCCAGTGTAGAGAAGTTCATGAAAGGGAAGTTGCAGGACCAGCAACACGGACCCATGTATGGAAAGTCGGATGGTGAAAGCAATTGTGGAGTGGGCGTGTGTGAGTGTTGTGAAGCGCTCTCTTGATATATGATAGGGGCTGCGTTCCCGAATGTAGGAAGGATGAGTCAGCAGTCTATGTCTCCTAAGCTAAAGCTGACCTCCAATAGTTTGCTTTGTCTTTCAGGCTTCGAGCCCTACAAAGAGTGCCAGTTTGCAGAGTTTTCCGGTGATGGTTCCCGCTTGCTTACTGTGCAGGAGTCTGAGGACGGCATAGCCAGATTATGGTCTTGCGAAAGTGGGTTGCAGCTTTGTACGCTGGAGCCGACAAGCGTACTTACCGGACGCGACGATCTTTCTATCGCGGTGTCCGAATCATTTGCCGTTTTCATTGAGAGTATTGCTCTCGATATGACTGGACGATTCGCACTGCTTGGGCTGAATGACGGCACTGCCGGGGTCTTTCATTGTGAGACCGGTGTGCGACTGTCTGTTATGCATCTTGAGGAAACCTTACCAACTGACTATGGAACCGTTAGTTCTGTAGCCTTTTCCAGAGACGGCTCTCTTGCCCTTGCAGCCTTTCCCGGTGAAAGAGTGGGAGTATTTGATGCTACCGGTGGAGTGCTTTTGGGAGTGTTGTCGCTGCCCTTCAGGCAGCGGCGAAGCAAAGTCGTTTCTCTGTCTGTCTCTGCGGACGGACAATATGTTTTTGCCGGGCTGTCCAATAGTGAGGCTTGCTTGTGGCGTTTGAGTGACTTTTCACTAGTTTCACACAGCCTTGATCACCGGGATGCTACCGTTCAGCTTTGCGCCTCCGGTAACAGAATATACTGGGCTACCAGTGCCGGGAAAATTTGGTATTGCGAACCGGGTGTTGTGCCGGTAGTTCTGAGTTGTTGTGACGCCGGTATTGAGGAAGCGCAATTCGCACTAAATTTGGAGGAGGATGAACAGACCTTAGTATTAGTGCGCTTGCTTAATGGTGAGATTGTAAGAGTTAAGCGCGATGGAGCGAAGGAGACTTTGACCGGTGCAGCTATTGCTCGGGAAGCCGGATGGAAAAGTGACAGAGGCGGCGCTTCTATCATTGCGCTTTTTGATGGTTCCTTCTTGTTCTCTTCACCAGACCAGAATTCCATTACGGTTTGCAAGTATTCGTTGAAAGATGGTGTTCGCTCCCTTCAGCTTCCACGCGCAGAGCAACGAATTGCCTTTCTCTGTGTCTCGCCTGGGCAGTCATATCTGGCCGTTGCCTACGAGAACTGTTCGAAATTCGATGTTCTTGATCTGCGCACAGATGCTGTAATCGCATCCTCTCAGATAGAAGATTCTATTTGCATAACCGCCATGGCGTTTTCTCCCGACGAAGATTTGCTGGCGCTTGGTGCCGACAATTCTACTTCGCTATGTTGGTGGAGCCTTCGCAAAAGGGAGTTTGTGCAACGAAGTGACATTCACTCGGAGGCAATAACGTGCTTGGAATTTGGATGTTCGGGCGATTCGCTTGTCTCTGCTTCGGAGGACCGGACAGTCCGGCTTTGGAAGCGAACTAGAGAGAGAGCGTCCTTTCGCGCCGTGGGTGGTGAAGCTGCCCTTGTAAGCCATGCCTCCATTCTCCAGAGTGGACAGATTTTGTTGATTCGATCTGTTCCGGAACTCTGGTCTGCCGACCTGAAAGAGCTTGTTTACAGAGCTTCTATTGATGCTGTGCAAGCTTTCTGGATTGATGAGGAGCGCGATAGTTTACTGGTGTCGGGTGATGGTGTGGTTAATTGCCTGCAGCTTTCCACGGGCGCTCTGCTTGAGAGAATTGAGGTGGAGGCAGTCAGACCCGCTAAATTGCCAGAAGTAAGTATGAAGGCTCTTAGCAGCGCCCTCTTTTGGCAGTTGCCGGGCGGTCCCTATCTGCATTTGCCGGAGACATTTCGTGGTGCTTCTTGTCCCATGCGTCTGTCTACCGATGGCCGGATAACTGTGGTTCCCTGCGTAGATGGAGCTGTCTTAATTGGAACTGAGGATTCTCAGCCTCTGACTGAACCGATTTTTCTGCCATGTAGATCTGATCGTCAGCCGCTCAGTGGTAGTTTTATTAGTGGCGACAGAGTTCTTTTATTCTGCCGCAATGGCAATCTCGTGCAGCTTGTCTTTGAAGAAGAGCACACATGACTTTCGGCGTGGCCGGCGGTGCAAAAGGCAAAAGGTGTCAGAGTCAGAGATGCTAAATGCAAGTTGGCGACAGAGACAAAACTAGTTTCACTTACACGTTTGCTTTTATCAGGTCTTGCAATTCCTTGACGGGAAGAGGCGTGACATAGAAAATATCGACACCGTTTTCCGAGATTTTCAGTACGGTGTCTTCACCGATGCGCCCTGAGAATACGGTTTTGCCGTTGATTGTTTGAGACCTGGCGCCGGCAAAGGAGAGCATGCCTTCTGGAGCCTGGTAGCAATCAATGCAGTTCACCCTGTCATCATCGTCGCTGGTATAGCAAAGCCTGACCATATTCTGCTTCCCGATTTTAAGCATGTCGCTGCCGGAAAGTTTGAAGGTGCCGTGGCTTGAGGCAAGAGTGCTCTGCTTTACGGCAAAGCCGGCCAGCGGTGTGAGGTCCTTTGCGTCTTTGTGTCCGACGAAGTCGATGGTTATGGCGGCATCGTCTGAAGTTTCAGAATGGTGTCCGGCGGTAGCAAGCAACTTCTCAATACTGCTTATGGCTCTGGGAGAGGTTTCGAGCTTGCCGGTTGCTAATTTCGGTGTTGTGCCCGGGGCAAACAAGAGAAAGGCCCCGCCGCCGAAAGCTGCCACGGCTGCTGCTGCCACCAGTAGGAAGGTGGCTCTCAAGCGGATGTTGCGTTGATGTTCAAGGTGAATGGCATTGAGCAGGCGCTTTTCCAGATCGGCCGGTGCCGGCTCAGCCTGTGTAATGCCTTTTATACCTTCTCTTACTGCCATGAGCTTATCCCACTCTTGTTTGCAGCTACGGCATTGTTCTAGGTGACTTATCAATCTGGCTGTATCGGCGCTGGTCAATTCATCGTCAATAGCAGGGCCGATGAGCGCTCTAGTCTCTTCGCAATTCATTGGCTCAACCTCCCTTCTTTTCTTTGTTCGGCATAGTGCCGTGTGAGCGTCTATCTTCTACTGGGGTCTCTTTCGCTGATTCGGAGTTTGAGCCTGCCTCAGTGTTGAATGGTTTTGGAGAAGCCTGGCTGGTGAGAATCTCATAGAGAGCCTTTCGTGCTCTCGATAGTCTCGACATGACGGTGCCGATTGGCACCGAGAGATATTCGGCAATGTCTTTGTAAGACATGTCGCTCACCTCTCTCATCAAAAGAGGGGCGGCGAACTGTTCAGGAAGATTGGCTATGCCCATGGCCAGTCTCTCGTGCTCCATTTTTCTGCTCGCTTCTGTTTCCGGACCATCTCTAGTGTCAACCAATAGATTTTCCAGGTCCTCCTCATCATCAATGTCGGCTTCCTGTGGTTTGTTGCTGATGCGCCGCAAGTGATCTTTGAGAGTATTGCTGAGAATGGCGTACAGCCAGGCTTTTTCGCTAGTTCCTGTTTTGAAGGTGTTGAAAGCTCGAAAGGCCTTGATGAAAGTTAGTTGCACCACATCTTCCGCATCCTCATGGCGCTTCAGTCGCAGATAAGCGTACTGATAGAATTCCCGGGAATAAGTCTTGACCCAGGACTCTACAATCGCCTTATTCGATTTTTTTGCGCCGAAGATCATTGGTTGTTTGTCTTTCTTGCCTGCGACATCTTAGCTCTTATTTTGCTTTCGGTGGTCTGTAGTGGCAGCCCTGGCCTGGATGTTTGGCAAAGTAGTCCTGGTGATATTCCTCCGCTGTGTAGAATTTGTTGAAGGGCTCGAGGCTGGTCACAATTTTCTTGAAGCCCATGAAGTTTTGCTCTTTGCCGATGACTGTCTTGGCTTCCTTGAGCTGGCTATCGTTTGTATAAAAAATGGCTGAGCGGTATTGATCGCCCACGTCCGGTCCCTGCCTGTTCATTGTGGTTGGATCGTGCAGGGCAAGGAATTCTTTGGTGAGAGTAGCGAAGCTAATTTGCTTGGGGTTATAGACTACTCTTACTGCTTCCGCGTGTCCTGTACCATGGCTGCATACGTCTTCATAGCTAGGCAGATCTTTCTTGCCACCGGTATAACCAACGGTGGTGGCTAATACCCCTTTGATTTCTTTAAAGGCATCTTCCACGCCCCAGAAACAGCCGCCGGCGAAATAGGCGACCTCCAGTCCCATCTGGCGTTCTTTGTCATCGGTGGCCTGGTCGTAGACAATTAGATCTCTGGTTTTTTCGGCCTTACCGGAGACCGCGCCGGTACTCTCTGCCGTGCTTCCAGAGGTGGTTCCGGATAGGCTTCCAGGCGTGATTCCGGTAAGGCTTCCTCCGGAATCGACTTTGTTTCCTTCTTTTGTGCCGATGTCTGAATTTGCCGCCAGTTGATGTTTTTGAAAATCAAGGGAGGCGGAGTTTATGCAATAGCGTTGTCCGGTGGGTTGTGGACCGTCATCAAATACATGGCCCAGATGAGAACCGCATTTTGCACAGATAACCTCTTCTCTCACCATTCCCAGGCTGGCATCTTGTTCTACTTTTACTCCGGCTTTGTCCACGGGTTTATAGAAACTCGGCCAGCCCGTTCCGGATTCGAACTTGGTATCGGACGAGAAGAGGGGTTCACCGCACCCAACGCACTTGTAAGTGCCTTTTTCATGGTTGTTCCAGTATTTGCCGGTGAAAGCCCGTTCTGTTCCTTTCTGTCTGGCAACTTGGTACTGCTCGGGCGTTAAGCGTTTGCGCCATTCACTGTCCGGCAGATTTTGCAGGTCTATGGCTTCTTTATTTTTGTTTTCCATGGTTGCTTTTGCTCCTACTGTTCTCGAGGAGCACCCCGCCAATAATACTGAGATCAACAAAGCGGCAAAGGCTGCATTTATCTGCATAGTCATTGAATCCTTCATTTCTGTCTGAGAATTTGAGAACATTTTGCTGACCCTCGTCTATTGTAAGGGTTTCGGCGCTCCCTTGTGCTGAATACCTATACGTATGGGGGTTAGGGTTTATTCCCGGAGCGACAAAAACTTTTTGGGAATAAAGTTGCCTTGTGCTTCGTTTAAGGCATGGAAGATGGAGGATGCTTCCTAGGGCGGCTACTCCAATATATGTAGGTTAACGAGGAGAAAATTCAATGCAAGATAAATCCAAAGTACATTTGGCTGCGGCTATTGTGGCAAGTCTAGGTTTGGCTATGCACGTGCCTGCGGAAGCTCGTCAGTTGGACCGAGATGCATTTAAGGTAGGCGGAGGGCGTAGTTTGAACAGTAAGGCTGCTCTTGCTCAAGCCCTGACTGATGATTCCAGCAATAAAGGAGTGGAAGCCGGCTGTAAAGGTGCGGAAGGTTCCTGTAAAGGCAAAGAAGGATCTTGCAAAGGCAAAGAGGGATCCTGCAAAGGCAAGGAAGGATCTTGTAAAGGCAAAGAGGGATCCTGCAAAGGCAAGGAAGGATCTTGCAAAGGCAAAGAGGGATCCTGTAAAGGCAAAGAAGGATCTTGCAAAGGCAAAGAGGGATCCTGCAAAGGTAAGGAAGGCTCCTGCAAAGGTAAGGAAGGATCTTGTAAAGGTAAGGAATAGTTTTGGTTGGCTATACTGCCCAACTTTGATAAGTGGAAGCGCTAATTCGAAGCCGGAGTGTGCCAGTCTGAAATCTCTATGCGGAGGGCGGAGCAGGGCTTCGCCTTCCGTATTTTTATAGTCCGCTAGTGCTCTTTCTTGCGGTTTAGGTTTAGGTACGCGTGTTTTTGAGGTTGGGCGGCTCTAGTTTTCGAGATGAGGTACGCGTGTTTTTGAGGTTGGGCGGCTCTAGTTTTCGAGATGAGGTACGCGTGTTTTTGAGGTTGGGCGGCTCTAGTTTTCGAGATGAGGTACGCTCGTTTTTGAGGTTGGGTATCTCTGTTGAAAATGAGGGCTGATTGTAACAATAGTGATTTTGCGAAATATTACATCAGGGTCTTGGGACTTTTTTGAATTTGAAAGCCGCTCTGGAAAAGGCTTTCAGGCGTCAAGCAGATTTAATTTGGGGCGTTACATGAGTTTAGTGCTTGGGCGCAGTTGTTTTGAAAGAGATGTCCTGAGGGGGAAGAAAAAGCAGGTTAAGCCCATCGCAGCTCTTGTTGAAGCTGCTGTCCGACCCGCCAGTCTGACACTAGCTACCGAGCTGGCGCCAGATTTTCTTTACGTTCTCCTCCAGGGTAGAGACTCGATCCTCTCCGTTGATGCGACCGCCGGTGCGGCGTTTTAATTCTTCTATGCGGGCCGATTCGGGCTTGTCCAGGGCTACTTTTCTTATGACGTTGCGCGCGCCGCCTTCTCCCAGTTGGTTGAAGAGATCGCTTACAACGGCTCGTCCTCTCAATGATTTGAAGCCATAATCGGTGGCAACTTCGCAGGCCCGAACCATGTTCTTATTGCGCAAAGTATCTTGCACACCCTGAAATTCTCGATCGGCAAGTGCCTTGACCATGCCGTCATGAAGCGTCTTGTTCCCGACAAAGTCGGCAGAGCGAACAAAACTGTCCCTGGTCAGGTTGGTTGAATAGGCTCCGAACATGGTTTGAAACTTTTCGGGGTTCTTATCGTGCCAGGCCTGAAGCAGATCTGGTAGTTTTCCCTTCTTCTGGTTCCATTGCAAAAGCCCGACGGAAATGCCCTGACCCATATCGTTGGGATTAAAAGCACGGTGCTTGTCCCTGGAGCCTTCGTTCTGTGTCACCCATTGTGAAACCATGTTGGCCCACTCGCCTTCGCAACTGTCACCGCCTTTCATGAGGGGATGTCGTTTATCGGCAGGTTTTGTGCCGCCGGCAATTACATGAGTGTCCTGACCCGTTTTGCCGGTGCTGCCCTTCTCATCCCTTTTGGTTTCGGCGCCGCTCTGTCCACCTTTATGGCCGCCATGGGTTCCTGGCGTAGTTCTGTCCGGAGGAGGCGGCACAATTTTCAGCACTTGTCCGACGTCGAGATTTGCTTGTTGATCTTTGGTTTTCAGACCGTTGCGTCTGGCTGTGTCATTTACGAAGGCCTTGAGTTCTTGCTCATCCGGCAGCCGCTTCAAAGTCTCAAAATAGATTTGTCTCCCGACATTGCGCAAAGTAGCCCCATCTTTGAGCATGATTGTAAGTTCGGTGGATGACCCTTTGCCTGCGGTGCTAGCCGTCTGTGCTGCTTCCGCCTGAAGTCTCTGCGCAGCTACTTCCTGAATGGCTTTTTCGTTCCCAAGTTCGGGTCCCGATTGGTCGCCGCGTTGGCTCTTCCGTTCTTCTGTACTCTTGCCTTCAACCATTGCTACCTGCACAGTCTATCTACTTGCGAGATGAGTCTCAATCAATCGAACAAGTCGGGCAAACAGCCCAGACTTTTGGCAATATGCCCTGCCCGGGCTGAGCCGAAACCCACTGGGAACGGATGCAGACGAGGCACAGGCTAGAAGCTGTCGTCTCCCAGGTTGAGCGAACTGTCAAAGGCAATTGTGCGCCAATTGCCTGTCATGACTCCGCCTTCCTCTTCGTCTGGCTCTGCGGTATCGCTCGGCGTTTCCTCGGACTTTAAGCGGGTCTGTAACTCGTTGTATTTACTGAGAAGATTTTGTGTGGTTGGGTGGTTATTGCCCAGACTTTCCACGGCGATGCGACAGGCCTCGTGGTAGCTGCCGGCTGCTGCTTTCAGCTTTCCGGCTTGAAACTCGAGCATGCCCAGGTTCTGCCAACCGCATGCTACGTCGGGGTGAGAGCCGCCCAGATTTTGGATGCAAATGTCTATGTAACTTCTAATTTCACTCAGGGCTTTGTCGAGTTGGCCCATGTAATAGTGTGTCTTAGCCAGGTTACTCAGGGCCTGGGCATAGGCTAGACTCAAGGCGCCATGCAAGTCTCTGTTTAACTCGACTACTTCCAGTTGATAGATCTCTGCCTGCTTGAAATCGGACATTTCGCAGCAGATGAAGGATGCGCGTTCCAGGCAATACAGATACCGGTTGTCTCTGTACTTCTTAAGACTGTTCAGTAACTGCGTGTACATCTGCCTGGCGCTGGCAAAGTCTCTCACTAGAATGAGTTGCTCTGCCACTTCTCTCAGGTCAAGCAAACTGGAGTTGGAACTTGCTGAGTTTTTCCCGGCGACGGGCTTCAGCTGCTGTTCCTTTCGGTGCCAACGAAGTTCCACTACCGCTTCGTTGAGCGATATATTGCGTCGTCTGGAGTATTCGTAGAGAGTTGTTATTTCATCGAAGGTGTACTTGTTGTCTTCGTAGAATGAATAGCACTGATCCATGAGATCGACCGTGGTTTCGTCGAAGGTGCCCGAGATTAGCAAAGTTTGCTTGACGATGCGCTGATTCCGCCTGCCGTGCTCGAAGGCATTTTCGATTTCGGCACTGGCTGCGGTATCAAGGCACTTTATGAACTCATAGAAATTGAGTTGGTCCTTATCGGATTGCCGGGCTGGTAGTTGTTCTGAGTTGGCGTAAACAATCGCTTCACCCAGGGAGAAGCCTTCTTCGAGTTTTTGTAAGACAAGCTTCAATTGTCTGGGTTTGATTGTGCCATCGGCAAGGTTGGCTTGAATTAGTACGATGTTTTCCAGTTGGCTCGGCGTCAGATAGCGCTTTTCCAAGAGCAGTTCGCCTATGGATTTGCGCTCGCTGATACTCATTTCCAGCACTTCCATGAGCCGGCTCTCGGAAATGAGCCCGGCGATTACCAACAACTCACCAATCTTGGGTCGATTTTTGGATGGTTGCGCGTAGAAGTTCTTGGATTTTGGGGCTGCTGCCTGCGGCTGTCGGTTGCGTGCGTCTAGAATCAGGTTTCGGGCTTCGTTTCTCTGGAAGCGCCCCTGTCTGATCATGGCTTGTACGGTGAGAACTTTGTCCAGTACTTCTTGGGTGAGCACCCCGGCGGCCACCAACATGCGTCCCAGCGGTAGCTTCACTCGCTGTTGCTGTCTGAGGTAGCCTTCCAGCTGTCCGGCTGTCAAGATGTCGCATTCCACCAGGAAGTCACCCAGTAGTGCTTCTTTGCGACCTTGCTTGCCGTCCCAGCCGAACTGCATGAGCGCATCGTCAAGGTTCCTATTGGTGCCGAGAATGAACTGGAAGACCTGGCTGGCGTGCTCGAAATCAATCATCGATTCGCGCAATAAAGTCTGGCAACGAATCAGATTGGTCAGGTCGGATTCCAAGATCAGACCTGAAAGGACCAGTACTCGTCCCAGGGGCATGCCGGTGTCACTGGAAATGGCCAGTACTTTGTCCATCTGTTCCTGGGTAAGAATTCCCAGATTGATAGTCAGCTCACCCAGAAGGTAAGAATTGAGTTTGGTTGTCACAGAACGCTGCTCCGCGGCTCCTTGTAAATTCCGGTGCCCTGTGATTTCCACGTGTAAAACGGAGCAACTCGGCCCTCAAACTTGTGCCAAGTCGAGAGAGGCGCCCGAAGGAGGCGCCCATAGCAGTCTACTATGTCTCATATATTCTTTTGTAGTCTTTCATAAAATTTTGGCAAAAGCGGTCCGGCTTTTTAGACACGGAAGCCTGACTGCTATTCCTCTTCCGCCGGCCATAATTCATCATCTGCAGGGAAAAGATAAGGCGCGCGCCTCGACAGTTCCCTGTCTAATTGAGATCCGAGTTTAATGTTTGCTTCTATCCTCTGCTGCACATCTCGGGGCGGTTCCTTCTCATGGCGGCTTGCCAGCGAATCCAGGTCATCCATGGGCCTGGTCAGGTCCGTGGTTTGCCCATCGGGGATTTTGTCTATGTTGTGGAGCATATTTGCTCTCAGTTTTTCTCTCTCCTCTGGGTCTTTCACATCTTGCAGCATGCGATCAACCGTATTGCCGAGGGTCATGTCTTTGAAAGATTGGCGTTCTTGTTGGCTGTCGTAGTTGCCTATCAGGTCTTCTTGTCTGGTCATGTTGGCAATTGTGCCGTAGTAGAGCTGCTCGTAAGGCGCCGTGACGGCGTCGAGGCGCTGCTTTTCATCGGCATCTTTGCCGGCCGCATCGCCACTGTCGTATAGGTCGATACGGTTGAGCTTCTGCCCATCGCTGTTTGCTGGTGCCTGGCGGACCAGGTCAATGTCTTTGACATTGCCGTCCTTGTTGTCGAGTCTGACATCTAGGATGATGCGATTGTTGGGATTGGCAATGTTGGCGTCGAGAACCGAGCTGTTCAAATCTTGCACCAGCTTCAGTCTCTCTTCGTTTGACATGCTGCCAATCTGTTCTTTAAAAGCGGAGCCGTTCCCACCTGAGGCGATATCTTCCACGAGCTGTTTGGGCAGGTCGTTAGGTTTTTGCGAATGGTCCATGACTGGAAAGACCTCTTAGATTGTGTGTTCTCTGCGCTTTGAGCACAGGGAGGACCGGCCCTACTTGGTCGGGGTGGTGGGCTAGTCCTGTTTGAGTTGGTTGGATGGGGTGACTGAACTTAATCTTTATGCCCCCAGGAGGAGGCTTTTAAGCCTGAACCTGTAACTACCGCCGGAGCTTTTAATGTTTGACCCGGCACTTAGTTATTCTGAGGCTGATGATAAACTGACGGAAGCCAAGCAGGCTTGCTATGAAGGCTGTTTCCAGTGAAAGGTAGAAAGGATAATGTTTGAGGCCGTTCTCTTCGATTTTGACGGTACCCTGGTACCCAGTCTCGACTACTGGTTGAGCGGATTTAAGCATGCATTTGCCGAGTTGGGTCACGAGGTGTCAGAGCAGGAGATTATAGAGGGTTGTTTTTACAAAGACGATTCTCTCGTGGCGGAGGCCTTCGGCATCGAGTCTCACAAGACTTTCTGGCAGTTGGTGCAGCATAAGATTGTCATGCACTATGATTCTGCTGCTCTGGTTCCGGGTGCAAGAGAAGTGCTCGACTTTTGCCGGGAACGGAATTTGCCCCTGGCCCTGGTCACTTCCTCGGAGAAACCTGTGATCGAGCGTGCTTTTGAAGTGCTCGATCTGGCTTCTTACTTTAAGTCGGTTGTCACCGCCGATGATGTCGTCAATCTTAAACCTCATCCGGAGCCTGTGCTCAAAGCGCTTTCAGAACTTGGGGTACAAGCGGAAAAGGCAATCTTCATTGGTGACTATGTGGTGGATGTGAAAGCCGGCAGAGCGGCGGGCGTAACCACGGCAATATATTTTGCCGATGATCACAAACGCTTCCATGATCCCTCTCATATAAAAGCCAGCGGCCCCGACTTTATGTTCGCCAGTTACAGCGAGCTTCTAGGGCGTCTTGAAAAGGAACTTGCAGCAAAGACCGCCTAAATTTCCCGGCGTCCGGCCACTCTCATCATCCGCTCTACATCAAGATCTTGTGTGGTCGGACGGAAGCCGCCTATCTCTATATCGAGGGCCAGTCCGCCGCTGTAGAAGCTCTTTCTAGGCTGCAGTTGAATTTCCTTGCCGTCAATAGAGCGAAAGAGTCCGTAGCCGGGCGTGGTTTCATCGGCAGGCGCGTCACTGAAGGGGTCAAAGAGAGTTAGATGTGTGCCCAGGCGCCCCTTCCCGAGACCCCGGGCCAGGTGTTCGTCGCCGCCGTATTCCGGGATCTCGCACCAGTTGAGGGGAAAGCCGTTCAGAGGCTGTCCGGCGTGCTTGCCGCCGGCTTGAGTACCCAGGGCTTTGACATCATTTCGGAATATGATTACCGGCGTGACGCCTGTGTGCAACTGGGTGGAGACCATGCATTGTGACTGGGAATGGGATGTTACACCAACGGGAAAAGGATCTTTTGCCAGGATGCGCCGGGAGATACTGCCGTCGGTGCCGAATTCGTAAGTGAAGATTTGATTGGCATTGACGCGAAAAGGTTCTTCTATAAATGAAAGAACGGCATCGATGTTAGGTCTTGTGTGACCATTACGCAGCCAATAGTAGAGATTTTCCGCAAATTGCTGTTCGGCTGTGCGGGTGAGATCTTTGGGCTTTTCCACCATGCGAGCTTCCGGATCGCTTGGGTAGTCACCGTCTACCACTTCGAAGTCTGTAATTTGACTGTTCTGAA
>JACRFZ010000072.1 GCA_016212515.1 Candidatus Melainabacteria bacterium
CAGGCTCCTTCTCTATCTCAGTGTTTGAATCCCGGCGGTACTTACCAGGCTCCTTCTCAATCTCAGTGGGTGAATCCCGGAGGTTCTAGTTCTACTCCTGTCAGGCGCACAAAAGCCTCCACGGTCAGGTCTGCGCCCGCGCAGTCCCAGTGGGTCAATCCCGGCGGCTCCGCCGGTCAGTCCCAGTGGACCACACCACAGTCTTCTTCCAGTTCCGCACCAGCGCAATCTCAGTGGACCACTCCCGGCTCCGGCGGTGGAAACTTGCAGGCCGGCAATGCACCTCTCTTTGGTCAGGTTCTTGAACAAGAGGCAGGCGGCGGCGGCGGCAACTTCCAGGCCGGTGGCGCAATGCCTGCAGATAGCGGCATGGGTGGCGGACTTGTAGGCGGCGGCAACAATAATATGGCCGGAGGCGGCGGCGCCGACGGCACAGGCATGCCGGCCGGCGGTTTCCAGGTGAGCCCCGATGCAGCGGCCATGCCCGGTGTAATGAACTTCCTCATGAACGTCATGCCCCAGAACCAAACCGGCGCAGCAAACCAAGCCAGGCCGGGAGGTTTCGCCGCCCCCAGGCGCGGTCCATCCACACCGCCCATGGTGCGAGGCATAACCAACCAGGTCGGACGTACAATGAACAGAGCGGTGAACCGCAGCGTCAATCAGATGCTCTACAAAGGTCTTAACTCGCTACGCTTCTAATTTATAAAAAGTCATTCAGCGGGTCTATGCTTATCAAACTCTTCCTGTAAGAGACGGCCGGCATCCTGGTAATTATCAAAGATGCTGGTGACTCGGTCGAGACGGCAGGTATACTCAGAGCGCAGCGTGGCTGGAATGTTCCTTAGAACATCGGCAACTTTGCCCTGCATCAAATAACAAAATGAAAGCTCATCGAGAAGGGCGCGCTCTTGATAGCAAGCCGAATCGGAAGCCTGAAGGTTGAATTCCTGCAGGCTGCCGACACCTTTTTTGGCGCCGGCGTTTTCAAAGGGTCGCTCCTGCGCGGCCAGTTCCAGGCATTTGAGGGCTCGTTCGAAGTAGATCTCCGCCTGGTCATTAGCACCGCTGCGAGCCAGCACCGCAGCCAGGTCACAAAGAGGCTCAATTAGTAGATGAGAGCCGCTCAGTTTATTCTCGCCATCACCGGCGGTGCGCGACAAATCGGCTTCTTGCATCTGCAAAAGCTGTTTATAATCCTCAACAGCCTCCTCGAATTCATAGTTAGCCTTTAGCACTCGCCCTCTTACTCTCAATAACTGCCGATAAAGGCTGTGCTCGTCACCGAGAGTATTGAGTGCCTGATACACAGCTTGCCTGGCCGGCAAGAGAGCCTTCGACCATAACCCTTGAGCAAGCAGCGCCTCTGCCCGGATCATAAGAGGCTCAACAAGAAGAGCATGAAAATGTTCCCCCGCCCCCAGGTTTTCAGCTCCGGGCAGAATCACTTCCATTGCATCCCTTGCCAGAGCCTGGGAAAGCGTATACTTGCCCTCCTTGTGGTGCAGCAAAGCGAGAGCCAGAAGCGGATAATAAGAGGAGCGATCACCTTTACCAAAACTCTTCTGGGCAAGTCCCAGAGCCTGTCTCAACTCCCGACCAGCCGAAAGCAAATCGGACTGCTGCACCTTGACGCGACCAAGATGAGCTTGACTGCGCACCAAAAGACGAGTTGCTTCCTCTGCCAGGGCCGCTACTTTAGCACCGGTGGCGGTACTATTGGATTGACGCCAGGCTTTGATGTCCTTGACCAGTTGCTCCAGGATCAGACCAGCATCTTCCGGCGACTTCAGGCCGCTCTGCAAAGCCAGTACGGTCTCCTCCAGTTTGAGCTTGAAGTTAAGAAGCGCACACTTGCCCTGGACCGGCAGCCCCTCTAGAAGGGAGCCCACTAATTCGTAAGCGGCACCGGCCTCTTCATAGTCTTCCAGGCGTGCCTGTGAGCGCCCGAAGAGCAGCAGAAAGTCCACCAGTCCGCCCAACTCCTCTGTAAAGACCTTAGCCTTGTCCGGCTTACGAGCAGCCTGAGAGCGAATTTCATAATAGCGAGGTCGGCAGGCGATAAGCAGTTCACGGTACTGACCCCGGTCAAAAGCCTGCCTGGCTTCCTTCAGATCTCGATCAAGCACTGAACTCACTGGCCACTCCCATCACAAGAATCGACTGACTCCACTAATTAGTATTGACTGTTTGACGGACAATCAAACAGTTTTATGTAGAATAGTCGACTCCAGGTTAAGAGGTCCGAAAAGTCTAAACCAGCGCATCCGAACTAAGCGCTATATTTTTGCCTTTCCGGACAGACCTCGGAAATCACTTCCTGGATTTTATTAAGAATGCCGCCCAGACCGAAACGCATGGTGGCAGAGCTGACGACGGGATTGGGAACCTGCCCCACCAGCCAGGCCAGATCCTCTTTGCGCACTTTATCGGCCTTGTTCAAAACCGTGATCATGGGTTTATCCACGGCACCAAGATCGCTCAAGACATCGTGCACCGAACTGATATGCTCCAGCACATTAGGATGGGAGGCATCCACCACATGCACAAGCACATCGGCCACGGCTACCTCTTCCAGGGTGGCTCGGAAGGCTGTTACCAGGGAGGTGGGCAGTTTTTTGATAAAGCCCACTGTATCGGATATGAGCACCGGGCTGTGATCAGGCAGGGTAGTGCGTCTGGTTGTGGGATCGAGGGTGGCAAACAACTTGTCGCCGGTGTAGACATTGGCCTTGGTGAGGGCATTCAAGAGAGTAGACTTGCCGGAATTGGTATAACCGGTTAGGGCCACCACCGGCAGATGATCGGCAACTCTGCGCTTGCGCTGCACATCCCGGTAACTCTTGATACGCTTGGCTTCTTCCTCCAGGAAGGTTATCTTTTCCCGAATGCGTCTTCGGTCGATCTCCAGCTTGGTTTCACCAGGTCCCCTGGTACCGATGCCGCCTCCCAGACGGGACAGGGTCTGCCCCTTGCCGATCAAGCGGGGATAAAGGTACTTGAGCTGGGCCAGTTCAACCTGTAACTTACCTTCCTTAGTCTGGGCTCTTTGAGCGAAGATATCCAGAATCAATTCGGTGCGGTCAATCACCTTGACGCCTACGACTTCTTCGATATTGCGTTGTTGATTGGGAGTAAGCTCTTGATCGACTATGAGCAGGGTAGCACCCAGTTCTTGAATCAGAAGAGAGACTTCCTGCATTTTGCCGGAACCAAGAAAGTACTTGGGATCTGGTCCCTGACGAGTCTGAGTGAGACGACCGCAGACGGTGGCACCGGCGGTGCGAGCCAGGCGGGCCAGCTCATCGAGATCGTCCTCCACTTGCCAGGAATTAGCCCCGTCGCAGACCAGTCCCACCAGGAAGGCCCGCTCCTCTCCTTCAGCCACCGCCAGTTCTGGGGCGCGCGTGCGAAACTCTTCCTCCAGGGAACTGATAAGTTCCTCGAAATTATCTTCCTGGGTGCCCCTGGCCGTCATAGGAGGCAGGATCTTCCAGAGTTTGCCTTCCGGATCGCGACCAGGCAAAAGGTGAGCGAGAAGCACCTGGTCGGCGTGCTTTTGTTGTTCTCCTCGACTGCGGCTGAAACTGCCGGCGGGATCAACTGAAATTTGAGCCAGAAGATCCAGCCGATTCCTGGCCATAAACTGCAGATTTTCTTTGGAATAAGCTATCTGTGGATGAGGATTCTTGCCGGCCCGACCGGGTTCTTCCGCATCCTTCAAATTGTGAGGCAAGACCGTATGGATAATACGATGACCGCAAAGCCTGCCGGGTCCGACTCGCACCCCTCTAAGTTCGGGCATGTCGACTTCGGAAGGTTGACCGACTGTGACGTTTACCACCTGACCACGCCTGTTAACCACCACTGAGAGTGGATAGCCTGTTTCATGGGTAATTTCCGCGATGGAATCGGCAAGTTCCACCGTCAAGATCTTGTCTTTGGGAATACGCTTTTGCAGTAACCGATTCAGCTTCTTTAGTTCAGACTGCTTGAGTCCTTTAGCTTTTCCTAAATCTAGTTTGCCGTGCAATATACGACCTCCGGATGGGAATTTTTAAGGTCCGACTGGCGGACTATAGCGGGCTGGGCAGAGCAAAAGCGCAGGCTCATGTTCGAATCATACCCGTTTATCAGCCGAATTACACTCACAATTAATGTATCCAGCAGAGCCACAAAAGTGACCATAAGGGCTATCCGTAAGGGTTCCGCCGCCGGGTTGCAAGATGCTCTTGGCATTGTAATAGCGAAGCTTATCTCGGCAAAAGCTCATCCATAGCGGCAACCGAAGGGGCAAAAGGTTCATCCGTTTGGGGATATGTTCCTATCCGCTCAGGTAGCTCCGTTCGCTTCTCCATCTGCCGCGGGCTTTTCATCCACCGGCTCGGCTCGAAACTCGCGATTTTCACCCCTGGTGCCCTTGCGCCGCTCCCGGAAAACCGTGCCCAGAGCCCCCCAATCCATGACCAGGGTACCGCCTGAAGCGCGGTGTTGCTTGTCCCAGTTCATGAGCATATCCAGGCAGGCATGGTCGATATACTCGAGGTCTTCCAGATGAATATGCAATTCCGAATCGGGCTTGACCCTATCCACGGTATCGGCCAACTTGGGCAGACTGAGGAAAGTGGCGGCACCACTCAATGAGACATGGGTGCGATTGCGCTTGGGATCGTAGCGAAACTTGATTTCCAGGTGGGAAAAGATATAGAGCAGCTTGCAAACGGAGAATACAACCCCGGCAATCACACCGGTGAGAAGGTCCTGACAGACAATCAAAACGACGGTGGCCAGATAGATCAAGGCTTCAGACCGGCCGTAACGGCGCATGTCTTTAATGACTTTAAAGTTGACCATCTTGTAGCCGGTGAAGACAAGCAAGGCCGCCAGAGCCGAGGTGGGGATAAGTTCAAGAATGTGCGGCAGCACCACCACAAAGAGCAAAATCCAGAAGCCGTGCAATACAGACGAAAGGCGGCTTTTGGCTCCGGCTGCCACATTTACGCCGCTGCGCACCATCACGCCGGTGAGGGGCAGGCAACCGACCATTCCACAAAGAGTATTGCCCACACCCTGTGCCACCAGTTCCCGGTCATAATTGGTGCGCGCTCCGCTATGCATTTTATCGAGAGCAGCACAGGTCAAAAGGGTTTCGGCAGTGGCAATAAAGGCGATGGCCACGGCATCAAGCAGCACCTCGGTGCTCAAATACTTTTGAAAATCGAGCAAGCTGGTGATGTGCAGAGAAGCAAACATGTTTTCAGGGATGTTTACGTAGCGCACCGGCAGGGCCAGAACCGCTGAAAAAACAGTTGCCAGCAATATCGCCACCAGGGAGCCCGGCAAGATCTTCAAGCGACCATATGCAAATTTCTGCCAGAGCACAAGAATGACAATGGTCACAAGACCCACCGCGGCCGCCAGATGATGGGTGGTCTCGGCAGCGCCTGTGCCGGGTACGTTCAGACCTTTCCAGATGGCAGCCGGAATGGAAAGCAAGTTGTTGATACCGCTGCCTTTTGGAGAGTCGTCAACCATGACATGGAACTGAGCGGCAAAAATGAGCACGCCGATACCGGACAACATGCCGTTTATAACACTGGGCGGCACCGCCCGAAACCACGGCGCCAGGCGGCATAACCCGGCAACGACCTGCACAAGACCGGCCAGGCAGAAGATAACACCAAGTCTCTCGGTGCCATGCTCTTTAATCAGTTCCAGCACAACCACAGCCAGACCGGCGGCCGGACCGCTAACCTGCATGGGGCTACCGCCCAGGAAGCCGACTACGATACCGCCGATAATACCAGTAACGATACCATGGGCGGGGCTAAGCCCGGAAGCAATGGCAATACCCATACAAAGAGGCAGGGCAACTAGAAACACCACCACCGAAGCCAGAAAATCGGCACCGTAAGAGGGCGTTCCCTTGCCGTTCGACTTCGGCTCGGAAGAAACGGGCTTGGTTTTGGCGATTTCCTGAGCCCGGGCACTGTTCAAGGCCAGCATAGCAAAGAGAGAATCACCGGCCAGGGGCTTCTTACCACTTGGCTGCCCGGGCTCCGACTGAGGCTTTGCCGGCGGGCGCAAGCCTGAATCGGATTCGAACGGTGAATCTGCCACGGCTTAAATAAACCTCTTAGAAGGGTCTCGCATAAATATGGTTACCTTTGTTCAGAATGTCTAACGGAGACTTTTGTTCCCGTCAGGCTCAGAAAAGCCAGGGCAAGATCTACTTTCCCGAGCAGTCCGGAAATCCGATTTAGGCCAATTTTAGCAGCCGGGAAAGGCGAAACACTAAAAAAATCCCATCCGGCATGGTCTTAGATAGTCAACAAGAGAGCTGTTGATGTCGCAAAAGCGGGCGTGCACCGGCTTCTCCGCAGGTTTTCAACTGAGGCAGAACTTTGCCGGGATTAAGCCGCCCATCCGGGTCCAGACTGGTTTTAATCAAGCCCATGAATTCCAGGTCCTGGGGTCCGAAGGCGGACTCCATTTCCATAAGCTTCTCCACGCCGATACCGTGTTCCCCGGAAAGGGTTCCGCCCAAATCTACGCAAAGATGCAAGATCTCTCTACCGGCACTTATTACCCTGGCTACCTCCGCCTGGTCTTCCCGGTGGTAGAGCATACAGGGATGCAGGTTGCCGTCACCGGCATGATAAACATTGGCAATGGTCAGCCCATGGCGTTCGCCGATTTTGGCTATGCCTTCTATAGCTTCCGCCAGACGAGATCTGGGAATGACGCCGTCGAGCACATAACCATGGGGAGCAATGCGCCCCAGTGCGCCAAAGGATGTCTTGCGCGCCTTCCAGATATCGGCCCGCTCTCTAGCGTTTTCCGCCCAGCGACTCTCAATCAGTCCATTCTCGAGCAAACACTTTTCCACAATGGCTCTGGCGCAAGCAATACCGGCCTCCACCCCATCCAGTTCGATAATCAAAAGGGCCTGGGCATCGCGCCTCAGACCAAGGCCTAAATAGTCCTCGACGGCATTGAGAGTGAGATTATCGATCATTTCCATGGCCGCCGGCACCACCCCTTGCGCCACTATATCTGATACCGCCTGCCCGCACTGGCGCACGGTCGAAAAGTAGGCCAGGAGGGTCTCAACCTTAGCGGCCACAGGCGTCAGCCGCAAAAGGGCCTCGGTCACTACCAGCAAGGTACCCTCGGAACCAATAACCACACCGGTCAGATCCAGCCCGCCCCGGTTGAAACCGCCCAGAGCGACAACTTCCCCCCGGGCATTGACGCCCCCGAGAGCCAGCACATGGTGAGTGGTCATACCGTATTTGAGAGTATGGGGACCACCGGCATTTTCAGCGATGTTGCCGCCTATTGTGGAGGCAATTTGAGAACTGGGATCGGGAGCAAAATAAAGACCGTAAGGTTCGGCCTGCCTGGAAACCGAAACATTGGTTGCCCCCACCTGCACCAGGGCCGCCCGTTCTGCAGCATCGATGTGCAAGACTTTATTCATGCGGGTGAGCACCAGGCTGAGCCCGCCCCGCACACAGGTGGCACCGCCGGAAAGCCCGGTACCGGCCCCCCTTGCCGTCACCGGCAAAGTCGGAGCCAGTTCTGCCGCCACCTTCACCACCGCCGCCACTTCTTCTGTAGAAGCAGGCAAAACCACCAGATCAGGGCTGGCCGTATCGAGGGTCTCGGCATCGGCATCATAGAGACTGAGGTCGAAGGCATCGGTGAGAACATTTTCAGCACCGACTATGGCCTTTAGATCATCGAGAAGTTTAGCGGCGAGAACCATACACACCTGAAATTGAGAGCATGGCTATTCTAATGCATTTTTTCAGGTCAGGGTCGGCCGCTAAGCTTCAGCGCATCATGGGCATCATTTGCTGCATGGGACGCATTTGCTGCTGTTGCTGCTGCATTTGTTGCTGCTGCTGCCGGGGTTGCCCCTGTTGTACAGTTTCGCGGTCGTTGATCATGTATTTGAAGCCCTGGTTGCCGTAATTCCAGGTAAAGGTGCCGGTCTTTTCCACAAACTGCCGCCTGGAGTTGGGCGGAAACTCCAGCACCGGGTTATTGGTCATGGAATTGACCACTCCCAGAAGCATGGCGTTATACATGGGATTAGGACTTTTCTGCAAAATGCGCACATTGCCGATACGGCCGTCTCTGGCCACGCAGTAGCTGACCTGGCAGAGCAAAGGCGGGCTGGCCTTGAAAGCCATCTGAGCCAGACCGTTGAAACGCACATAAATAGCTTCCGCCACCCGCTTGTGCCAGGCATCCCAGAGCAGTTGCATTTCAGCCGAACTGTCGGGCTCGTTATTTCTGGCTTGCTGCTGCTGGACGCCGTTGCGTAGCGGTTTGTTTTGCACCGGCGGCGGCGTCGGCATGGTGTCTTCCGAGCCGGGCATTTGCTCGCCGCTGAAAACCCCCTGACCCTGATCTTGCACATTTAAGTTAAAAGGTTTCTTGGGCGGTGCAGCCTTGGGCGTATCAACTTCGAAAGAGCCGGGGGGCGCTTCCAGCAACTGATCTACCGGATTGTCTTCCGGGGCGCTGCCGAAAGGATCACCCTGAATATGCTTGCGGTCGAGGCTGGGAGCGGGTTGATGGATAATATCTTCCTGCAAAACGCCCCCTTTCAGGCTACCCTGGGCCTGGGCCGGGCTTGGAAGCATCAGACAGAGGGAAAAACTTAAAATGGTAAGGTTTTTGAATTTCATGGCAAGTCTTCTGCAAGGGAGCGTTCAAACAATTTTATAGGTTGCCGAATAGTAAGTTCTGGAAGCAATCTTGAAAAGACCGAAAAAATCGGTCAAAGATTGTCAGTAATTGGATGCTTTAAATTTACTGCAAAACGAGAAAAAGTAAATCGCAATTCCCCCATATATTCTCAAGAAACTGAGGTCCCATGTCCAGCGAATCGGAAAAGAGCCAGGCCAAGAAAGCCGAGAAGAAAAGAGAGGCTCCCCCTCCTCCCAATGTAGCAGGCGGCATCATAGATAGCCACGCCCATGTAGTGGAAGAATTTTTCCAGGAAGAAAAGGGCGCCATCATCGACCGGGCCAGAAACCTGGGGGTGAAGCGCCTGGTCAATCCGGCCGTCACCCTCAAGGAGAGTGAACTGGCGGAACTAAAGAGGCTGACGGAAACCTACGACTTCATTTATGCCGGCTGCGGTCTGCACCCCCATGAGGCAAAAGATTGGACGGAAGATAGCGCCGATCTCATCAAAGAGCGGCTCAAACTGCCCAAGTATGTCGCCGTCGGTGAATGCGGTCTAGATTATTACTACAACAACAGTTCCCGGGAAGAACAAGTACTGGCCTTCAGCGAGCAGATAAAACTGGCCCTACTCTTGAACAAACCCCTCATTGTTCATTGCCGGGATGCCTGGCAGGAAGCCTTTGATCTGATAAGTCTGCACGGCAAGGGTCAGGTCAGGGGAGTCTTCCATTGCTTCACCGGCGGTCCCGAGCACTTAGAGGCCATCAAGGCCCTGGACTTCTATGTCTCCTTTTCCGGCATAGTCACCTATAAAAATGCCGAGGGCATTCAAGAAGCCGCCAGACTGGTAAGCAACGACCGCTTCCTGGTGGAGACCGATTGCCCCTTTCTTTCCCCCCAAAAGGTTAGAGGAATAAGAAATGAACCCTCTTTTGTCTGGTGGACGGCAGAAAAATTATGCCAGTTGAGAAATACTGACATGGAGGAGATTAGCCAACTGGCCTCCGAGAATGCCACCAGGCTCTTTTCACTCAATTGAGTTTGCAGAGCGCAAAATGAAAGACAGCGAACTGGACGACTTTACTAAATACAATGACTAGACGAAATGATCTCCTGGCACTGGAAGAAGAAGAAGTCCTTATAGAACTGGGCACCAACAAAGACCGCCTGGAGAAAAATTTCCTGCTCTTTCTTTTGCCCTTCTGGGCTATCTATGCGCCCATGGCGGCCGTGCATTCTATTTACGTGCCCTTTGCCCCCTTCCTGCTCACCCTCATTTCCCTGTCCTGCCTGGCATTTCTCTGTTTCCAACTAAACAACAAGATAGGCTTCGGCAAAGAAACCATTCAATTGCCGGGGGTGATGCCGCGGGTCATCAAATGCAGCGATGTCGAATCAGTCTATATTGAAACAGGCAAACACGACAGCCTGGTTTTCTTCCTCAAAGATGAGGCCGTGCAAACAAGGCAAATGAGCAAGAGACAGAGCCTTTCTCTCAAGGGACTGACCGTAGAAGACGCCAGGCTGCTCTGGCATTGCCTCACCAAAAGCCTGGGGCAGGCAAGAATCGACTTTGCGGTGCGCCGCAGTCTCTACCGCTGGGGTCATGGCCGAAGTCAGGTTACCGAGGGCAAAGGCTACGGAGAACTATTGGGTCGGGAAATAGCCAATCGAGACCTGGCTATCAGCCTGGACTTGAGCCGTGTGCAGAAACCCGCCTCCTGGCTCGGCTATGTGGCGGGCACATGGAATGTTTTCCTGGTCAGTTGGGTCTGCCTCTGGGCCTTCTTACTGGCGGCCACCGTTCTCACTGCTTTGAATATCCATATTCTGGCAGTACTTTCTAAAGTCTTCTCCGGTCTGGGCTCCGCCCTTCAATCGCTGCTTATCATCTTTTGCCCCTCCCTGGCTCTCAACCTCTACAAGGTGGTGCAGATCACTTTCCTCACCCAGACCATATGGATGGTGGGAGCGGCCCTCATGGCACTCTTAGGCTTCCTGGTAGCCCGCTCCCTCTGGAAACTGGCCCAGGCACAGGACCAGATCTTCATCGACTATCTGGGCATCACCTCCCGCATTAAAACCCCCGGCGGCTACATGCCCGCTGCCTTCATCGCCTGGAAGAATCTGGCCAAGGTCACCCTCAAGCGCTCGGGGGCAAGCCGGGACGGGGTCTTGATATTCAGTCCTAAACAGGAAGATAAGCTAAAAATAGAACTGCCCCTGGGCGCCCTCAATAACAACAAACTGCGAGCCGAACTAGAAGAAGCTATTCAGTGCTGGGGCGTCACCGCCGCTATCGGGTCGGAAGTACTGGAGGCGATTCGACCGGCAAAAAGCCGCAGTTTCACCGATCTGTGGATAAACTCTCTCAGTCAGGCGCCGACCCTAGCCGATCTGACACCGCTTTCGCCCGGTGACAGCCTGGAGCCCGAGCCCTATGTGGTAGAAAAATTTCTGGGCGCCGGCGGCGAAGGCGTCACTTACCTGGTGGAAGACCGGCAGACAAAGAACAAAATGGTCTTGAAGGAAGTCATCTTGCCTTCCCATGCCGGACAGGTGATGAAAGAGCGCAGCCTAAGAAACTTCCAGAATCAAGCCCGTCTGCTCAGTCAGATTGACCATGAGGGCATCGCCCGCCTGAAGGAACATTTTGTCAGACAAGGCCGCGCCTACCTGGTGCTGGAGTACATCGAAGGAGAGAGTCTGGCCCAACTGGTGGATGCAAATGGACCCCTCTCCGCCCGCCGAACAGCGGAGCTGGCTCTTGCCATGGCCGGCATTCTTGAACATCTGCACAGCCTCAAACCGCCCGTACTACACCGAGACTTCACACCCCACAATCTGATTATCGAACCAGGCGGCAAATTGAAATTGATTGATTTCGGCGTCGCCCTGGAAGACAAAGATCTAATCAATCAAGAGAAAGCCTCCATGGTAGGCAAGCAAAGCTATATGCCCCTGGAGCAGATCCGAGGTAAAGGCTGCACCGCCAGTGATATCTATGCCTTCGGCTGCTGTCTCTACTTTATGCTTTCCGGCTCAGACCCAGAGCCCCTCAAAAGCGCAGTTCTGCCCTCGAATGGCGACGGGTCAAAGAAGAGAAACCTTATTGAAAAACTGGGGCAAATCATTGAAATATGCACCCGCCAAAAGGTAGCAGATCGCTTCCAGACTGCCGCAGAGATAAGAGCATTACTTGAGGAGGCTCTCAAAGAAGATGAACAGGACAATCTGTCTGTCACTATTAGCACCTCTACCCTGGAAGCTGACGAAAGCCGCACAGAAGCGTCGCTTTTCAGCAAAATAAAGCTGGTTGTAGTAAATTCCTCCTGCGATGAAGAGAAAAAGCTAAGCGGGCAAGAGCCTGACAAGAATGCTAAGAAGGCTGCTAAGAAAGAGCCAAAGAAAGATAGCAAGGACGGCAGGAAAGGCAAGAAGGGGAGAAAGAACAAGAGGGCATGAGCGTCTCCCAGAGTCTCAAATACAAAAGCCGACAAAACCAGGTTGGCTACTGGTGCGGAGTGCTCCTCTTTCCGCTCTGGGGCGTGGTCATGCCGGCACTCTTTATCATCAATCTCTGCTCGGCCGTGGTACTTCTGGTAAGCAGCCCGGCTACATCCCTGATTCCTTTCGGAGCCGGCTTCTACTGTGCCGCCGCCTTTCTTCTGGGAGCCATCTTCACCGGTGTCATGAAAGACAATGAGATTCTCATCGACAACTCAGGCATAGCCTTTCCCTTTCTGCTCAGCCTCAAGCACAAACGCAGGCGTTATTTACCCTGGGCCGATGTAGAGGCGGTGCTGGTTGAAACCGATGGGCAAGCAAGTGCCGCAGGGCAAAAGCAGAAGGTGGTAATTAAATCTGCCGACGGCGAAATCGATCTCGCCCTGGCCAACTTCAAAAACATGGACAGAGAGCAACTGCTCATCTCCCTCTCGCTCTTTGCACCGGAAACTGCCGTGGACAATTCCCTGCTTTCAGCCCGCGACGCCCTCGGGCAAGAGAAAGAGGATGGAGAAGCAGGAGCGAACCTGCATCTACCAAGCTTTACCAGCATCTGGGAAGAGGAGTTGGTGAGCCGGTTCTCGTCCACAGCCTATGTGCCCCTCTATCCAGGGCAAAGCATAAACGACGGTCGCTATACGGTCATACGACAACTCAACCTGGGCGGTTGGTCGGCTGTTTATCTTTGCCAGGAAGCCGGCAACAAACTCGTGGTGGCAAAGGAATCAGTGATTCCGGTGACAGCAGGAGCGAGAGAGGAACTGAAAGAAAAAGCCGTCAGTATGTTCACCAGAGAAGCGCAGCTACTTTTGCGAATCCAGCATCCAAACATAGTAAAGGTCTTCGATCATTTCGTAGATAACGAGAGACAGTACATCATTTTAGAAAATCTCACCGGCGAAAATCTGCGCAAACATGTGCAGCTTCTTGGCCGCCGCCATGAACTGGACGTCATCGACTACGCCTTCACTCTGGCAAGAATTCTCCAGTACCTGCACGGTCTTGAACCGCCCCTGGTGCATAGAGATCTGACACCGGACAATATCATTCTCGATAACGAAGAAAAATTACACCTCATCGACTTCGGCGCCGCCAACGAACTAATCGGCACCGCCACCGGCACCATGGTCGGCAAGCAATGTTATATGGCACCGGAACAGTTCAAAGGCAAGGCCACCACCAGAAGCGATCTCTACAGCCTGGGAGCCACTCTGGCTTTCCTCCTCACAGGTAAGGATCCGCTACCGATGAATCCTGTAGATATCAATTCCGAAAACAGCGACTTCCAAATTAGACCGTCGCTCAACCAGCTAGTGCTCACCCTCACCGACCTCGACGAAAGCAAACGCGGCACCGCCGCCCAGGTCATTCAGACTTTGCAGTCAATATCGAGGGAGTAACTATTCAGCGCACCCGCCATGAGAAACGCCTGAGCAATTGCTGGGCTTGTGAATAAGCGTTGGCTTTGGGACTGACACGCTTGAGCAGTTCTACAGCGCGGGCGTACTGACCGGCTTTTCCATAGGAAAGAGCCATCTGTACATAAGCATCGTTGAGGGTCTGATCATATTCCGATGAGAGCTTACGATCTTTCTGCAGCCGCTCAAGAATGGCCACGCCTTCCTCACAGCGACCTTTAGAAATAAGACTACAGGCGTTTTTAGCTTCTTCCTGCAACATATAATTCTGAGCGAAATGATTGCCGCCCACTATCAAAATCAGACCCAGCACGATTGCCCTACCAATCATCCAGACACGGCTTTCCTTCTTCTTTTTCTTCTTCTTGGAAGCAGGAAGAGGCTCGGCAGGAAAATCCAGAAGACCCGGATGGGTAAGAGCTGAATAACTATCGGATGTTTCCAGGTTGGGCATGCTGTCATCACGGCCGGGATTGAAGGTGAGATTGCCCTTGCCCTGAAAGGGAATCCAATTTTCCGGCGGCTTGACGGTAACGGTTTTCTGCCTGCCACGACAGGAGGCTTGAATATCTTCCCAGAGTTCTTCGGCACTTTGCTGCCTCTCGTTGGGATTTTTAGCCATGGCTTTCATGATAGTTTCATTCAGCTCGGGCGGAAAGGTCACCTCGGGCTGCACAGCGCCCAGGGAAGGGGCTTGATTATTGACGTGCATGAGCATGAGAGCCATGAGGTCGTCGGCAGAAAAAGGACGCTTGCCGGTGAGAGTCTCAAAGAAGACGACGCCCATGGAATAGATGTCGGTACGATAGTCGACATCGACGCCGCGGCACTGCTCCGGGCTCATATAGGCAGGTGAGCCGCAGACCTTGCCTTCCAGGGTGAGGGACGCGGAAGAGGCACCAGAGTCGCTCCACATTTTGGCGACACCGAAATCCAGCACTCTTATGGCATTTTTCTTGATCAAATCAAGACTGTTCAGATCACCCTTTATATCAACATCTTCAAGCACGATGTTTTCCGGCTTCAGGTCTCGGTGAATAACCCTGCTTCTGTGCGCTTCTCCAATGGCCGCACAAACCTGTTCAAAAAGCGGCAGAGCTTGTTTCAGCTCCAGATAACCACGTTTTCGCACCACATCGGCAAGGGTGACGCCTTTCAGTAATTCGGTAACGATATAAGGCTGCCCTTGATCCATGACCCCGAAGTCATAGAGACGAATTATATTGGGATGGGAAAGTCGGCTGACGGCGCGGGCTTCTCGGTGAAAGCGCTTGACCGAATCGGAGTTGGTGCCGAGGAAATGATGGAGCAGTTTGACGGCCATCTCTCTGCCGGTGGACTCTTGAATGGCCTTGTAGACCATGCCCATACTGCCCTTACCAACCGGGCAGAGAATGCGATATTTCTCACCTAAGACCTTGCCGATAATCGGATCATCAGGCACGTTAACAAGCTTGGAGCCGTCTTCAGGACACTCGCTAAAATCTCCCTGGAAGTGTGTATTGCACTCAAGGCACAACTTCATTGAGGGTTTTTCCTGACCTTTTTCTTGAGTTTACGAAGAAGCTTCTGGGCGTCTTTGTATTTCTTGGACTTACTGGGAATTTTCTCCAGAAGCTTGACCGCTTCCTGACTGTCATTACCATCCTGGGACAATTCGCCAGCCAGGCTGAAATAGACCCCGTTCAGTTTCTCCAGTTCGGCGGCGCTCAACTTGGAGCTCTTCTGCTTGGCTTCAAGCATTTCTCTAGCCTTGTCGAATTCACCGTTCTTAATGTGCTCATCCACCGAAACTTTAGGCGAGGGCTTTTCAGGAGTAGTATCAATCTTGATAATGCCCTGCTGATAGGCGTAGAAGCCACCACCTGCCACCGCTCCCAGTATCACCAGCACGCTCAAGATAAGAACGGCCGGATGGATGCCTGGTTGGCCGCCACGAGCCCGTGACTTTTTGGTGCTTGGTTCTTTACCGCGTTGATTGGTCTTCTGGTTGGTCTTAACGTTGCGGAATTGCTGCATCTCCTCAAGGGAGACCGGTTCGGGCATGGGTGCCGGCGGACGCACACCGGAATCGGAAGGCAGGCCCTGACCGATGCGGTTCTGACCGAGAAGGCGATTGACCAGTTCACTCTTATCATCTTCAAATCCGGCGCCGGGAGGAGGCGCAACATTACCGGGCATGGAACTGAGCGAGCTGGAAGAACTGCCGGGAGCACCGTATCCGCCATAACTATCACCCCCCATGCCGGGGGACTGCCCCGGAGGCATAGTGGCAGGCATGTTGTAAGCCGAGCTGGCCGGCTGTGCCCGTTGACCGCTATAGGTGGCGGATGGGGGCTTGCTCTGCTCTTCCAATTTACGGTTCAAGGCAGCGATACGCGCACTGACGGCATCGGTGGAAATGGGAGCCTGCGGGACTGCTTCCGGCCCGCGATTGAAACTGGGCTGATTGGTCATGGAACTGCTGGGTCCTGAGAAGGGAGATGTATAGTTGCTGGGAGCGGCTTCCCCTTCCAGGGCTTCCATTTGACGGCTCACTTTGCCCTGGGGCTTGTTGATCATCTCCGCCAGCTTGGAAGCGGAATCAGTGGGGCGCTTCGGCTCCTCCGGTACTTTATCGGGCGCTTTGGAAGCGACTTCCAACAGGCGGGAGAGGGCGTCGACTTTAGATTGAGTCAGGGTCATGGGATCAGCTTCCATGGTGCTTTCGGAAGCTGCCACAATCTTCTCTTCCAACTTTTCTTCGGCACTGCCGGCGCCACTGAAGGCCATGGCAGCCATACCCAATCCCATACCAGCGCCGGCGGCGGCAGCCACACCCAAACCGGATCCAGCTCCGGCTCCGGCATCCTCGCCGTCTCCGGCCAGGAGTTTGTCCAGCGCATCAGCTACGGCATCCCCGAGGGTAGAACCCTCGTCGCTGTCTTCTTCGCCTCTCGCCTTAGCTTCTTCTTTCTTACGTGCTTCCGCCAGTTTTTCCGAGATGGGACGATCGTCAAAGCCTTCATAATCGAAGCCTTTCTTCTCCAAAACCGGTTCCGGCTGAACTTCTGAGGAGGAGGCAGCGGCGGCGGCAGCAGCAGCCATTTCCTGCGCTCTTGCCTCTTCCTCCTGTTTTTTCTTCTCGGCTTCCTTCTTAGCCTGCTTTTCTTTCTTGAGGAGGCTCTTCAGCTCATCCAGAGAAACTTCCTTGTCGTCCACCCGCGGTGCTTCCAGCTCCGCTAGAATGCGTGCCACTTCCGCTTGCTCCTGATTGGCGACCGGCGCTTCCGGCGCCGCTGAAGCAGCAGCCTCCACCGGCTCGGGAGCAGGTGCGGGCTTTGACTCTTCCTTGGACTTATTGAGCCCTTCCAGAAGCTTGCTGATCACCAGCGACTTGGGCTTCTCTTCGTTGAAAGAGGCATCACCAGCAGCAAGGTCGGAGAGACTTGGCTGCGAAGGCTCCATAGAACCATAACCCTGGGGGTTGTCCTGCCAATTGCTATTGAGTTCGCCGGCATATTCGTTACCGGGGTCAAGCACGTCTTCAACGCTCTGAGCGTAACTTCCCTGTGCGGTCTGACTGAGACCGTCATCAAGGGAACCACCCGCTTCGGATTGCGACTCAAAAGCAGAGTTGCCGGACTGAAAGCCGTCACGATAATCTTGCCCGGTGGTGACGATCTCATTGCTAAAGAGAGCGGAAAAACTAGGGGCATCCTTACTTTCATTCAACCGAATCGGTTCACTGGATGAAACTTCCGGCTCGTCGAAATCTGCCTCTTCAGTTTGTCTGTCAGGAGCGAAATGAGTGGTTTGCTGACCGGTCGGGGTCATCAAATGAGCCAGCGCCGACGGTTTCTCATCATCACCCTCGGGCTTGGAGCCAAGCAAGCTACCAAAACCAAGAGGCTTGGCGGAAGCGTCGGTGACATCACCGTAGTAGTTGAATTTATCAGGTTGAGGTTCTTCGAGATTGCTCTCCAAGACCGCCTCGTCCACACCGCCTTCGGCAAGGGCCTTGGCCTCTTCCATAAAGGCTCTGGCCAGGGCATCTTTATCGGGAGCATCCGCTTCCTTTGCTTCATCGTCAAACAGGGACGAAAGGCTCTTTTGCGGTCCAAGGCGAGAGTGAGAAGCACGCGCTTGCTCCTTGGGTTCAACTTGCATGGCTTCCTGCCGGAAAGCTTCAGCCAGATCAACCGCTACCGGTGAAGGAGTGGGTGTGGGAGCCGGTTCTGGTGCTGGAGTCGGAGCGGGAGCTGGTGCTGGTGCCGGTGTCGGTTCTGGTGCTGGCGCAGGAGCGGGAGCGGGAGCGGGAGCTGGTGCTGGCGCAGGTGCGGGAGCTGGTGCCGGTGCTGGCGCCGGTGCGGGAGCTGGTGCTGGCGCCGGTGCGGGAGCTGGTGCCGGTGCGGGTGCCGGTGTCGGTGCTGGCGCCGGTGGTGGCGCTGACGCTTTAGCCTGAGCCGGAGATGATGAAGCACCTTGGGCATTTGAGGCAGGCTTGCCGGGAGCAGCAACAGGTCTGGAAGGAACCGGAGAGGGAGCGGAAGCTACCGGACCAGGTTGCTTGGCAGGAATTGGCACCGCCCTTGGTGCCACGCCTTCGATAGGTCCCTCTTCATTGCGAAAGCTGTAAGTTTGGGGAGTACGCGCCGGCTGCTTGGGCGGTGACTTGAGAATGGGAGCACTGCCCGAAGAGAGCGTATTTACAGGTCTGGACTGGGGCGGGCGAAACTTATCTATGGATAGAGAAGGAGGCTTGGGTCTATCGGCAGTAACAGAACGAGGTTGCGGCACTTCCGAGTGCGGGTGACGGATGTCGTGCGGGTGCACCTGATGAGTTTCGGGGACAAGACTTTCTCCACCGGGCTCATAATTATCAGTCGCATCCGCCGTCGGCGCAGCCGGTGCTACATCGTCAAAAGGTTCAAGTTCATCATCTTCGGCTTCCTGATCACCATAGGCCACAACAGTCGGCTTGGCTTCAGATACAGCTTTTGACCAGCTATCGATGCCGCCCGGCGCCTTATCGGACAGTGGAGCGCCGCCAGAGGCAGGAGCGGAAGCAGGGGCAGGGGCCGGCGACTGAGCGGCGGCAGGCTCCTCGTGTGCAGCATTTGTATCGGGCACTGCCGGCACATTGGTGCCGGTGCCGCTAGGCTTTTTCACAAGAGCAGACAGCTTCTCGGAAATATCCGCCTTGGGTGCAGGTACTTCGCCTTTAGCCTGGTTATTTCCGCCTTTCTTACTCAAGTAAGGCGTCAAATCTGGCATCTCATCCTTCAAACCAATCATCCTCTCAGAAGCACCGTAGCGACAAAGCTCACATTTATCAGACCAACATCCTTACTTAGAGCGATTTACTGCCCCCTCAATCGCTCACTTACCCGATTTCCAGGATTTTGCAACCTGTCATCCCTTTCTTCCGCCGTCTCTTTAGTAAAGGCAAACCCGGAACCTTCGCAGGACTTGGTCAATTCGGAAGCAAAAACAGTGATTGAACTATGCCTGTCTTTGGGATTCTTCTGAAGGGCTCGAGCGATAACCAGATCCACAGGCTCTGGAATACCCAAATCCGGCCTGATGGTAGCCATAAGCGGCACTTTCTCGTTTACAGTCTTAACCATAAACTCTTTGTTGGAATTAGCCTTGAAAGGCTTGCGCCCGGTGAACATCTCATAAACAACCAGAGCAAGAGAGTAAATGTCGGTGCGATGGTCCAGAGGCAAACCGCGACACTGCTCCGGACTCATATAGGCCGGTGAGCCGGCTACCGTGGTCGGTCTGGCGATTGTATTCATGCGATTTTCAAAGATTGTGTAGGAAATGCCGAAGTCCAGGAGTTTGACCACATCCTGCCCGCCGGCTCGATCAAGAACGATGTTGTCCGGCTTCATGTCCCGATGCACAAAGCCCTGATCGTGAGCGAATTGCAAGGCTTTGCAGATCTCCAGGGTGATATTGAGAACGGAGGAAGGCTTCAATGGTCCTTGCTGAATAATGGTGGTGAGAGAAGTCCCTTCCAGGAAGTCCATAACCAGAAAGGGCTGACCGTCGTCGGTGATGCCGGAATCGAAGAAACTGACGATATTGGGATGGCGCAATTGCTCCAGGGCTGTAATTTCCCTGGAGAACTTCTCAAGACTCTTCGAATCAGCGCCTTGATAGGTGTGCAAAACCTTGACGGCTACAAAGCCACCCATCATCAATCTGGTTGCCTTGTAGACAATACCGGAAGCGCCCTTGCCGGCCACGCAATCCACCGCATAGCGATTGTTGATTAGAGCGCCGATAAGCGGCTCCCGCCCAACATATTCGAGGGCAGCACGATCTTGCGGACAGACGTTATTTTCGTCGTCGAAGTAGTTATTGCATCGCAAGCACAACTTCATTGTTGGTGGGCTAACCGCTCTGGAACATTAGGAAGGACATTTAAAAGTCATGGACTACAAGGGGGAGGGAATGGGAGCCAACGTGGACCCCGCTTTTTTAACTTACCCAAAACTGCCTCTCTTCCATCGCCGGCTTGGCATATATGGATAAGTGTTAGTTAAATTATCAGCTTGGCAAGTCGATTCAAGCCGTCTGGTACAAGTCACCATTCATTCTTTCCACCGCTCCCGCTAATTCCAGCATAATTAAAGCGCTGGATAGCTCGCCCGCGGGCATCTGCGTCAGTTCGGCAATTTTGTCGAAATGAATCAAGGGCTCGGCTGCAATCAGGTCAAATACCTCCTTTTCGCGTCCAAAAAGTTCAACCTGCACAGGCTTATTTTCATACTTGCCGGTTATCCAGGGGAAGTCGGCGATAATCTCGTCGACACTTACCACCAGTTTGGCCTTCAAGATGTGGATGAGGTGATTTGTACCCTGGGAGGCAGGCATATCGATACGGCCCGGTATGGCAAAGACTTGCCGCCCCTGATCGAAAGCCTGGTGAGCAGTAGAAAGTGAGCCTGACTTCTGCCCGGCTTCTACCACCAGGAGCCCCTGAGAAAGCCCGGAGATGATGCGATTGCGCTGGGGGAACATCCAGGGCTGCGGCTTGGTACCGGGAAAGTACTCGGACAAAATGGCACAGCCCGGGGTTTCCAGCATTTTATTGTAGAGATGTCGATTGGTAGCCGGATAGATATGGTCTGGACCGCTGCCCAGAACGGCAATGGTAGCGCCACCAGCTTCGATGGCGCCCCAGTGACTGATGGAATCGATGCCGAAAGCCATGCCGCTTACGACCATGACGCCCCGAGAGGCCAGCTCCGACGAGAATTGCTTGGCAACCTTTTGCCCATATGAGGTGGGATTGCGGGTGCCCACAATGCCGATGGCCTTGTTGAGGCGGATAAAGTCGGGCTGCCCTTTTATGTAAAGCACTGCGGGCGGATAATGCACATTGCGCAGGCAGAACGGATAACGAGGGTGGCCGCCGGGCAGGGCCGTCACCTGCATCTCTTTGAGACGGGCGCCAAGTTTGTGAGGGTCGATGCGCTTTCTGGCTTCTACGATGCGAGCGACCAGCTCCTGGTTGAGAAATTGTAAGCCAAGCTCTTCCCGGCGCCCCAGTTCCAACAAAATCGCCCCGTCGGTTTGCCAGAAGCGTTCGAGCGAATGCACCTTCTCGTGGATGGCAAGCAGCTTTGGACCGGTCAGCCCGATGGCGGCAACATCGAGTGCTACCCAGTAAAGTGTTTCTATCTCGCGCCATTCTTCCGGACCGTCGGCGAAACCGATAAGTTTCTGCAAGCCCTCGCTGTAAGAACCGCCAAGGGGCTCCAGTTTATTACCGCCAGGGGCAGCTTCCAGGTCGTCACCGGCCCCTAAAAGTTCATCATCGGCTTGCATCAAAATCCTCTTCCTTGGCCGTACCAAGAGCTTAACACTAAACTTCTTGCTAGCATTAGAGACAGTAGTTCGCGGGAAAAAGTTCAATTAACCAGATGAATAGTTCAAATCTCAAACTATATTTGCTCCTTATCTCGATGGGCATGACTCTCTCCCAGCCGCCCTGCCTGGCCCAGCTTTCAGGGGAAGACATGGCCCGGCTCAAGGGTATGGAAGAGAAGCTCTTTTTTAAGTCTTACGATGATGTGGAAACAATTGAAGCGCGCCTCGGCCGCATCGAGAAAAAAGTCTACGGCGACAACGGCGAAGGTTCCCCCCAGGAGAGGTTGAATCGCCTGAAAGAGGTGGTAAAGCCCGACCCGCCCAAGCCCCCGCAAAATAATGCTGCTGCGCAAAGAAAGCCGCCGCCTGTTCAAACCCAGGCCGATACCAATTTAGAAAGTCGAGAAGAGGCACAGGAAAGAATGCGCCGTCGGGCCATGATGGCCAAAGAAGAGGAGGTAAGCCAACTTCAGGCGGAAGCGGTAGAACTTTGGAAGGCACGGCGGGGCAATGAAGCCCAGGAAAAATTCGAACAGGTTATTAGACTGGCACCGGACTACGCCGAAGCCCATTTCAGCCTGGGCGTGATTCAAGAGGCAAGACAAAACTTTTCCGAAGCACTACTCTGCTATAAACGGGCTCTAGACCTGAATCCACGCAAACGTGAATACAGCGAAGCTGTGGCCTTGATAGAGAAAAAAGCCCGCACCCAGGAAGCCGATCGCGGGCAGAAGCAGGAACTAAAGGTCCTGGCGGAACAGGCCTCGGCGGCCTACAGGCGAGGCGAATTCAATTCCGCCCTCACTCTCTACAAAGAATTAGACAGGAAAGCACCGAAAGAGGCCCTGGTTAAGTACAACATCGCCACCATCTACCTGGCCTTGAAGAACCCGGTGGACGCCCTCGATTATTTCAAACAAGCCCTCAAACTAAAACCGGATGAAGCACGTTACCGAGAAGCCGTGGAGAAATTATCAGCCAATCTTTCCAATTCTGAGAAAGAACGGGCCCAGGCTGAAGCCGCCTGGCAGGAGAACCAGGGCAGTAACGGTCGCAAAGACAAAGACCCTCTGGGCTCCGGCAATATGGGCGGAAATCTAGCCGGACGGGGAGCCACACCGCCCTCGGCCGCCTTCGGCATACTGGTGAAAGGGGTAAGCGGAGCTGTGGAGATAACAACCATAGGCAATGCTTCAAGAGCCTCCCGAGCCGGACTGCAGAAAGGCGACATCATCAAGGCCGTAGACGGAGTGGTGACCGACAACGTCAACACCTTCAATCAAATGCTCAAGCGCAAGCAGCCGAACGAAGGCGTGCAAATGATCATTCAGCGCGGCGCTAAAATCGGTCAGTTTGTACTCTAAATCGCCAGAATGGCGCTCAGTCGCTCGGACATTGGCGTTTCCACCAGGCGAGGCTCGGCCTGGGCCACGGCTTTGATATTGTATATGGTGTCACGCTCCACAGCCTGATAACCGCTGGTGGAAATCAACTCTTCCATACGCTCCTTAGCCAGTTGCAGAGGAGTTTTGGCTCCGGCGGCGTGGGTGATTTTCTCTTCGCCGATGGTACCGTCCATGTCATCAGCCCCGAAAGAAAGAGCTAACTGGGCCAACTCTACTCCCAGTTGGATCCAGTAGGCTTTGATGTGCGGGAAATTATCGAGAAGCAGGCGGGAGACGGCCACATCCTTGAGCAAGTCGGCGGCAGTCGGCTCCTTCACTTCCGCTTCGATATCGGTACCCTCGTAATAGCACTTGAGGGGAATGAAACACTGGAAACCACCACTCAAGTCTTGCTGCCCGCGCAGCATCAGCATATGGTCTACTTTATTTTCGATAGATTCACCGATACCGGTGAGCATTGTGGCATTAGACTTGAGCCCAAGCCCATGAGCGATTCCGTGTATCTCAAGATAAACCGGTCCGGGAGTTTTCTTAACAGCCATACGCTCGCGCACTTGATCATCGAAGATCTCAGCACCGCCGCCGGGCATGGAACCCAGACCAGCCTCCACCAGGCGCTTGAGGACGGCTTCGTAGCTCAGCCCCTCCAGGTTTGCCAGATACTCAATCTCTACGGCTGTAAAAGCCTTCATGTGTATCTGCGGGTACTTGGCCCGCATGGCGCGCAGAATATCTTCGTAGTAGGCCAGATCGCAGGCGGGGTTCAAGCCTCCCACCATGTGAATCTCATTGATCCCAAGCGCCGCCCCTTTGCCGGCCTCGGCAAGAACTTGATCGACGCTCCAGGTATAGGCGCGGCCGCGCTCGGCAGGATTGGCATAAGAACAAAAGCGGCATGTCTCCACACAAAAATTGGTGGGGTTCAAGTGCATGTTGTGAATGTAATAAACGTAACGTTCTTTACCGGCACCGGCAGTACGGCGACGGGCGTATTCAGCCAGGGCGCCCACGGTCAGTAAATCATCCGATTGATAAAGGCGAACGGCGTCTTCCCTGGTCAATCTCTGACCGGAATAGACCTTTTCTGCAATATCCTGCAGCCCTGAATCGACGGCAAGCTCACTCATTCCGGCAGGCAAGGACAAGCTGGACATAGACACCCCTTGATATCTCTCAAATAGCTCTCAAATACGGCTGCCTAAATCCTAGCACTAAAGCAGGCCAATTGACCCCTGGAGCCCTTTCCTGAGATGCAGTCAGCGCAACAATTTAAAGCCCTTTAAGCTGCCTGGAGCAGAAAGCCTAGGGCATCCAGTTGGGGTTGATGATGGAGGTGAGGACATGATCCCGCCAGCGTCCGTTGATAAGCAGGTAGTCCCGGGCATACCCTTCCACCGTGAAGCCCAGACTGCGCAACAAGCCGCCGCTGCGCTCATTCACTGGTTGATAATTAGCCATAATGCGATGCAAATTGAGAGCTGAAAAACCATAAGTTATAACGGACTGCAGGGCTTCCTTCATCATGGAACGCCCCTCTTTGTCTTTGTCTATGCCGTAGCCCAAAATACCGGCATTAAAGGCACCCTTGACTATGTTGCTGATGTTGGCATAGCCCACTACGGCCTCAGGATTGGAACGCTCGAATATAAAGAAGCGCACGGAGCGCTCCTCTTCAAATTCAAGCAAATTTGTAGTTAGCTGGTTGACCCAGTAAGCTTCGGTCAGGTAGTCATCGGGCCAGGCCGGGCCGGCATTGGCCAGATGGTCCCGGTTCTTCTTGAGAAAGTCCACCACGGCAGGAGCCTCAGCCGGTTCAGGCAGGCGCAACACACAATGCCCCGTGTTCAACTTGGGTACCGGTCTTACCAATTTCGGCGAAATATCCTGCATTTATCTCCCCCCAAGTCTTTTTAAGAGGCTGGCTGAACACTCAGGATTATACCCATAGCCGTATGGCAAATACTGGGAGGAAGAGAGTGGACTGAAATAAAGGCTCGCCTCTTTTTGCCCGTGCCGATACTACCGGCGGTGCTATAAGCGGCGAGCCCTGTTTGGAAGCAGTAACCACCGGCAGTGCCGGCACAAAAGTATCTAGAGAGCTAGTCTCTCCAGTAATTCGGCATCATGAGACTACTGGAAGCATGATAGGCAGTGCCTACATCGATCTTGGAGAGCATTTCTTCCAGGTCGCAGTCGGAGCCCATACCTTCCTCAAACTTTTGAGCGGGTTGAGCATCGAAGGCACTCGGTCCTTCATTTATATACTCGACCACGGTGGCCAATTGATTGAGACTATCATCGTAGTCTTTCCACTGCTGCTTGACCGGTCGGTCAAAGAGATACTCGTCTTCGGAAGTCCAGGCCAGGAAGCTGTCTTCGCTCGATGGCAGGGAGGGAAGGGAGGGCAGGCTGTTCAAACGTCTCTGTTCGACCTGCTTCATTCTTTCGTTCAAAGCTTGTTCAGGACTTTCTCTTTCGGAAGAGAACCAGCGCAGCATCGCTTTGCGGTGCCGCTCCATGTTGCTCAAGCCGTCGGGAGTTGCTATTTCGCCCGTAGCGCGACGCTTCAAGTTGCTCAAATTGGCACCATGGTCACAGGCAAACTTATCTTTGAGGCTGACCATCTTGTCTTGATTGCCGGCAATCTCGCCCAGATTCGGCATTGGCATTTTGCCGCTGTTTACTTCCGCCAGGACCTCAGGTCTTACAAGTTCGCTCAGACTTCTGACAAAAAGCAAAACATTAGAAATCACAATCACTTACCTCGCCATTTCGGCGCTTCACTGCGCCTACCGCCCTCGCCCTCAAAGATTTGAGTTGGACGAAGATTAAGTCATTCTCACACCCTTGTCAAGCGGCGCTAGCGTATTTCCACGCTACCTTAACCGAGTTGAGAATATAGCAAAGTCATATACTAAGGCACATAAGAATCATCCAACCCTTGCCGGCAAACGCTTCCTATATAAAGCCCCGGCGCTTATTGGCTTCCTTGGGGCTGACCGCGGTTCGGGCCCCGAGAGACAAGAGACGCTGGGCAATCAAGCTAAAGAACTGCTCCCTTTCCGGGCCCCTGATGACAGCCTGATGGTGTGCTTCCGCCAACACGACCGGATAGCCGAAACCCTTCTCACACTGGGCTTTTACCCCGGCCAGCAGGAACTCATAAAGGGCCCTGTCCTGATAGACCCAGCGAGGGAACTCCAGCCGGGCTACTTCCATCTCATTTCGGAAGTATGCAAAACAGGTGGCGTCAGCCTCCGGCATTAGTTTGACCACCGAGGCAGCGCTTTCAAAGACACTGGAAGTCTCTCCCGGCTTCAGTATGGACTGATAGAGTACCCGGTCACTCAAGGGCCAGATGGCCGAACAGGGAAAACTCTCCTCATTGAGATGACCGCAATTTGTCTGGCAATGGCTCAAGGCATAGGGGCAGATAGTTACCCGCAAGGCATTGATCAAATCAGCGCTGCGGCTGTGAGAGACATAACCGACCACGGCAATCCCTTTGAGCCGGAGGCGGCACATCAACACCTCCAACCTGGTCAGATAATCTTCCATATAGTGGCGGGGCATTTTCTCCAGCGACCAGGGAATGAGCGAGCCGTCCACCATAGCCAGCACGGTCCTGGCCTCGCTAATGCCATCAAGTTCCAGCACCTCTTCGGCCAGGTCAACCAGCAGACCGAACTCGAACAAGCTCCGCTCCAGAGCCACGAAAAGTTCGTCAATGTGCACCCGCCGCCGGTCCACCAGGGGATAAAGATCATCGGGACGGGCATAGAGCCTCGGCTCGCTTTTTAGCAAGGGCGGCAACTCGCCGCCGTATGTAATTCTGGCCACGCCGGCATTGAGCAAATAGCAGCTGCTCACTTCGTGGTGACTGGGCATTATCTGCGACCCGTCCACCCCCAGGGCCGTCCATCCCGGTCTTGAACTTTGCAGGGCCGGCACATTAACGCAGGAATGCAGCGGAGCAAGGGGCTTCAAAAGAGGCCAGAGCACCCAGGCGCGGTTCTCATCCAGCATGGAAGACCAGGCCGGGAAATCGGCGGCGGCAGTTTGAAAAGCCTGCAAGGCCGACCGGACCAACTCCTCGCTGTCTTTCAAATCCTTAAGACTATCAACGCCGATAGAATCAAGAAGGGGAGCAAGTTTGAGGAAATCCAGCATGCTTGACCTTCCTTAACCGGAGCTAGCCAGGTAACTAACCAGGCATTATTGTAATTGAGTTGGCATCAGTGACAATGATAGATGAGAAAGTGAAGAAGCAAGACAAGTCCGCAGAGAAGTCCAAAGAGAATAGCCCGCGGGGGGGCGCACGTATGGTCCCGCTCTGCAACAGCCTCCAGGGTGAGCTTGATAAGCCCTTGAGTGCCCGCGTCGCTCAGTTAAGACAACTGAGAAACCTGACCCTGTCCGAACTTTCGGAGCGCACTAATTTTCCCATCAGCCGCCTCGAAGACATCGAAACCGGTCTTGAGACCTGGCTATCCGCCACGGACCGCCAGATGCTGGCCCGGGCCCTGGCCGTAGATCCACCGGTGCTTCAAGAAGTGGAAGTGAAGCCGCGCCTGGAACCGAGCGACGATCCGGTGCGTTACCAGGCAATTCTCGACGACATCACCACTTCCATACTGACCGGGGCTCGCGAACTGTCCTGCCCGCAGTGCGGCAATACCATGCGTTGCCGTATCCAGGAAGGTCTCGACATCGACGAGCAGCCTATCTACTTCGCCAAGGCCTTCTGCCAGAAATGCCCTTTCACTCTCAAGTAGAGCTCAGGCCGTAGCTGAACGTTTGACGAAACATTGCCTGATGGTTTCATCCAGGCTGTCTCTCAACTTGGAAAGACGGCTGGTAATCTCCAGTCTGCGCTCCTGCAAACTGAGCAAGTGTTTACGCCTGTGATCATCGAGAGCCTCGGAGAAAAGCTCGTTCAGGGCAATTTCTTCACCCTGAGCCCACCACAAGTCTTCAATGACCGAACCAATCAAATCATGTTCGGCGTCATCGAGCATCTGAGAAAACAGCCTGTACTCGCTGGAAAGCATGAACTCGATGGCATTGCGTACTTCCTGCCTGAGACTGTGTGCGGCAGAAGATATGATGGTGGCGGAGAGTTCCTTCTCCAGACCGCCGACGCGGCAATTCAGTTGAGCCAGTGTTTCTTCCAGAAGATAACGGCGGAAAGCCATTTGATTGATGAGGAAGTCGGGGAAATAACCGGTACAAACCATATGCACTATTTCGGAACGCGGCGGCAGCGAACCAAGGGCATGGCGGCTGCGGACAGAAAGCGCCTGGAGCGTGCTTATAGAGCGATAGTGTTTGTCGATCATCTCTTTCAAGCCGCCGATTACAGCGTCTTTCAGACCAGGCAAAGAAGCATCGCTGCTGAGGCTCTTAGCCATAAGCAACATAATCTGGCGCCGCAGGAAATCGATATTACCGCCCAGATCGACAATAGTGCGCACGGCTATGCATTCTTTCAAGTCGAGAATACCCAGGAGCAGATGCTCGGGGTTTATGTAATTCAAGCCGAAGAAGAGGGCGTATTCGTAGGCTCGATGCAGAGCCTGCACAGTCAGATCGCTCATACCGTATGCTTTGCGCGTTTCAGATATGGACCCGGCCGACTGTGCCACCACAGGAAGTGTCACCGAAGGCAGACCGGATGAAAGATCGGGGCGTCCGCTGAAGGGCAGCTCGGACTCCATTTTGCTCTTGACTTTGCCTTCCAATTCTTTGCTGACGGCATCGGCGTCAATTTTCATACTGGCCAGCGCTTCCGCCGCCACGCCGGCATATTCGCTCACCAGCGCCGTCAAAATGTGATCGGTGCAAATGTATGTATGCTCTAAATTGATACACTCGTCTAAGGCAAGCTGCAAGACCTGCAAAAGACTGTCACTGGAGCGCTCGAAAACAGAATCCAACATATGAAATCCCTGATTGGTAGTGCCTTGAAAAGCGGTGCCCAGCGGATAACCCGAGAGCGCGCCAAAATAGCTATATAATTGTAGGTCATTTGGCGCCGTTCCAGGCAGAACCGAAGCAATTTAGGAAAGCTTTTACCCGGGCGGCAGGCTCAAGCAGGAAGCAAAAGGAAACAGGAAGCAAAAGGAAACCACTGGTCATGAGAATTCTTCTATCCAATGACGACGGTATATACGCTCCCGGTCTGGGCACCCTGGCGAGAATACTGGCGCAGGAATCCCATGAAGTTTATGTTTGCGCACCGGACCGACAACGCAGTGCCACCGGGCATTCTCTCACCCTGCACAAGCCGCTGCGGGTTGAACATGCCCAGTTGGATGGTCCCGTAGCCGGCGCCTGGTCCACCACCGGCACCCCCGCCGACTGCGTAAAACTGGCCGTCTCCGAACTTTTGAAAGAGCCGCCGGATGTGGTTATCTCCGGCATCAACTCCGGTCCCAACCTGGGCTCGGACATTCTTTATTCCGGCACCGTGGCAGCCGCCATGGAAGCAGCTTTCATGGACCTGCCCAGTATTGCCGTCAGCGCCAGAAAGGGAGAACCGGCTGTCTATTTGACGGCGGCCCATTTCATCAGCCGCTTCCTGACGACCTTCAAGCAGTCGCCTCGCAGCAAACGAGGGCTGATCAACATCAATATTCCAGCCGTGCCGGAAGCGGAAATCAAGGGCGTAAAACTCTGCCAGCTCGGCGTCCGACTCTACAATGACACTTTCGAGAAGCGCTCCGACCCTAATGGTCGAGACTATTACTGGCTATCCGGTCAGGCCATCGAAGATACAGAAGCGGAAGATTCCGATGTCTTTGCCGTCAACAGCGGCTATATTGCCGTCACTCCCGTGCTCTTCAACATGACCGATCTTGACCTGATGAACAAGCTGAACGAAAGCAAACAGCTTTCCACCTTACTCAAATAAGTACCTTAAGATGATGCCTGAAGAAGTGAAAGGAAGTGCGGTTCAAGATATGACCTCGGTCTTGAGCAGCATTACCGCAGACAAAAACTGGCTCATGAAGGTCAGTATCGGCTCCACCGTAAGCTATATCGCCCTCGCTATTTTCCTGCTGAACCCGATGTTCGCCCCTGTTTCCGTAGTCATGGGCGGCATCACCGCCGGTTATCTTTTGCGGGTGATGCGCCAGACTATAAATGTGGTCGGAACAAAGGATGAAACGGATGGTCCCCTACCGGAGTGGAATCAAATACTCGATCTGATGATATCGGGGGTAAGCTGGCTATCCTTCAGCCTATTCTTCAGCTTCGGCGGTGTGATCCTGGCTTTTTCCCTCTTCACCCATGGACTGCAAAGCCGCCACAGTCTGGTCATTGATCCTCATTTCACCACATGGGGCACCAGCACTTTTCTAGCCATTTATAGCTATTACGTGCTGACCAGCTTCTTCACCGCCCTTCTCATGGCCAATTTCGCCGAGGAAGAGAAGATGATGGCAGGCTTCGCCTGGCTGAAAGTGATAAAGCGAATCGCTAAAGCACCGGTGCTCATGCTCACAACCTGGCTGGCTTCCGCCACCATGGTCTTCCTGGCTGCCACAGTGCCCTCCCTCACGGTGATAGGCGTTATATTTGCACCTTTCCTCACCTTTCTGGCCCAGGTAATTCAAGCCAGGATGCTGGGCTTTGCCTGGCGAGCGGCCCGTTAAAGACTGTTCAAATAAATACTGATCAAATAAATACTGGTCAACGGCTGACTATGGTCTTGACGCGACCTTCAGGCGTGAGCATAACCTTGGCCACATGGGCTCCCGGCGAGGGGCTGGGAGTCTCCACATAAGGATAGGCTCCGGGCGTGAGATTGGGGGTGCCGGTAAATTGCTTGATGTAAACGGCAATCCAGTGAGCGATCTTGCCTACCTCGGTGATGCCGCTTTGAGCGCTGCGACCAACTCTTTTGCCGACACCGTTCATATCATCGATAAATTCATTGACTGAACGGGGCAGCTTGAGAGAAATATTCTCGCCCGGCTTGAGGCCTTCACTGAGAGCACCAAAAGGACCGATTCCAGCCTCGCTCTTCTTGCCTGCCACAGGCTTGCCGTGCTGAGCCGCACCGGCAGGCGCCGGTGTGACGACGATTTTGGCTTCCCCCAATCCGGGGATAGACACTGCGATTTGCTTACCCTGATTTTTATCAGCCGCTTCATTTTTTACAGCGGACATCGCTTTTGAAGGTGCCGCCAGAGCTGCCCCAGGTGCAAGGGAAAAAGTTGAAGCCAAAAGAGTCACTATAAAGGAAGCAACGATTTCTTCATTTAATCTCATAAATCAGGTCCATGCCGCCTACAGTAAATTGCCAGGGGAAGGTCGCTGTCCTTGGGGGCTTTCCATCAGCACCGGAGCGCTTTTGCTACAGTTTTCAGGAAAAACCTTACTCCCGCCAAATGTCAGATTATGTCACAGCTCAGTGCTAAGACAGAGAAGACCCAGGTAATTTCTTGATAACCTTAGCAAAGCACCGCTGGCTGGGAAATCTTACACTTGGCAAGCATTAAAATTGTGTATTGGACTAAGAGAGCATATGGTAGGATTGATCTAACTCTGGAATCCCATGGCTGTTATCAGCCTTTCGATTGAGTGAGACTGCCTCTCAAATCGAAATAGAGTTGTCTCTGTTGCAGGCAGATTAAGAGACCAATTAGCACTTTGATAGACGATCCTGACAGTAGCAGCCAGACAGGTGATGAATCAGAAGAACCTCCCCAGGGGTGCATGGCGAAACCTTTTGCGTGCCACCAGGAAGTTCAGCCAAAGGAGACAGGTTCAGAGTTAATCTGAGCCTTTATTGCTTTGTACCAAATTGCCTGGATACCAATACTGATTTTAATGAACGCCTTCTTCGTGGCGGCGGAAATGGGACTCGCCCGTGTCAGACGTACACGCATCGATCATCTGGCCGAAGGCGGCAATATGTTCGCCAAGAAGACCCAAATCTATCTAGAAGACCCTGAGAAGTTTATTTCTGCTTGCCAGCTTGGCATCACCATCGCCACCCTTTTGCTGGGTGCGGCCGGCGAAGCTGCTCTGGCTGAAAACATTGCCGAACATGCCAAACACTTCGGTGAGCAAGCGGCATGGGGTCACAAAACCATTGAAAGCCTGCGCTGGTTTTCATATGCAGCGGCATTTACCTTCACAGCTTATGTGCAAACCGTAGGCGGCGAACTGCTGCCCAAAATGCTCACCTACACCAGGGCTGAAACGGTCATTCTCTGGACCGTACTGCCCATGCACTTCTGGTGCATTTTGACTTCACCCTTCCTGAAGATCTTGAACGGCACCACAGCCATTATCGTGGCCCTGTTGAAAATCAAAGAACCACCATCAGCCCACACCGTTCACTCGGAAGAAGAACTGAAGATGCTGGTTTCTGCCAGCCATGAAGAAGGTGTGCTGGAATCGGAACAGGAAGAGATGCTGCACTCGGTATTCGATTTCGCCGACACCACCGCCAGCGAAGTAATGACACCGCGCATCGACATGGTATGCATTCCGGCTGAAGCCACAGTCAAAGCTTTCGTAACCGAAGCTCTCAAGCATGGTCATTCCCGACTGCCTGTCTACGATGAAGATGTAGACAATATCTTTGGCGTGGTGCACATTCGAGATGGTTTGCGAGCCCTCATTGAGCATAAAGAAAATGCTCATGTACGCGAATTCGCCAGAAAAGTATTGATTGTGCCGGAAAACAAAAACCTGAAAGACTTGCTGACGGAATTCAAACGCACCAAGACTCACATGGCCGTGGTTATGAACGAGTATGGCGGTACCCAGGGCATAGTCACCCTCGAAGATCTCCTGGAAGAACTGGTAGGCGACATCGCCGATGAACACGAAATAGTAGAAGAATTCATCACACAACAAGATGACGGCTCTTACCTCATCGATGCCAAACTCACCCTTGATGAAGCCAATGAAAAACTGGGGCTGAACATCGAGGACGAAGAATTCAACACCATAGGCGGTCATGTCTTCGGGCTTTTAGGAAGAGAACCGCAACCGGGAGATGAAGTCACATCCGATCTCTGTGTACTGACCGTGGTGGAGTCGGATCGCCACCGCATCATCAAACTCAGGCTGGTCAAAACCGCACCCGACACAAACGAAAGCGAAACAACCCAGATCTTGACCCAGGTCAATGCCTCCATCAAGCCAGGCAATGGTCATAACCAGGATGCCTCAGGCAGCCATAAATCAGTGGAGGCAAGCCACTAGCTAATGGCTTTTTCAATTACAAGGGAAGATCTCTACCGCCGGGCCATGGTGGTGAGAGCCAAGAAGAGACTGAGCCAAAATTTCCTTGTGGAACCAAGCATCCTTTCTATGATTGCCGACTCCATCAATGCCGGTCCTGGCGACACTGTGGTGGAAATAGGACCGGGTCTCGGTTTTCTCACAGAATTTCTGGTGCGCACCGGCGCCCGAGTTTTCGCCGTAGAACTGGACGAAGACATGGCTTTTCGCCTCAGGGATCTGGCCGCAGAGTTTCCCAACCTGACCATTATCAGACAGGACTTCCTGCACTTTGACCCCGAGAGCCTGAAAGCAAGAAATATCAAGGTAGTAGGCAATGTGCCCTATCAAATCACCTCCCCCATTGTGGTAAGAGTGCTAGGTGAACTTGACGAGCCCGGTATCTGGCTTCCTTATGTGGAAAGTCTCACCATGACCGTGCAACTGGAGTTGGCCAGGCGCCTTGTATCGCCGCCCGGCAGCAAAGAATACGGGCAAATTACTATCCTGGCCGATTACTATGCCACCGCCAAAATGATTGGCAAAGTCGGCTCGGAACACTTTATTCCTCGCCCGGACGTGGAATCGGCGGTGGTACAACTGACCCGCCGAGAGAAGCCGAAAGTAACCGTGAAAGACCCTTCCCTCTTGCGCCGCCTGGTCAAAGCCGGCTTCAAAGAGCGGCGCAAAATGATCAAGAACAATCTCGGCTTTACTCACCTGAATCAGGAAGAATTGACTTCTCTCCTAATGGCTCACGGTATTTCACCAGCGGCTAGAGCAGAAGGACTCTCTCTGGATAAATTCGCTCAACTAGCCGATGCCCTCAAGGCCTATGCCCTGGATGAAAATGACTGAGAAAGTAGTTAAGGTAGAAGCCCCGGCTAAAGTCAACTTCACCCTTGAGCTTCTAGGACTCATGGATGACGGCTACCACCGGGTAAAAACCTTGATGCAAACCGTCTCCTTATGCGACACTCTCACATTCAAGATAAGTCCTGCAAGAGAACCTTCCATCGAACTTAGCGTGGAAGGTAAACCGGCGAGCGACTTTCCCTTGAGCCAGGACAACTTGATCTGCAAGGCCGTCCGCCTCTTTCTGAGCAGCACTCTTGACCACAAGAAAGCGGCCCAGGGCCCCCTTAAAATTTCGGTGCACGTAGAAAAACGAATACCGATTGGAGCCGGCACAGCCGGTGGCTCAGGCAATGCCGCGGCGGCACTAATCTCCCTCAATGAATACTTTGACCGCCCCTTTACCAGAGAAAGTCTTGCCGAGATGGGCAAAAAGCTCGGTGCCGACGTGCCCTTTTCCCTTCTGGGCGGCACCATGGTCGGTCTTGGTCGCGGGGATGAACTACAAAGCATCGGTGCGGAAGAGAACTTCCAGCCTCTCTACCTGGTTCTAGCCAAGAGCCGCAACCTCAGTGTACCTACGGTCTGGGCCTATAAAACCTATGACGAATGTCCTGAAGTCTTTGGACTTTCCGAACGCACTAAAGATCGCGGTATCACCGACGATGCCACCGCCTATGCCGCCGAAAAGCTGGCCGCCGGTGAAGTAACGGAAGCAATAAAGGTCTTCGGCAATGATTTCGAACAGGCCATCTTTCCCCACTACAAAGAGCTGAAAGCCATCAAACAACGGTTTATGCAAGAAGGGGCCCTCACCTCCCATATGACCGGCTCGGGACCAACTGTCTACGCCGTCTGCCGGACTCAGGAAGAAGCAGAGAAGCTAAAGCGAGACTATGAGGAAGGGGTATTAAGAGAAACCACCATTTCTTGCGCCGCCAAATCAGACCCGGTAGATCTCTTTGTCTGCATGACCACACCTCACGGTGCCAGAATCATAGACAACGAGAGTTGAACCTACTAACCGGAGAATACCGGCTAACAACTAGTTACGGCGGCGAGGAGAAAAGCCAGATGGGCCAAGTGAAGAAAACCACAAAGGCGAACACAAAAGCAACCACTAAGGCAAGCACTAAAGCGGCCGCAAAGGTGAGCACAAAGGAAAGCGCAAGAGCAACCACAAAGGCAAGCACTAAATCGACCACTAAGGCAAGCGCAAAAGCGATCACAAAATCTTCCGGCAAAGTGACGGGCAAAACTACCGGCAAGGCGACGGTCAAAACTACCAGCAAGGCGACGGTCAAAACTACCAGCAAGGCGACGGTCAAAACTACCAGCAAGGCGACCGGCGGACAAAAGAGCGCCCCCGGGGGGGTCAGTAAGAAGGGCTCTCACAAAGCCACCAGGCAAGAAGCGGCCGCCATCATGAAAGGGTTGCTTGAGCTTTATCCTGATGCCTGCTGCGAACTTACTTACGATAGTGATTTTCAACTTCTCACTGCTGTAATACTATCAGCCCAGTGTACGGACCAGCAGGTAAATAAGGTCACCAAAGCGCTCTATGCGGAATTTCCCGATGCTCGCTCCCTGGCCGAAGCCGACCTGGAGCGAGTAAAGACATTGATTAAACCCACGGGTTATTACAATGCTAAGGCTAAGAACATTCAAGCCTGTGCCCAGATGCTGGTCACCAGATTCAATGGCAAAGTGCCTACCTCGGTGGAAGAGCTGACAACCCTTCCAGGCGTCGGCCGCAAAACCGCAAATGTCGTCCTCGGAGTCATCCACAATATTCCGGGCTGGAGCGTGGACACCCATGTGCAGCGTCTTTCCAAACGCTTCAATTTCACAAAGGAAGAGGACCCGCTCAAAATTGAGAAGGACTTGCAAGCCCTTTTTCCCGGGGAAGACTGGTCCAAGCTTTCCATCACCATAATCTGGCACGGAAGACGGCTATGCTATGCCAGGAAACCGGCTTGCCACAATTGCCCCATCAACAACATCTGTCCGGCAAGCGAAGCCTGAAGTATAAGTCTTAGCATCTGTCCTGCCTGGAAGCTGAAGGATTTTAGAACATACGGCAATGCAGTTTCAGCAAAAGCCTATACTGGGATCAGTAAGACTTAAAGCCTGAAAGTGTAACGACAGTGACAAACTTAGGCACGATTAAAACAATAGGAGCCCTACTGGCAGTATCGATTCCAGCAAAGCAGGTACTACGGTCCGTTTTTATCTTAGTGGTCTTCCCGCTCCTCGCTGGCGTCAGCTTCCATGGTTCTTTCTGGCAGGCTCTTCTAATTTCCCTTTCAGCCTTTGCTCTACCTTTTCTGACCGCTTCAGCAATGATGTTTTTTGTCATTGCGCGCCTGCTCCTCCTTAATTTACTGGTCAAACGCATCAATCCCGTCTACGCCGAGAAAGCCCAATTATCCTTCTGGCTAAGAACCAGCAAAGATTCCGAAGCAAGCAAATTGAAGCTGGAAAATCGCAGCCCCATCGAATCAGTCAAAAGCTCATTGGCTCCCAAACGCTGCCTTTTGACGTCCGTATACTACCTGCTTGTGCTGTCCCTCTTTGCAAAGTTTAGTTCCTTCCTGCAGTTTTCATCATGGTCTGCAATGGGTTTAGCAACACTCGCCTGCACCGTCTTTGATAGTGCCATTGCCTTAGTCTCAGACCTGGTTTTCAGCTACTGGTATTCCAGAAACTCAGACAAAGAAGCCGAGAAGCGAGCCGGTCTGGAAGCTCAGCCCGAGGAGCAAATACCGACCTTCTTCGGTCGAGCTCAAGCCTTCCATGAAAAGAAAGAATTGAAGATAGCCCCCTTCAATTTAGAAGTACAGCTAAATCCCACCAGAGCAGAGGCCTATCTCGAACGGGGTAAAGCACTTTTAAGCGACGATGAAAATGTTCTGGCCTACAAAGACTTTTGCAAAGTCCTTGAACTGGAAAAGGGTATGCCTCAAGCCTACCATCAAAAGGGCGAGGCACTGGCAAAAATGAAGATGCCCAATCTAGCCGTCTTAGAATTGGAACAAGCCTGCCGCCTTTATGAAAAGCAGGGACTGGCAAAAGACTGGCAGCAAGCCGATTATCGTATCAAGGAACTGAAAAGTAGCCTGGCCGCGGCCGATCTAGACGGTAAGACGGCTATGGTTCATACGCAAGTATTCTTCAAGCCGGAAGCCATTGATGAAATCGAGAAATTGAACCTGGAGAAAGCCAACAAAGAGCTTTCAAACGACGCCTTCAGCGCCTCCGCCTACATGAAGCGGTCACAGGCCCTACTACAGGAAAAGAAGTATCAAGCAGCCCTGGAAGACAGCACCAGAGCCATTCAACTGAGAGCCGACTACGCCGAGGCATTCAGAGTGCGCGCCGAGGCGCTCTATAACCTCAATCAGTTTGAAGAGGCTATCAAAGACTTCAACGAGAGCCTCAGCTTGAAACCAGCCGATGCCGACACGTTGAGGGCTCGCGCCCTCTGTAATTGCAGCCTCTATCGAGGCGAAGAGGCGCTCAGCGATATAAATTCTGCAATTAAACTGAGCGAAAGTAACGACCTGAAGATTGTGAGGGCACTAATCTTCAAGGCGCTCTCTCGCAATCAAGAAGCCTTGAGCGATCTCAGTGAGTTTATAGCCAACCGCACTATGGCTGTAAAAGTCTGGGCGTGCATGCTCTTACCGATTGCCAGGGAAATATCCCATCAATTGAATATGACTCTGCCGGAAGCTTACCGTATGCGCAGTGAACTCTACGAAGAGATGGGGCAACGGCAGCTTGCCCAAAATGACCTGACCCAAGCCCAGAAACTCGAACAAAAACTATCTAAAAAACAGCCCCGCCTGAAGCTCTAGTGTGTCAATTTAAAAAACCAGGCGCGAGCGAAATTATTCAGAATTTCGCTCACTATTCCTTTTTAGAACATTGAAAGAAACTTTTGAGCGAAATTATTTGGAATTTCGCTCACTATTCCTTTGAAGAACATTGAAAGAAGCTTTTGCACGAAATTAGTTGGAATTTCGCTCACGCCTCTTTTTTATAAATTAGACCAGGAGCCTTACCTTAAATCAGAGGAAATTTCGTGAGTAATCGGGCAAATCACTTAAGCAGCTCAGATTTACGAAGTTCAAACTCACAAATTTCAGACGGTTGGAAAGGACCACAAGATGCCGAGAAAAGGACTCTTCACCCAGGGATTTTGCGTGGTTACGGACAAGAATATCGACATAGAAGTAGTCAAAGCAGCTTTGGTTAAATATGAACCAAGGTACGTAGAAGCAACGCCTGAGTCAAACTGGCAGATGGGCGGAGAAATGCTCGAGCTTGACGGTCCGCTACCGGGATTGATAGCCACGGTAGACGTCGTCAACCGACAGTGGCCGGAAGATTGGAGGATCTTTGTTTCAAGCACCGCTACGGCGACACCACCCCAGAGATGTGGCTCGCATGGTACCTGAGTCGGAGATCAAAAAACTAAAACAAGTTATGAAAGACTACTGGTGAGATCCGACCTTTTGCTCTGGCAGCCTTACCAGTAGGAACTGCCGTCAGGTAAAAGCCCTTGAATAGTACCGATGTACTGCCCTTATCCTCTTTATACGAGAATAAGTTTGATCACCCTTTGTAGATCTTCAAAATTAAGAGGCTTGGTGAGATACTCGTCCATTCCTGCTTTCAGGCAATTCTCGCGGTCTCCTTCCATGGCATTTCCGGTCATCGCAACAATGCGAGCATGTCGGCCCAGAGCCGACTCCACTGCTCTAATTTCTCTTGTGGCCTCAAATCCATCCATAACGGGCATCTCACAGTCCATTAGAATAATATCGTAATCCTGGGTTCGACACAGTTCAAGCGCTTCCCTGCCATTGCAGGCGAATTCCGAAGCAAAGCCAAGTCGAGACATAAAGATCTTGGCGACTTGTCTATTGATTGAATTATCTTCCACTATCAAAACGCGTTGTTCCCTATGCGGTTCCACTTGCTGCTCCGGTTCCGGAAGACAGGAGGAAGCCGAGATTTGAGACACAGTAGTGGCTAGTGTCTGAAGGAAGGGCAGTAAACGCAAGGGTTTGAGAACAAAAGCATCAAAACCAACTTTGGCAGACTCCACGCCCACCTCAGGAGAATCCATAGGTGTTACGAGAACCAGCTTGCATGACTGTAAATTGAATTCCTCTCTAATTTGCTCGGCCAGGTGCCAGGTCTCCGAATAGCCTCGTTCACCGTCAACTAATACCAGGTCGCGGCTCTGAAGCAATTGCCTTCCCTGCAGAATGCAGTCGTCAAAACTACTACACTCTACTTTCATGCCGGAAGCCTCCAGATAATCCCGCCAGGTGCTGGACTCCTGAGTGCCCCGTCCGACAAGCAAGACCGATTTATTCCTGAGTATGTCGAGTTCGCCGTCCTTGCTTTCTAAGAGCGATGTGCCAGCTTTCACACCAAACGGCACCTTGAACCAGAATTCGGACCCTACGCCGGGAGAACTCACAAGTCCGATCTGCCCATGCATTGTCTCAACAAGCCCTTTGCATATACTCAGACCCAGTCCTGTACCGATCGATCGCAAACCGGGAGTGTTCGCGGTCTGGGCGAACGGCTGGAAGAGAAGTGCCTGGTCATCAGCTGCGATTCCAAGCCCTTGATCCGTAACTGAAATCAATACCGAGACTGCCTCAGAATCGACGGCTTCAACGGAGGCGCGGACAACAATCTCACCCTTGTTGGAAAACTTTATTGCATTGGAAACTAGATTGATAACAATCTGCCTCAACCGCAACGAATCACCAAACAACTTAAGCGGCATCTCCGGTGCAATAGAGGCAAACAACAGCAAGCCTTTAGCACGTGCCATAATTGATAGAAGGTCTACTACATTTTCAATAGTGTCAGCAAGATTGAACTCGACAGGGCTCAAAGTAAGATGACCAGCCTCGATTTTGCTAAAATCGAGAATGTCATTGATGACTGTCAATAGAGAGCCGGCACCTTCTTTGATGTTATTCGCGTAATGATGCTGCTCCGGCCGAAGGTCGGTACTGAGCAAGACATCACACATGCCAATCACGGCATTCATTGGTGTTCTAATCTCATGACTCATATTCGCCAAGAAGCGCGATTTCAGCAAAGCGCTCTGCAAAGCCTGATCACGAGCGCTGGCCAGTTCTGCACTCAGTTCTTTCTGACTGTTAATATCCACACAGGCACCCAGCCATTTCAAAACTTTTCCGCGCTTGTCTTTGACCGGCACGGCTCTACAAATATGCCATCGATAGCTGCCATCATTGGCCCGCAGCCTAATCTCCGAATCAATAGCGCGGCCACCTTCCAAGAAGGTTATCCATTCAGAGACCAATCGTTTCCGCTCTTGAGGGTGAAGAGCCTTGGTCCAACCGGCTCCCAACGACTCCTCCAGTGTCAGTCCCGTATAACTCGACCAGTAAGGATTGAAATACTCAATTGAACCGTGGGCATCGCCGAGCCATACAATCTGCGGCATCGACTCCGCGATAAACTTGTATTGACGCTCTTCAGCAGCAGCAATCTCCGCCAGCTTTTGTTCCCGGGCCAGCCTTCTTTGCTGCTTATGTATTCGCTTTTGTTCGACAATAACTTTTTTCAACTTCTCTTTCGTGTCGGCTACTTGATTGAAAGAAGTTAGTGTCGCCAGCAATGCCTTTAAATGAATTTTAGAGGAGGGTCCCTTCAGTTCGCTGGGTGTCAGATAGGCCGGATTCTTGAGCAAATGCGCATCTTCCGTGACAACAGCCGGATGGGAGTAAACCATTAGCTGCAAAGCATCTTCAGAGAAACGCTCCTCATCATACATGCACAAGAAAACAACATTTGAGCATGCCGCCAGATCGTTCAGGTAGATCTCGTATTCTTCCAGAGCCTTAATGTCAATGTTCGTCGCACAAACCCAACTCATTTCGGCCGCAACTCGCAGACGCGAGAATCCACCTTTTCTCGCATCCTCAATCAATTTCTCCCAAAAAGCCACCATCTTCAGTCGCTCGAAAGCCCCACCGTCCAGATATGTCTGAGTGGTCGGGAGAATCTTGAAGGCGCCGGAATCTATAAATGGCTGTAGATTGAAACCATCAGAACACATGACGGAGATAATCTCACTGTGTGAACTGGTATCTGAAAAGAAGATACAACGCTCACCAGCCAGGAGCCCGGATTGCAGATAGGAACCGTATTGTGCCTGCTTCTGCCCGCTGTCGGAGTAAACAGAGCAAGCATGCCCGTGTTCGATAGGCGTGGGTAGTGCAAATTCGGATCTGGAGCTCACTCTGTTGCGCTCTCATAATTCAGAAACCACGGATGCCTGATGTAAGACAGACCAACCCGGCCGGCTCTATAGTCAACCCTACTTAAACCGAAGATAGCACCCGGTAGATTTCCCGTCAATTTGATGGAAACCATGAGAGTGATGCCCATCCTCATTTAATCTAACTTGTGATTAAATAGCTCGAAAGGCACCGCAGAAGAAAGCATGCCCCCAAGCAAAGCCCTACGGATTGACCTTATCTTCTACCCGCTCTTTTCTGGCTATGCGTTTTCCTTGGTTCTTGCGGCAGCCCATCTCTTGGCATCGACGTTCTTTGGAATCAGCCTGAGCACAATCATATCGGATGGGCTGATTTTGATTATGCGAGCGGCCGGCTACCACCCGCAGCAGTAAAACGCTAAGTGCTATTGCGACGAAATTATCTGAGTCCTCCGCTCTTTCACCCCACAATTCCAGAACGAGCCATTGCACGATGCTCCTATTTATCAGCCAGTGGGTTAACCTGTCAATCGCCCGGGGTAAGATAGATCAGCCGGGGCGAATCGCCTCGGGCAGGGAGAGAACTCATGAGTGATGAAAATACGGCCGACATGAGCAATCAGGCACCCGCACCTGTTCCCAGGCTGGGCTTTGTCGACAACGTCAAGGAAGCTTTCCGGCACATTAGCAGGTCGGTTAAGGCCCAGCGCGGCAGAATCCGCAGTGCCGATTATCTTTCCATATTCCTGGTACCGGTAACCTGTATTGCCCTCATGGCCGCCTCATTTTGCGCCAGTTGGTCAAGGCTGATTGTCTCTCTAATCGCTCTCTGCTCGGTACTTTTTTATGTGCTGGCCCGCATCGGCATCATGCGCACCCTCAACGAAAGACAGGCTGCCCTAATCTGGCATATTCTCATGTCCACCTTCTTGATGGGCATCACCTTTGCCTTTGTCTTTCTGGAAATACTCAATTCGCTCTAGCGGAATTGCTATTTCCTAGTTCTGGGCGGGGCATCCTTGAGCGGCTTAGCAGCCGTAAGAGAATCCACCGTAGGCAGGCCTATGGCATGCACCAGGTGCACCTGCGCCAGGTTGAAATCAATGAGGGCATTGGCTTTGTCTATTAATGAATTGGTGTAGTCATGCTGGGCGTTGATCACATCCAGATAGGTGCCTACCCCTTCTTGAAAGCGGAGTTCCGCCAGACGCAAACCTTCCTGGGCGTATTTGACGGCATCGGTGGTTTCAATAATTAGATTTTCCGCGCTCATACTCGACAGGTAAGCATCCCGAACCTGCTTGGTAATGCGTTCCAGCTCTCGCTGAAATTCTAATTGCGCCTGCCTGGCCACATACTGCGAAGCTCTCACCTGAGCCACTTCCTGCATCCCAAGACCGCCAAGGTTCCAGTTTACGCCCACACCGATAGTGAAAAGCGAGCGGGTTGTGTAGTGAGGCGAACCTGTACTGTTGGAGCTCGGCGCAGCCAGGGGCAGACCGGCGCTGGACGAAACAGCGCCGACACTAAGACCATTGGAACTGAGGGTAGTTTGCTGGTTGCTGGCACCGGAACGGGGAGAATCGACGGCGCGGGAGCCGGTTCCAATCACATTGCCGGTCACTGCCACAGCCGGGAGGAGCGCCGAACGAGCCACTTTTACGGCATCTTTGGCAGCCATTCTCAGCTCGTCATATTTTTTCAGCTCCGGTCGTCGCTCAATTGCGATTTTAAGCAGGTCCCCGGGTTTAAGATTGGCGTCCACCAGACGGTGCTTCGAAACCATGCGAGCACCAACGGAATAGTCGACGCCGGTGTCGGCATTCAATACCGTCGCCAGTTTAACTGCATGCTTACGGCGCTCTACCTGCTGTTTGATTAGATGCTGGCGGTCAGCCGAGAGCTGATACTTAGCTTGCAATACATCAAGCTGCGTGTTGACGCCATTATCGAAGAGATCCTGGTTGACCATAAGCAACGCCCTTGAAACCTCTACGGCTTTGATGCGAATCTGCAAAAGGACGTCCGAACGCACCAGGTTGTAGTAATCATCGGCGGTATCAAGCAAAATATCGTTGACGGTACCTTTCAAATGTGCCCGCGCCGCTTTGTAATTATGCTTGTCTTGCAGAGCCGTGTAGAGTATGCCGCCGCCTTTGAAGAGATACTGATTGAAGCCGGCCGCCGTGCTAAAAAATGGATTGGCGATGGGAATGGCCAAACCGGCGGGAGAAACATAATTACCCTTGATCCCCTGGAAACTCAAGGTATTGGTCAGCGATGGGAGAAAACCACTGAGAGCACCGTAGTAGACCCATTTTTCCTTTTGCGCCTCAGCCTGAGAAATCTTAATAGGCAGGTTCTGCATGAGCGACTGCTGCAATACACCACGCAGACTTATCTCTTGCGAGGAAGCCGCATCAAGCTGATAGGGATTGCTGGTTTGCGTGAGGGTGATAAGCGATTTCAAAAGGGGCGGTTTGACCAGCACGTTCTCGCCGTCCACAAAAATACTGCCGGTGGAATTGCTCACTTCCCGGGAGAGGTCGTCGATGGTGGCGCGACGACTCTCGTTTTCATTGCTTATTCCGCGCAACCGCGGCATTTCGCCTTCCACAACAGTGGACATACCGGGCGCTTTCTCTCCGGCTGGAACAGGGGACATAGCTGGCACAACATCCGGCAATTTTGCCGGTACTTTGACGGGAGCCGCACCAGAACCGGCGGAGCCGTCACTATTTTGAGCCAGACGGATGTTCTTACCATGCACGGGCGACCAAGTGTAACCGGCAATAAGAAGCAGACAGGTAAGCTTGATTGTTAAGTATCGGTTTTGTGTTGCGCTCAAGGACGAAAAAACTTCTTTCGCACTGGTAAATAAGATATAGGTTGAAAACAATAGCGCACAGAGGGGCTAGCTGTCTGCCTCGCTGCCAAGAGAAGTCGACTGTTCGAACTTCCCTCTGCTTGTGGCATATAGAGGCTATATCCAAAACAAGCTCAAGCCATAAGCTCAAGCTGGCAGCCCAAACGGGCATGTTCCTGCGGGGAGAACCATGAAAGGAAAAGTCGGAAAGTTTGCCGCCAAGAAGTGGGCGCAGAAGAAGTTGGCTGAAAACAAGTCGACCGCTAAGAAAGTTGTAAAACAACAACTGGCCAGAAGCAGCGCCGCAGCCCAAAAACTCTCCGAAAGCGAACTTGCTGCCCGGGCAATGCTCATGAACGAGATGCACGGCACATTGCTGCAGAACGCTCCCTATCTCTCGGGCAATGCCGGCTGGGCCTATGAACTTTCCTTTTTGACAAGTTATACCGTGGCAAGAGTAAAAGGCATAGTGAGAGTCAGGCGCAGGAAAAGTCAAGAGCCGGCTTCGGCACCGGCTCAGAAGCCGCAACCAGCTCCTGCAAATCCTGACCAGTAGATGCTTACGTCGACGACTGCGGGGCAAGAGTGGTTACTTTCGGACCTCGTACACGCCACCGCCCACAGTGACTTCCGCTGCTTTTTAAGGTGGGGAAATTTCTGCATGATAAACTAGCAGGTCGATTGATACTCCACATTTCCAGTAAGGAACAGCTATGTTGTACTTTGCGCCGGTTCACAAGTGCTCAGTTGAGAAGCAACGGTTCACGCTTAAAAATGCAGTCAGCTTAGTCGCCTGCCTATTGGCATCCACGCTAATGCTGCCGTCAGTCGGAGCGGCGGAAGACAAGAAGACGACAACTGAACAGGTTAAGACAACCAGAGCCGGCAAATTGGCAGCCAAACCGAAAAAAGCTGAGCAAAGCAAAGGCGCCGACGAAGAAGCCCAGGTGAAGCAACAACTGGCGGCTCTCAAACAAGCTCTAGCCGACGGCGACGCTGCAAAAACCGCATCAATGTGGACCGAGGACGGTACCTACACTAGCTACCAGGGCGAAGTCTTCAAAGGCAATAAAGAAATTCTCGCCCGCTTCACCGACCTGATGGCCCAGGAAGGAAAACCCCTGGTTTATTTTGCCCTGGAAGGTGTAAAAAAACTGGCTCCCGGCGCCGCTCTGGCAGAAGGAATTGTGCACCGCATGGGCGTTCCTTCCGCCTTCAGTGCCGAGACTCGCTTCTCCATCGTTTTCGTCAAACAAGGCGGCAACTGGCTTATTAAGAGTGCGTCGGAAACACCCTATACAGCGCCGGTGAGCAAAATAAATCCCCTCAGCGAACTTTCCTGGTTGGTAGGAGACTGGGCGGCGAAAGGTAAAGCCGGTTCCATCATGATGAAAGTAGATTGGGCGGCAAACAAAAACTTCCTCATATGCACCTACTTTACCAAGCAAAACGACGGCACGCCGATTCCGGAAAGCCGACAGGTAATTGGCTGGGATCCGCGCAGCCAGAGTCCGATTTCCTGGAATTTCGATGCCCGGGGCGGCTTCGGTTTTGGTCAGTGGAATAAACGTAGCGCCAACAAATGGTTGGTGCAGGCAAGCGGAGTCGACACGGACGGCAGCGAAACGGAAGCAACCAATGTCTTGTCTATAGACGGCAAAGATTCCTTCAGTTGGCAATCTATCGATCGCACCATTAACGGTGAAGCCCTCAGCGACACTGCTGCACTGACGGTACAGCGCCTCTCTAAGTAACTATTCAGCGAAGAGAACAACTTCGCTGTTCATTTTTTTACACATTCCCTCGATTTACCGATTAAGGATCGACAAGTGAAAAGCATTACTTCAAGAACAATCGCCGCTCTGAGCCTCTCTTTTCTTCTGGTCATGCCGGCAATGGCACGCGGCGGCGGCTTTGGCGGTGGCGGATTCGGCGGCGGCGGCGGTCGTGGTTTCGGCGGCGGCGGCTTCGGCGGCGGCGGCAGAGACTTTGGCGGCTTCGGCGGCGGTGGTCGCGGTTTCGGCGGCGGTCGAGATTTTGGCGGCGGCAGCTTCGGCGGCGGCACTAGAGATTTCGGTGGCGGCAATTTCGGCGGCGGCACTAGAGATTTCGGTGGCGGCAATTTCGGCGGCGGTAGTAGAGATTTCGGCGGCGGCAGTTTCGGCGGCGGTAGTAGAGATTTCGGTGGCGGCAATGCCGGCGGTCGCGGTTTCGGCAATGGCAATTTTGGCGGTGGCGTCAGCACACGCCCCGTTGACGGCGGCATCGGCGGCAAACAGCCTTTTGCCGGTCATCTTCCTACCGATGGCGGCTTCGGCGGTCTGGCCGGTGCGGGTAATCGTCCCAACCGGCCAAACAACATCGATAGAAATCAGCTCAATAATCAGGGCGACAAAATAAGAAACAGCTTCAACAACGATACGTTCAATCGCAACAACTACAACAACGTCAATGTCAATCGCAACGCCTACGGTGGTTACGGGCGCTACGGCGGCTGGGGCGGTCACGCCTACGCCAACGGTTGGGCCCATGGCTGGGCGGCCAATAACTGGTACCACGGCAACTGGGGCTATCCGGGCGGCTGGTACTGCCCGGGCTGGTCGTCGGCAGCCGCCTGGACCTGCATGGGCGTATCCACCCTCACATCCTTCCTGGGTCTGGGCATGATGGGCATGGCCCTGGATGATAAAAATCAGCCAAGCACAACCAATATAACCTACCAGGGCGACAACGTTTATATGAACGGTCAGCCACTCGGTACTTCCCAACAGTATTACCAGCAGGCGCAACAACTGGCCAGCCAGGCTTATTCCCAGGGTTATAGCGATGCCCTGCAAAACGGCGGCGGCAGCACCGACGGCAACTACGACTACGATCCCGCCAACGGTGCCAGTCCTCAAGCCACCGCCGCCCAGGGTGAGTGGCAACCCCTTGGAGTTTTTGCCCTGGCCGAGCCCGGTCAAAGCAATTCCAATATGCTTTTGCAACTGGCCATCAACAAAGACGGCATCGTCAGAGGCAATTACCTGAACCAACTGACAAATGAAACTTCCCAGGTATATGGAGCACTCGACAAGAAAACCAAGCGCGTATCCTGGACCATTGGTCAGAACAACCAGACCGTCTTCGATTCTACTCTCGCTGATATGGTCAAAGATGACAGCCAGGTGCTGGTGCATTATGGACCTTCCAACACCCAGACCATGGCTTTGATCAGGCTACCCCAGCCCAAAGACGCCGACCAATCGCAGCCCCCCAGTAACGGTTAATGTCGCCAGCAAGAGGCTTGCACCATTTACGTAACCCTCTTATTTGCGGATTACCCGGACAAAGGGCGGTGAGTCCATGTGGATAGTTGAACTGGCACTACGTAAAGGTCATACCTTCGTAGTGCTGGCTATCACTATCTTCTTGTTCGGCGCTATCTCCATCGCCAGAATGGCTGTAGACATTTTTCCGGTAATTAACACACCGGTAGTGAGCTGCGTCTGGACCTATGCCGGCATGTCTCCTTACAACATGGAGAACCTGGTCACCACGGTGACGGAGCGTGCCCTCACCTCCACAATAAACGGCATCGACCGCATGGAATCAAATAGCCTTTCGGGCATGGCCATCATCAAGGTCTACCTGCGCAAAGGCACACCCATAGGCGAAGCCGTGGCCATGGTATCGTCGGTGGGAACGGCCATTTTGAGACAATTGCCGCGCGGCATAAGCGCGCCCTTTGTCACCCAGTCCAGTGCCACCGATGTACCGGTTATGCAGCTCGGCATTCACAGCCGCACCATACCGGAAGAAAAGCTATTTGACATAGCCAATAACTTGATACGCACCCAGCTCGCCACCGTGCACGGTGCCATCACGCCCTTTCCCTACGGCGGCAAATACCGCCAGGTCATGATTGATCTCGATCCCAAAGCCCTTCGTGCCCAGGCTCTTTCGGCCTACGATGTGATGAAGGCCGTGAACGATCAATCTATCGTGGCACCGACCGGCACCATGAAGGTGGGACCTTTCGAATATTGTGTGGTCTTGAACAATATTCCAGACCAGATAGCCAAACTAAACAGCATTCCGGTAAAAACAGCAATCGCTCAAAATCAGATTGGCGCAGTTATCTTTCTCAAAGACGTAGCCAATGTACACGACGGCTACCAGCCCCAGCTCAATATCGTCAATCTGAACGGCAAGCGCGGCGTGCTTTTCAATATATTGAAAAGCGGCGATGCTTCCACTCTCACCGTGGTGCAGGGCGTCAAAGAGATGCTGCCGAGACTGCGGGCAATGGTGCCAAAAGAATGCCACATCGATGTTATCACCGACCAATCACTTTTTGTGAAAGACTGCGTCAGCGAAGTAGTGAGGGAAGCCATTACGGCAGCCTTGTTGACGGCACTGATGATGCTTGCCCTGCTCGGAAGCTGGCGTTCCACCTTGATTGTGGCCACATCTATTCCCCTGGCCATTCTTGCCGCCATCATCGGGCTCAACGTTGCCGGTCAAACCATCAACTCTATGACCCTGGGCGGTCTGGCTCTGGCAGTGGGCATGCTCGTGGACGACGCCACAGTGGAAGTGGAAAACGTACACCGCAACATGGCCATGGGCAAAGATGTAGAAACGGCAATTCTCGATGGAGCCAGGCAGGTCGCCCTACCGGCCCTGGTTTCCACACTATCAATTTGTATAGTCTTCGTGCCCCTCATCTTTCTAACCGAGCCGAGCCGCTCCTTGTTTGTGCCCCTCGGGCTCTCCGTCACCTTTGCCATGCTTGCCTCCTATGGGCTCTCCCGCACCATCGTGCCCCTGATGTCTAAGACCCTACTGGCCGGTGAAAGTCACGGTCACTCTCAAGCTAAGAAACCAACCAATCTTTTTGCCATAATTGTCGGCTTTGTAGACAAAATCTTTGAAGCCGTAAGGCTTTTCTATCGCGGGCTCTTAGATAAGGTGCTCGATCATCCCCTTATCAGCATTGCATCCTTTCTGGCAGTTTATGCGGCCTTACTGTCTTTGATACCGCTCATCGGTCAAGATTATTTCCCGGCTATCGATGGCGGACAGTTGCGCATGCATGTAGCCACCCATGCCGGCACCCGGGTGGAAGTAACCGAACACATTTTCAAACAGGTGGAAAAGGCAGTCAAGGAAGTCATTCCCGAAGAAGAGATTGCATCTATCTCGGACAACATCGGGCTGCCCTGCTCCGGTATTAATTATGCCTACTCAGACAGCCAGACCGCCTCGGAAGCCGACGGTGAGATTCTCATATCACTGAAGGAAGAGCGGGCCCATGATACCGAGTACTATCAAAAACAAATTCGCAAGCTCATGCGCAGTCGTTTTCCTGAGTTGACCTTCTATTTTCAGCCCGGAGATATCGTCACCCAGATACTCAATGCCGGACTGCCCGCCCCCATAGACATCAAAGTTATCGGCTACAACAAAAATAATTACCAGTTGGCCAAAGACATCAAGCGAAAAATAGAGAAGGTGCCGGGCGCCGTTGATATTTGCCTGCATCAAATTACCGACGGTCCGCACCTCCGCTGGACAGTGAACCGCACTTTTGCGCAGGAAGCGGGAGTCACCCAGGCCGATGTTTCCAACTCCTTCTTGATCAATCTGAGCAACAGTTTTCAAACCAATCCGAACTTCTGGGTGAACGAGAAGACAGGCATCAGTTACAACCTGGCGGTACAGACCCAGCAAAGAGACCTGGCCACCATCAACGATATCGGGCTGACTCAGATTACAGGCGGCACCACCGGTATTAATCCCTCCGTAAGCGGCGACCCACAGCCCACCAGCGGGCTCAAGCAGGGCGATAGCCCCAGACGGGGTCAGCTCTTAATGAATTTGGCCACCTTTGAAAGGGCGCGCACCCCTCTGGTAATCAATCACATAAATGTACAACCTGTTTACGACATCTACGCCGCTTGCCAGGACAGAGACCTGGGCGGTGTCTCCCAGGATATTGCCAAAATTCTGGAAGAGGTGAAAAAGAACCTGCCCCGGGGTGCGAAAGTAGTGATGATGGGTCAGGTCTTAAGTATGAATCTGGCCTTTCTGGCTCTGCTCCTGGGTCTGGTCTTTGCCCTGGTGCTGGTATATCTCTTACTTGTAATCAACTTCCAGAGTTGTAGCGATCCGTTAATTATCCTGATGGCCATACCCGGTGCCCTCTCGGGCATTGTGCTCAGTCTTTTCCTTACCCAGACAACATTTTCCATTCCTGCTCTGATGGGCACCATTATGACTATGGGTGTGGCCTCGGCCAACTCCATTTTGATGGTAACCTTCGCCCGGGGGGAACTGGAAGAAACTAAGGACGCCAGGCTAGCGGCCCTGAACGCCGGCTTCGAGCGCTTCCGCCCGGTTATAATGACGGCTTCCGCTATGATCATCGGCATGATTCCCATGGCTTTAGGTGGCGGCGAAGGGGGCTCCCAGAATGCTCCCATAGGCAGAGCCGTCATCGGTGGTCTTTCCGTTGCCACCATTTCCACTTTGTTTTTTGTTCCGCTCATATTCTATATTTTGCGCCGCAAGGGAGGTGGTAAGTAATGTGGATAGTGGAAATGGCTTTGAAAAGGGCCCATACGTTTATCGTTATGGCTCTGGCTATTCTAATTTTCGGCATACTTTCCATCCGCCAGATGGCAGTGGATATTTTCCCCATCATCGACGTGCCCATTGTCAGTGCCGTCTATACTTTCACGGGCATGTCGCCTTATAACATTGAAAATCTCATTACCACGGTCACTGAGCGTTGGCTCACCTCCACCGTAAACGGTATCGAAAAGATAGAGTCTACCTCTCTTTCCGGCATGAGCATCATCAAAGTCTACCTGCACAAAGGCACCGACATTGGTGAGGCGGTGGCCATGGTGACGGCCATGGGCTCGGCGGTGCTCGAATACCTGCCGCCCAGTATTACACCGCCCTTTGTCACCGTATCCAGCGCCACCGATGTACCGGTAATTCAGCTAGGCATAGGTTCCAAAACGCTTTCCGAAGCCGAATTGTTCGACATTGCCAATAACTTCGTCAGAAACCAGCTCGCCACCATCCAGGGTGCCACCATTCCCTTCCCCTACGGTGGTAAGTACCGACAGGTCATGGTCGATCTCGACCCGCAAGCCCTGGTAGCCACCGGCGTATCGGCCAACGATGTGGTGACGGCCATGAACTCCCAGAGCATCATCGCTCCATCGGGTACGGCCAAATTGGGTCCATATGAATACATCATGACCCTCAACAACATCCCCGAGAAAATCGATGAACTGAATCGTATTCCGGTCAAATCAGTGAAGGGCGCCGTAGTCTTTCTCAAAGATGTGGCCAATGTACATGACGGTTATCAGCCGCAGCTCAATATTGTCAACCAGGACGGTCGCCGGGCCGTGCTCTTCAATATATTGAAGAACGGCACTGCCTCTACCCTTTCAGTGGTTGAACGAATCAAGAAAGCACTGCCCGACATTCAAAAGATTGTGCCGCCGGCCTGTGTCATCTCGGTGCTCACCGACCAGTCTGTCTTTGTGCGCGAATGTGTGGCCGATGTGGTGAGAGAAGCAGTGACGGCAGCCGGACTGACGGCTCTAATGATGCTGGCCTTGCTTGGTAGCTGGCGTTCCACTCTCATCGTCGCCACCTCCATTCCCCTGGCCATGCTCTGCTCCATTATCGGACTGCATATGTGCGGGCAGACCATCAACTCCATGACTCTGGGTGGTCTGGCACTGGCTGTAGGTATGCTGGTGGACGATGCCACAGTGGAAGTAGAAAACGTACACCGCAACATGGCCATGGGCAAAGACATAGTCAAAGCCATCCTCGACGGTGCCGCTCAGGTAGCCATGCCGGCGCTGGTTTCAACCCTTTCCATTTGCATCGTCTTTGTACCGGTGGTCTTCCTCACTGAACCATCCCGCTCCCTCTTTGTGCCTCTCGGTATGGCCGTAGCCTTTGCCATGCTGGCATCCTACGGGCTCTCCCGCACCATAGTGCCCCTCATGTCCAAGAATCTGCTGGCCCATGAGCATGAACACGGCAGTACCGCAAAGGAGCCGCAAGGAATCATGGCTGTTTTCTCAGCCATCCACAAAGTCATTGACGGCGGCTTCGAATGGCTCAGGGGCATCTACAAACACACTCTTGATCAAGCCCTCACCCATCCCTTCCTGGCCATAGGAGGCTTTCTCACCTTCTACGGCTGCTCCATGACTTTGCTGCCAATCATCGGTCAGGATTTCTTCCCGGCCATCGATGCCGGACAGCTGCGCCTGCACGTCAATTGCCGTCCGGGCACCAGGGTGGAGGAAACCGAGCGCATCTTCAAAGAGATAGAGCGGGCCATCGGCACCATCGTGCCCAAAGACGAAATTCTCATCATCACCGACAATATCGGCATGCCGGTGAGCGGCGTCAACTACGCCTTTTCCGACAGTCAGACCATAAGTGAAGCAGACGGCGAAATTCTGGTCACCCTCAAGGAAGAGCGCACCAAGCCCACCGGACAGTACCAGAAGGAAATACGGGCCATGCTGACGGCCCGCTTTCCTCAGGTGAGCTATTACTTTCAGCCCGCCGACATCGTCACGCAAATATTGAACGCCGGACTGCCCGCCCCCATCGACATTCGTATCACCGGGCTGGACGTGGCCAAGAACTACGACATCGCCCAGCGACTGAAGCGCGACGTAGAAAAGGTAAGAGGTGCTGTGGACGTATGTATGCACCAGGTGGTGAATGCACCGCAATTCGTCTTTGAAGTAGACCGCACCAGAGCCAACGAAATGGGTCTCACCCAGCGGGATGTTTCCAATTCCTTCCTGGTCACATTGAGTTCAAGCTTTCAAACCGCCCCAAATTTCTGGCTCAACATCAAAAACGGCGTCAACTATAACCTGGCGGCGCAAACCCCGCAGTACAAAATCGATAGCCTCGATGCCATGAGAGTAACAGCACTTACATCAAAGACCACAAGTAAGAAACAGCAACCGCCGCTTCTCACAAACGTAGCCACCGTCAGTCGGGCAGCAACTCCGGCCGTGGTCAACCACCTCAACGCGCAGCCGGTCTTTGATATCTATGCGGCCTGCCAGGACCGAGACCTGGGCGGCGTCTCAAAAGACATCGAAAAGATCATGGACAAGTATCGACCGGAGCTGCCTCAAGCCAGCCAGTTAACCATGGGCGGGCAGGTCTTGAGCATGAAATCGGCCTTTGCCGCTCTCATCTTCGGTCTCGTGTTTGCTTTGCTTCTGGTTTACTTACTTCTGGTAGTCAACTTCCAGAGTTGGAGCGACCCGGTCATTATTCTCATGGCCACACCGGGTGCACTCTCAGGCATACTCTGGAGCCTCTTTGTTACCCAGACAACCTTCTCCATTCCCGCCCTCATGGGTACCATCATGACTGTCGGCGTGGCTTCCGCCAACTCTATATTGATGGTCACCTTCGCCAATGAACAATTCCACGAAGGCAAAGACGGTCGCTCTGCGGCTCTGGAAGCCGGCTTCGAGCGCTTCCGCCCGGTAATGATGACGGCAACAGCTATGATCATCGGCATGATCCCCATGGCCATAGGGGCCGGACAGGGTGGCTCCCAGAACGCCCCCATCGGACGAGCCGTAATCGGCGGGCTGACGGTGGCAACTTTCTCGACCCTCTTCTTCGTTCCCCTTGTCTTCAGTCTTTTAAGAAAGGGCAAAGCCAAGGATAATAAGGCAAGCGAGCCGGTTCACAATCAGGACCACACCCAAACGGATACTAATCAAGAGAAGAACCATGACTGAAGGCTCACCAATAGACATAAAAAACCGCTGTCTCCAAGTGGGGCTCCAGAGGTGCAAGCTCACCGCTACGGCGCACTCCTGCCGGCAAGCGCGCAGCCGGTCAGGCATGGGCAAGCTGATTGTGGTGGTGATAATAGTTCTGGTTATCGCCGGCGTTTTGCTGGTGGTAGGTTTTCTACCACGCCTCGAGCGAAAGAAAGAACTCGACAAAATGCATGCCGAAACCACCGGTGCTGTACCGATTGTGCGCACCATCATCGCCAGACCGGCCCGAGAAACCGAATCGCTGACGCTACCGGGCAACATAGGCGCCATCCAGTACACCACCATTTATGCAAGAGTAGACGGCTACCTGCGTGACCGCATGGTTGATATCGGCGATCACGTAAGAGCCGGTCAGTTACTGGCCGTCATCGACACCCCGACTATTGACGAATCACTGGCCCAGGTGAGAGCCGACCTGGTAAGAGCCAGAGCCGGTGTGGACAAAGCCAATGCCGAACTGAAAGAAGCCATCGCCAAGCAAGCCACAGCTCAAGCAGAGGTAGAGAAGGGAAAAGGCAACGTGGACTATGCTACGGTGACTGCTACCCGCTGGCAGAATCTCTGCACAAGAGGTGCGGTCAGTCAGCAGAGCCGAGATGAAAAAGTCAGGTTACTGGAAGCCACCACTGCCGACTTGAAGGCCGATCATGCCAATTTGAAAGCCGCCGAAGCCCAGGTGGTGGCGGCGCGTTCACAGGTGGATGAAGCCAGAGCCAATGTCAAAGCCAAAGAAGCGGAAGTGAAAAAGCTGGAAGCCGAGCAGGGCTTTCAAAAGGTTCTCGCTCCCTTCGACGGCATCATCACCCTCAGGAAAGTCGACCCGGGCGCGCTCATCACCAAAGGCAGTCAGTCTGAAAGTCTTGAGCTCTTTCAGATGGCTAAGATTGATCGCCTGCGTATTTACGTGAACGCACCGCAGAGAGTGGCACGTTATTTAAAACAGGGCGTCCAGGCCAAAATCAATGTGCCGGAATTCCCAGAGCGTAACTTCGTAGGCATTGTCACCAATGTAAGCGGTGCCCTTGATCCCAATACGCGCACCAGACAAACCGAAATTCAAATTCCCAACGCCGATCATGCCCTTTTGCCAGGCATGTATGGCGAGGTCAATCTAACCGGTGTGCGGGAAGAAAAATGGATTAGAGTACCGGGCACCACCCTAGTAACAAAACCGGAGGGACAGTTCCTGCTTCTGGCAGTAAATGGAAAGGCGCACTATCAACCCATTACCATCGGTCGTGATTTCGGCGACGAAGTAGAAGTAAGGGTTGGGCTTTCAGGCAATGAACACGTAGCCGTCAGCCCCAGCGACGATATCATCGAAGGTGAAGCGGTTAAAGAAGAGCAACTGCCGGAGCCCGTTTTGAAGGCTGGACCGCATTAAAATGCAGCCGGTTAGATGTCTCAATACGGAAAGCAGCGACCAACATGTCTCATTCGCACTTCTTTCGAAAAGCACTAAACTCATGTAACAGGGAAAATTAATTCTGCTTGACGGCTACAACCCAGATGGAGCAGGCGTTTCATTTATAAAAAAGTCCCGAAACGCTGATGTAATATTTCGCAAAATCACTATTGTTACAATTGATGGTCTTCGCCGGAGAGATACCCCGAGGCCTTCTTCTCTATACTGGCCTGGTCTTCTTGCAATCTAGACTTGCCTGGTCTTGATACGGGCTTTAATTCGTGCGGCATCTTCGCAAGCCTTTGAAGCGGAATCACTTTCGCCGGTCTGATTAAAGCAGACACTCAAAGCTTCCAATACTTCGGCAATTTCCAAACTAGCAGCACCAAGCCATCTTCGACGTATCTTCAGGGCTTCTTGCAACTGCACTTTCGCCTCCATCGGCAAGGTGGGAAGCAGCACTTTAGCATTAAGAACAAGTAGAGCGGCGCGCACCAATTCGGCGGCACGGCTAGCCTTTCCCGCAAGCGAAGAGAAGCCCTGCTGCACCAGCGATTGACAATCAGCAAGACGCCCGCTCAAATAGAAAGTACGAGCCAACTGGGCCCTTACCTCCTGAAGAGACAGATCATCAGGAGCAAGTTCCTGCTTTAGCTGAGAGGCTCTCTCTAAAACTTGCTCAGCCTCATCATACTGCTCAAGAAGATTATAGGCACGCCCGGCCAAAGAGAGCGCGTCGGAGAGCACCGACCTGGCGAACTTGAGGTTGGCATTCAACTGGCTCAGACTCTTCTTTTGCGCATGCTTTACCAGAACTGCTGCAGCCGTGCCATTACCAAGACCATTGCCTTTACCACGACCATTGCCATCACCCCGACCCTCGCCATTACCACGACCATTGCCATCACCCCAACCCTCGCCATTACCACGACCATTGCCATCACCCCAACCCTCGCCATCACCCAGCCCGGAGGGCAGCGGTAAGGGATTTTGAATAGCCTGAATGGACTGCTCTAAATCGCCAATCGAAGCCAGAATTTCCTTCAATGCCTGCTCGTAATTACCGAGATCACAAAGGAGACTGGAGAGAATACGGCGGCAGATGGCTCCGGTTATATTGTCCTGCTCAGATTCGGCAAGTGCTTTGACAAAGGAATCCTCTGCCTCATTGCCAGGCGGCACTGCCATCAATACATCATGCCGACGAAGAATCAGTAAAGACTGGTAAGCAAGAACAATGGCGGCATCATAATTACCACGAGCACGTTCCACATCGGCTTGAACCGCCACAGACAGGGCAGTGTCTTTAGTCAGGGGCGAAAGATACTGCAAAAGAGATGCATAGATGCGACTCAATCTTTCAGCCGCGGCAAGCATGCCGCTATCGATAAGGCTACCAATGAAACGCGGCAGGGAGGACCAAATTACCACCGCAAAAATGCCGAAAGCGATAAGAACTCCACCATAGATGGAAACAGCGGCTATACCCCTGGGTTCGGTTAGAAAAGGCGTAGCAGAAAGCAAATGTCCCGCTGTCACCGCAAGCGCAAGATAGGAAAAGCAGAGAACCACTATACATAGCTTTTCCCAGAAACTTAAACGGGATAGAGCGGACGGCACGAGTTCGGAATGTTTTTGCTGCATGTGACTAATTGGTGAACTTACCGACCGAGATTGAGGTTTAACTAATATCAGCAAAGCTAGAATCAAGCCATTATAAGCTGAACCCGGGTCGGTAGGTGGAGTTTGGCGGGATGATGACAAGACTATATTTCAAAACTTCAGTGCCTCAAGGAAAAGGGAAGGCCGTAGCCGCGATTTACTCAGCGGCAGCGAAAAGGAAGGCCGTAGCCGCGATTTATTCAGCACCAGGAAAATAGAAGCCACGATGGTAGACAAAGATTACTTCAATACTCCTTTGAATTTCCATCCGTTAAAGTAAGTGCTTGAGGTTCTTATAAGCTGCTTGAGGTTCTTACAAGCAAGGCTAAACGTGATGCATCAGGTGCTCTCTAAGTACACTTCGAATCAGGCAGCAGGTAGTAGCTGGCACAAATCAGGGAACCCTCAATCGGCACCATCGGTCTACATTGTCGCGCCGCTTATAGCGCTCGCCCGCGCCTTCAACTCCTGCCGGGGGCCTTCCTGCCCCAAGTAATACATGGTGTCTGCATAGCGTTGCAGAAAGGGCACCAGAGAGATGGAGTCTGGTCCGTAGTAGGCTTCAGCCAGTGACAGTGCCTTCTGCAAAAGTGGCACAGCCTCATCGTAACGTTTTTCAAGCACATAGAGATTGCCCAGGGCAAACGCAGCTCTGGCTTCGCTGCCGTTCTTAGAGGGTTCCTTCCAGAAATCCTGGGCCCTCAAATAGAGCTTTTCTGCTTCCTGATAGTTCTTTTGCTTGATATAACACTTGGCCAGCTTATCGAGACGATTGTAGACCTGATAGTTCTCGGGCGGCAAAATTCTCTCTGTCGTCTCAAGGGCGTAACTATAGTACTGTTGGGCGCGATTTTCATCGTTGCGCTCCTCATAGACGGACGCCAGATTATCGAAACTATTTGCCAGAGATAAATGCTCTTTCCCCAGAACTGTCTCTTTCACATCAAGGGCACTGTTATAGCAGCGCTCTGCTAAATCAAGCTTACCTTTGCTGCGGAAATCGTTGCCGATGGCATCCACGGCAATAGCCCATTCGATTACCGGATTAACCATAGATTTAGCGGCAGAGCCGGCCCAACCGGTCAACGCTTCACCCTTCTTGAGCGTCACCGGTCCGCTCTTCGCCTCCCGGTAATCGTTGATCTTGCCGTCGATGATGGCAAGCAACCTTTCTGCCAGACCATCCGCTTTCTCAGCTGTGCCGTAATTTAGATAGAACGACACCAGCGAACTCATAGCCGGAATCAGGGCCGGATTAACGGCCACAACATCACCCTGCGCCGCACCGCCGGCGCTGCCTGCGCCCAGATAGATCTCCCGAGCGTGCAATTCCTCTTCCAGGAGCGGCTGTGCTTCACTGAACCGCCCTCTCATGGTCAATAGCCGCCCATACTCGCCCAGGCTATCGGCAAAACGCTTGTCGCCCTCTCCAAAGACCGCGGCATCAATTACCGCCTGTTTGATCATACGCTCGCCGTCGCCATACCGCCCCGTGCGCAGGGCCTCTATGGCGCCGGAATATTGTTTGTGCCATTTTTCCTGCCGGGCGTCGATGGGCTCTGCGGCCTGTCCGGGATTAGAAGCTACCGCCAAAGCCAAAGTCAGCAAGAAGCTGAGGGCGCCAACCTTCAGGGGCTCCTGAAACGCTTTTACATGGTGCAATTTATCAGGCATTCTGGATATATCATTCACTCGGAACAATCGGAACCGTCCGCTGCAAACTTAGCAGCGCGCTATATATGGTACCAGCAAGTCAAGGTCGCTGGCTTAATTTAACCACTCCGTCAATCATACCGGTGAATCTATTGCTTGGGCTTACCCCTGCCGGTTTTAGCCGGGGAGGTTTTCTTATCATCCACGTCATCCTCGTAAAGAGTGCCAAGAATGTCGGCGGCTGCCTCCAGGTCCTTTTGCTGCTCCAACAACTCCGACCAGCTAGCCGGTTTGAAACCCTGCGGATACTTCCAGGAGATATTGGCAGACGCAGTTTCTCCAATGCTCTTGGTCTTGATGACATTGAATTTGCTACCATCGGCACCTAATAGGTTTTCCTCAAGCAGCACACCCTCTATATCCGGCATACCGTATACATATCGAGCCAGTTGCAGTTGCTCTGGGCCAAGTTTTATAGAATTGGATTCGATCAAGTCCATATGCTTAAAAGTAGCGGAGGACCTTCCTCCAGAACGAAAGAAAGCCGCCGACTTAGAAGCATAGGAATCGAGAGGTGCCACCTCCAGATTGATTTTGCGACAGCTTTTGCCAGCAAACTGAATAGGCACCGAACGGCTTTTCAGCACTACTATTTTTTCTTTGTTTATGGAATTACCCTTCCATTGTTCACGAAGCTGAACCAAACCTTGATTGGTAGCCTTTTTGAAGACAACGAGCCTCCAGTCAGGAGCCATGCAGTAATAAATCAGCCCCTTGCGCGGCATATGGAACTGAATACCTCGATCGGATATATAAACAGTGGCGGGTCCATGGGCAGCGGTCACTTGCTCAATTTTTACTACACCCTTGCCGCCGGCCGATGCCGGACCGGCAAAACCACTGCCGAAGCACAAAATAGCAGCTACTACCTTGAGCCCAAGCTTGAACGGCCAACTGGCGATATTGAACCTTGCCCTATTCATTTAATCAGCGACAACCAATACCGGGGGTAATTCGAGTTTAGCACCTAAAGTTTCCGTCGCAGACCTTCTATGGGAGTAACGGAATTATTTCAATACCCGATATGCTTATAAACCTATTGGAGCTAGATTCAGGAGACAGGCAAGTGGCTGACCAGCAAATTGTAGTAATAGGGGCCGGCATCATCGGCTTGACCACAGCGCTGGTTCTACAGCAAGCCGGTCATAGAGTTCAGATCATTTCAGCCGAACTGCCCCTTGACACTACCTCGGTTGCCGCCGCAGCCTTCTGGTACCCTTCGGACAGTGAACCAAAAGAAGATGTATTACGCTGGGGTCTAAAGACACACCAGACATTCAAAGAACTGAAAGAAGAAGGGGTTGCCGGAATCACATACGAACGAGCACTGGAAGTTCATCCAGACCCGACATGGCATCCATGGTGGTTAAATGTGGTAGAAAACCCAAGAAAGGCAGACGCTACTGAATTGCCACCCCCTGTTGCCGGGGGCAGCGGATACTGGTTTGACACGCTGGTCGTCGATACAACGGTCATGCTCAAATGGTTGATGGAACAGTTCAGCGATGCCGGAGGCACCTTTGTTCAACGGAAGTTGCAAGACCTCCTGGAGCTGTCCTCACAAGCAGAGATCATAGTCAACTGTTCCGGTGTCGGTGCCCGAGATCTGGTCGGTGATTCCGAACTCTATGCCACCAGGGGGCAAACTTTAAAGATTCGGCGTAAGCCTGAACATCGCGCGGTCTGGGAAATGAGCACTAAGCCTCTGGTAACGCATATAATTCCCCGAGAGGCAGATACCGTTATTGGTGGCGTGTTTCAGGAGCACAATTATAGTCGCGTCGTCGATCCTCTAGACACCGAAGGAATACTTCAGCGCTGTCGAAATTTGCAACCGACACTTGGAAGTCTTAGCGATTCGGACATCCTGAGCGTGTCTGTGGGTCTCCGGCCCACTCGCGCGCGACTGCGGCTGGAGGCGGAAAAACTAGTTTCAGGCTCCTATGTGATTCACAATTATGGGCACGGCAGTTGTGGCTGGAGTTTATCTTGGGGTTGCGCCGAGGCCGTCCGGGAACAAGTTCAGGGCATGCGGCCTTTGTAGTTGGAGGCGAGAGTATATGGGCACTCTGTAGCTGCATTTCTATAATACACAGCCAGGAGCCTCAATATAGTAAACACACGTGTACTGCCTTTTAGGAATTGCGGAGCATAAAGTTCGATATGGAGATTGAAAACCCACTAGAGAAGATATTGAGACGTTGCGCAAGGCATGGCGACGTGAATGATCCAGCAACGCCCAGACCGATGTTGACGCTGGAAGAATTCTTCGAAGGCAATGAAGTCGGGAATATCCTGGTGAATCTAGATCCCGCGCCTGAACCCCGGGAGGTGTATGCAACTTACAAGGCAATCAGGAACCGCCCGGATGTGGCTGATGTGCGGGTCGAGATAACACAGGTTGATGTCTACAATGACGGCACCAAGGAGTGGCCATTCTCTGACAGTCTGTGGGTAGTCACCAGCGCCAGCCCTGATCAGGTAATGTCATGGTTCAACGCTGATTTGGCACCGGATGAAGTTCATCAGGGCTGGAGTTCGGACCGAACCCTTGAGCCGGTGGAGGTGCCTGAAGGAATGCATCCGATTCTTTGCTGGTACGATTGACCAAATCGGATTGCTCTCCATAGAATTCAAATCCCACCTTGTTCCTAATTTGTCGGCCAAGCGGGTATGCCATCATGTCCCGGCACAATCAGGAAAGAACGATGCTTAGCAGACTCCTCAAGATTTTAATAGTTTGTCTGACATTCAGTGCAATCGGCAGCGCGGCAATTGCCGACGAAGATAAGCAGGTTAAGCCAATTCATTTCACCAAAGAACAACAAGAGCAGTACTTTCCTGTCTACGACAAACCCGAGGTCAATATCCTACGCAAGGTCCTCAATGCCTACCTTGCCGGTAAGAGCAAAGCCGAAGAAACCCAAGAACTGGATAAATTCAGCAAAGACTACTACAGAAGCAAATTCGTGGTCATGTCGGTGGATCCCGGTGTCTTCGGCGGAACCTTTTTAACCATAATGTTTCAAGACAAACAGGACAAAATCTTTACTGCATGGATCTATTCAACGCCTCAAGGACCGGGAGTCAAAAGTTTCGACCTATCAAAATTCGATGACGAACAGGTCAAAAACTTCCAGATCCGCTACAAGGAAATGCTTGAAGATAAGGTACACTGCCTCTAGGTTGGCGCACAGGCTATAACTCACGCTCACTTTGTGCAAGAATTCATTCAAACCAGTAGGGAGCCTGTCGAAATGCCCGGTATCAATTCAACAATCAGGTTGAATGTCCTATGTTCTCTTCTGGCAGCAGTGTTTTTTAGCAATTCAGTTTTTGCGAAAGACGCACTCAATTTCTCCAGAATCGATCAACAACTGCCTTCCCCAGACGGATTGTATGTGATTAGAAACCTGGTTACCCCCACAAACAAGAATTCAGACTTGCTTTATGTAGAGACTCCAGATGCACTGGTATTTACTACGAAGAACGCCAGAACCAAGGGAAAAGCACTTCTCAAATATCATAGAAATGTGGATGTATTTTGGGCTCCCGACAGCAAGTCATTCGTTGTCAACGACTGGAGAAGGAACAATTTTTGCGATGGACTCCTTTACAGCGTTGGTAGCCTACACAAGCCAACTTCGCTAAGACAGAACCTCCTTGCTTCGGGTATTTCAGCGGAAGAAAGAGCCCTAATATCTAATGAAGAATACAGCTATGTCTTTGTAGATCAGTGGAATAAACCAACAGAATTAGCCATCAAAGCATCTGGGCACTATTTCTTGAAGAACAAAACCGTGACCTACACGATTCACTATCTCTGGGATATGAAGTCAAAAAGTTGGAAACGGCTCAAGAGGGAGTCCAGGGAAAATCTAGAAAGAGGGGTGCCTAACATGGCACATTTTGGAGCTTAACGTGCGTTTTTCTCCTATAGCTTCTTACTGAATTTCTCCGAATAGCCGGTCATTTCCACATAACCGTTACCGGATGGCTTAGCTTCCGCTCCTTCCAGCACATCCACGGCACCCTCCCAGTAGGAGACACCGGTTGAGCGTTCGGTGGTCAACTCCTGGTCCTTCAAGAGCGGCACCAGGGTCAATTGCAACTTCTCCTTCGGCACCGAGATCTTCCAGCCCATGGGATAAATGCCCTTAGTTTTAGGCGACGTCCAGGTACTAACCTTCTCAATTTTAAAATCAGCCAGGTCCAGGTGCCGGCTTGAACCGTCGGGAAGCACATAGGTGCCGCTGGACTGTTTTTCAAAGCTGCCGTCTTCTCTGCGCATCACATAGAGCATAAGTTCGCGGTTACCAGCCAGTTGTATGGAAAACCAATCCCAACCGGTCTGCTCACTGGTGAGCTGGTTGGAGCCAAACTCATGGTCCATCCATGCCAGACCAGAAACTTCTATGGGTTTATCCTTCTGGAAGAGCAGACCTTCCGCCTGCAACCGACTCATCGAATAGTAGTGGGAGGCACAACCTGCACAGGAAGCCTTCTGGCTGACGCCGTTTTTGCCATGCACCACCGGCGGTTTGGTAGGGGTCAAAAGAAGATAGATACCATAATCTCTGGCATCAGCCTTGAGCACGTACTTTTCACCAAGCTTAGCAACAGACCAGCCCTCGTTATGAACGAAATAGGCATCTTGCCTGGCATCGGCAAACTTTAAGCCCTTGCGGTTCAGTTTCTCATAGTACCTGAAAGTTTTGCCGCTTTCATCGGTCACAGCAAAGTGAGCCAGGTAAAAATTATCAAGTTTCCAGGGCGAGGGTTTAGATGAACCTGCTTTGGCAATATCCGCTTTAGCTGAATCAGCTTTGGCAGCATCAACCTTCTCAGCCCCTTGCTTGTAGTCCGAACCTGTGCGGAAGAAGGTCAGCTCAAAGCCAAAGCGACGACCGTCCCTGGCCTTCAAGTGCCCGGTGTAATACCACCATTCGGTTTTGAAGTCATCATGACTGAAATGGTCCTGCGGGAATTTGTACTTGTAGCCGGGCAGCGCCTTCCTGTAAACCGTGGTGTTGGGAGCCTGATCGCCGTAAGCAGCGGGAGCGGAAGCAAAGGCAGAAAAGAGCAAAAGAAAGCAAGCAGCAAGATTCATATAAACCGATAGACCGCGCCCTCCAACTGCCCGGGGAATTCCGGCATGGCATTGGAGAGAGCTGTGCTTCGACGCTCTTTTTCGTGTATCGGACATTGAAGTCGGTCTACTCATGTTTTCACTCATTACCTTAGAGATAAGTCTCAATACAAAAATATTCTTACTCATCGCGAATCACCGCCGGAGCCAGGGTAGAAGCCGCCAGTCTGGCCGGCAGGCAGGCTGATGCCACCGCCGTTGCCACCACCAGGATGGAGGACTGCACTATGAAATCGTAAGGAATTGAATACTGGACGCTCCAGCCGAAGGACTGCTTGTTAATTACATGGGTAAGCAAAAGGGAAAGAATGTAACCCAGACCCAGCCCGCCAATATTGCCCACCGTGGCAAGAATAGCTGCCTGTGTGTAAACAATGGCTGCCAACTGCGAGCGCCCCGCCCCCAGGTAGCGAAGGATGGCGAATTCGCGTTTAGATTCGATGGTGAGGGCGAAAAGGGCATTCATAACCGAAAGCATCGACACGATGACGGCTATGGTGTGCAATGCGTAAGTGATGGCAAAGGTGCGATCGAAAATGACGATGGCTTGCTTGCGCAATTCCATGGTGCTGTTGATGGCCAGCCTGGCACCGGATAACCTGGACATAAGCTCGCTTTTGACGGCGGCCAGGTCCGCACCGGGTTGAAGATAAATTGCCACATTGGAAACTGTGGAGTCTTTATAGAGGTTCTTATAAACATCTCTGGGAATGATTATGTAGCCAAGGTCGGATGCGTAATCGTAGTAGATATCTTCAACTGTGAATGTCTCGCTGACGCCGCCCACATCAAGTTTGAGGACGTCGCCCTTTTTGAGTTTGCGGCGCACCGCAAAAGGTTCGGAAATTATGGCGCGGCTGCCGCTCATACGATTGCAGACCGCTTCATTGGTCTCACCGGAAAGGAAGAGCTGATTGCCGTATTTGGCTAGCACATCAAAGTCGGCAGCAGCAAGAAAGACAGGCATACCTTCATATATTATGCGACGGTCCACAAAGCCCTCAGCCGCAGCCACCCCCTTCACGGCAGCGCACTCTTTCACAACCGATTCAGGCAGACGAGCACCCTTATTGCCGGCAGCCCGCGCCTGGGATTGCATCCACAAATCTGCCTGAAAGCTCTGGTCGATCCACTGGGTGACGGTCTTTCGAAAGCTGGAAATCATTATGGCCAGGCTAATCATCATGGCAATGCCGATCATCAAGGAAGCGCAAGCCACGGCAGTGCGGCTCAAGGTGCCGCTCAAACTGGAGGCGGCCACACGGCCCTTGGCCCCCATAAAATGACCGAGTAGCCGGGATAGGCCTGGCAACAAACGTGAAAGAGCAAGCGGCATGAGCAGGGAAGCCCCCACGATAGCGAGCAAGGCAGCCAGATAACCAAAGAAGGGGAAATCGAGAACGGGTCCCTGCAAACTCGACAAGTAACAAAGTGCCAGGCAAACTAGGCCCATAATAAAGAGCGGCAGGGCCATAAATCGCAAGCGGCTTTCAAAAGAAGCTCGCTTGGTGGCTTCGGCAGGAGCGACGGTGGTTGATTCAAGCAGCGGCGGCAAGGCGGCAGTGAGAGTCAGACCCATGCCGATGGCCGCCGCCAACAGATACTGTTCGGGTGCCGGGCTGACTTTCTCCAGGGGTACTTTGAAATAGAAATACTGGAAAGTCTGCGCCACGGCAGCCAGTGCCCCCTGGGCCAGGAAGCCACCCAAAACGACTCCGCAGGTGGTGCCTAATCCGCCAATGAATATTGTCTCCCAGAGAAACATATTGAGGATGGTAGACCTCTTCACACCCAGCGCACGCATCACCCCAATTTCCGGTCGCCGCCTCAAAACCGTGATGGTCATGGTGTTATAGATGAGAAACATGCCCACCATGAGCGCGATGAGAGTGAGAGCCAGTAGGTTGTACTCGAAAGAGCGGGTCATTTTCTCGGCTTGATTGGAGCGGGTCTCCGGAGTGCCGATCATGATATCGGAAGGCATTATCTGCCTTAGTTTCTCCGACACCGCCCGGTATACCTGATCATCGTCGGAACGGCTGCCTGAGTCGGAGTCGCCGGTATTCTCCTTACCGCTCCCCACGATCATGTCCACACGAGACACCCTCCCCTCAAGGCCGGTCAAGACCTGGGCTAGAGGCATATCCGCCACAATCAGATTGCCTGAGTATGCACCACCCAGTCCCGACTTGGACATCACTCCCGCTACATTGAGGATGCGTTCACCTTCCGGCAGAAGGCAGGTGAAGGTTGAGCCTTTCTTCAGATGCAAGCGCTCAGCCAGAGAGGCGCCTACAAGCACCGAATCAGGAGCAAAGACCGAAGACTCCACGGCACTGGCACTACCGGAAGCATCGCCGGAAGTACTAGCGGCAGCATCGCCGGAGCCTCCGTCATCAGATTCTTCGTAGCGCTTAAACTCGGGGTCGGCAAGCATGTCTATGCCGATAATCTGAATTACCTCGTCCTGGCCGGAAGCGCCCTTAACAACCAGATGCTCATCGATGATGGAGGTCCATTTGACACCCACCCCTCCCAGGAAGCTTAGATCCTCCAGCAGGCCTTCATCCATGCTACCGGCTGAGAGCGGCAGAAGTTCAAGATTGGCCTTGCCGGCGACCTGCGCAACCGTCTGCCGGAAGCGTGCCAGGGCGGTATCATTGGCGATGCTGATAGCGAGGAAGACAGCCACACCAAGGGCGATACCGGCCACAGTCAAGAAAGTGCGCACCAAATTGCGCCTGATATCTCTCAGTACAAAGTTTTTGAACAGCCTGAGAGAAAAACCAACCATGGCTCAATCCGACCCGGCTCTGCTAATGCTCTGGCTGACGATGGCGCCATCTTTCATTAATATCAGACTGTCCCCACAGCTACCGGCTTCCTGAGAATGAGTAGCCATGACGATGGTCTGTCCCAGGTCGGAATTGAGTTCTTTCAAAAGATCGAGCACCATGGTGCCGTTGGCGGAGTCTAAATTGCCGGTGGGCTCATCGGCCACCAGAAGACGGGGACTGTGCACCAGGGCTCGGGCAATGGCCACCCTTTGCATTTCTCCACCGGAAAGCTGGGCCGGGAAGAAATCTATTCTATTTTGCATGCCCACCCGCTCAAGCATCTCCAGCACCTTAGCCCGGCGCGCTTTGTGACTGAGATTGGTGGTCAATTCAAGGGGCAGGGACACATTTTCTTCCACGGTCAAAGTGGAAAGCAGATTGAAAAACTGAAAGACAAATCCGATTTTCTCACCCCTGATGCGGGTAACTTCCTCATCTTTGAGAGCACTCATGTCAATACCGTCGAAGACCACCGAGCCGGAAGAGGGACTATCCAGACCGGCAATAATGTTGAGCAGGGTGCTTTTACCGCATCCACTCTGCCCCATCAAGCAAGCAAAGCTACCCTTGCGCACCACCAGGTTGACATGCTTGAGGGCCTGCACCTGATGCTCGCCGTATGTCTTGGCGACATCTTTTAGTTCAAGAAGATTTTCGTTTCCGGACACGATGACCCCGAGGCTGCAGACATTAGAGGAAGCACGCGTCAAGAGTATAGCGGCATTTAAGCCGGGCAGAACCACTGCCGACCTTACAAAAACTCCGACCTGCCTTAATTTAAACAGGGGCTTGTGAACAGAACCGGAACGCCCGCTACCGTCTTGAGTTCATTTGACCTGAAAAAATCAACTTGCAGTGGCCTTCGAAAACGGTATGATCTCAGTGTTATTCCTCAAATTTCCGGCCCCTGAGAAACAGCCCACCGGCTGCAACGCCAAATGAATATACAGGGCACAATGAGCATTGCCGTGCATCACAAAGCTAGAGGGGCGATTTATATAAAGTGAAAAACGCAGGAACAACCCCCGGCCGCTCAGGCTTACTTCAAAATTTCGCCTTTTCGGCAAAGCCGACGGCAGACACTAACTTTAAGCCCGAGGCAATCAGCAACTTGCAAACAACGGAAGAAGACGAACCACTCCTGAGCCATCTTAGCTTTCGTTATCCCCTCAGGCGGTATCAGACAGAAATACTTGACCTGGTAGATGAGAAGCTCAAAAACGGTGAGCGGGAAATTCACATTGTAGCCCCGCCCGGAGCCGGCAAGACCATTATCGGCTTGCAACTGATAGCCAATTTCAAACGCCCGGCTTTGATTTTGGCGCCCAATACGACTATTCAATCTCAATGGGGACAAAAGCTCGATCTATTTCTGCCGCCCGATCAAGTTGACTTCGGCTGCCAGGATATCATCGGCACCCATGAAGATAAACCTCTCAAGCCTGTCACAGTCATGACCTATCAGGTGCTTTCCACCCCCGGCAAAGAGCAGGAGTATTTGACCAAACTCTCTCACCGCTCCTGGGTAGACGAATTGGTCAAAGGGCGGGGGCTTTCCATTGGGGAAGCAGAACTGAGAATTCTAGAACTGCTCCAGAACAACCCCAAAGCGCATCAGAAGGAAATGTCTCGCCACGCCAGCCGACTGCGCAAGAAGCTGGCCGACATCATGGATCTAAATGAAGTTTTACACCCAAATGCGGTAGGTCTGCTGCAAGCCCTCAGGCGGCAGAAATTCAAACTGATTCTCTTTGACGAATGCCATCACCTCACGGATTACTGGGCAGCTATCATGCTGCACCTGATTAAATATCTTGACGACCCACTGGTCATCGGCTTAACCGGCACGCCGCCAGAGAAGAAGAGTTCCAGTCAGGAAGGACGGTACGTCTCTCTGGTGGGCGCAATCGACTACCAGGTGCCCACACCGGCCCTGGTCAAGGAAGGAGGACTGGCTCCTTTTCAAGACCTGGTCTACTTTGTCGAGCCCACGGCCAGAGAATTCGATTTTCTGGAAGAGCAGCATGAAGAATTCCATAAATTGCTGGAAGAGCTCTGCGGAGCCGATTGGCTCATGGGCATGGGGCGGATTCCTCAAGCCGAACAAGAGGTAAAGATAAGCGAAGGACGGGCGATGGCGGTAGCACGGGAAGCTACCAAATCCATAAGCCTTTGCCAGGCAGATTTGCCTCCCCTGACCGCATATGTCATCGAGCAGGCAGTCAAAATTGAGAAAGAAATAGGTTTCGATAAGTTCCTGAAAGAATCTCCGGCTCTGGCACAGGCCTACTTGCGGGCGCTCTGGAAATTGAAACTTCCCAGACCCCGCAAAATTGAATTTTCGGAAGAACTGACCCAGGCTCCGGTAATCGACGACTGGATGATCATCATCGACGACTTCGCCGCCCACAAACTGAAGCTCAGCTCCAGTAAAGAGCACCACGATCTCTTTGAGCGAATCAAACAAGCCTTGCGTAAACTGGGCTTCGGCATCACCGAACAGGGTCTGCGCAAGCAGGCTTCTCCGGTAGACAGAGTGCTGGCTTTTTCACAAGCCAAATCGAAAGCCGTGACTGAAATTCTTGCCCTGGAATACAGGGTGCTCGATGACAGACTGCGGGCTTGCGTGGTGACAGACTTTGAGCGTATGTCGGCTACTGCCGTCAAGAATCTGGAAGGTGTGCTAAACGAAGAGTCTGGCGGCGCACTGGCCGTGATGCGTACCTTGCTTGCCAGCCCGATTGCCCTCTATGTTAATCCCTGCCTGGTGACCGGCTCGCTACTCTTGATTGATCAAAGTGTGGCGGCGCAGTTTCAAGAAGCTGCCGAAATTTATCTCAAGGAAAATGGTTATGATTTCAAACTGAATGTTGAGGAGCACACGGGCGGCTTCTCGCAAGTGAGCGCCAACTCAGGTGCCTGGGAATCAAGACTCTATGTGGCAATGGCCACAAGTATTTTCGAACGCGGCATCACAAAATGTTTGATTGGCACACGTGGACTGTTTGGTGAAGGATGGGACAGCCAGTCTCTCAATACGCTCATTGATTTGACTACCACAACCGCACCGGTCTCAGTCAAACAATTGCGCGGCCGCTCGATTCGTATTCAGACGGAAGGATTTGGCGCCAGAAAAGTAGCCAACAACTGGGACGTCGTCTGTATCGCACCCAGCCTGGAAAAGGGACTCAATGATTACCAGCGCTTTGTGCGAAAGCATGACGGCTTCTTCGGCATCTGCGACGACGGACAAATTGAATGCGGCGTCGGGCATGTGCATCCCAGTTTTTCCGAGCTCACCGGCAGCGATGTCTTTGCTTCGGTGGACGTCTTCAACAGGGAAATGATGGAAAGGGCCCTGGTACGCGACAAGATTTATGACCACTGGAAGATAGGCGAGCCCTATAACAATCGTCTGGTGCCCTGCCTGGAAGTCTCCAAGTTGCGCAACATGGCCCTGACGCCGCCACACATCAGAAAGAATCAGAAATACAAAGAGCATGCCGGGCAAATGCGAAGCGCCTTGAACGGAGTCTACTTCGAATATCTTTCCCTTGGCTCGGTAGCTGCCCTTGTCACCCTGGGCATGACCTTCAGCCTGGGAGCGCTGGGCTTCACCGCGGTTCTACCGGTGATGGCGGCATCTATTCTGGCACGACTCAAAGCAAACAAATTGAAAGACAAGTTCTTCCATGAAATCTGTCGCCTGCCAGGTCCCGATCAGAACATGGAGCCGGAAGAGAATTTGAATATTCGACGGCGCCAGGGGCTAACCGACATAGCCTGCGCCGTCTTAACGGCCCTTTCTCAGACCAAACATTTGCCGCCCATCAAAAAGGAAAGTCTGCAGGTTACGGTACGCAGCGACGGCAGTTACCGAGTCTTTCTCGATGACGTGGAACCGCGCGCCTCCAAAGTTTTCAATCAAGCCCTCAAGGAAGTGCTGGCACCTATCGGCAACCAGCCCTTCTTGATTCCCAAGTATGAGTTCCCCTTGAGTGAAGGTCAAAGCGAAGAGGAAAGTCGGAGATTTTTCAACAAGTATCTCTCGGGCCGAGCCGAACCGCGCGTGGCTGCCTACCATGCTGTTCCAGCCCTATTGGCCCGCTCTGAAAAGGGACGAGAAGCCTTCCAGGAATGCTGGAATAAATATGTAAGCCCCGGCTTCATTGTTTCAACAGAAACCAAGCCGGAGCTTCTTAATAAGTATTTCGGAATAGGACCATCACTGGCACAACGCCTGCTCTGGGAATAACAGCGCCAACCCGGAGCGCAACGGTGCTTACTCTTTCATATGGGAACGCAACAAGACCGAAGAGAGCAAGTCAAAGGCTGGTCCCTCGAAATCATTGTTGGCCAGGGCCTTTTCAAGAAGCACCTTCTCGTCTTCGGAAACTACGCCGTCGGCAAGAATTAGTTCGCGGATCACCTTGGCTTCATACTTGGATATACGTTTGTCGTCGGCTAGAACTTCCTTGAGAGCATCTTCTAATGTTCTTGTCATCCCCAGATCTCCTTTACCTGCACAGGTTTGATTATACTTACAAAGACGGCAAGCGAGCAAAGGCAACAAGCGAGGGAGAGTTCATGGCAAATGCAGGCTTGGAAATATCGGTGCGCGATCTCAAAGATCGCCTGGACAAAGGCGAAGAAGTTTTCATACTGGACATACGTGAAGCAAACGAACTCGATGTAGCCAAGCTCAATCACGATCTGCATATCCCCATGGGTGAATTGTCTGCCCGTCACGGCGAACTGGCTCCGCACAAAGACAAAGACATCGTGGTGCTATGCCGCTCCGGTAGCCGCTCCATGCGCTGCGTGCAATTTTTGAGAGCAAACGGCTACAGCACCGCTCTCAATTTGCAGGGCGGCATCTTGGCCTGGGCCGACGAGATTGATAACACGGTACAGAAGTATTGAGCAGGGTAAAACCCAACCTCTCAGCTCTTTTCAGGCTGGCCTTGCGCGAGTCCGATTTCAGACATTTCACAAACCCTCAAATGGTTTTTCTCAGGCTCTGCTTTCTCTGCCTCTTTCTGCTTCTAGGTGAGAAAGCCGCCTGGGGCCAGGGCTGAGCCAGCGCGAGAGGGATGGTCCCAGGTATGGGACTTGGGTCAGGTAAGTTTCAACTGTCTGTAGGCTGGCGGCAAGCCAATGCCACCAAATCTTACAACGACAGCACCTACAATAAAAATTTCACGGATCTGTGGGGACCACGGATGCGGCAGTCGGTGCTGGATGTCACCGGTCGCTACTACGTCAATCGGAGACTTAGTGTGCTGGCCACTCTGCCTGTGACCATGAATCGCTTCTCGCTCCTGATTCCACCGAAAGGACCTTTGCAGGGCGTGCGCGAGGGCTGGAGCGTGGGCGGCATAGGCGACCTGCAACTGCACAGCCAGGCTACTGTGCTGGACCCCAGAGACCACCCCTACGAAAACATGATTGTCGGACTCGGTATCAAAATACCCACCGGCGACTGGGACGAACAGAGAACCATCCCCAATTTGAACGGCAATCAATGGGCAAAGCGAGCCGTCTACCCGGCTGCCGTCATGCCCGGCGACGGCGGCACCGGTATCGTCGGAACCTTCGACGCCTTCAAGACATTTCGCGCACCGCGAATTCTTCGCGGTCAATCTGTTTTCGTCTCGGGCTCCTATTTATCGAACCCGCGCAATACCAACGGCACTTCATCCATCATAAACTCCGCAGGAGTGCCGCTCACACCCAATTTTCTCAATGAGCTGACTAACTCAGTAGCCGATGCCTATGCAGTGCAGGCGGGAGTCTCGTTAAAAATTCCCGGCACCTGGAACAAACCCAGCCTCAAGGGCATGCGGGCCAGGGTGGTGGGACGCTGGGAAGGAGTCCGCAGTCACGACCTGATCGGTCCTTCCGGCGGCTATCGCCAGCCCGGCTATGCCATGTCTATCGGTCCCGGTCTGACCTGGGCCAGAGAGAAAGATATGATCATGGTAGATGTGCCGCTGACATTTTTGCGCTATATCAACGCCGAGCGCTCAGCCGTACCTGGTCCAAGTAACGGCAACACTCCCGCCGCTTTCAACGAAAGTCGCAATCTTGGTCTGGTGGCACCAGTGAGCGTGTCAGTGCGCTATATTCGCAGCTTCTAACAAGGTTTAGCGGACCTTACTGACCGCGCTTGCGCACATAAGAAGAGAGGGCTTCGCCAATCTCGGAAGCAGTAGCCGGTCGCTCAGCCGGTTCGACCCGCAGGGTAGCCATGATCAAACTAGAGAGCCAGGTTGGAATATTGAGAGTAGAAGCAAAAGGCGGCGGCACTTCCGAAAACTTGAGGCGAAATGTTTCATAGGCATTGGCACCACTGATGGGGGCAAAGCCCGTAAGCGTTTCGTACATGAGGCAGCCGAAGGAATAAATATCGGAGCGCTGATCAAGGACGGCACCGCGACACTGCTCGGGGCTCATATAAAGCGGACTACCGAATATTTCGCCGGTTTGTGTAAGCTTGACGGCGTTCTCATCGTAGTTTTTAGCCAGACCGAAGTCAACGATTCTAGCGGTGCCGCTACCGTCTTCTCCGGTCACCAACATGACATTAGAGGGCTTGATATCACGGTGCAGAACATTATTCTGATGGGCATGGGCAAGACCGGCAGCCACATCGGCAAAAATAGGAAGGGCTTCCATCAAACTCAGTTTGCCCTGCCGCTCGATACGCTGAGAAAGGCTCTCGCCTTCCAGGTAATCCATGACGATATAAGCCTGTCCATCGGGAGAAATACCGAAGTCATATATTGAAATCAAATTAGGATGCTTGAGATCATATGCAGCCTTGGCCTCCAACTGAAAGCGTTGCACGGCCTTGCCATCGGAGGACAGATGGGCATTGAGAAGTTTAATGGCTACGTATTTATCCAGGAATCTGTGCTTGGCTTTATACACGGTACTCATACCACCGGCACCAAGAGCGGAGATGATCTCGTATTTCTCTGCAAAAACAGCCCCGGGATGAAAACGATCGGCCACCCGGGACAGTTCCGTGCTGTCGTAGGGGCAAGCCACCCAGCCGTCGGGAAACTCCTTGCCGCAGGAGAGACAGACCATCTTAAACGACTGCGCGGCATCAAGTTCCTGGGAAAGAGCCATGAGCACCTGCTCGGTGGCTTCCTTTTCCTCCGAGACCTTCTCCAGTTTGCGGGTACTGATAGCGAGAAACACACCAAGAATTATCATACTGCCCACAACCGAGAGAGGCAGAAAGGCCAACGGAGGCAAAAAGCTATAGGTGACGCCTTTGTCCACCCGGGTCAACTGCGCCCACCAGAGTAACCAGACATAGATTACCGATATGGGCAGGGCCAGAAAGGAACCGCGAAAGAGTCTGGATGCCGCCGTATTGGCGAAGAGAAGGCGGGTAGCACCCTCATCGGGACGAGCCAGAAAGAGCCCGCAGGATAGACAGAAAAAGCTCAAGTAGTTGAGGAATTTAAACTCCACGCAACCAGCCATGGTGCACAACTGTTCCACCATGGGCTTTTGTCCGTAGGCTACCGCAAGCACAATCGCCAGGCTGGGAAGAGCCACCAGTAGTGCCAGAACCTGGGCCGGAATCTTGGTGGCCGGTCTGTAGCGCAAGAGCCTGGCCGGAGAAAAGCGACCTTCTTTTACCCGCGCTGTAGACTGAGTAGTAAACGATGAAGAGGCGGAAGCGAAGTTGCCTGAATCCGGTAAACCATCCGAATAACAATACCAGAGGGCCGATAGAGACAGCACCGCCAGTACGAAAGATACGTCCACCGGTACCGGTCCAGGCAGGCGCAGGGCGCCGAGATCATTGGGCAGTTCATATATAACGTTTGCCGTATTGAAATCCAGGCCAAATAAATGCTCCACCCAGAGCATAGAGGTAAAGACTAAACAAATAACCAGCACCACCCGTGCCGCCACTTGCAAATAGAAATTGTTGCGCAGCAAAACTATAGGCAAGACGCCCAGACAAGTGAGAACCATCCAGAAGCAGGTGGCAAAACCAATACGCTGGCCGTAGAGCCAACTGCGTAAACTCTCCAGACCGGCCAACCAACCGACTGCCACGACAAAGTGAATACAAAGAGCCACCACCACCAATGCCGCCGCCGAATAGGCGGCCGACTTGACCCCTTTCTTGTCTAGAAAGGGCTTGGTGGCAGCCAGCGTACCGAAAGAGGAGCCGCCCGCAGCCGGCACCAAAAGCTTGCTCGTGGGTTCCAGCCCTTCCTGACTCATTTAATTACTTTCTCGATGGCGCTCCTGTAAAACTCCTTGGACTTGGGCCCGTTCAACTCTTTCAAAAGTTTGCGCTTGCCGTCGAAGAGGAGCACCACCGGTACCGACTCGATATCTTTATAATAGCCAAGAATACCCAACTGTTTGCACTTTTCCTCCGCCTCTTTCTCCTTGCCCCGGGAGGCATCGACCTCATCGATAAGTACTTTTTGCCCAAACTCTTCAGCCAACTCCTTCATCAAGGGTCGAACTCTGCCGCACCAGAGGGTGCAGTGCTGATCGAACATCATCACCACCAGAACCCTAGTCTGGCTATTTTCAGCGGAATTTTCAGCAGCTAAGGAGCCGCAAGCATGGAAGGGCGCCCAGGCACCGGCCATAGCAGGAAGGAAAAGCAAGAAGGCGGCTACCCAAAGCGCTTGCCCATTGAATTTGCGGAAAATCATCTCTTTCAAAATAAAACCCCGCCGGAAGAAGTTCAGAACTTATACCAATTCGTTTTATCAGAACCCAAAATAAGTTTATTAGGTTTTGAGTCCTAAGTCCAATTTGCTCCAGGTTCCGCTAGTGCCGCGATTTTCTAATCTCAGTCAGTTCCGTGGTCAGCGTCTGAGCTTCCCTGGTACGACCCGCCCCTTGCAAGAGTGCAATGTATTTCTCGTAGGTATCGTCTATCAAACCATTGTTCCAGCCGCGCATTGCATAAAGGCGGTAATACTCAATGGCCTGGGCAAAATTCGTCATTGCCTCCTCTTTCTGTCCAAGGCGAAGGAAACAATCACCGACATGATGTAAATCGTCGGCCATTAGCCCGGTGAGGCGGTCAATTTCTCGCTCCAGCTTGCGTGCGGCTTCGCCCGACTTGCTAGCCTTCTGTATCTTCAGCCTGGCAATCTCATCGCCATAAGCAACGATGGCCCCTTTCAGCATCAGAGCCGAGCTTTCATAATCACCTTCGTTGAAAGCCTGAAAGGCCTTGGTGGAATCCATATTCAAGGCTTTATCCACCAACCTTCCCCCCGTGGTCGCCTTGACAATGCCGTTCACCGGTGCCTTATTAGGAGGTTGACTCGGCCCATGCTCAACCTGCAACGAATGAAAGAGGAAGAGCAAGCCTAGCAAGGAAATAGCAGCGGTTAAGGCAAAGACCAGTATTTGCTTTGTACGGGTCGCCTTTCCTCCCGCTTGCTTGTTCCCAACTCCTTCATAGACTGCCGGTTTGCCGCTCAGTACCCGCTCAAGATCTCGCTTCAAGTCGGCCACAGTTTGATAGCGCTGGTCGGGCGACTTCTGCAAACAAAAGCTTAACAGCCGCCCAAGCCCATTGGGCAAAGTCTGACCAGCCACACGATCGGCGTCGGGAAGCGGTGCACTCAGGTGCAGCATCACGGTTTGAATGGCCGTCTCACCGGCATAGGGAGGAGAACCGGTGAGCATTTCAAAGAGCAGACAGCCCAGTGAATAAAGGTCGGCACGGGCATCGACCTTACTGCTGAGACCCTGCTCAGGCGCCATATATAGCGGACTACCGAAAATCTCGCCGGTACCAGTGAGCCCCTGAGTTTCGGTGCCGGAAGTGACACGCGCCACGCCAAAATCGAGTATCCGGGGGCAATACACCGCTCCATCCGAGCCAGGTACTGGCGACAGCAAAATATTGGCAGGCTTTATGTCCCGGTGCACAAGTCCGTTTTCATGGGCTTCAATCAAGCCGGTGCAAATTCCCAAAACTATGGGCAGCGCCTCCGCAACTGTCAGTTTCCCCTTCCTTTTGAGGAATTGCTCAAGGCTTTCACCTTCAGCATAGTCCATGACCATGTAGGCCGCACCATCGGTAGTGACACCATAGTCACGCAGCGAAATCAAGTTAGGATGCTTGAGTCGACTGGCAGCTTTAGCCTCGGCTAGAAAGCGTTTGGAAGTAGTCTCACCGCCTTTGAGAAGCAGCTCGGGATTGACTACCTTCACGGCCACGATTTCATTGAGGTCTTTATGTCGAGCCTTGAAGACCGTCCCCATGCCGCCTCGACCCACTTGCTCGATAATCTCGTACTTATCAGGCAAAGTGTAGACCACACTCTGTACCAGGGTTGAAGGAGCGCTTTCGCTCTCCACAAGGGAGTCAGGTGAGCCGGACCTCTCAAGCAGTTCTTCAATATCAGTTTTGTCTTCTAATGCCATGGTCACCTTTACAGAACATCGACCCGCACCTTCATTGCCGCCGGCTTTTGACTAACTCTCGCTCCTGCTCGACGCGAGTAGCTTCAGAAGTTTGCCCGGTCTGCTTGAGAAGCTCAATATAGGAATTATAGGAATCGTCAATGTAAGGGTTTGGCCAGCCATTCATCGCGTAAGGCTTATACACTTCCAGTGCACTCTTATAGTTTGAGATGGCGTCCTCTACCATTCCAAGGTGCTTGTAGCAATCTCCCACATGATGCAGATTGTCGCCTTTCAAGCCATCTATCTCACTTATGTACTGCCTCAGTACTTGCTTCCGCCGCCCCCCTTTCGTTCGCTCCAACTCCTTGTGAAGCTTGATCAAGGCGTCATCATAGACACTGATGGCACCCTTGAGCATGATGGCCGAACTTTGATAATCCCCGCGCTGAAACGCTTCCAGAGATTTGGTCACATCCATCTCTCTGGCTTGCTTAACCAGATCGTCGGCAGAATTGGCCTTCCCTCCCTTTGTATAGGCAGGCTTCATACCAACGGCATTACCGGGAGCGCCTCCCTTAAAAAACGCCGGAGCAAATTGGGCGGCAACAACAAGGCCGGCAATGGCAACCGTACTCACAAGAGCGAAAGCCACCAGCTTGCCCGCCTTTTCACTGGCTGCGCTGGCCGGTCTGGCAACTTTTCGAGCTTGTTCGAATTTTCCGCCGCGACCTTCGTCGCCGGAACCCGCTCTGTCACCAGTGGCAGTGCTGACTGATGCCGACTTGCCGCTCAAGATGAGCTCCAATTCCTGCTTCAGGTCGGCCACACTTTGATAACGCCTGGCCGGTGTCTTGTCCATACAACGAGCGATCACCTGAGACAGTCCGCCTGGAAGGGCATAGCCCACCGTGAGGGTAGCACTCGGCACAGGCGAGTTTAAATGCATCATGATGGTCTGAATGGCGTTCTCACCAAGAAAGGGTGGACGACCAGTGACCATTTCAAACAATAAGCAACCCAGTGAATACAAGTCGGCCCGTTGATCCACTTTACTGCTCATACTCTGTTCCGGCGCGATATAAAGCGGACTGCCGAAGACTTCCCCGGTGGCCGTCAGCCCCTGGGTGCGACCATCGGCAGACGAAACCCGAGCGATACCGAAGTCAAGAATCTTGGGCTGAAAGTTACTCCCACCCTGGCCCTCGGCAGCGCCTGTGCAAGACAAAATCACATTGGCCGGTTTGACGTCGCGGTGCACCAGCCCTTTGCTGTGAGCCTCAGTCAAACCGTCGCAAATTCCCAGAGCAATCTTCAGGGCTTCATTTACTTCCAGCTTGCCCCGCCGCTTTAAGTAGTCTTCCAGACTCTCACCTTGCACGAACTCCATGACCATATAGGCGGCACCTTCACTGGTGACACCATAATCTTTCAGTCCGATCAAGTTTGGATGATTGAGACGGCTGGCGGCCTTTGCTTCCGCCAGAAAGCGCCTGGAAGTGGCTTCGCCCTCTTTCTCCACCAGCTCGGGATTGATTACTTTAATGGCCACAACTTCGTCAAGATCTTTGTGCCTGGCCTTGAAGACCGTACCCATGCCGCCTCGGCCGAGCCGCTCCAGCACCTCATACTTTTCCGGCAAGCTGTAAACTACACTTTGAACAAGTTTAGTGTCGCGCATAAGCGGCGCACCGCCATCGGTCTCGCTAAAGGTTGTCTTCTGTAACTCTTCTTCCACAGACACCCACCACCGTATTTAGTGCTGACTCCGCACCCTTCCTTCGTGGATACCCTAATGCGGCTTATGTTTCTCAGGGCCGGATGCCCCATCATTTTTAGCTGAGCCATCCTTAGCTGAGCCATTCTTAGCCGAGCCATTCTGAGCTGAGCCATTCTTACCAGCACCGTTCTTCGCTCCGGATTTGGAAGCCGCCTTATCGTCCTTAGCAGCAGAACCAGACTTAGCAGATTTACCGGACTTACCGGCATTTGACTTAGCCCCCTCGTGTCGGCTGCCGGCAGGCTTTGTTGCCCCTGCCGCAGCACCAGGTTTCACAACCGTAGCCGGCGGAGCTGTCTTCACCGGCTCGCTCTGCTTCTGCACCACAGGCGGTAGCGTCGCATCGACGACGAGCACCGGGTGTGTATTGAAACCGTAGGCAAAGCCGCCAAGAAACGCATTGATAGCCGCTAAGGTAGAGATGAATATGCCTTTCGCTTTCATCTATTCGCCCTTGAAATGTTTGGTTTCGTTGTAGTCTTCCGTATCAGCAGCGGTTCGGCTGTAACTCATGAGCACATCCTTGGCGGCATAATTATCTTGCACATGCGCACCTTTGACCAGCTTGACCGTCACCGAATAACCGGGGTCACCAGTATGTTTGTTGTACTGTTCCCCAAGAGCCTTCGCTTCGAATTTGACGGCGTTGTCGCCTGAATGTACGAGCTTGGTGACGTCGATGATCTTGTCCGGTCCGAAGAAGGCGTCTACGGGCGTACCATTGACCTGCACCGTTATGGAGTAACCACAATAATCGGCACCGGAAGAAATAAGCCAGTATTTGGTTTTCTCCTGCTTCTTAGGTTCGCTCTGAGCGGTGCTCTCCTGCGGCTTTTGATCATCCGCCTTGCCCTCAACCTTTGCAGTCGGCGCCTTAGCGCCGGACTCTACTGGAGTTGCCGGCTGAGGTTTAGAGGCAGCACTTGTATTGGCTGCATCGGCTTTACCCGGTTCAATCCCCAGTTCTTTGAGGGTCTTGGCGCCGGCTGTACCGGGCGGCACCAGTTGTATGGGCGCCAGCTTCTGATTGATGCCCACAAAATATCCGCCTAAGCCGGCACCACCCACCACCAGTACCAAGATTATAAAGTCTGTAATCGCACCCAGAACCGTCTTACCGGTGATCTTATCTGACATTTCCACTCCTGCCTGAACTGCAGAGATCTTACCCGCCGACGCCGCCTGTGAATCAGCCCCGCGCTCACAAGTAAGATATTACTAGATGAAAACAAAAGAGTTTGTTCAAGACATCCAAGTGGCATAAAAAGCGAACAATTTATCATACGTTCAGGGGTAGATTTAGACCTTGCCAAATTTCAAGAAAATCGCCGTGGGGTTGGCGCTGCACCTCACACTCCTGGGTCTGGCGGGCGGATCGGCCCTGGCTCAGGCCAGTTATGAGAAAGAGAAAGCCACTTACGAGGCCTGTCAGAAGGCAAGCAGCTTGATAGCGAACCGGCAGTTTGATGAAGCGAGCAATATCCTCAACCAGGCGGCAAAAAACGACCCTACCTCTTACTCGGGCTACTTACACCGGCAGCTATCGACTTGTTATCGCAACACCAGGCGCTACTCCAGTGCCGTCGCCGAAATAAAAACGGCAAGCAAGTACGACCCGGCCTATAAGCGCACCGACTACGACTTGGCCATGATCTACTACGACGAGGGCAAGTTGGAGCAAGCCGTTGCCGGACTGGAAGCAGCTAAAAACAGCACCGATGCGGATATCAGCGCCGAAGCCAGGAAGCTTCTAAAGGAAGTAGGCGCCTATGGAAACCTGCAAGCAGCCACAAAAAGCATCGAGAAAGGCAAACTGAAAGAGGCCAAGAAACAACTCCTGCAGGCAGCCGCCTATGATCCCTCACCTTATTCGGGAAGCATCCATGCCAATCTCTCGTTTACATTGCGCGGCACCGGGGAGCCGGAAAAGGCTATCGTGGAAGCGAAAAAGGCACTGGCAATAGATCCCAGCGACAAATACACTCTCTACACCCTGGCCCTGTCCTACCAGGACATCGGAGATTTCCGAGAGTCGATCAAGTGGTTGCGGGCCTATGCCCAGGTGGAAACAGACCCGAAAGATAGGCAGCAGGCCCTCACCTATTTGCAAGAACTTACCGACGACCTCGGCAAACAATCGCCCAGAGACAACGACAAGCCCGACTACATGGAACAGCTCAAGACACAGCAACACACAGCCAGTTGGCCGGCCTCGAAAATGCCCTTAAAAATCTATATTAAGCCGGCAACCGGTGTTAAGGGCTTCAAACCAAATTTCAACAGCTTCGTCGTTCACTCTATGGACACCTGGTGTTCGATCTGTCCAAAAATCTCCTACAAAATTGTGGAAAGCCGGGCCCAGGCCGACATCAAAGTGGTCTGGACCAGTGAACCGCTCACCCTGAATGAGAACGGCAGAACCAGACAGAAAGCCGGTCTCACTGATGTTAGTCGGACCGGCGACGACAATATAATCGACGCCCTGGTAAGAATTCGCACCATCAACGCCTTCGCCGATAGCCCCATTGAAGACGGCGAATGTGCCTCGGTTACCATGCACGAATTGGGGCATGCGCTCGGGCTCGGGCATTCTACAAATGTCTGCGACATTATGTATTTCGGCTCTTCCAGCAAACAAACCGGCATGCCTACCGGCAGGGACAGCCGCACCATAGCCAAACTCTACAAGGAACAGCCGATTCTGATAGCCACCACCCAGAAACCAGTCAAACCTCTGGCCATACAGTATTTACCGCCGCCGGCCTTCCTGCCGCCCAAACCGAAAGACACGTCCAATTTACCCCCGCCAATCTTCCTGCCACCACCTCTGACGAAAGAAGCGCAGAAGCTGAAACCGCCCATCTTCATACCGCCCCCCTTACGGGCGACGAATCAACCACCGAAAGGCAGCGGACCGGAAGGAAACCCGCACAGAGAAGGTAAGACGCCAATGCCTTTCTTTTTGCCGCCGCCCAAATAGGCTGAGCGGCAATATCAGGCTGAAAGGTTCAGGGCAGAATGGCATTGATCACGGACAGCACGGCCACAAAAACCGAAAGACCGGCCATGGAAAGACCCATAAGGCGATTTATTCGCGCACCTGTTGCCAGACCAAGACCGGCGAAAATACCAGCCAGCACTAAGGCCGGAATAACCGTGCGAAAACGCATCAGCCAGAGAGGCAGCGGCATCTCCGGCTCGAAGGAGAGCACACAGCAATAGGGCTGCCGCACTTCCAGTCGCGGGCCAAGACCCAGGATGGAACGACCGAGGGAACTGGTTTTGTCGGCGCTATCATAAATTTCCCCGTTGCAAGAAACATTCAGGTAAACCATATTCGGACCGTTGCCCTTGACCAGTTTGCCCTGCTTGTCTGCCACATGCACAACCATGACCGAGTCGGTTTCTTTCTTACTCTTCACCTGATAGAAACAAGCGGCGACTGAGCCCGCTTTCAAAGGCGGCTCCGAGGGGAAAAGAGCACCCATGCGCAGATTGGCCAGAGTGGCGTCCAGGGTGGCCTTGTTGGTGCCGGCACCAGCGTCGAGATCGGCCGCCAGATAGCTGGGACGATCTTCTCTGCTGGTGAACGGATTCAAGAGGGTAAAAGCTTCAGAATCGGTAGTCTCACCGCCGAGGGCGGAAGAAATTACACCATCAGCGCTCTTGCCGCTCTCGCTTTCGGAAGCACCGGCGACGGCGCTGCTTTCCGTTGTCGAGCCGGTGGAAGCAGCCGCATCGGCAGTGGTGCTCTCTCCGGAAGCAGTGCCAGCGGGGCTGGAGGATTCGGCAGACTCGGCTCCGGATTCAGAAGATTCAGAAGAAGAGTTGGGCGAGCTGGTGCCGCCGTTTTTGGCGTAGGTCTTAATGGCATCGACTACAGTTGAAACGGTCATAAAGTCTGACAGGGCAGCCGGGTACGACTTCTTCTGCCGGAAGTAGAGGACGCCCAGCTCACCCAAAAATTTGGCATTGTTCACAGCCTTAGCCAGATCGCTACCTTCATCGTAGTAAGGCGTGCCGTCCTCATCGACCAGATAGCCGTCGCGCTCTTGTAACCATAGTTCCTTATTGAAGACGCTGGAAGGTACGGAGCGGCAGAAATCATCAAGACCCAGTCCGAAGCCGCTGAATCCTACTTTGAGAAAAGTCTTGCCGTAACCAAGACTGACGGTCTTATTGCTCAAATAGCGAAGAGACCTCAAACCGTCAGCCGAGGTTCTGGTACGAGCCAGAGCCGAGGGAACATCGGCGGTGGCAAAGGGAATCCAGAGATAATAAATAGATGAAACCATCACCGCCGTGGTCAAACAAACAAGAATAGCTTTTACGACGTTCTCGGTTCGCTCACGGGCCTCGCGCTCAAACATCTCCTCGCGATCACGCAAATCCTGATCGCTCAATTGAAACCGCCTGGGTACACGGTTCTGCTCCGACTCAGACCCAGACTCAGACTCGTTCTCAGCATCGGCAGACACATAGACATTAGTGTCGGCTTTGGAAGGTTTCTCTCCGTCCAGGACACTGGCAACATCATCGGAATCGCTACGGCTACCGCCTCTGTAGCCGGCGTTTGCGCTTGTTCCCGCCCGATCTGTGCGGTCGCCGCCGTGGGAGCGATCGGAGCCCTTGTTATCATGAAACTCTACCCGCTTGGGCGCCTCGAAGGCACCGGTAGAAGCGCTCTTGCCGGGGGTCACGGGAGCATTTCCGGGATTACTTCCCAGCGAGCCACTGGGCTGCCAGGCCACGGTTTTGTCCTGTAAGTCAACGGCTGAGCGAGGCGGCGACGTACCGCGCTGATCCAAACTCTGGGACTGCCCGCTGCGACCTTTCGGTTCACCAAATAGCCCGCCGCCGAAATTGACTGAATCATCCTTGAGACCCACAGCCGCTCTCGATGCCAGTAGTTTGGCCTCCAGGGCTTCCATTTCTTTACGCCACTGCCTCACTCCGGGATGATCTTCCCCGAGCAGGTTTTCTCCCAATCTAACCAGACGCCGGTTATATTCAAGGGCACCGTATGTGTCACCTACCTCCTTCTTTATTACCACCAGACATTCAAGACACTCGGCATAATCGGGATGATCTTCCGAAAGCACCTTCAGTAGCTGCGTGTAGCACTGATCTGCGCGCACGGCGTCAGCCCTTTCAAAGGCATCGCGAGCTTGTTGCAGTAGTATGGATTCGGGAGAGGGAGGCAATTAAGATCTACCGCCAAAAGGATAGGAATTGTTCCAGGAACTCTCTTAAAAGATACCGTAGGACAAAAGACGGGTGCCGATAAATTTGGATACGGCAAAGGGGAGGGATACCGGACTTTACTTACAACTCTAATCTATCAAAGAAACTGCCAAAACACCAGGTAAAACCTCAGTCTAATCAAAAGACCAGACAGAGCGGACCAGCCTGAGAAAAGCCCGGCATCCAAATGCTATCGACTGCCAACCGGTTAGATATACGACTTAAGTTCCTGGCGCAAGGTCTTCGGCACCGATCGCTCCACAGTCTCTTTCATATGCTCAAGAGCGCCTTTTGTTTTGCGCCATTGATGCCCGGCATGCATTACATACTCTTCCGCTTCACCTTGCTCACGCAAGACAAACTCTTCCGTTCTTTGATGAACTTCGGCGCCTGACAATATCAAGCGGGTTACATGGGGATTGAAGACAATTGCAGCAGAGAGTAACTCTCGATTCTGGGCATTGGCACCCTCTGACAAAAATCCAACCAGAGCCTTGCTATAAAGGGAGAAAGCACACTCGGGCACAGAATCTATCAGGTCTTTCAGTTCGTTCAGTGCCTGCTTATTGCTAGCATCTAAAGTCGCTAAGTCCACTAGCGAAATTATAAGATGCAACCGATCGTTGAGCTGATCGGCAGCCTGCAAACACTCCCGGAAAAGTCGGGCCGACTCCTGCGCATCCTCGGGCTTGCCTTCTTCGCACCACTTCCGGCGCCACAAGACGGCCAGTTGAGAGCGCAATCCGATCAAAGGCAAGCTACCGATGTAGACCTGAAGATCGTGGAAGGGACAGTTTTTATCAAGTTCTTTCTCTTCCGCTTCGATAACCTTTGCCACGGCCTCGCAACAAGCACCATACTTCTCGATCAAGACTTTGATGTCATCATCCTTGAGGCTCTCAATCTCGCTCTCCAACTGCTCAAGTAGACCCTGCACTGCCGGTGAGATGCGACCTATCTCATGGACATGATCGTGATCATGCTGGCAATGTTCACCATGCTCATGGGCATGAGCATCATCATCTTCTTCGAAGTCATCGTCATCTTCTTCATCAGACTGATCATCCTCTCCGGAATCAGCATGACCATGTTCATGCTCGCATTCGTGTGAGTGTTCGTGCACGTGCTCGCATTCGTGGGCCTGTTCAAGGGCCGATTCTTCCGCCCAGGAGGCCGGACACCCAAGACTCTCCAGGAACTTCAAGGCCTGATCTTTGCGACCTAAGGAAGCAAGAATCTGGGCATAACGTCCTATTTCCTCACCAAGCTCCTCGCTTCTGGCACCGTAATGCTTCCTGATCTGCTCCAGCATGTCCAGATGAACCTGGTGAGCTTTTTCCGCCTGCTTCGCCTCCAAATAGAAATCTACAAAATCGCTAAGCGTCTCGATGTAACGCTCCGGCTCATTAAGTTCCTTGTGAATGGCAATGGACTGCTTGAAAAGGTCTTCGGCCTCTTCAATCTGCCCCAGATGTTCCAGCCAGACGGCCTTCATTTCAAGCTCATCGGCATACTCCATGCTCTCTTTCCCGAAAGCGGCCAGTTGCGCATCTACACTCTTGCCGATTACCTCGGTGGCATTTTCTGCCAGGCTTTGAATACTGTGTTGAGCCTTAAGGGCCAGACACTTGGCAATCCCCTTAAGGTCGCCTTCTTCTTCTGCAGCCTTGAGCGCCTTCTCGATATGACCTTCTAGAGTCTTCTCTTTCCCTGAAAGCAACTGCCTTTCAGCGATTTTGTAATACTTCTGCCACATATAAAGAGCCTCAAGGGTAAACAACCCCGATATTCTAAGGCATTTCCAACCACTAAAACGCCGCCGACGCTTGAACGGCAATGGAAGTTAAAAGGACGGATCGTGCCTGGGCGGGTCTGCGCGGAAATGTCTTTTAAACTCGTCTTCCGGTCTTTCTTTCCGACTCTGTCCAGGAAAATCGGAGACTATAAAACGGGCGTCCCTGGAGCCCACAGATGGTCTCAGAGAGAGCATGTACTGCATCTCTGCTTGCCCCAGATCAACGTACTCCAACTCAATGAAACGAATCTGCTTTGCTAATTCCAACATTCTTAGTTCGGCTACTGTCCATTGGTGGGAGGAAACCTTTAGCCGGTTGATTGAGCGGTGACGACATATAGCCTTGAGACCAGCCTCACTTAAGGGTACTCGCTCAAGTTCAAACTGCACAAGGTTCGTAGCTCGACCAAGGTCAGACAAGAGAATATCAGTCTGAAATGGCACCTTTCGAGCTTCGGCTTCAACCAAATTGCTGAGCCGAAGATATCTTAATTGAGACATGAGCTTCGCCCCAACAAGACTGGATGCCGATATCCGGCTGTGCTGAATCTCTAAACTACTCAGGGTTGCATACTCAGAAAGCCAATTCACGGTGGACTTATTCAAACAAGAGTTTCTGAAGCAAAAGCTGCGAAGCTGCTTCCACCCTCTCATCTTGTTTCTCATCGAGGAGAGATTACTTTCATAATTAAAGTTCTCTATGTCGAGAGAGGACACATCAGCGTCGGAAAAATATTGCAAAAAGTCAGGAGCATCTCGCAAAAGAGAAAAATAGATGGTGAGAGGAGCATGAACCTCGGTTGCTACGCCATATTCAAAATCCACAAACTCGCCCCGACCGTCCCTGAACTGAAGGGAGCGATACCCCTTCGGAATGGTCAAGTAGATCAAGTCGCCTCGGCCTGCACGACGAGTTATGGGTTCCCGAGCTTGAAGCTCCAGATTCGGCATTGACCCGATATTCATTGCACCAGTACTTATTTTTGGCAGGACAGTCTTCGGAGCAGAGGATTGAAGATTGCTTACCGGGTGACGAGTAAGAAAAGCGTAAATCAGGCCCAATCCGACTACCAGAAGGAGAGCTAGTCTAACTGACAGGGTAGTAAAGATAGACTTAGAATCAGCATCAAGAGCCGGGATATACCTATCTGTATCATCCACGCCAGCCGGAAATTGCACTGGCTCAATGACATTGGTCGAAACACCAAGCGGAATCAAAGTTTTACCGCTTCGCAACCGCTGAAAATCATGGAGCACAGCTTCCACATCCTGGTAGCGGGAGGCGGCATTCTTTGCCAACATGCGAGACACAGCCAACTCCAGATCGGCTGAGAATTGTCCGGAAGGATAAGCAGCGTTTAGCGGCTCAGGGTCCATAGATTGATGCATCATAAAAGTCTGCAGTACAGTGGCGCCCTTGAGCGGCACCTTACCGGTCAGCGCCTCATAGAAACTGCAACCGAAGGAATAGATATCGGTTCGCTGATCAAGCGACTCGCCCCGACACTGCTCGGGGCTCATATAGTAAGGTGAACCGAAGACCTCACCAACCTCCGTCAAACTCTGTCGGTCTCGCTCGCTGCTCAATGATATAAGCCGATTGTTGCTGTCGGTGAGAACCCGGGCCAGACCAAAATCGACTAATTTATAACGACCGGCACGGCTTTCGGGATTGCTGACGAGAATTATATTGCTCGGCTTAATATCA
>JACRFZ010000073.1 GCA_016212515.1 Candidatus Melainabacteria bacterium
GAGAGGACTGCAGGCCGGTATGAATGAAATCATGGATACACCCATCGCCAACGTCATTGTGCGAAAGCTGCTAGAGCACTGGAGCTGCAGAGGAAACAACCTGTTGACAGCCCGTCGGACCAGCGCTGATTGAAAACCAACCGACAATTTACACACATTCCGGCAGGGCCACCTGGAAGTGGTGCAGGCTGGCATACGCCAACTCATTAATGAGGTACTTCATCATGGCAGAAATAAACTGGCGAGCCGCTGATTCTAGCGGTTCGCGTCAATTCCCTTATAGATTCTTGCTGCGCCGCAATTGGCCCGAGCATATCGAAACCGCTCTCCTGAGAACTGCCTGTTCCTGGCTGAGTGAGATGACCAAAGCACAATCCAAAGAAGAAGGAGAAGAAGAGCAAGAAGACGGACAATATCTTGGAGACTTCCTCTGTTGCCTGGTTGCTGTACACCCGGAAACGCCGTCCGGCATACTGGATATCCTGGCCAGATCGGCTAGTACAAAGTGCCAGGAAAGAGTGGCGGAGAACAATAACTCCTGGACAAGCACCCTGAGCTATCTGGCTAATCTGAAGTCATCGGCGGTACGCAGTGCCGTCTCAGAAAATCGCAATACCAGCCTCCACACCATCATGAAGTTAGCCCACGATGAAAGCGCTGATGTTCGCTACGCAGTGGCGGACAACGCCAATTTGAATGCCAGTATACTTCTCATCCTCTGTCAGGATGAAAATGTTCATGTGGCGGCAAGGGCCAATCGCACCCTGAACCGAATCTATCCCACTACGGCCATCACCTTTGCCTGGGAAGAAGAAAGCGGTCACGAAAGGGTACTCAAATATGCCGATCGACTGGCGCAAGCCTGACTCTCCGGCGGCAAAGCTCAAGATTGATTAATTCACCCAGCTTTAACCTGTGGAGTCGATACTTGCATCAGACGCAAGAAAGTACAGCCCGGTTCCCTTCTCCAATTAATAATGAGCAAAGCTCAAACGGGAACCGGAGCAAAGGATCGTTCCAACTTTATGAAGAATTCTATGACAGACACAAAGGCAAGCGCCACTGGTCCCAAAACACCGAGGTCCAAAAGTTTGGCACCCAATCCGTCCTTGCGGGCCAGAAAAAACAATCTCGACCAGCTCACAGAAAGCGAGCTGGTGCTGGCCTGCCAGAGGCGCCACAGCGGTGCCTTCGAACATCTCATGGCCAGAAATCAAAGAATCATCATTCACATTTTGAATCAACTGGCGCCTGATCTTTCCGACAAATCAGATCTCTATCAAGAAGTATCCATCAGAGTCTGGAAATCCATAGTCAACCTCAAGAATCCAGCCGCCTTCAAGCGATGGTTAAATCAGATCGTCACAAATATCTTCTATGATGAACTGCGTAAGCGCCACCAGAGATATCAATCAATCTCTCTCGATCAGCCTCTGATCGATGGTGATGGACAAGAAAACGGCAGCAGAGAACTGAGAGATAATTCACCGCAGCCTGACGAAGAGGCTCTCAGAAAAGAACTCACTGAAGTGATTGGCAAAGCGCTTTCGACCATCTCTGAGAGATTCAGAATCGCCGTAATTCTGCGGGATGTTGAAGGGGTCTCTTATGAAGAGATAGCAATACTGACAAACTCAGAGCTTGGCACGGTCAAATCAAGAATTGCCAGAGCCAGAGGCAAGGTAAAATTGCTACTCAAGCACTATATGCGGCCGGTCGCCTGACTTGTGCGAAACTCGCCGCCCCGGGGCAAGGGCGCCCTCTCTAATGAAAATGCAGCAACCGGGGGAGGCGATAATTTTGCCAGGGTGCGACCGGCGCAGGCTGCCACATAAACATTCTTATCCATAGCCAGTGCATTCAACACTGCCCCTGAACGCTCCGGATTACCGGCCAGGGCATACCTTACGTCCACACTGGCATCTTCCAGCAGACGGGCAATAGTCTCTTCATCAACATGAAGATTATCAGCCAGGGCTATACGCACAAGTTCCGAGCGATGATGGGCAAGACGGTTCAGGGTGGAAGGCCAGGTATTGCGATTCTCAGCCACCCGCTCTTGAACGGCCACGCACTGTAAGTCAGCCAATACATCAAGCACTGCCCCTGGTGCATCGGGATAAGCCGCAATCATCAAGCAGAGATTGGTGCCAAGATAATCTGAATCAGTTATCTGTAAGTCAGGCTCACGGGAAAGCTCTTTCAACCAGGACCAGATCGTCAAACGCAATTCTCTTTGAATATGGCAAGGCCAATCCCAACGAAGCAGAAAGCGAAAGGGAAACAAATGGGACGGCTCGGACTGAAGCGACTCTGAAATAATACCGTTCATTATTAATACTCCTGACGAGATCGTACACTAACGACAAAAACACTTAAGAGAACCGGTCTCAAAACGAGGACCAGTCAATTGGCTGCCCAAAGAACCTCTCTTGAAACGCAACCGCCTTGCCAGCACACTCTGCAATTGGTGCCGCTTGAGAGGCTTCTCAAAGAACTCATCCATACCTGCGGCATAGCACTGCTCTGCAGAAGCACTGGAACTTACGCCCACAATGGTATGCCGCGGTTGACCGGCCACTTCCGCAGCGCGAATTAGTCTTGCCGTATCAAGTCCGCCCAATACCGGCATCCGACAGTCAAGCAAGATAAGGTCAAAAACAGTGGCGCCCCTTGTCAATTGCAAAGCCTCCAAACCGTCGGCAGCAAGGCTGACATTATGACCCGACTGCTTTAGCAATAGGGCCAGCATCGTACGCTGCAATGGGCTATCGTCAGCCACAAGTACATTGAGGACACCATGGTCAGGGACCGCCACTGCCTCCTTCCTTGATTTGACATACCTGGCAAGCGGTGCGGAAATGACCATGGGCTGATCCTCATACGAAACAAGAAAAAGACGACGCAATTGCGCGACTGAAATATATTCTTCACTGCCAAAATGAAAACCATGTGAAGAAACCAGACAAGTTTCTAACTTACCGGCGCAAGAATCTCGTCCGCACTCATCTGGCAGATGACCGGAGCATTCTCAAAATGCAACACCCCGAGTTTCTCATAACTAGGTTTGATTCGATCCGAGAGAAGACCGATACGCTTTAAGTTGGGAATAATCAACCTGAACATCGAACTTCTGAACATGGACATAAGCTGACTGTCCATGACAAAAGCCTCCCACTGGCGAGTGTTGAAACGGTGAGTCCAGTACTCCTGATGTATTTCATGAGCAAGAAAGCGACGCTGCAAAAGCAATGAAATCTCAAAAGCCAGGTCCTCTCGCTCCCGCCGCTCTCCTTCACTGAGTTCCTCGCGATAGAATCGCTCCAAAGCCGTCACGCCAAAATTGACATGCCTTGCTTCATCCGAAATCACCAGCTTGAGAATCTGCTTGAGAGTCGGCTCAGTCACGATATTGCGAATCATGGTGAAGGCTCCCAGACCAAAGCCCTCGATCATTATTTGCATGCCCAGAAATTTGACATCCCACCGAGAGTCACTCATGATCGCCTGCACCAGAACAAACAGGTTCTCATTGATCTCATAGCTCTTACCCAATTTCTCACTCAAATAGCGGTGAAAGACATCCACATGTCTGGCTTCGTCAGCAACTTGACTGGCTCCCAGCAATTTGCCGGCCATCCCGGGCATGCCCTGCATGATCTGGGCCGCCCCGAAGAGCGCCCCTTGCTCACCATGCAATATCTGACTGAGCATGAAGGAGAGAAGTGACTGCCTGTGCTCGGCCTTCTCCCGGGCGGAAAAATGTTGCCATTCCGGCAAGACAACACCAGGGCAGTAGCTGTCTGGAATAATCGGCACGATACTATCCATAGGATCGAAAACAAGGCTCCAATCGATGTCGGATTCTGCGTTCCACTGAGAGGTATTGGCTGCTTCATACAGCCGTCTCATCACCGGATCGTTCCGCAAATATAGCCAGTCGAATTGCACTTCATGAGTGACATTGCTGCGGCTACTGTCCACACCTTTGCCGGCCTGCATGATAAAGGCATTGAATGCCGGCCCCAGAAATAATCTCAATTGCTTCAGATGACCTCGCAATAAGATATCAGAAGCCAGGGGCAGTGCCCGCTCCACATTGAGAAGAAGGCCTTGCAGCGTCTTTGTCGGAGGATGCTTCATGAGCTAAACGATCTTTCTATTTCTGAATGTGTTTGAAAACAAGGAAACGGTAAACACCAGTATCCCTGAACCCATAATGCAAGGAATAAGAGCTACCCCGGCCAGTTGCGGTCCGAAGCTACCCATAAGTATGCCGCCCAGCCAGGCACCAATCACACCAAAGATGATAGCTGTGATGAAGCCGCCCGGTATGCTTCCCGGTATGATTCGCTCGGCAATAATTGCACAAATGGCCGCAATAAGCAGATAAAAGAGAAAAGACATAAGCACCTCCCGGTACAGGGTTGAGGAAGCAGCCATCTTGCACCTTGCAGAAGCGCCTCTCCAGTTCATTGAACAAAGACTTTGTGAAACTGCGGTGAAAAGAAAAATCATTTTTCAGTCATAGCAACGCACTTCTGGAGAAAACTTAAGTATTCCCCCGTACCGGTCTGGGCACTGGTTTTGAGGCACCAATGCGCCTTACTGCCTAAATTGAAGTGTGTAAGACCCTAAAAGTACTATAATGAAGGCAACTCGGGAGATAAGACCCGAAAGTTCGTCCCGTTGCCCACCGTTTGACTTAGCGAGCAAATCTGCAACTCTGACGAGGTAACCTGTTTTCTGATCGTGGCTCATTATTGAGGGGCAAAGCAAAGCCCCCAGACCAGGCATATCCAGATTCAACCGGAACCGGTGCAGGCTCAAGAACACCGTCAACAAGGTCCAACCGAAAGACTTTGCTAAGGCCCAATGAGGGCAAAATATGACAAGAATGCTTCTGGGTGAAACACAGAAAGACCTGGCTGAGGCCATGAGAGAATATTTTTCACTCGAACACTACACAGTGCAAATAGAGACAAACGGGCTACACATACTGGAGTGCTTGAAGAACGAAGCCTTTGATGTGGCCCTGATTGAAACAGCCTTACCCGGTCTCGATGGTATCGCCGTCGTGCGCGACTACAGAGCCGGTAAGGGTAACACCCCCATAATGCTCCTGGCCGGCAAGTACTGTTCCACCGAGATGCAGTTGGGTCTTGATGCCGGCGCCGACTCATATGTGGTGAAACCCTTCAAGTTAACCGATGTGGCTGTGCAGTTGCGGGCCCTTCTTCGCCGTCCGGTCCTTCGTAACGAAAAAATCTTGACAGCCGGCGACATCGCCATGAATACCGAAGCCGGTACCGTCACAAAACGTGATCAACCTGTCCATTTGCATCCCATGGAGTTCAAACTCTTGCAGTTTCTACTGCGCCACCCAAATCAAATTTTCACGACCGAAGCCATCTTTGAGCGGGTCTGGCAGAAAGATACAGGACACCTGCAAGACACGGTTAGAACTCATATTCGCACCCTGAGGAAGAAAATCGATTCGGCAAACGGCCAGTCTATAATCACAACCGTCAGGGGTCTGGGCTACAAGACCGAGAAAACTTAGTTAAGATAAGCAAGCAGGTAGTTTTCACTCAGTTTTCATTTTGCCCTGAAATACTGTCACAACCGGCTGCGCGGTCGCTCCGGCAGCGGTTTGCACAACCGTCTAATTCTCAAAGAGTTGCTCCAATGAGCACTCTGCTTCGGCGCGCCAAGAGGAAAGAATGAAAAGTATCTCTCGTAATCTGAGCATTCTGGCAATGGGACTACTTCTCAGCCAGTGTCCGCTACCGCCAGACGCCCAGGCAAAAAGCCCGAGCAGTCGGCAGAAACTCTCCATGGCCCAGCGCAAAGGTCGGGCAAACAACACGGTCATTCTATCCATGCCGGCCGTACAAGTACCTTACCGCTCCTGGCTACCGAGGCGTGAAAAACCAAGAATGGTTCTGCTCTGTATCCACGCTCTGGGCCTGAGCAGCAAAAGTTTCGACAACTTCGGCAGGCGCATGGCCGCATCCGGGATTCCCACCTTTGCTCTGGATGTTCGGGGCTTTGGGGAGTGGATGAAACGCCCGGAAGAGGCCCATATGGACTTCGAGGCCTGTCTGACGGACGTTGAGCAGGGACTGAAGAACTTACACCGGGCCTATCCGGGTCTACCGGTCTTCCTGGTGGGAGAATCCATGGGTGGGGCAATCGCCATCCAGGCTGCCTCACGCTATCCCGACCAGGTAAATGGTCTGCTCGCAGCCGTCCCTTCCACTACTGAGAAGGCCCGTAACACGGCTAAATCAACCATGGTTGTAGCCTATCGCACTGCAGAAAGCCCCGGGGAGCATGTAGATATGAGCCCCGTCATTGTCGACGGAGCCACCTCGGACCCTTCCCTGCGCCGAAAAATCGAAGCAGACCCAATCAACCGCATGGAACTATCTAAAAAGGAGCTGGCTCAATTTGAGAAATTCATGAAAGAAACTCATGACGCCACCCCACTAATCGAACGCGCACCAACCATGATACTGGTGGCCTATAAAGACAAACTGGTAACCCCGGCAGGCTCCGTTGATCTCTTTACTGAAATCGGCTCCCCGCAAAAGCTCCTTGTGGGCGACGGCAACAGCGAACACCTGATGCTGGAAGAAGGGCAGATGACCAGCGAGATGGAATGGATAATCAAGGGCTGGCTGCGTAGCAAGGCTTCACGAACCATCTTGAATGAAGGCGCACGCTAAAGCTGAATCGGCACAGGAGTAACACAAACATGCAAGCGAAACACAGCCACAGGCTAGTTCACATGGGGATTTTGCTCACAGCCCTGAGCTTGTGCACAAATGCCACAAGCTCGGCTAAGGAGTGGACCACCTACGAACGGCAAGTAAATCTCATGAAGCGCATCAATGCTGCCCAGAAATCGAAGCTCCTGACAGTCAGACAAGCGAAAGATCTGCGCAAAGACCTGAGCAAAATCGCCGTCAAAAAGCGAAAAATCTTGAGCGGCGCCGTCGACAGAGAAGACGGGGAGGCCATGGACAAGATCGAGGCAAGATTGACAAAGACCAGTCATAAAATCGAGGAAGAGAAGGAAGAGACCAGGGAAGACAGGAACTGAAGCGATCGCAACAAACAGAAAGGAAGTACTCAAATTCGAGTACTTCCTTTTTCATGATCAGATAGCAGTATGTAGGTGAGATCTCAGTCCTAATTGCCATCAGCCCCGCAGGTCTGCTCTTCTTTTTTCCCACATGGTTCTTTCTGCTCTACGGTCTTGCAGATCTCATTCCAGGCAAGATTCAATTCCTGCCAGGCCTTATCCAGTCCGCCCTTTATTTCCGCAAGTGCGGTCTGGCTATGCTTACGGGCGTTTTCTTCCCTGGCGATTAAGGCTTCCCGAGCTTCCCTGGCGTCAGCAATTAGCTGATCGATCTTGGCGCCGGCATGTGCGAAAGTTTCCTCCACCGTCCTGGGCGCATCTTCGGTTTTTGGTACACTGGACATAATTCTTCCTCTCTCAAATTTATACCGGCACTGTAGCACAGTGGCGAGCCGCGGCCATCGGCCTGAAGAGTTAACCTGGCCTATCCGATCTGCTACTTCTGTAAACTAGCTGGAATCTTCCAATATACTTAGTTGTAGAAGACCTTCTCCGACCGGGTGCCACCATGATTTTTCGAGATAGAGCCGATGCCGGTGCCAAACTGGCCGAGAAGCTTAAAGCCTCATTCACCGCAAGCAATACCAATTCATATTGCATTGTCGGCTTACCCCGGGGTGGTGTACCGGTGGCACTGGCAATAGCAAAACAACTCGGCTGCCCGCTGGAAATTATCGAATCCAAGAAGCTGCCCTATCCGGGACAGCCGGAGTTTGCTATCGGTGCGGTTTCAGCAGACGGTGTTGTGGTACTTAATCACGATGTGCCCGGGCAAGAAAAAATGACGGAACTGGAGCGCACCAGGTGGCATGACTATATTGAGCAGCAAAGTAAGCAATTACTCGACAAAACAAAAACTCTGGAAGCGCAGTTTTATTGCCTGGCTGGACGCAGCAAAGCTTCCCTGACGGGAAAAATTGTAATTATCGTGGATGACGGCATTGCTACCGGTATGACGGCTCTAGCCGCGGTAGAAACGGCAAGAAAGCAGGGCGCCGCCAAGATCATTCTGGCCGCACCGGTAATGAGTAAAGAAAGCCTGGAAGAGCTCAAGTCTCACTGCGACGCAATCGTAACCCTGAGCGTGCCGGACCCTTTCTGCGCGGTCGGACTTTACTACCAGGATTTCTCTCAAACCAGAGATGAAGAAGTAGTGCAGGCACTCAGGGATAGTGCCGGGTTTGCCGCTATCACTTCCCAGGCGCTATGATAGCCTCTATGAGGCGAATACGGGCAGCCATTATCATCTCACTACTTTTAACCGGGAGCGCTGCTCAAGCATCCGGTCCGGAAAAGGCTGCCCGGGAATTTCAGAAAGCCAAACAATGCCAGAAGGTCATAGATTCAGAAGGCGCGCTGCAGCACTACCACAAGGCCGTAGAGCTAGACCCCAGGAACAGCAGAATCTATGTAGAACGCGGCATAGCCTACAAAGACCTGGGTAAATTCGACCTGGCCCTTAAGGATTACAATAAGTCGCTGGCCATGGCGCCGGGAAATATTCCCGCTCTAGAAGCGAGAGCCAGGCTCTACGACATGACAGGCCGCCTCAAAGAAGCCATTGCCGACTATGACTGTGTGCTCAAATCTCCCTACAGCAACTGGCAGACCTGGAGGCACCGGGCCATATGTAACCGGCGTTTGAAAAACTACCTGGAGTCGGCAAAAGATTTCGGTACAGCCCTGAAACTAGCCGGAGTCTGCCGGGATCAACAACAAATGATGTATTACCAGGCAGAAATGCTCTTCCTCGGCAACGATCTGCCCGGAGCACTGAGCCACTTTGACGCCATTATCAAACGTTTTCCCGATCTATCAGGTGCCTACTGGAGCAGAGCTAAAATCTACGACAAGCTGGGCAAGGCAGAACTGGCCGAAAAAGACAGGCAGAAAGCGCGAAAGCTCGACGAAGATTTCGACCCCCTAAACAGGCTTTAGCTGCGCCGAAAGAAAGATAATCGAGGTCCGAGGCCGCTTCCCTGGACAGCACCAGAACCTCAAGGGCCAGTGAAGCATCTCCGGCGATACCAAACAACTATCCAAAGCGAATTCTATAGATGCAGCCCTGGAGGCTGCTTCACTTATCCCGCCAGAAGACTTCCCCGTCGGCGTTTACTGTGGGAGCGGCAATTTCCGTTTTTTCTCCGGCATCGTCTTCGATGAACCAACCTTCCAGATAGCTTTCATCAAAGGGCAAGTCGCTGCCTTCCATCATGGCATCTTCATCGGCCAGAGAATCAAAAACATGCTGGTACTCGACTCCCTCAAGGGTCAGCTCGATCTCGCCGCTCCACTGAAAGAGATCTTCCACTGTGTAATTAGTAATGGTGCCAATCAGTGTCGCACCGTGATAAAGCTTGAGTGATTTCATTACTCCCGCATCCCCTGAATCGTGGTTTCTCAAATATAACCGTTCCCGCTAAACTCTTTCAAGGGGCAGCCCTCAGGGTTCCATTACGGCAGCCAGACCCTCGCTGAAACTGTTACCCCAGACAGACCGGGTTTCAATTGCCACCTTGCCGCTCATATCAAGATAGACCGTATGGTTGTCTATAAGCGCCCGGGCGAGACCGTCGCAGTAGGAAGAGATATGACTGTAGGAGGGTTTTACCAGAAAGCGACCGGAAGTATCGATAATTCCATGCAGATGGCTACGGTTGCCCATAGCGTCATCCACGGCCAGGCTGACCACAGCTCGACCATGCCGGAAACTACCGGCCAGATTGTTGCCGGAGATATCAAAGCCTGGCTTTATGACCATTTTTCCGCTCTTATCTACATAGCCGTAGGCTTTACTCTCATTTGCCGAGTCAAACTTCGGCGCCACCGCTGCCAATCCTTCACTGAAAATGCGGGCATCCTCAAACTCCTCATTTATGATCCTGCGCCCGTCGGCACCCAGGTAGAAAAGCCTGCGCCCGGAGTCGTACCTGCCGTTAC
>JACRFZ010000074.1 GCA_016212515.1 Candidatus Melainabacteria bacterium
CCCGAATCGCGATGGAACCAGGCTCTTTGGCGGTTGTACATTTTGCGATGAAAGGGGCTCCGGAGCACCCACCATCAAGACCGCGCTTTCTATACGAAATCAACTGCAATCAGGCATGGCTCGCATCCGCAAGCGTTTTAAAGCCGGCAAATTCCTGGCTTACTTCCAGGCCTTTACAAATACTTACGCGCCGGAAGGGGTCCTGAAAGAACTTTACGACGTCGCCCTGGAACCGGAGGATGTGGTGGGTCTGGCCGTGGGTACCAGGCCCGATTGCCTGGATGACAATATTCTGGCGCTTCTCAAGACCTACCATGAAAAGACCTTCTTGTTTCTGGAAGTGGGGGTTCAGACCATCCACAACCGCACCCTGGAGGCAATCAACAGGGGTCATACCGGTGAAGAGTTTTTTGATGCCGTAGAACGGGCAAAGAAACACGGACTGAGACTGGCAACCCACCTGATTTTTGGTCTACCAGGCGAAACAGAAGCCGACATGATGGAGACTGTACGCCGCGTGGCGCCGCTGGGGCTGACCGCCATAAAGATTCACCAGTTGTGCATCTATAAAGGCACCCCCATGGAAGAAGATTACCGGGCCGGACGTCTTCAAACCATGGAAGAAGATACCTATGTGAGGCTGGTAGCCGACGCCCTCGAGATGTTACCGCCGGACCTGGTGATTATGCGCCTGGTAGCGGAAGGTTCCCAGGATGAAATCATTGCGCCTTCCTGGGCCTTTGAAAAGGAGCGGGTGATGCAAAAAATCGAAGCCGAACTAAATCGCCGCGGTAGCAAGCAAGGCTCGCGCTTTGCCGGAGCAGCCCTTATCTAACCAGGAGGGCGGCACCAATAGTACCGGCGAAATCGCCCAGCTCAGCTTGTACTATTTCAGTTTTCTTAGCCGGTATGCGCAGGCAACGGCGGCGCGCCTCTTCCTCCGCCAATTCCAGGAAGAGCGGTACAGCCTCCACCAGACCGCCACCAATAATGATGCGCTTGGGATTATAGAAATTGATTACGGTGGCTAAACCAAGCCCCATATAGCGGGCAGCTTTGTGAATGGCTCGCAGGGCTACGCGATCACCGCACTCGACAGCCTGCGAAATAGCTTTGGAGCGCAAGATACCCTTCTGCGGATCGATCTTATCGCGCAAGACGGAATCCATGCCGCGCCCGAGATCGTAGACGATAGATTTGGCCACAGCCGTTCTGGAAGCATAGGTCTCCAGGCAGCCATAGCCGCCGCAGCCGCAGACGAGTCCATCGTTATCTACAATGATGTGCCCGACCTCACCGGCAGTGCCGCTGCCGCCGCGCAAAATACGTCCCTCGTGCACAATACCAGAGCCGATGCCGGTTCCAACAAAGATACAGACAAAATTATTGCACTCCCGGCCGGCACCGAAATTGAGTTCACCCAGGGTGGCAACTTCCACATCATTGCCCACCTTCACAGGCAGACCAAACTGCGCTTTGAGCGGCTCAGCCAACACTACATCATTGGCGCCCAAGTTAGCCGCCGCCAGGAGAATACCCTTTTCGCGGTCGACCATGCCCGCCGCACCAATACCGATACCAGCCAATTTGCTAGGATCCATGCCTGATTCATCGATGGCATCAGCCACAACCAGGGAAATGCGCTTGACTAGATCCAGTCCCTCATTCACCACCCTCGTCTTTTTCTTCGAGGTGGAGACCATACGGCCCGTATTGAGATTGACTACCGAACCAAGAATCTTGGTTCCACCAAGATCTACGCCAACTGCAAATTTATCGCCCAAGACCAGTCCGCCTATGCAAATGTACCAGCAAACTCAGGTTAGCGGTTCCATAGCCCCTTGAGAAGGCTTATAGGAGCCTTTCCCGACCTGGGTTTGACAGACTTCAATTTAGCAGATCCGGCCGGCATTTTGCTGTCGACCTGGCTTAATTGCCCGGTGCCGTTGCGCCGCGTTGGCAAAAGCTCGGGACTGGGGAATGTCGAGCCCGAGACAGCCGCCTGGGGCTCCTGCTGAGCCACAGACTGCTCCAGCAAAGCAGCATCATCGAGGGGCTGCGGCTGACTGACAGCAGCGCTGCGCACCTCATCTGATTGCTGCCTGAGGTCGAAAGACATAAGTGAGGTCATAAGCGGGTCGGCTTCAGGTTGCCGGATTGCTTCTTTGTAAACCTTCTCGTAAGGCACGATACTGGTACCAACAAAGCTGGACATCTCCTGGGTGGGGCGATAGGAGCCTCCCAGAACAGTAGAGAGGGCGCGAGCTTTCTCCGGTGAAAACAAACCGAGCGCAACGGCGACGCGCCTTTGAGCATGGTTGGCGTTGGCCGTCACAGTCTTGCCGTCTACCACCATAGTGGTGGAACCACCGCCGTCAAGATTCATGGCTTCGGTACAACCACGCTTCAAGAAGAATTTGGCGATGTCGTACATGCTGTGCGGACCTTCGAAAGTAGCGAGCAGCAAATGGTCATCGGCGGTGATACCACAAGCAGTGCGGGAATGAATATGACTGCCGACAAAAGAAGCGGGAAATTTTTCTCTTTTCAAATCGAGATCAAGTTTGCCGTTTTTAAGCAGAAGCGGACCACCGCTCACGGCCTCGGTTACGTTAGCCCAATCGCCGGGATGAATCTGCCAGCGAATATTGACCTGCTCACCTTCATGCAGCTTACTGATGGGAGAGCCTTTGGAATCGGCCAGCACAAAACCGCCGTAGGGAATCGTCAACTTCAAATCATCGGTGGATACGACCCGCCCCGAAGCATCCACCCCCACGAGCACGCCGGGATAAGGCAAACTGGCACTGCCACCCCAGTGGCGCGTGTACAGAATGCAATGGGAACCGGTGCGGCGCGGCTGATTGACGTTGTTTATCCAGAGAACCGGATTTTCGGTGCTATCGGTATAGAGCAGCCCGTGCAAAGAGACTCTATCGATGCGCGCATAGCCGCCCTCGGTAAAGCCGAGGGTGACTCTGTCATAAAGCGGTCCGGCAAGCCAATCACCGTCTTCAATGAGAGTGCCCAGGGGGATGCCGTTGGTAGTTTTAAAATAATTGGCATTGATAGCAGCCAGAGCACCACTGTCCCGGCAGTGCTCGCGCACGTCCTTGAGTTTAGCAAAGGCGTAAGAACCCGTAACCGGACGAATTTTCACCGGCGACCTGGACATATCGATATCGAGCAAATTGATTCTGGCATGGCCGCCCGAAGGCAACCGCCCGGAAAATACCTTGTAGAAGACTCCGTCATAGACGGCTTTGACGCTCAGGGTCTTGAGTGCTTCTGCCGAATTATCCGAAGAATATGCCGACGGAGCCTTCACAACTACCTTGCCGGCAGTTCCGGCCGGCAAGTTGCTCTTCCCGTCGCCGGCGACCGCGCTTCCTCTCGGCACGCTCTTGACCGCCGGTTTAAAAGGAGTGGATAAACGCTTGCGCCAGGCTGCTTTGGCGCCGCCACCGCGCACAACATGATAACGACCATGCTGGGGCGAGTGCATCACCGGCACAAACCCCATGGCAACGAGAGGGGCCTTGCCGCTCAAACTGACTTTGCCCTTAGATTCGGCTGAAGAAGCGAAAAAGCACTGAGCCAGGATGGTAAAAGCTAGAGAAATAGCCGTTCTTGACTGCCAGGATGGGGCTGGGGCACATCCATGAGCGAACCTGACTCCACTCTTTCCCTCTGTCAAACTAAGGACTCCCGCTCTAGTAAAGGCTCTTGCCTGTGGCTCTCACTTAAGCTACTTATACCCAGACCCGCCGCTCTTTATTCAAACAGCATATCGCTTCTGAAGCAAATAAAAACCCCTGTGGGCAAGAATTTTCCGCTTTTCAAGCCGATGGAAACCAGGGATTGCCAGGGCATACCGATACCGGACCGGATGCATATACAAACGGCACCGTGAGCGCTCGGAGGCCTTCAAAACAGAATTAGAGAGCTCTAGCCCTTCTTGCTTTCGACCTTACTTTTTTCAATATACTTCTCGCGGAAAGTCGCCAGAGTTGCCTCTCTTTCCCCTTCCGGCAGAAGCGGGAAGCCCAACTCGATTCGATGTATAAGGAAGGCTCTAGCCACTCTTTCCGAAAGTTTGCGAATTTTCAAAATACTGGCCATGCGCTCATCGCGCCCCAGAACGCCCCGTGCATCCAGCAAGTTGAAGGTGTGGGAGCACTTGAGAATTTGCTCGTAAGCAGGCAAAACCAGTTTCTCATCAAGTAAGCGCAGCGCCTCAGTTTCAGCCAGGTGAAAGAGTGTGCTGAGCATCTCGGGATTGCTCTTCTCGAAATTATAGGTTGACTGCTGCACTTCGTTGGCTCTGTACAACTCGCCGTATTTGACATGGTTGTTCCACTGCAATTCATAGACGTTATCTACGTTTTGCAAGTACATGGAGAGGCGTTCCACGCCGTAGGTAATCTCGGCGGCAACCGGTCTGACATCAAGGCCACCGGCTTGTTGAAAGTAAGTAAACTGGGTAATTTCCAGTCCATCCAGCCAGACCTCCCAGCCGACGCCCCAGGCGCCCAGGGTGGGCGATTCCCAGTTGTCTTCCACAAAGCGAATGTCATGCTCGAGCGGATTGATACCCAGCTCTTTCAGGCTTTCCAGATAGATTTCCTGCACATTGTCGGGAGACGGTTTGAGAATCACCTGATACTGAAAGTAATGCTGCAAGCGGTTGGGATTCTCGCCATAACGCCCATCAGTCGGTCTGCGGCAGGGATCGGCGCAGGCCATATTCCATGGTTCCGGACCGAGAACTCTAAGAAAGGTACCCGGACTCATTGTAGAGGCGCCTTTCTCAAGGTCAAAAGGTTGCATGACCACGCAACCATGGCGGCCCCAGAAATCATTGAGACTGTGGATTACTTGTTGAAAGGTCAAGGCCATGGCGATTTCCTGTTGCAAGAGGTCTTTCTCGCCCCGGCAGGGGCTTCGATGAGCTGGCGCAAGCGCTAAAGCAGGTGCCAGTTTAGCACCTGCCACTCGTCAAGAGAAGGAACTGAGCCGGCACATTTACCCAACTACATTTTCCAAAAGGCACGCCTTCTACGGAGACCGTGCAGTTCCCGCCATTAGCAAGCACAAGCAGGGCGCCGCAAGCAATGTTCGCCCAAATTCCAGGCGGAAAAATTGCAAGCGAAGCGTGGAATGGGTGAATTTAATCAGTATAATGATTATTCAATTTTTTCCTGGATTCTGAGGTCAAGGACCGCCGGAGAATTCAAGAGAAGAGAGAATCAAGCGGCTGCAACCACAGCCATACGAAGACCAACTTGGCAACCGTCTCAACAAGGAGCCCACGGTGGATAGTCAGCGGATAACAGGCGTACAAGACATGGACCCCTATGACGGCGCCGGTCCAGCCCAGAGAGTGCAGGTGCTCTCGCCCAAGGTGCAGTTGCTTCTCGACAACATCAACGGTGTCCTGGTCGGGCAGGAGCATGCCACGCGCCTGTCGGTAGTGGCCTTTCTGGCCGGCGGTCATTGCCTCATAGAAGACGTACCGGGAGTCGGCAAAACACTTCTGGCCAAGACCCTGGCCATGTCGGTGCATGCCAAATTCAAACGAATTCAATGTACGCCCGACCTATTGCCCTCGGACATCTGCGGCGTCAGCATCTTCGAAGCCAAGGAAGGCGTCTTCAAATTCATGCCGGGTCCAATTTTCACCAACATCCTCCTGGCGGACGAAATCAACCGAGCCACACCCCGTACTCAGTCCAGCTTGCTGGAGGCCATGGAAGAGAACCAGGTCACCACTGACGGTGCCACAAGACGGCTGCCCGACCTCTTTTTCGTGATCGCCACCGAAAACCCGATCGAATACCACGGCACCTTCCCGCTTCCGGAAGCTCAGCTCGACCGTTTCATGCTTTCGCTTTCGCTGGGCTATCCAAAACCCAGTCAGGAAGTAGAGATCCTCGATAAGACTCTCGACGAGGGTGCTTTCAGCGTAGACGCCGTCCTATCTGAAGATGAAGTACTGGAAGCCCGGCAGGTGGTGAAAACCATCGTCGTCGAACAATCCATCAAGAACTACATTGTCACCGTAGTTGGTGCCACCCGCAAACACCCCTCCATCGTTCTGGGCGTCAGCCCCAGGGGCAGCCAGCTCCTGATGAGAGCGGCGCAGGCGGCGGCGCTGGTAGACGGTCGCCACTATGTCAAGCCTGATGATGTGAAATTGCTCGCACCGTATGTATTGGGTCATAGAATAATCCCCAAGGTAAGGGACAACCGGGTCAGCCATGCTCAACTTATTGAAAGAGTCCTCGAAGAAGTCCCCGTTCCAGTTTAAATTTGGCGCCAAAAGCGGCAAAGATAGGGCATCACAGGAAGAACTTCACCCTCGCGGGCTGAAGTTCACCTTTAAATTCGCCGATTCCGAAATGGATCTCGTGCTTGAGACTCGCTTCTTCGTCATTCTCTTTCTCGCTTTCTGCCTCTATCTCTTCGGGGGAGAAACCGGCAATCTCTGGTGCTATCTCCTCACTTCCGTGGCCCTGACCTCAATTTTGCTGGGTGTGCTGCTTCCCCTCTTACAGGTTCTGGAAACCAGCATTCACTTTCACTTACCGGCCGAGGCCGTGGCCAGAGAACGGTTGAACCTGCGGGTAAAGGTAATCCGCAAAAACTGGTGGGGCTTCCTGGCCCCATATCTGCCCATCAAATGGCTTCTGGTGCAAATCAAACTGGTCAAGCTCGGGGAACGCGAAAACATGCTGCGCCCGATCATGGTCGAGCATCTCACCAGCGAAGCCTGGGTGGTGGCACAAACCCCAAGATTGAAGCGGGGCGTATACAACCTGGAAGCAATTGAAATCTTCAGTTGCTACCCCTTCGGGCTGGCCTGGTGGAACAAACGCTACATCTTGAGCGACAAATTTGCAGAAGAGCTGCAACGTGGTCTGGAAAAACAAGATAAAGAAGGACTTTACTCGGCCAACCAGGGAGCCAGCGAAGTGCGGGCCGGTTCGCGGATTCCGCAGATGACCGTCTACCCGCGCATCAATAATATAGACGGCAACTTCCTCTTTCGCCTGCGCGCCGCCGGCGACTCCGCCCTCTTCTTCTCATCATCGAGGCCGATTGCCGCGCTCTCTTCCGCCTCGGTTCGCTCTCTGAGAGAATTTCGTAGCGGCGACAGCCCGCGCTTCATTCACTGGCCGAGTTCAGCCAAGACCGGCAAGTTGATGATCAGAGAATTCGAGTCGGAAGGACTCCCCGGCTTTGATGTTTTGCTCGACCTCACTTCCGACTGGAAGAGTGAAGACCAGTTCGAGCTGGCCGTCTCTATTACCCTTTCGCTCTTGCAATTGGGTTTCCGCCTGGGAGGCGCACCGGAACTATTCGTAATTCCCAGCCTGGACGAGGATCTGGAAAAACTGCCGGATATCCTCAGCGACTTGCCGCCCATCGCCAGAGGTATCGGGTGGGCTTCCCAAATTCTTGCTAGAGTGGAAGCACTGGAAGTGAAGGATAGCGAATACCGGGTGCGGGTGCCCCAGGTAGGTATGTCGGATACTCTGGCTCTGCTCACCGTGCGCCCCTCGGATCTCTCCACGCAGCCGGAAGAGGAATTTAAGGCAGGAGAACCCGAATTGGACGAGTCGAAAGACCCACTAGCCAGACTTACTGCCGCCACCATGAGACCGGCTGTCTCAGCTTCGGCCCTCAGGCAGGTCGATCTCTGGGTCTTGTCCCGGGCCTTCCTGGAAGCCGACAGCACCCTCATGATGGCCAGACAAGCCAGTGCGCCTATTCCTCTCCACGCCCAGGGTTCCGGTGATCGTAGAAGTTCACCGGTGACCAGGGACAAGCCGGCTCAGTACGGCAGAATTCTGGCGTCCCTGGCAGAGTTTGAGGAGCTTGCCCACCTGTGAACATCCTTCCTAAGAAAAACAAGAAGAAAGAGGAAGCCCCGGAAAGTTCGCTGGGCACGCGTCTGACAGCCCTGACCATGAACCTGGTGCTGCTCTTCGGTTCGGCCTGTTATATCCCGACGCCACCCCTGGTCACCCTGCTCTTCATGATGACCGCCATCCTCGGCAGTTATCTGGCCTACCTCTTCCGTGATTCCCGACCAATCTGGCTCGGCACGCTGCCCACGGTCGGCACCCTGCTTCTGTTTACTAACTTCGGCTTTGAGATCTATGCCGTCTCCATGAGTTCAAGCGGCACCGCCGTGGCCGCCTTCGTACACCTGATCGCAGGGCTTTCCGCCCTGCACTGCTTCGATTTACGCACCCGCACCGACTTCTCCGTGGCCTCCCTGATCGGGCTGGCATTACTGACCTTCCTCACAGGCGTGGGCGGGAAAGATCCCTTCTTCGGAGCCTTCATCCTCAGCTACACGATTCTTGCCGGTCTGCTTCTCTTCTTCGATTCATCCTCACGCTCCCATGAGCTGGGACCATCAAGAGCGGTAGCCGGCGGCGACAACAAAAAGCAAGTGATGGAAAAACGCTTGCGCGCCATATCTTTGACATCGTTTATTCCGGTGATACTTTTACCCCTCTTCAGCTTTGGCACCTTCGTGGTGCTGCCTCGCACCGACAGCCTCATCGATGTGTTCATAGACAACGTAGTGCGCTCCAAGTTTCCGCTTTCGGCCTACTTGAGCGGACAACTAGGTAAAGGTGGACGCAGTCAGGCTCTCAGAGGCGGCGTCGAGGGTCCAAAAGAGGGCGGCTCCGGCTTCACCGTCAAGGGCGGCGAGCACGGCACCGCTGGCGGTGCAGGAAAAGCCGCCGACAATCCCAAGAGTTCAAACCAGGCCACCACGGCACCACTGGGGCAGGGGCAAGAGAACATTGATTTGAGCAAGATCAAAGGCACCCTCAATGCCCAGCAAATGGCCAAGCTAAAGGAACAAATCAAACGCGACAAGACCCTGAACGAAGCCTACCAGAAGGAAGGCATCGATCTGTCGAATCCGCAGACCAACGCCGAAACACTAATAATGAAGGTGGCTACCCCCCAGCACCTGTATATCCGCAAATACGCCCTGAACGGCTTCGACGGCACACTGTGGAAGAGAGCACTCCCCACCACGCCGCGTGTCATCAAAGCCAACAAAACTTTCGGTTTCGACCTCACCGCATCCGATACCATTTACGTGCCGCCGGCCCTTCCCACCCTGGAAGTAAAACAAGACTTCAGAGCCGAGACGGATCTGGGCTACATCGTTCCCACCAGTTGGATCCCTCAGATCGTAAAGATTGGCGGCGAAGAGCTGAGAATGGACTCGGATGCTACCGTCAAAGCCACCGAACCAATCAAGCGCGGCGCCGCCTTCACCGTCATCAGCCAGGCCCCTGTTTATGACATGCAAGTGATGCGCAATCATCCGCTTGAAACCCTCCTTGAACTGGACGAGGATCGCAAAGATGAGTATGAAACGGCTGCAAGCTGCCTGAAGCATGGCGGAGGACTGACGAGCGGTATCAAGGAACTTTCCCAGAAAATCTGCAATGACCCGGAAGCGAACTGGTTCACCCGGGCAGAAAAAATACAGGAATATCTGAAGAAAAATTATCAGTACGAAAACGACGGGCTCTTCAAAACCGCCCCGAGCACTGAAAACCCCGCTGAAGCCATAGACAACTTTCTCTTCAAAAGCAAGACCGGCAGTTGTCGCCACTTTGCCACAGCCCATGCCTTGCTCTGCCGCGCCCAGGGCATCCCCGCCCGCCTGGTGGTGGGTTATATGCCGGGCACCTTCAACAAAGCAACCGGCTACAACGAAATTCGAGCAAAAGACTCCCATGTCTGGACCGAGGTTTATATTCCTTACTGGAACTGGGTACCTTTCGATGCCACCCCTCAAGGACAACTGCCGGCCCACGAGGAAGGAGGCAATGTCCTCTCAAAATTCATCCGTAGCGGCCTGGCCAATCCCTTTGCCCAGGAGATCAAATCAAATAAAAAGCCCCGGCGAAACCTGATTGGACTGGAAGGACTCGGTCAAAACAGCGACGGCAAGCCCGAAGCACCGCCCCTACCGGGAGCGGACGACAAGAGCAAAATGCTGAACCTGCCCTTCCTGGGCACAGTCGACCCGGCAGTCATGCAGTTAACAGCCAAAATTGCCGGCGTCATTTTCGCCCTGGCGCTTCTGGTCGTGGCCATCCTCCTCTACCTGCGCTACCGAAAGGACGCCGAGGTCAAGCAGCTCCTCCTCACTCACAAAGCCTCCACCGTGGTCTACCTGGAAGTCTTGAACGAGCTGAAGCGTTACGAGATAGTGAAGTTTCCAACAGAAACCGTGGACGAAATTTCTTTCAGGTTATCCGAGCGCTTCCAGACCCTGGCTGATGAAGGGAAACCGGTGCCCAATCAGCTCGAACCGGTTGTCAGCAGCTTTATGCAGCTCTACAACGAAGACCGTTTCGGAGGCATAGATAACCTGGATGAGCTGACGGAAATCGCCGAGCAAATCAAAGCCCTTGCCGCAGGCAGCAGTAAATCTTAGCCTCCACGGCTAAAAATCGCTTCGTATTTACTATTTAAGCGGCAAAAGCCTTTCAGGTGCTGGTAAGAACCGGCACAACGCGCTAAAGTGGTTATATTTGCTATGCTTACAAGGCTAAAAACTTGGGCCGGCAATCTTGCCCAGGGAAGCAGAAGTCAAGCCCGGAAGTCAAGCGCCACGACCAAGCTTTCTATTTGAAAATCGACAGTGGCTCCACATAAGAGAGATAGACATGCAACAGGTTAGAACGGGGACGCAGCAACAACAGGAGTTTGTTCCTCCATATCCGGCCAGCATTGCTGAAACCGGCATGAAGGAAGGCTTCCTGGAAGAGCTGGTGCTCAAAGACATATACATGGTCAACTTCGCCCTCGGTCGCGAGATTGCTTCGCGCACCATGCTGCCCTTCAAGATCGTTGAAGAGATCATCGAAGTCTTGAAGAAGCAATTGCTCATCGAAGTTAGAAGCTCCGGTGGTCTGGCTGACTATGAATACACTCCCACAGAAAAAGGTCGCGATAGAGCAAGAGCATATTTCGACCACAATGCTTACGTGGGTCCGTGTCCTGTACCGTGGAGCCGTTACGTCGACTCTCTCAAGTATCAAACCATCCGTCGCGAACACGTCACCCCCAGAGACCTGGAAGTGGCATTCTCAGACATCATGGTCAACAGAAGAACGATCAACGCCGTCGGTCCGGCAATCAACTCCGGCAGAGGGATGTTCCTCTTCGGTGAAGCCGGCAACGGTAAGACCTCTATCGCCGAGCGCATCGTGCGTTCCTTCAAAGGCCATATCTTCATTCCCTACGCCGTAGAGATTGACGGTCAGATCATCAGGGTTTATGACAACCACAACCACGAACAGGTTTCGGCGGCCAACTACCCGAGAGACTACGACCACCGCTGGGTTCGTATCCAACGCCCCTGCGTAGTGGTGGGCGGTGAGTTGACCATCGACATGCTGGAATTGCAGTTCGACTACGGTACCAAGCTCTATGAAGCTCCTATCCAGCTCAAGAGCAACTGCGGTCTGCTCCTGATCGACGACTTTGGCAGACAGAGAATCGACCACAAATCACTCCTCAACCGCTGGATCGTACCGTTGGAAAAACGGGTCGACTATCTGACCCTGCACACCGGTAAAAAGCTGGAAGTGCCTTTCGAACAGCTCATCGTCTTCTCCACTAACTTGAACCCGGCCGATCTGGTTGACGAAGCCTTCTTGAGAAGGATCCCCTACAAGATCAACATCACCAACCCCACGGAAGACGAGTTCAAGTGGATCTTCCTGCAATACTGTCAGCGCACGGGGGTTCCCTACAATGAAGAAGCGGTCAACTACCTGATCGAATCTCAATACAGAAGCGGCAAACGCATGATGCGTTGCTGCCACCCGCGCGACATCGTAGACCAGGTAATCAACCTCTGTGCCTTCCTGCAGACAGACCCGAGACTTTCAAGAGAATATCTCGACCACGCCTGCGCCGTTTACTTTGCCGCCATGGGCAAATAAGACAAGGTCGAAAAACAAGCAGAAAGCCCTCCCCTTCCAGGGAGGGCTTTCTACTAGGGGCAAGCCTTAGAGGCGAAAGCGCACCAGGCAACTGTAGCGCCGACACTCCCTTTCGCTCGCAAGAACCGGATAAACCGGCATGGCAAGCTCAAAGTAGGGTAGGCAGGCCGGAAAAGCGACACTGCCACGTTCGCGCCAGCCATCTTTTAGGCTGTAGTCGAGCTTGTAGCGGGCGGTCTTGGCCCCGCTTTTGAAAATGCTCACGGCAAACGGTCGCAGGCTGCCTTCCGGGCGATGTAGCAGCACCACGAGCCCGTCTTTCGCCAGAGGAATGCGATAGCATTCTCGCGGTGGCAGACTCATGCTTGCCGCCTCAGCTCCAGGCGAACTCATGGTCACCGGAAGCCGAGGCTCCAGGCGTGCCTTCAGGAAGGCAGCCAGAGTGGGGGATTGCCTAGCGGCAGCATTGATAGTATCACCGGTAATATCAATGCCGTAGCAGTAAAGCCCCTGCCCGGCCCTACGGACCACAAAACCATGGCTTGTGGTCAGTATTTCAAGAGAGGGTGAAAAGACTAAGAAGAATGACAGGAAAGCAGCACTGAAGAGGAGGAAGAACACACCAAGGTAGGCTTGAGCTGTGGCCGTGCTCAATCGCAGCAACTGCCGCAGACCGGGCTGAAGAGCCGGCAGAGCCAGAGCCACCAGATAGAAGAAGAGCAACTGACTACAGCCAGGCCGGCTCACGGTGAGGATACAACCGCTCCAGGATGAGAGCATGCGGCTGAGTGTATTTAAGGCCTGCAGGAACGGCAAACTGAGCCAATCAAGGCAAAGAGCCGGTAAATAGGCACAAGCCGGCACCAGGCCGGGAGGTAGCAAAAGCAGCGGACAAGCAAAAATGGTAGAAGCAAAACCAAGCACGGTTATGGGGGCAACCAGGGGCTCAGCCAGTAAATTGGCGGGCAAGAACAAGGTGCTGAATTGTCCGAAATAGAAGAGTTGCAAGGGCATGACGGAAGACTGCGCGGCAAGAACGACAGCAAGCAGTCGCAAAAACAGATGCAGAAGTGGCAAGCGTAGGATGGCAGGCAGTCTTTCAAAGAAGTAGTCGAAACTGCCCTGCACCAGGGGCAGTAGCACCAGTACGCCGAAGGTAGCGCTGTAGGACAGTTCTAAACCAAGATCGAAGACACAAAGGGGATCGCCGGCGATATTGATAAGAAGTGCCAGACAAAGAGCGCGAACGGCAGGCAGCCCCCGAAACAACAAGGAAGAGAAGAGCACCAGGGAGCACATTATGGCGGCGCGATTCACCGACGGGCTGGGACCGGCTAGCATAGTGAAGCCGAGCACGGCCAACAGGCTGAGCCAGATATCAGTAGAATTTTTGCGCCGTGCCGGCTCAGATCTATCGATTGAGAAAGAACGACATAGCAGCAAAGCCCCCAGAATGATGGTCAGATTCATACCGGATGCCGCCAACAGGTGCGAGAGACCGACTCTATTGAAGCTTAGCTTCATCTGCCCATCGATTTTGCAAGCTCGCTCTCCTAACACCATTGAACCGAGCAGGGGCCCCAGCTCAGAACCGATGGCCAGTTGGTGCAATTGCAAAAGCTTTTGCCTCAGTTCGTTTAGAGGCAACTGAAAAGAAGGCAAACTGGGCTCAGGCACCTTATTACCACCGACAAGGCGAGCCTGACCGAGTTCAAAGTAGATACCCTGGCTATTGGCGAAGCGTCTTGGAGAGAGGGAAAAGGAGAATGAATTCTCTTTGGGGCGCAGCAATACGCCTCTCACCTGCAGTGGGCCGCCCTGCGGGAAAGGCGGCTTCACCCAGGGCAAGCGCACCTTACCGTTGATGTTCAGGGTGCGCGGCTTGAGCAGGCGACAACCGGCAAGTACCAGAGTGGATGCATCGGTTTGACCAACTTTGTGCTCCGATTCTACGACTGCCGATATTTCAACCGGACTGCCAAGTAAGGGCTCAAGCTCGCTTTGCACAAGGAAGGCTCGTCTGCTTGCTGCCAGCGTAAAACTCAAAACAAGCACCAGTGCTGTAAAAAACACCAGCCAGGGTCGCCTGCAGACCAACCAGAACAAGAAGAGAGCCAGAGCCGCGCCGGCCAAAAGAACGAAAATTGGCCAGGCATCGGTGCTGGAAAGGAGGACACTGGCCAGGCTCCCAGAAAGTGCGGCCAGTGTCAGGGCATACAAACCCAAACCGCCGCTTACACTGGAATCCGGCTCAGCGATAGCAAGCAAACGAGAACCGTGCTCCGGCGACTCCATGTCGAAGACGCAAAGATCCGGCTCCCGGTCGCATTTGACCGGGCTTGTTGACATAGGCAATAATCAACCTTAAGTGACTTGATGACGGTACTAGAGATGGAAGCTTGCGCTTCCTCCACTATCTAAAACGTCACCGGTCGGCAAAAAGTTCAACTCAACCAACAAACCAACCAACCAACAAGAATCTGACTATCTCTGCAGGCCGTTATCTACGTTCAGGGGGTTGAGCTTGGTGTCGCGGAAATTATTCCGGATTGTCGCAGGAACTCTTTCAGCCAATTTATTGTACTCTTCAACCAATTGCTTGAGGTCGGGATTGTCAAAGCCGCCGCCAAAGCGAGCAGCCATCAAAATAGCTCCCTGGGCTCCGTTGTAGGCCTTGCGACGATTACCCGGCAAAAGGTCATGCTGATTATTTGCCTCATTGAAGAGCAAATCTTGCGCGCCACCGCCGTCTTTTCCATGGTCAAGTTTGTTCTTGGCCATAGCCAGATAGGCAACGGCTTGATCGCGGAAGAGCTTGGCCAGCATTCTTTCGCAGTCTTGCTTTTCACGACTGGCCATCTCAGCTACGGCAGTGTTGCCGGCCTGTTCGGCGGCTACAGCCGCATCACGAGCACCAGCGCCCTTCTTCGCATATTTGATCGCCTGCCTGTCTACTTCAAAGACGACGGTGCGGAGCAAATCATCAGAATTAGCACCGGCCCACTTGGGCTTGGAAAGCTCGTTTATGGCACCGGGAATGTCGTGTTTGCCATCAAGAATGGCATCGAGGTTCTTGCGGGTATCAGCCGTGAACTTATTCAAACCGTCTATTTCCGCCTGAGTAGGCTGACTGCCCTCCACAAGAATTTTGGGTTTGGATGAGTCGTTGTTATTGTTGATGATGGCCTGTGTCATGAAGGCTGCACCGCTGGTGCTGCTGGCCGAGCGAAGCAAGAGGTCGGCAGCCAGACCGTTCAAATCAAGGTTGTAGCCTTCCAGCATGTAGGCAACTTTCGACTTGTCTATGATGCGAGTGCCATTCTTGATGGTTTCGTCAGCAAGAGAGCGCCTCATGACGCCATCCTGCCTGTAAGCCAAAAGCTTCATATCATCGCTGAGAAGCGGAGTACCGTCTTGTTTCTTCAGATTCCAGCTAGCTTTCATCTGTTCATCGGAGGCACGCACCAGGTCGAAGAGGTAATCTTCTTTCTTGGCACTGAGGTTCTGATATGACTCACGCATGGCATTGAGAGAACTACCACTGCGCTCGCGGCTGTCATTTACTACCTGTTCTTTGGTATCGGCGTAGGTAGCTTTGAGGTTGCCGGGCAGATTATCCTCGAAAGCGTGAATGCCTTTGACGGCGGTCACACCGGCCAGGGCCACGCCTACTCGTCCGATGGGATTGGGAATGCGGCTGGCGAGAGTTAAGGTGGCACCAAGCATGCCGGCGTCCTTCCAATCCATCATGCCCGTGGGAGCATTCCAATTGTCGGGCGCCTTGCCGAGCAAAGCATCGGTACCTCTTGAACCAAGCAAAGAAACACCTAGATAGCCGGCCTTACCCCAGGTGGTCTTACCAAGGGCCAGCGAAGCAGGCGCCGCCCACTGCATAACGTTCCAGGACTCAGCAGCAGCGTTCTTATTGCCGCTGATGGTCTCAGCCAGGGATCTATCGGCCAGCACTGCGCCATAGGTGCCTACAGCTCCTGTCAGACCAGTGCGGAAGGCCTTGAATCCACCCATGTCATCAGCCACGGCTCCGCCGGCCTTCTTAGCTTGTGCGGCGAGGGTGGCTTCGGCTTTGCTGATTTTCTCTAAATTGGCGATTTCGTCAGCCGACCATATGCCGGGAGAAGTTTTGGCGGTGGCAATTACGTCGGGGGTAATGGAACCGCGCAAAATTGGCAGCTTGTGGTTAGCCAGAGCTTTGGCGGCATCATCGGAGCCCTCGGTTGCAATCTTCTGCATACTATCGATCATGCCGGTGCGCAGCGTAGACGCCTCGGCAGCCAGATTGGCGCCCTTGGTAGGGATATAATCCCCCGTACTGGTGCCGAATCTCTGCCAGAACTTACCGGGCTGTTCCACCACGGTGCCGGCGGTGCGCTTCAAGCCACTTTCACTGGCTTTGAGACCCTCACCAAAATTGACGGAGCGCTCTGCTGCCGTGTTGATAAGACCTTCCGATTTGCTGGCCAGTACACCGCCTAGACCAGCTACCACCAGGCGCGTGGAACCTCTCATTATGCCGTCGGCGGTGCGGGCATCAGGATCACGGGAAATATCATTAGCCAGGCCGCGCTTGGCAATGATGGACATGATATGAGCATCAGCCCGGGCTTTCTGCTGAATATCTACCTGGGCGGTCTGATTACGACCGGTTGGATCATAGCGACTGTAGGGCTGATTAGGATCGCGAGCCTTGTCGGCATGGTGCTCTTGAAAATTCCCCGGTACTTCCGTCTGCCTTTCCCGGGGTATGCTGCCACCGGTAGGGTCACGGTCAGTGCCGTAAGTAGCCCGTCCCGGACGTCTCGAACCATCAGTCGGCGGCGTATAGAAAGGATCTAGCGACTTTGGTTTTTCGCCGTTCTGAAGGGCTCCAGGAGCCACGCCGGGCGCCTGCTGCACTTCATCAAAAGCCTGCGAAAAGCTGATTCGGGGCTGCTCCTGTTTCTTCTGCTTACCGTCACCGCTATCAGCGGGAATTTCGCCACCCATTAGAACCCCTCCAGACCTAGAAAAAGCGCTGCCCTTTCCCATAGGCACTATGCCCATAAACGCGCTTCATCATATTAGACAGAACTCAGCCGCACGTAAATGCGTGGAATTCCCACTTTCGCCCCAGTTGAGGCTAGATTTTATCTAAGGCAGGCAGTTTGGAAAAACTGCTTGAAGCTTCAAATCTAAAGTGGGCATATAAATAAGGCGCGTCTTCTGTACCTGTTGCCTCGGCCGGGTAAAGTAAATAGGTACCGGAAATCCTACGGACGGCGCTGGACAGGAAGCACAACAGTATTAAGTTAAGGATTATTCCCAAGTCCATGGACGAAAGCCAGAACATTGAAGAAACCGGGGCCTGTGAACGGACAGGGCAGACAGAGCCGGATAAAACCTTAAGCGCCCAGGATGCCGAAGCTCGCTGGACCGAGGCCTGGAAGCAGGTGCAACAATCCCTGGCTCAGGCCAATTTCAACGAAACAGAAAGCCTCTTGCACATAGTTCTGACTCTGGCCGAAGCACTACCGATGCGAGATAGCCGCCGCGCCCTCAGCCTGGAGACCCTGGCCCAGCTTTACTTCAGCCATGGCAAATTTGCGCAGGCCGAACCTCTGGTGAAAAGCATAATCAGTCTGCATGAACGAAACCTGGGCCCGGAGCATCCGGATGTGGGGGTTTATATAAACAATTTAGCCCTGCTCTATCACCGGCAGAAGAAGCACTACCTGGCGGAATCGGAATACCAGAGATCCATTGCCATACAAACCAAACAACTGGGACTGGACCACCCCCACACCCTCAATGTTCTGAATAACTATGCCGGACTTTTGAGAGAAACGCACCGGCATCAAGCAGCCAAGCAGCTTGAAGAGAAGTACAGATTAAACACAGAGGAACGCAATCAGAAAAACTCCGCTGCCTATCAGACTTACCGCCCTCTCTCTCAACTGAACACAAGGGAGACCCGCATCCCCCGATACAAACGAGGCACCTATAACGTCACTGATGATGCCGAGACCCTGCAAAATATGGCCCTGCCGGACAGGTTCCTGGCGGAGTTCCAGGGCGAATCACTGACCGGCGTGCCTATCATGCCGGAAACTGCCAGGCACCAGCCTAAGGAACCGATCAAACTGCCGGTGCCGCAAGAGACAGCACCGCCGAGCAACCCACCTATTAAGGGGCCTGAGCCCACACCAGCCGGCAAGGAACAGCCCAAAGGCGTTCCCGAGATAAAGGTAGGCAACAAAGGTGAAGGATTGAGGCGACTACTCAATAATCGGGAACCCAATACCTGATCACCCTTAAGCGGGGGACTGGGCCTTATTCAGATAGTACTTACTATGAGCGGCCGCCTGCTGACCGTTGTATTTGGCACCGGGCTTTTTGTGATAGGGCAATTCACAGGGCGCCGTGCGCGTAAAGACCATCTGCCCGATACTCATCCCGGCATGGAGGCGCACCGGTCGGTTACCCACATTCAAGATTTCCAGGGTAATTTGAGCGGGCGGGTGACTGAAACCGGCGTCGATAAAACCGGCAGTCACATGAACCATGACCCCAAGACGAGCCAGGCTGGATTTTCCGGTTAGCTGCCCGACAATGTCATCAGGCAAGCAAAGGGCTTCGAGAGTGGCGCCCAGAATGAATTCGTAGGGATTCAACACGATAGACTCTTGCACCGTCTGCTTGACTCCGGCAAGAACAGTTTCGGGTGCATAGGGATCGATAATGTCTTCAGAGTCTTCGTGCCAGGAAAAGCGATCGGCCAGCCGCACGTCATAGGAATTAGGCTGTATCAAGCGCTCTTCGTAAGGCTCGATAATCAAGCGGCCTTTCGCCACTTCCTCTTTGATCTCGTGATCTACAAGTATCGACATTGCTCAAATCCCTCAGGGGCGACGCTTACCCCGGTCAACCCCTGCTTGGGGTGGCGTCAACACTTAGTATAACCGCAGGATGAGCACAAACGACAGGCTTCATATTTGAGGAAACTCTCAGCTATGCCGCACTGAGGACAGAAGTCGACCTTCGTATATACATCGGACAAACGCAACATAGTAGAAACAGTAACAGTAGCGGCTGCAGGCGAGGCTGCTGACGGGTTCTGGCAAACCCCTTGGCCGGATTCCTGGGAAGTCACTTCGCAAGCCACCATGGAAATACGCACGCTTTCCGACTGGGGACTAGTCACAGTCCCCTTTCGGCCAACAGAAACGGTCTTTTTTCCTGGTTCGGCTTCCTCGACGTGGTGCTCCCGGGCGAGAATGCCAGCACTTTTCTTCAACGGATCGGTATGGCGAAGGTTGAGCACCTGGCTGCGCCTGGAAGTATCTCGATAGACCGTGATGCCCTTCAGACCCTGTTCGTAGGCCGCCAGAAAAGACTGTTCAACCTGAGCTTCCGTGGCCGCAGCCGGGAAGTTTATGGTTTTGGAAACCGCATTGTCGGTATGCCGCTGAAAGGCCGCCTGCATTTTTATGTGCCAGACATAATCTATATCGTGAGCACAAACCCAGAGCCGGCGAATGTCTTCCGGCACCTCCGGTATATCGTGTACGGTTCCCAGCTCAGCGATTTTACGCATTAGAGCTTCGCTGTAGAAACCTCTCTTTTTAGCTTGTTCTTCGAATAAGGGATTGACCTCTATAAGTTCGGTACCGCCCATAACCCGTCGCACGAAAGAAATAGCGAAAAGAGGCTCGATACCGGATGTGGTGCCGGCAATAATAGATATAGTGCCGGTCGGGGCGATAGTGGTGACGGTTGCATTACGCCTTTTCTGTTGCCGGGCTCCCCAGACGGAATACGGCCAGTTGGGGAAGTTGCCCCGCTCGTCGGCAAGCGCCGCCGAAGCTTGCGCAGCCCGCTCATCGATAAAGCGCATCAATTGCTCGGCTCTGCCCACGGCAGCTTCACTGTCGTAAGGCAAACCCATGCGAATCAGCGCTTCGGCAAAGCCCATAATGCCAAGCCCAATGCGCCTGTTGTTGAGGGTGGCAGCCCGCACAAATTCAAAGGGATAGCAGTTGGCGTCTATAACATCATCAAGAAAGCGCACACAATGGTCAACTACAGAACCAAGGGCATCATAATCGAAGTCGGACCCCGCTTCGGCGACAAAGGCGGCTACATTTATGGAACCAAGATTACAGGCGTCGCCCGGTCCCAGAGGTTGCTCACCGCAGGGATTGGTAGCCTCAATGTCTTCAGTACCGGCAACAGGACGTCCATCAGAATCAAGAGTAAGGAAAACCGGATCGCTCTCATTGATGCGATCAATAAAAACGAGCCCGGGTTCGCCTGTAGCATGAGCATTTTGGACAATGCGGCGGAAAAGATCTCGGGCCGAAACGGTGCGCACCACATATAAACTGCGGTCAATGGCACTTGAGTCGTTCTTTCGCTCAGCCTCGAAATACGAGGGGTGAATTAATTCGAAGTCACTGTCTTCTCTGACGGCCTGCATAAAGGTATCGGTAACAGCCACTGAAATATTGAAATTATTGAGCTTGTCTGTGTCGCGTTTACAACTGATGAATTCCTCGATGTCGGGATGATCGACACGCAAGATGCCCATATTGGCACCACGCCTGGTGCCGCCCTGGCGAATTGCTTCTGTAGCAGCATCGTATACGGTCATAAAACTGATTGGCCCGGAAGCTACGCCGGTAGAGCTGGCCACCCGATCGTTGGCGGGGCGAATGCGCGAGAAAGAGAAACCCGTACCCCCACCGGTTTTGTGGATGAGGGCGGCATTTTTGCAGGTTTCGAAAATACCTTCGAGGTTATCGGGTACCGGCAGCACAAAGCAGGCGGATAGCTGCCCACCGTTCTTACCGGCATTCATCAAGGTGGGAGAATTGGGCATGAAACGCCGATTGATCATCAAATCAAAAAATATTCGGCTGTATTTCTCGACTGCCTCTTCCCCGCCAAATTTTCGCTCACTTGCCGCTACAGCGTCGGCCACCCGGGTGAAGAGGGCGGCCACATCTTCCACAAGACGCCCTTTGTCGTCTTTGAGGAAATATCGCTTCTGAAGAACTTTGAGCGCGTTATCGGAGAACATGCAAACCTCCCGCAATTACTAATACTAGCAAGATATGCTTCCCCGGGACTGAATTAAATCTGCCAAGACTACATGGACTGCAAACCATGAGACAATGCAGCCCTGCAGCAGCATGGACCCACTGCCTGCCGAACAGCGGTTGAAACAGCTTAAGGCAGCCATAAAACACCGACAACATTGCCTTTCAGCAACGTGGAAGCACTCGAAAATGGTCAATTAAGTTTTTGAACGTAGAACAATTGTACTACATTTGTATGGTACTTAGCAAATTATTTTTGCAAGGCTCAGGAATGACCGCTCTCACTCGAGTTTGCAGTTCCACTTCCAGTATCGGCAGGATTACAAAGTCATTGGCCCCGCACTCAAAAACCTGGCCTCTTTCTTGAGCATCGGCGCACTTCAACAAAAGCAAGATTGGCAATTCGCCCCAGAGTGGGTGAGCCCGCAGCATTCGACAAGCCTCGAAACCCGTCAGTCCAGGCAAATCAGCTTCCATCAATACCAGATCGGGCAGGCCTTCATTGAGACAACTCATCAGGGAAAGCGCCGAATTTAAAGTTTGAACCTGACACTTACCGGCACCTGGAAAGCCCAGGAGCGCCTGTTCTATTTCTTGCGCCAGAACAGTTTGCTTGTTGGAAGGAGCGAGCACGGACAACACCTGCAGTGGTTTATCAACGCGGGCCAGCCGTTTCAATGCGGAGCGAACCATAAGCGGCTCGCTTTCGGTGGAAGCCCCCTCCTCAAAGTTACACTCAATGGACTTCTCCGGTCTGATTTCGGGAGCGGCGCCGCTCTCTAACCCAGTCTTGTCTGGCAAGAGCTTGGAAGCATGGTGCCTTACGAGATCGTCCACTACATCGCGCATCAAATCAACGAAGACTAAAAGTTCTTCGCGCCAGGAAGCAAGCCATTCCCGGTCAGCAGCAGAGAGACCATTGAGCCGGTCTTCCAGTTCACCGGCCAAAATCCCCAGCTCACAAAATCCAAGCGAACTGCCCGTGCCCCTGATTTGATGAGCCCGATTGGCTGCAGTCTCCAGAAGTTCGCTACTTTCTTCCGAACCGAGTCGGCAAATTTCGCCGGCTATCTCATCAATAACCCGGGGCAGGCTGACAACATAGTCTCTCGCTAGTTCTTCCAGTATGCGCCGCGTTTCCAGGTCTTCTTCTGCGGCATAGGTTTCCATCCAATCGGCCACTGATGCCTCCACTTTATCAGCGGCGGCAACGGCCGACGAGAGCGATTCAGCCCCGGGCGAAGAGGGCACGGAGAGCGGGTCGAACTGAGACTGAGGCAATAGCGAGAGAATGGACTCTACCAGGCGTTCTGCCGCGACTGGTTTTTGCAAAATCAAATCGACGGAGAGCACGTTTCGAACAACTGAAAAGACTTTGCTGTCATAGCCGGACCCCGAGCAAAAGACAATGGGGATGGCAATGCCATTTTCTTTTAGCTTCTTGATCCAGGAAGCGCCGTCAGACTGCGGCAGCTTGTAGTCGACCATGAGCAAATCAGGTCCTTCCATCAAGAGCCGCTCACCCTCAATGGTATTGCGCGCCTCTTTGACACTTATACCCTTGGTCGCCAGAGAAGCGGCCACGAATCGACGAAACATGGGGTCATCATCAACTATAAGAACCGTTCTGGCAGTATCTAGCATTAGATTTTCTTACAGGTAAAAAATAGGTTTCGAGAGACTGAAAGAGTACCAGAAGTGCCTGAAACTCTCTGGATGCCACTTAGATCAGGCCCAGTCTAATCATTCTATTTATAGGGGAAGTTTACCATCACCTGAGCGGGGGATACGGACCTGGGAGTGAAGGTGGGAACATAGAGATTGCGCCCCATTTGAGGCTGACGAAGAAAATGAAAATCGAAAAGGTCATGATGGTAGATGACGATGCCTCCATCAGAAAGGTAGCCGAGGTGACCTTGAAACGAGTGGGGAAATGGGAAGTAGCCATGGCCGACTCGGGAGTATCGGCGCTGGCCCTGGTGAATGAATTCAAGCCCGATGTCATTTTGCTCGATGTAATGATGCCCGGCATGGACGGACCAACTACCTTCAAAAAATTCAAAGATGCAAGTGGAGATTTCGATACACCAGTAATTTTCATGACCGCTAAGGTGCAAAGGCAAGAAATGGAAAGCTATTCCAAACTGGGAGCAGCCGGCGTCATTTCCAAACCCTTCAATCCTATGACACTACCGGATGAAATCAGGTCGCTCGTAGACAGAATCAACCGAACTTGAAGCGTCGGTTTCGAAGCCGTCCAAAAGGTACAAATGAAACCTGCTCCCAAACACAGTTCCAGCCTGCTACCGGTAATTCTATGGATTTTGCCAGTGCTTTTGGGTTTCGCTATCTTGCTCGACTACCACACTCGCTCGGGTACCCCCACCAGTCCGCCAGTCGGTTGGCCGGCCGATAGCCGCCTGCAACCCCAGAGCGGGCGGCAGACCTTGCTGGTATTTCTGCACCCGCAATGCCCCTGTAGCAATGCCACGGTCAGCGAGCTGAGCCGGTTGCTTCCCCGGCTGCGCGAAACGAAAACCATAGCCTTGCTGGTGGTGCCCCCGGGGGCCAACTCTCAATTTGCCGACACGCCCCTGGCAGAACGTTGCCGGAGTATCAAGGGCCTTTCAGTGGAGTTGGACCGCGATGGAGTTGAGGCCCAAAAGTTCAAGGCCGCCACCTCGGGAGAAACGCTTCTCTATGACCAGAAAGGACTCTTGAGGTTCTGCGGCGGCATAACTCCCGGCAGAGGTCACGAAGGCGACAGCATCGGCAAGGACAAAATCGAGGCTATCACAAACCGGCTCGCCGACAAGGAAATGCAAGCGGACGCAGGTGGCTGGTCCGGCAAAGTGAAACCCTACTCTTGCAAAGTCTTCGGTTGTGCCCTCTTGAACGACAGTAGGCAGATTTCTCAAAATGCCGGCGTGGACCGGAGCACGAGACCCCCAGGCGAGAGCGTCCCCCAAAATGCCAATGGGGAGCAGCGTTTAGCGCAATGACGAAGACCGCTATCCCACAGATAATAGAGCCGGAAGTAACGAGAAGGACCGACGCACTCTTTCTCGAAATGAAAGACACCGTCTATAAAAGCACCGACAAGCTATTCGGCATGCTGCTTGTTTGTGAATGGATTGCCGGTCTGGTGACAGCCCTGCTAATCTCTCCGCGGGCCTGGTCAGGCACCCACAGTGACATACACATCCATGTCTGGACGGCGTTCATCCTGGGTGCCCTCATCCTGGGCCGCCCCGTCTACCTGGTGCATAGGGACGCCGGCGCAGCCCAGACCAGACAGGCGGTTGCCATCGGTCAGATGCTCTGGGCCGCCCTCTTGATTCATTTGACGGGAGGGCGCATTGAAAGCCATTTTCTCATCTTCGGTTCCCTGGCCTTTCTCAGTTTCTACCGAGACAAATCGGTGCTCATAGCCGCTTCCGCCGTAGTAGTCATAGACCATATCCTGAGGGGAATTTTCTTTCCCCTTTCCATCTACGGCGTCGAAATCATAGAACCATGGCGCTGGCTCGAGCACACCTGGTGGGTCGTCTTCGAAGATTTCTTCTTGTTCAAGCTTATCGATCAAAACATCAGGGAGATGCATGAAATAGCCGATAAGCAAGTCGAACTGGTGGAAACCCAGAAGAGCATCGAGGCATTGGTAGAGCTGAAAACCAGACAATTAAGAGAAAGCCAGTTGCGAACTTCCGCTGAATACAAAGTTGCGGCAGTGCTTTCGAAAGCCTAGAATTTGAGTGAAGCGGCACCGCAGATATTGACGGCCGTCGTAGAGGGTCTGGCGCAGCAGGCTCGCTATTCTATTGTCATCAAAGAGTACGAAAGTAGAAGGAGCCTGGGAGCCGAACCACCCCGGGCACAAGTTCAGACCGACACAGAAGACCGGCTGAAAACCCTGCGCATTTTTTGCCGGAGCAACATGGAAAACCCTTCCGGCATAAGTGATGACCTGATGCTCTGCTGCAGCCATCCCGTCAAATCAAAGATGAAAGGCACTTTGCTTGCCTCTCTGGAAATCTATACAGAGTCAGGAATAGAGTTGGATGACGCCGACAGCCAAATGCTTACTTCCATCGCCGGGCAACTGGCCGACTTCGTTGAGAAGAGAGGGACGGAATCCGAGAACGCTCACCTCGCTTACCTTGTGCAATCGAGCGGCGACGCTATTATCGGCGTCAACCCGGACGGCACTTTGAGTTCGTGGAACAGCGCCGCGGAACAGCTTTTCGGTTACAGTTCCGAGAGCCTCTTCTGTTTTCCGTATACCGAATTGATTCCGGAACATCGCCGGGTAGAGCAGCAAAAACTCCTGGAGCAATCTCTTCGAGGGTTACAGCATAGTTCCTTAGACACCGAGATTCTAAACAAAAACGGCAATGCCATTGACGTTTCAATTACTATGGCGCCGGTGTTGGACGAGAATCAACACATTCTGGGTTGTTCAGTCAACTTGAGAGAAATCACCGATCGCAAGTTAGCTGAAAAACGGGTGGCGGAATTTTATTCGATAGTTTCCCACGAGTTGAGAACACCCCTTACTTCAATTAGAGCTGTTCTGGGACTTATGGAAGGCGATATCGTAGAACCCGGCAGCACAGAAGGCAAAGAACTCTTACAGGTAGCCAGAAGCAGTGCCGACCGCCTGATCCGTCTGATCAACGACATGCTGGACTTGAAAAAAATTGAAGCCGGCAAAATGGATATGGAAATCGAACCGCACGAAAGCAGAGAGCTTGTGGAAAGCTGTCTACGAGCCTTGGACGGCGTGGCCGAGGAAGCTTCCGTCACCCTCCTGGCTGAGCACGAGGTGGAGGGTGCCATTATGGCGGATCTTGACAAAACCACACAGGTTCTCACAAATCTAGTGTCAAATGCAATCAAGTTCTCTCCGGCTAGTGAAACAGTTCGGGTGAAAGTAAGCGGCGGCAAAACCCAATCCAATTCCAAATCAGATGGCGAAATGCTCAGGTTCAGTGTCATCGACAGAGGTCCGGGAATATCGGATAGGGACAAAGAATTGCTATTCGAGAAGTTTCAGCAAATAGATGCCTCCGACAGTCGCGAGAAAGGCGGCACCGGATTGGGTCTGGCCATCTCCAAGGCCCTGGTCGAATGCCAGAAGGGTGAAATCGGTGTGGAAAGTACGCCGGGACAGGGTAGTTGCTTCTGGTTTCAGATGCCGTTAGCGCCCGGCACGGCAGTTCCCTCTTCAAAACGCGAATTCCCTCATTTAGCGACGGAACAGGCGCCGCGAACGGTTCTTCTCGTGGAGGACGATCAGGAACTGGCTTTAGTTTTGACACAATGCCTGACCAGCGCCGGATACAGGGTTGAACAAGCCTACAATCTGGCCCAGGCCAGAAATTGCCTGAAAGCTCCGGCACCGAGCATCATTTTGTTGGACATTCGGTTACCTGATGGCAACGGGCTGAGCTTGATCGAAGAAATAAAGGGAGACGAAAAAAACAAAGAAATTCCCATAATCATCATCTCAGGAGAATCGGCGCCGGACAACGGGCACCTGGTCGGCGCCAGAGGTAGCAAGACTTCCACGGCCTCTCGTGCAGCCATTCAGAAAGGTTCAGCCAGGGTGCTGGACTGGTTGAGGAAACCTTTTACGGAAGCGGAATTGACCAGGGCGGTACTGCGAGCCACACGCCCCGCCAGAGGCAAGCGAATTCTCGTGGTGGACGACGACCCGGGTCTGTGCAGAGTCATTGAAACACAGCTAACTGCCCTGGGTCTGGACTGCGTTATAGCCAATGACGGCATTTCGGCCCTGCGCCTGGCCAAGGATGAACACCCGGATCTTATTATTCTTGACGTCAACCTGCCCAAATTAAATGCTTTCGAAATTCTAGGCGCTCTCAAGGAAAGCGAGCGAAAGGCCACCCCCTTGATCATATACACCGGACAAGACCTGAGCCGAGAGCAAAAACAAGATCTGACACTGGGTTTGACCAGACATTTATGCAAGCGCAGTGCCGGACAGGAAGATCTATTGCAAGCAGTAGAGTCACTTCTTTCAGAGATTGCACCGGAAAGTCCGCCAAATTAATTACTCCGGCACTTCTTTCTTGAGCAAATGGCGGTGAAAAGAATACCAAGCCGTACAACCTGGGTAAATTGAATATGGACCATTGGGCCGAGGAAACCGGGTATGCCAGCTGAGAGCAAAGTAGAAACGATGCCTTCATCGGTTATCAAAGTATTGATGATCGACGACGATCCTTTCTATTGTCGCTTCACACAAGAGCTACTCTCCAGGCAAGAGGCCTGCCGGTTTGAAATTCATACGGTCGGCTCCCTGGAAGAAGCCAGGACGGCGATAGGGCTGGAGCCACCGCAAGTGGTGGTACTAGACCTTAATCTGAAAGAGTGCCAGGGTTTACAGACTCTTGATTCGATCAGGGAAATCGTCCTAAATTGTCCGATTTTAGTTTTGACCGGCCTCAACAGTGAAAGCCTGGGGCTGGAGGCTCTCTCGCGCGGCGCCCAGGACTACCTGGTCAAACAGTTCATTACCAAAGACTCCCTGGTTAGAAGCATTCGTTATGCCGTAGAAAGACATCGGGCGGAAGAGCAACGCTTGAGAATGGCAGCCATTCAGGATTTTACAGCCATGCTCGCCCATGACCTGAAGGTACCAATCCTGGGTAGTGAGAAAGTGTTGGAAGCACTGCTGGCCAAACAACTAGGAGATCTAAATGAAACCCAAACATCGGTGCTGCAGTCGCTGCGAGATTCGACCCAAAAGCAATTGCAACTGATCAACAAACTGCTCGATATTTACAAGTACGAAACTAACACTATAAAGCTAGTGCTTCGCCCTGTGGACCCCCATCAACTCTTAGATAAATGCGTCCAGCAGATTACCAGCAACTTGAGCGTCGATATAGAGATAGACCGGGGAGAAACACCTTCAGACCTGGCCATCATTGGAGATCAAGAAGCTCTGGAACAACTTTTCAATAACCTGCTCGACAACGCCATCAAGTATGGTGACAGCAGCGCCCCTATTACAATCACCCTGCGCAACAACCTCAATAAGCTGTCAATCGACTTTCACAACAGCGGTCCGGCTTTACCGGACGGCATCCAGAAAACGCTCTTTCGAAAATTCTGGCAGGGCATTCCAGGCAAAACCTATGTTGCCAACACCGGACTGGGACTTTATCTTTGCCACCGCATCGCCTATCTTCACAACGGCAACCTCACTTGCAAAAGCAGTGACAGTGAAGGCACAACCCTTTCAGTCAAGCTACCGCTGTTCAAGAACGATAATGGAGCAAACAACTCCCGGGGGCAACCCTCAAATAGCCTGACAGGCTAACCCCGCTTAAAGTAAGCCCTTACGCAAGGCCACCACTGCCGCCTGGGTGCGATCTGAAACGGAGAGCTTTTCCATCAGACGACGCATGTGAGTCTTGACCGTCTCGGCACTTATACAGAGCTTCTCGCCTATAGCCTGATTGCTAAGCCCTTCCACAACCAGGGCCAAGACCTGCATTTCTCTGGCGGAAAGAAGATTCTCAGTGGGCTTGGCAGCGCCTTCCTTGCTGTCCACAAAGACCTTAACCACTCGCCGGGCAATGCCCGGGTCGAGCCAGATATTGCCGCGCATGACGGCATTGATGGCATCAGCCAAACTATCGCCCTGAGCTTCCTTCAAACAATAGCCGTCACATTTGGCAGCCAGCGCCGCCGCCACATCGGCATCGGTCTCGTGAGAAGTGAGCATGACAATCTTGACATCAGGAAAGTCGTTCTTGATCAGCGCAGCAGCTTCAATTCCACTTATGCCGGGTAGACCTATGTCCATCAAAACCAGATCGGGAGAGACCTGCGACACTAACTTGAGGGCCTCATCACCGGAGGCACACTCCGCTATCACTTGGAACTCACCATAGCGAGAAAGGGCAAGCCTAAGACCTACCCTGGTGATGTAATGGTCTTCGACGATGAGGAGGCGCACCAACTCTTTTGCTTCCCCTTCAGTAGGCGAAGCATCCGGTTCACGGCCATCGATTGCTTTCTCTCCGCTTTGGCTCACAATCAACTTCCTTTCCCGACTGACGGGTCAATCATGGACCCTGGCGTTTTTGAAGACGGGAGCAGTCAAACAACTTTCAGACACTACTTAAGATATTACCGCAGGTAAGCAAAGGAAAAGGGTAGGCCGAGCCCACCCTTTTCATTAATGCTATAAACCCCGAGCTAAATACTCAAGTTCAGATTCGAACTGTGACCCGGGAAAGCTTTCGCGGACGGATTGATGAAAGTAACTGCGAAATTGACGGCAGTCGCTGCCTCGGCGGCACCGGTGGCAATCAATTTGAGTTTGGCGGTATGGGCGGCGATATCGCCGGCGGCATAGACACCAGGCAGACTGGTTTCCATCATCTCGTTAACTGAAATCGCGTTAACATCCATTTTCAATCCCCAGCTCTTAAGGAAGTCGAGGTTGATGACGAAGCCGATGTTGATAACAATGGCGTCGACTTTGAGAGTTTCTTCCTTACCGGTGCGGTTATCGAAAATAATCGCTTCTTCTACCGACTTGTCGGTGGTTTTGATTTCCTTCAATTCGTAGAAGGTCTTAACGTCAACCTTGTTACGCTTCATCTCTTCCACGGAAGTCTGCACAGCCCGGAAACCGTCCCGTCTATGGATCAAGGTGACTTTGTTGGCCAGAACGGAGAATTCATTGGCCCAATCAACTGCGGAGTCGCCGCCGCCGATGATAAGCACATTCTTACCGCGGAATCTCTCTTTATTCTTCACGGCATAAAAGATGCATTCGCCTTCCAGTTCACGCGGATAATCGGCATCAAGCTTCTTGGGTACGCAGGCACCGGCGCCAAGGGCCAGCAGCACGGTTTTGGAATAGTGATTGTCGGCCTGGTCTGTGACGATCTGCCAGTTGCCGTCCTCACCCTTCTTCAGGTCCAGCACTTTCTCGCCGAGCACAATCGTGGGCTTGAAGAGAGAGGCTTGCGTAGCCAGGTTCTTAGCGAGATCCTTGGCCAGGATCTTGGGGTGACCGGCGACGTCATAAACGTACTTCTCAGGGTAAAGCGCAGTGAGCTGCCCACCAAGTTCGGGCAGAACGTCAATCACCTTAACCTTCAGGCCTCTGAGACCGGCATAGAAAGAACCAAATAAACCAGTCGGCCCGCCGCCGATAATCGTAATGTCGTATAGATCCATGAGTGAATCCAAGTCTCCAGCATAATCTAATAATCAAGGGGCTATTGTAATACGAAGTATCCCCTCAAGGCGTTGCTATTCACGAATAATGAAGGAGCTGAAACACCTTGCCTAGTTGGCATCCCATAACATGAAGTATCGAGACTTCGGCAAGACCGGTATCAAAGTGTCTGAAATTGGCTTCGGTACCTGGGCTATCGGTGGTAACTCGCACGGCATGAGTTACGGTCCCACCGATGATAAAGCTTCCACCGACGCTGTCATGAAAGCCCTGGATCTGGGCTTAAATTTCTTCGACACTGCCGACGTGTACGGCTGGGGTCATGCCGAAGAACTACTCGGCAAATGCTTCCGAGGCAGACGAGATCGCATTATCCTGGCAGCCAAGGTGGGTGCCGACTTCTATCAGGGAACGGGCTTTCAGACCTTCACCCCCGAGTACATTCGCTTTGCTCTGGAAAAGAGCCTGGCCAGGCTACAGACCGACTATCTGGATGTTTACCAGCTACATAATCCTCCCCTCAAACTGCTTGGCAACGAAGCCACATATGCCACCCTCAAGGAGCTTAAGAAAGAAGGCAAAATAAGAGCCTGGGGTGTCTCCGTCTTCACGGCCGTGGAGGGAATAACGGCAATAAACGTGGGTCACCCCGATTGCCTGCAGATTGCTTACAACATTTTTAGCTTCCGTCCGGCGGAACAGTTGTTTCCCCTGGCCTTTGAAAAAGGCTGCGCCATAATTGCCAGGGAACCGCTGGCCAATGGCTTCCTCACCGGCAAATACAAAGCCGGTAAGCCATTTCGCTTTGCCGCCGGGGACATGCGCAAAAGCTGGCCCGATGATTACATAAAGGCTCGTATTGAGGCGGCCGCTCAATTGGGCTTCCTGGAGAGGGTCGGACAGAGCCTGCCGCAGGCGGCGCTGCGATATAGCCTCAGCGAAGCGTCCGTCTCTACAGTAATAGTAGGTATAAAAACCTCAGAACAAGCCGATGAAAATATAGAAGCTGTTCAGACCGGTCTCACGGAGACGGAGCTGAGCAAAATCAGAGAAATGCAGGCCAGAGGCTTCAAACCGGAAAGAGAAATCTGGAGAGAAAGCTAGAGAAATGGTCGGCGCTCAGCGAGTGGTGTAGACCTTCAGACGCTGACCGGTGGGCGTTGCAACCGGAACATAGACATGAGAATAGGCGGGAGAGACAGCCTGTGGTGCACCAAACTGACTCATGAAATGCGCACTTTCCTGGGAGAAGCCGCCTTCAGCCAGGGACCAGCCATAGCCGGCCGCAGGAGCGGGAGCGGGAACCGGAGCCGGATTATACTGCGGCGCATTGCCGTAAGAGCGCATGGAATGTGGAGCAGCCAAGTGCCCCAGGGCGGAGGCGGCGGGAATCTGTGCGGACGGCATGCCGGGACTGGAAATCTGTCCTACCGCGGCAGCCTGGGGCACGTTATAGCCGTAAGGCTGAGGGCCTGGTCCAGGAGTGGGTGTGTAAATCTTGCCGGTGTTGGGGGAAGTCTTAAAAGGCATCGCTTCCCGCACCCCATCCAGAAGACGGCGGTCGGCATGGGCTGTGGGCGCATAGGCACGACCGCTGCCCAAAACGGCATTAGCGAAGGGCTCGTTATGACGGACCCAGTAAACCACTCCCAACCAGCCTGTGAAAGCCAGAAAGAGCATGAGGAAGAGGAAATTCGGAGTAATTACCAGCCCCTGAGTGAGGGACTTAAGACTCAACCCCTTGAGGGCGCTATTCCAGGCTGCAGTCTGCTGCGGTGCTTCACCATGATCATGGTCGCCGTGATCATGGTCGTTTTCAAGACCCAGGAATTGAGCCACCGAATTATGACCATGCTGGTGATGACGGTGACCGTGGTCGTGGCCGTGATCATGACCATGGTCTGCACCACCGTCCGCACCACCGCCATCCATGAAAACGCCGCTCAAGGAACCTACCTCGGAAGACACCCCTACATCAGGTGATTCTAGGCAGTTGCCCGGCGAAGTAAATGGTAAAACCACGCATAGGACGCCAGCTTTTAAAAATTTTAGCTAAGGTAAAGAGGGAAGAGAGCCGCGCCCGGTCTGGTCTAATCTACTTCCACGCCTTCGATTTGAGCGACGCGCTGCCGTAGACTCTCGACCACCCGCGGCACTTCCAGAAGGGCCGGCATGCGCTCCTCGATACTGGTAATGTGCCTGGTCAATTCGATGGAACGCTCCATCAGCTTAATCAGGATTTGCTGAGTTGCTACTAACTGGCGCTGATTCTCGATCAGTTGGCTGGCAATTTTACTAGTTTCTACGCGCTGATCCACACTGACGGACATAAGCTCGGTAATACGATCGACCAGGCGTTCTACTTGACCGCGCATGTGACTATCACCGTAAGCAGTGCCGGTAGCTCCGGTCTGCTCGCCGGGGACTTCGGCGAAGAACTGATCAAACCCTTCCATGTCAATGCTGAACTCAGATCTCTCAGGCTGTTCCTCGGGTACCCGCTTAGCCTCTGCCATTTAAAATTCCCCTCTAGAAGAAAGTCCGCCTTAAAGCTATCCAACGGTCAAAGCCAACATGGGCAAAACGCTTGCACCACTGAGGAGCCTTGAGCTCTAACAACACGGTTTATGGATCAACGCCCCCACGAGTGGTGGCAACGTATGAATTATAACCAATGCACTAAATAAGGCAAGCGAAAATCCAAAGAATTTATGACCAAATTTGATACCACGATCCAATCACTCCAGGTAGTACCACTTATGGCACCACAAGAGGTGGCTAAAGATCTGCACTACCGGTGGTGGAGCGATCAGGAAGGCTGCGAAAGTGGCCTACCCTGGTGTGGAACCTGTCAACCGAGAGAAGCCATCGGTAGATATCCCTGGCGACACGTGCCACATATTCTTCGCAGATCGAACCAGTAGCTTGTGTATGCTCAGGGAAAGCGCATTCGACACTGCCTTCACCAGTGGTGACACTACCATCCCCCAGAAGTAAAAAGGAAAAGGGCGGGTTACCGCCCTTTTCCTTTTTACTTCTCGACTGTTTAGGTTTAGCTTCAGACGTTTGCTTTAGTTTTAGCCGGGGTGTTGTTGCGGACGTACATTTCCAGTTCTTCAATGTGACGAGCTTCATCCACAATCACCTGCTCCATCATCAGGCGCAAGGGTGTATTGTCTTGCATTATGTCAAGCTGCTCTTCATATAGCGCCAGGTGCATCTTCTCAGCTTCGATATTCTCCTTGAGCATCTCTTCGATACTCTGCTCACCAGGCTCATATATTTCCTGAATTTTCACGGAAGGATGTCCGCCCAGAGCAACTATCTTCTCACCAAGTTTGATGGCATGGTTCATGGAGTCGGTAGCCATCGTGCGAAAGAGTGTCGTAAGGGAACCTCGCAGGGGCCCTGTCACAATAAAGGAGTGATGTAGGTATCGGATCATGGCCGACATCTCGTGCTCAAGATCGAGATTGAGCGCATCCAGTACTTTCTGCTTGTCCATTATTTTCTTCCCCCGGCTCCCAGCGAGAGCCACTTACACTTACACTTACACTTACATCAGTAGAAGTGAAAGCCAGTCGTCTTAAGCGCCTGATTTTCTGCCGACAACGCATAGGGCCAAAGACAGAACTGCCTTTGCCTCAAGTGCAACTGCAAAATTATAGCTATATTATTGGAGCGGGAATGTTATCAAGCGGAAAGCGGGTATTTGCCGCTTATCTCGCCGCCGAGAGCATCTTCCTCAGTCACTTCCCTTACCGATATAACTTCGGCGGCCATCCGGCTTTCTATGGCCCTGCAGTAGGAGCAACCTTCTTTAACGTGCAGGTCGTCGTGCTCCGGCATATCAGCCAACTCTTTCATCTCGGAGAGACTCTTGACTATTTCCGGCCAGTGCAAGCGGTACATCTCGCTGCTGGCTTCTCGGCTAGTTACTTTCATTTCCTGAGGGCCTACTTTGATGTTTGTCAAAACCAGTCTTTCAAAAGGCAAGCGAACCCGAAGCCTCTCAGCCAGGTGCTGCCTGACCAAATGAGTGGCGGAGGGCCAGGCCGGATTGATTTCTTTCACCGGTCGCAAATTGAAGATAACCAGCTCCAGCTTGCGCTCTTCCGGATACCAGAGCACAAGATCAAATACTTCCTCCAGGTAGACTCTCTCGTTTTGCACACGGGAACGCACTCTAGTTGAAACACCCTCTACCTGAGCGCCTTTGGGCAAATATGGTTGACTCTGGTAGCGCAGCAGGGTCTTGTAAGTGAAGAGAAAGGCCCGCGTGGCTGCATCCTTCAAGTCTGGATCGCCACTGAGCCGCTCCACCGGCCAGGACTCGCCCATAAACTTCTGAATCTGGCTGACACTGCTCAACCTGGCGCGATTGATTTCGGCCAGCCCTCTCAATATGAACCTTTTACAGATGCTGGAGGCCTGAGCCCGAGCCTGCTCGGCGCCATCGCGATGGTAGGCCAGGAAGTAAGCCCGTTTGCAGGCACGAAAGGCTTCCAGCATAGTAGGCGAAAACAATGTACGGTCCATGATGAGACCTCCCTGGTGTTACCATATTTTTGTATGTCATACCAATTTATAGTATCCAAAGCGCCGTCGTCAAATAAATTCCAGGCAGCCTTATTGCCAACCCGAAAAGCCAGGCAATCCGCCGCAAGCGGTGGCGAAAACAGTACGCAGACGAATACCAAAGCAGCTTGAGAAATTTGCGCTTCGAACTCTATAAATATGATTTGCTTGGAGCGAGCAACTATCTTTTGGTTCGGCGATTTTGCACCGATAAGCTCACTGACTTATAAATGCCCATCCTTGTTTCCGTTAAATCCACATGACAACAAGGCGGGAACCCGCTCTACGCCGCACCCGAAACACCTCCAAAAGGGCCACAGAAGATCGCCTGCGGACAGCGGAGAAATATCCATTACAGATAAAATCAAGGACTTGGCAGGCTTCGGACAACACATTAAAGATTGAGATTAATTGATAATGTTAGCTGAGCTGATATCCAGCACTCCCAATCTGCTTCAATTCAATTCTGTGGAAGTAGAAATGATTTGAACTATTTTGGGTTATTCGACGTTTTAAATGCTGGGCGGCATTTATCGCCCAGATTGCGCGGTCCCACAATGTTCCGCCAAGACCTGTAAGCAACCGTTCTGGAAAATTTAGTAAGCCATGTACAGCCTCAAGGATACCGATCCATCAAAGCAACCTCCGACACCGGTTTTGACAGTTTCACAACTGACCAACCGCATCAGAGACGTACTGGAAGAGGAGTTCGACTCCGTGTTGGTGGTGGGAGAAGTTTCCAATGCCAAGGTATATCCCAGCGGCCACTGGTATTTCTCACTAAAAGATCAAGAAGCAACCTTGCCCTGTGTTTGCTTCAAGAACTCCAACGCCTCTATTAAATTCAAACTGGAAGACGGGCTCATGGTTGTAGCGCGCGGCAAACTGAGTGTCTACCCGCCACGCGGGGCCTACCAGATGGTCGCTACCTATATGGAACCGGTTGGTGTGGGCGAATGGCAACTGGCCTTCGAGCAACTCAAGCGTAAATTGGAAGCGGAAGGGCTGACCAACCCTGAGCGGAAAAGAGCAATTCCTATCTTGCCACGCCGGGTAGGCGTAGTAACAAGCCCGGTCGGTGCGGCCCTGAGAGATATACTCAGCGCCCTGACCAGACGCAACAATTCAGTCTCGGTCGTAATCTCGCCGGCCAAAGTACAGGGGGAAGGCTCCCCTGAAGAAATCGCTCAGGCCATCGCCTACCTCGAGGAACTACCAGATATAGATGTAGTGATAGTAGCCCGCGGCGGGGGTTCCATTGAAGACCTCTGGTCCTTCAACACTGAAATTGTAGCCAGAGCCGTGGCCGGATGCCGCATTCCCGTAATTTCCGGGGTCGGTCACGAAACCGACCTGACCATCTGCGATCTGGTGGCAGATCTGAGAGCCCCTACGCCCACAGCGGCAGCCGAACTGGTGGCCCGAGGGGCCGGCGAGTTATCCGAAAAGTGGAATTTCCTCTCCCGGCGCTTACTGGGTGCCATTGATGAAAAGCTGGCGGCGGCGGAACGAGAACTTATCAGACTGAGCCCGCTGCATGCCCTGGGTCGCTATGAAGGGCGACTAGATCTCAGCCTGGCCAATGTGCAACGCAACAAGCAAATTTTGACGGGCAGCATAGATCGCCTGCTGGCCAAACAAGAGCATCAGTTCCTCAAGCTGCGCGAAAGATTGAAAGACCTTGGTCCGGGCAGCGTGCTCAGCCGCGGGTTTTCCATCTTGCGCAGCCTGGAGGGCAACGTCATCAGTGAAGCCGGAGACCTCAAAGCCGGCGACCAAGTTGAGGCAATTTTCAAAGTCGGCAGAGTCAAAATGACCGTAGACAGCGTCGACAGGACAAAGTGCTATGACCAATGAGTTCAAGCAACTTTCCTTGCTCGGCGAAATTCCAGGAGAACATTCTGAGCAAGACTCCGAACAAAAGCCTGAAAGCAAGGTAAAGAAAGAAAAGAAAACAGGCAAAGCAAAACCCAAAGAAAGCGAACAGGGCGGGTCTTTTGATATTCAACCAAACAAAGAACAGACGAGGGATGAGTTTATGACTACTGCAAATGAAGAGAAAATTGACTTTGAAGCTTCCCTTCTGGAGCTTGAAACCGTCGTCAAGCAACTTGATAGCGAAGTCAAATTAGACAAAGCACTGAAGCTCTTCGAGACGGGTATAAAGCTATCTGTCGATTGCGAGCAGTTCATCAAGAGCGCCAAGCGCAAAATTGAAATTCTCAAGAAGAAAGCCGATGGTACCATGGAGCTTTCAGACTTTAGTGAGAGTGATGACAACGCTCAATAGACAGGCGCTCTTGGTTCAACCTGCTTTTGTGGGAGATTTTCATGCCCAGCCTGGACGAAACAATTGAAAGCCTGAGAGCGGCCCTCAAGCTCTCCCCCGACAATCTGCCCCTGCGCATGCTCCTGGGAGAAAATCTGCTCGCCTCGGGCAGACTAGAAGAAGCAGAGCGTGAATTCACTGTCGCCCTGGCCCTTGCGCCAAGCGATCTAAAACTGGCAGTCAGCCTGGCCCAGGCCTGCTTTGGTAACGGAAAGTACAGTCAGGCGCTGGTCATAATCGAAGATGTGATCCGAAAGAGCGATGTGCCTCCGAAAGCCTTCTTGCTCTACGCCAGACTTCTTTTGAATGAAGGTAAACTGGCCTCGGCACAAGAGCATTACAACAAGGCAAAGGGGCTGGATCCATCCCTGCGCGATGCCACGCTGGAAGAGCGGCTCGGTCTGAAAGGTGACTCCGGGCAGTCGTCTCCTAGAGAAAACCGCGAACAACGCCCGATGGGGGCCACCGCCTCCGGCGAGCTGCGAGAATTTGACGGGGCGAAGGATTCAGCATGCGAGTCAGACTATTCCCTCGAGAGTGAATTCGACGATCTGGTTGAAACAGCCGACACCGGCTTCGCCGATGTCGGCGGCATGGATGCCGTCAAAGAACAGATTCGCATGAAAATTATCTATCCCCTCAAGCACCCGGAGACCTTCAAGGCCTATGGCAAGAAAATGGGGGGCGGAATTTTGCTCTATGGTCCCCCTGGTTGCGGCAAGACGTATTTAGCCAGAGCCACTGCCGGAGAGATAGAAGCCCGCTTTATTCCAATCGGCTTACATCAAGTACTGGACATGTGGATAGGCAGCAGTGAAAAGAATCTGCACGAGATCTTCGAAATTGCCAGGAAGCAAAAGCCGAGTGTTCTTTTCTTTGACGAAGTCGATGCCCTGGCGGCAAGCCGCGCCGATATGAAACAGACCTACCACAGGCATACCATCAATCAGTTCCTCAATGAGCTTGACGGCGTCAATACCTCAAACGAAGGGGTGCTCATTCTGGCCGCCACAAATGCGCCCTGGCATCTGGATTCCGCCTTTCGAAGGCCGGGACGCTTCGATCGCATCATCTTCGTACCGCCGCCCGATACTGCAGCAAGAGCTTCCATCCTGCGTATAATCCTGAAAGGAAAGCCGCAAGAGAATATTGACTTCGAGTTTCTAGCAAAGAAAACAGAGAAGTTCTCAGGCGCCGATCTGAAAGCCCTGGTTGAAGACTGCATAGAGAAAAAAATAGAAGAAGCCATGAGTAAAGGCTCAGAGCCCAAGCCAATCACAACCAAAGACCTGGAGAAATCGGCCAAGGGCGTCAAACCCTCCACCGCCGAATGGTTCTCCTCTGCCAGGAATTACGCGCTTTATTCCAACGAGAGTGGTCTTTACGATGAAATCGCTAAATATTTAAAACTCTGATGAACACTCATCTGGACCGAGGAGCAACCCTACTTTCTCATAAACTCTATGGCGAGGCGGAAAAAGAACTACGGTTGGCACTGTCCCAGAATCCAGACAGTGCGCTGGCCCATCACCTGCTGGCAAGCACGCTGTCCTTGCAAGGGAAACTGGATGAGGCGCTGAAAGAAGGCGAAGCAGCGCTGGCCCTGGCTCCGGAAGACGACCAAATCTATTACGTGCTGGCCGGTATCCATCTGCACAGAGAAAACCTCGGCAAGGCCCAGTCATGCATAAAGCAAGCACTCCGCTTTTGCAACGATGACCCCGACTATCTGTCCCTGGCAGCCATGATCCAGATTGGCAAAAATAACTGGCAGACAGCCAGAGAGCTAGCCGAAGCAGGATTAGCAGTTGAATCGGAACACATTCTTTGCATCAATGCCAGAGCCTATGCCCTGGCCAGACTCTCCCAGGTAGAGCTGGCCCGGCAGGATCTGGAGCGGGCCCTCGCCCTCGATCCAAACAATGATTTCACTCATACAAATATGGCCCTATTGCTCATCAAGCGCGGCGAAATAGACAAAGCCGCCTCCCACTTGCAGGAAGCGCTGAGGCTTGACCCCAATTCGGAAATGGCACAACAAGCCCTCTTGGATGCCATCAAGAGCCGCAGTCCCATTTACCACAAGATGCTTCTTTTCACCCACTGGCTCACGGAAATGGGCGGCAAGAAACGTGTTGTCTTCATACTTATCCTCTTACTCATTCCAGCCCTGAGAAGCCTGGTGCTTTTGACCCTTCTGCTAATCTGGTCAGCCAACCATCTATTTACCTTCCTCTTGCGCCTGGATCCCCTGGGCAGCCGTATCTTGACGGAGCAACAGAAGCGCGACAATACAAAAGGGGTGGTGGTCGTATTTCTGCTCCTGTCCTTCCTCGCCATTATCTTCCTGGGCAATAGCACCTCTCGCTATATTGCTGAAGAAAGTTCAGATCAGCTTGTAAAACAGATCAAAGAAGCGCAAATAAATCAAAACGAAGAAAGAGCAGCCAAGTTAATGGAACGCTATCTCAAAAAGTTGAGAGGCTTCCTCGAGCGCAAACGCTTTTCCGTTGCCGAGGTAATGCTTATCAGCCTTGAAGAACAAGCACCGGCCCTATCAAACGACCAGCAGTTGGAACTTTACCTGAACCGTTTGTACCTATATAGAAGCCAACTGAAAGCCGCGGTTGAAAAGAAAAGTGGAGCGGAGGATAAGCAGACCTTCTACCAGAGGAAAGAAATCATGGTGCTGACAGAACTCCGGTTCTTCCTGCAGAAAATCAACCAAAACGATCTGGAAGCAGCCCTGAAGACCCCTGCGGTGCAGGCCTCACTCCAACGTCTGAAAATTCAAGACCCGCGGACTTTGTAGCGCACTTTCACGAAACCTTCACACCTCATAAGCCATACTCAAATCCTTGACTCGTTCCACGCTTACTAAGAATCAAGAAGTGAGTTTTTCTTATGACAGCTAAAGACACCCCTCCCCTCGAAAGAGGTCAAGAAAATCACACGCCTGCCGAGTCCGCGGCCAGACAAGACTTGAGCAGGGAATCCTGGGCGGCCATGAGCAATTGGACCCAACAAACCGATCGCCCAATCATTTCCCAAATAGACTCCATGATGCGCGGCAGTGATGGACAATATTCACAGTTCAATCGCGGTCTCGGTCAACAGCCCCTGAAGATGTCGGATTTCACCCAGGCACCACTTCTAGCAGAGAATGGCAGACAGATTTTGCCCGGTGTAACTATTGTCGGCGACGGACCGCTCAGCAAGCCAATGGGAGACAGAGTTCCCGTCGCGACCGGCGGAACCGGCACGGAAGCAGGGAAAGCCCAGGGCAAAGAGGACCTGAAAGCAAAGGTCATGGACAACTCCCTCAGTGCCACAGAGCGCCTGGCTGCAGTCAAACAGCTAGTGGAGCAAGGCACTACCAGTATCAAAACTATAGACAATCAAGGGAGAGAAGGGTCCCTGAGACTGGAAGTAGAGAAACTGGGCAACCGAGAGATGGTGCATCTGTTCACCAAACAGGGACGGCACGAAGCAGTGGCCCTGCGTGGTATTGCCGGCGGTGAGGCAATCGAACGGCAGAAAAATGAAAGAGGACAGTCTGTGTCACTGGAAGGTCGCGGCATTCACCAACTCAAGAACATGCGCATCCAGCCGGAGGGAAGCAGCGCAGAAGCGCCGACACCAAAGCAGCAAGTAGAGAAGCCGGTGGTGCCTCAGAAGATAGAATCTCAGCCTCAGACGAAGAAACTAGAAGCCCAGCCTCAGCCCCAGAAGCTAGAAGCCCAGCCTCAGCCCCAGAAGCTAGAAGCTCAGCCTCAGCCCCAGAAACTAGAGGCTCAACCGCAGCCGCAAAAACTAGAGGCCCAGCCGCAGCCCCAGAAACTAGAGGCTCAGCCGCAGCCCCAGAAACTAGAAGCCCAGCCTCAGCCCCAGAAGCTAGAAGCTCAGCCGCAGCCCCAGACACTAGAGGCTCAGCCGCAGCCGCAAAAACTGGAGCAACCATCAGAGAAAGGGGATAGACCCCAGAACAGTCGCGTGGTACGCAGCGTGCAGGAACTCAGCAAGTTCTACCGGCACCAGGATGATGGGCTTAGCTGCTCTGCCTTCTCAATGGGTATGATGGCCAGCGATCATCTCTATGGTCGCCCGCTCAATTACGGCAAAGAAACTCAGGCTTTCAAAGAACTGGCTGGTGTTACAAGAACAGGCTACAGAGGCGACCTCAACTCAATCGCCACTAAATTGGAAAAAGTCGGCTTACATGCCAAAGCGTTTGAATATGCAGGCGGGGTCGGCGCCGGTGCCATGCAAGACCTGAACCGGGAACTGGACCAGGGTAAGTCGGCCGTAGCGAGAGTACGAAATCCGCATACCGGCAATAACCATTATATCTACGTAGCGGGAAGAGACGAGAAAGGCAACTACATCATAGGCGATCCGGACCGCGCCAACCGCAGTCATTTCAGCCCGGTAAGCCCCAGGCATTTGCAAAGCATGATGAGTTACCGGGACGGCTTTGTTGTGGGCTGGGCGCCGACTAACGGCCAGAGCCCGACACTGGCGTCGGAAAGCCGCCGACGTCGTTAACTGAGCGGATTATGTAGCAAGAGCCCCGACAATAGCCGGGGCTCTCAAAATGCAAAGGGAAGTGAACTCTTGCTCTCAGGGCAACCTATACGGCAGCAGCAGCTTCCATCGTTACTTCCAGATTGACATCAGCGTGCACTTCGGGAGTGAGCTTGACGGTGACGGTGAAGGTGCCCAGTGCAGCTACATCTTCATTGGTCTTGATCAAGCGCTTGTCGATAGGCTCGCCTACTTCTTTTTCAATCAAAGCAGCAATTTCTTTGTGGGTGATCTTGCCGTAAAGCTTGCCGCCTTCGCCAACGCGAGCGGAAACTTTGACAGTACCTACATTTGTAATCTTCTCAGCCAGATCGAGTGAAGCCTGATGCAACTTCTCAGCCTTGCGACGCAGTGCTTCCAGATCTTCTTCCCGCTTCTTGAGTGTGCCGGTAGAGGCAACTACGGCGATACCGCGGGGCTGCAGATAATTGCGGAAATAACCGGGCTTAGCCTCAACAATATCTCCGGCTTTGCCGAGTTTTTGAACCGAATGCTGCAGAATAACCTTCATAACCTCTCCCAACCAAGTGAAAGCGTTCCAATCATATATACACTTATATACAGATAGGAAAGATTACCACTAAAGCCATTTGAGGGCCAACCGGCGCAAGGATTTCGCCCCTCAGTTTGAAAACTCGCTTCACAAATGCCCGGCAAACCCGCTGGAATTGGACGGACGCCGACAAAAAATGATATTTATCTCAACCCCGGCACCTTAAGCGCTTCTCAGGGTCAATAGTCCAGTTTCTCCCGGAACATGCCACGCACGCCGGAGGGGTCACAAAGGAAGCCGAAGCGCTTGTAAAAGCCGTCGGTGCCTGGATCTGCATAAAGGGTGACAAGAGGAATGCCGTATTCTTCATCCAGCTCCTTCAAGAGCTCGGCCATCACCAGGCGCCCCACTCCCATTCGCTGAAAGTCCGGCCGCACGACCATATCCCAGATCGTGGCATTGAAAACCTTGTCCCCGGTGGCTCTGGCAAAACCAATTAACTCACCATCCACCCATATGGAGACCACAGCCAGGGAGTTGGCCAGCGCTTTCACAATCAAATCAGGCTCTCGGCGGCTCCAGCCCACGGATGCACAAAGCTCCTGTACGCTATTTGGAGGCACAGCCTTGTCATGACTGACAATTAGATTTGGCGGCAAGGGGTCCTTAGAATTTTCATTCTTGCGCCAGATGCCTGACAGAACCATATCAATTCCTCGTGAGGAGTACTACCGTTTCGACGTGATAAGTCTGTGGGAAAAGGTCTACAGGTCGGATACGAATAGTTTTATACCCACATGCTGCACTTTCTTCGCCGTCCGTGTCCTGACTTTCCAGAATTTTGAGGTCTCTGGCCAGTGTGGCGGGATTGCAACTTACATAGATAATATGCCGCGGTCCCCTCTCCTTAATAGAGCGCAGCACCTCCCCGTCCACTCCTTTCCGGGGTGGATCAAGGACCAACAAATCAATCTGCTCCCGGTCCTGCAGAAGCTCATCCAGGGCATCTTCCACTCTAGCGGCCAGGAAGGTGAGATTGCTGATACCGTTCAGCTCGGCATTTGTTTTGCCGTCTTTGACTGCTTCTTCATTCTCTTCGATAGCGAAGATTTCAGAACCTTGATGAGCCAGCCAGAGCGCAATGGTGCCCACACCGGCGTAGGCGTCTACAATCACGGCATCACTGCCGCTGGCCGCGCCGAGGGCCTCGGCGGCATAATCATGGACAAGCTCTAAGAGTTTGACGCTCTGCTCGCTATTTACTTGAAAGAAACTCTCGGAAGAAAGCCTGAACCTCAGACCGTGTTGCATAGACTTGGGCAAGTC
>JACRFZ010000075.1 GCA_016212515.1 Candidatus Melainabacteria bacterium
GGCTCTCCTCCTGGCGGCCTGGTGGCAAAGCGGCGCTTACGGCAAAGCGCTCAGAATGGCCGCTCTCCTGACTTTAGGTCTGGCCCTGGCACAGTACCTGCTTTTAAACTTCAGCCCTTATCCTATCAAGTTGCCGGATAAGCTGGTGAATCTGGCAAAAACTCTGACTCGGTGTGAGACCGACCTGGTAGGTCCCGGTTTTGCACCGGTGCCGGCCGGCGACCCCTGGGGACAAGAATGGCTCATCGAGCAAATTCGCACCTACGAGAACGGTGGCAAGTGTACCCTCAATATGCTGCCCAGCACTAAAGAGTTGAGCGTGCACACCATGACGGTAGCCTTCCTGCTTGCCAATTATCCCATCAGCATCTCCACCTTCCGCCGCTTTACTCTCAATGGTGATGTCTTCGCGTGTACCCAGGGTGACATAGATTATTTTGACTGGTACCTGGTCAAAGACGGCTTCAACGGCAAGAACCTGGCCGACGAAAGCAGTGAAAAGACTTACAAAGATCTGGAGAAACTTCTCGCCGCCAGTCCTTCGTTTAAGTTGGTTGCCCGGAAGGTTCTGCCCGACAAGAGCACCGTCAAACTCTACCGGCGCATCAAACGTCCCTGATAGACCGGCCTGGAGTCTAGTAGTAGCGAATTTTGCGGTAACCCAGGTCGTAGGACCTTATGCCTTCCACCGTCAACTGCAAGTTGCGCAAGCGCAGATTGGAACAGTTTCGCCCCGGACCATACTGGGTCTCCAGGCGCGGGCAGGGAGCAAAGCTCACCGACAATCCGTCTACCTTACCGCCCATAAATGCCAGGGGCACCGTATCGCTGACGGAAAAATCAGTCCAGTCTTTGCCCACTGAGACATAATCAGGCACACAGCCAAGTCCTTGCACACGTGCCGGAGACTTAAGAGCCGCATCAATTCCGAGTCGACCCGGGCCGGAGAGGCATCGCGCCTGTCCGCGCAAAGTCAGGCGTACCTGAGTAAGCGGATTAGCCGGACTGGCGGCCAGATTGAGAGGTATCTGCGCGGAGAGCACCCCGACGGCTTTCAGGACTTCCGAATTGACCACTATAGTTCCACTCGGACCGCGACTGAACCAGTGGAAGGCCCCGGCGGAAAGCGGGATGGTCTCACGGCTCAAGCACAACCATGGCGAAGGCATGACGAGAAAGTCACTACCTTCAGTTGATTGGCCGGGGGCACTTTCCCCGGTAACCGCCAGGAGTAGTCGCGGCTTCACGCCCTGCCCCTCGCTCCTGAAGCCAAAAACAGGTCGCAGCGAGCTTATGCGTGATTCAAGAGAGGTGACGGAAACGAGCATGCGGTCGGAGCCAAAATAGTCAGGCGACGGCAAACGCCAGGCACTCTGAGCCCCGGCATTAGTTGCATTAGCGCCGACTCTGTCACCATATATGGTGAGGGGTTCGGCAGCGCCATTGCTTATTTGCAGCACATTTTTGCCGTTTTTCAAAAGTGTGCTATTGACCGGCAGCGCTCGCCACTGGCGGAAATCTTTCACGGCGGTACGCATTTGAGCACCATGTTCGGCCATGGTGTCAAAAAGGAAGTAGTGAGAAGAACTAAACTGGTTGAAGGGGCGAAAACTACCGGGCAACTCAACGCCGTTTACTCGCGCCTTGAGCCCCTCGCCGGTCCCGCGGCAATCAACCAGGAGCAGCGCCTGCGCGGCCCGGAGGGAAGCCTCCGGTAAATCCAGATAACGATAGAGGCTCTCGGCCGCGGCCAGTTCCACCGGCTCCTCCTGCAAGCGTCCGGCTGTAGCCAGGGGCTCGATGCTATAGAGGGAAAGAAGCGTGAGGGAAGAGAGGAGAAGGGAGGGCAGCAAGTAAAGCTTGAGCGCGCCGGCCCTGAGCCTGAAAGCCTGCAGCAAGGCAAAGAAGGCCAGACAATACAGGGCCGCCATGGCGGTAAATGCATAGCGAGCCATGGCTTGAAAGACGGCAAAAGCACTGTGACTCAACACAAACAAGACCAGTAAATCAAGAAGTAACGTCTGCCTGGAAGTAAGGTCCAAACCTGATTGCAGTTGGCTCTCCTGACCAGGCAAGGCGGCGGCCTTGAGCCTGAAGAGTTCAATAAGATAAACATAGGCGCCGCTCAGACCGAGAAAGAGCATGAGCACGTGGACATACCGCTGCTCCTGAGCAGTAAGTCCAAAGACAACTTCCCGAAAGTCATTCCAGGGATCACTCCAGAGCCTGGCCACCCGACGCAATGTAAGCGTGGCCAGTTCCATGGGCTGCTTTACCCACATAGCGGCCAGAACGGCACCGGGACTATCGGAAACTTTCATCAAGTTGACGTGATTGGACTCGGGGGTTGTGCACCAGCCGTCCATCTCCAGATCCGTACCGACGCCGGCATTGTAAGAAGGTCCGCGCTCGGCGGTAATGGCCACCTTGCCGGTCTTAAGCCCGGAGTATAGACACCAGGGCGAAATGGTAGCCACAGTCACTATGCCAAGGAGCATAAGGCGCAGACAGGCTCCCGCCAGCACCCGCAAAAGTTGCCCCTTAGGAGCCGCCAAAATACTGGGGAAGGAGACGGGAACCAGGGCAAAATATAGATAAAGGAGAGCCAGGACGGGGATCAGGACCGGTTTGGTCAAAGCCAGTAAACCACCGGCTATACCAGTGACCAGGAGGGCGCGCCGACTTTGCAGAAGACGACAGCCTGAATAAATAAAGAGCAGCACCAGGAAGGTCGCCAGCGTTTCCGAGCGATTTACACCTGTGGCAACCAGGGTGGAAGGATACAGCCCATATGCCAGACCGGCCAAAAGAGGCAAAAGTATTGCCTTGATACCATTTCCACCCTCGGGGCGAGCCCCCCTCATGTCATAGAGATCTCGACAGACCAGCATCACCAGAACCGATGAGCCGGCCGCCAGACAAGACAAAATCAGGCAGTAGAACTGCCAATCGTTGGCCGTCGGCAAGCGACCCAGAGCAAGAAAAATAAGCGCCGGCAAACCGGGAATGGCCGGGCCGTCCCAGAGCATGTAACTGATGAAACGAGGGGAGGAGATTGCTGCACCGAAGGCACTGGGATTGGCAAGCAGCAGTTGACCGGCTTCAGTCAACATACGCGTGGTCTCAAGATAATGCTTGCCGTCAAAGGCAAACATTACAAGGGCATGATCGAAGAGCAAATGGTGGATCAGGTGCGCGGCAAGAACAAACAAAAATAGGGCCGCACCTGCGCCCAATAACTGCCGCCCCTTATTAGGAGATGCAGCGGAAGGGGAGTCCGGTACGGCAACAATTCCCGAATTCTCAGCGACCTTTCCCTCTAGCGAAATGCCCAAGTCATCACCTGCGGTCAATCAGACGCCCCGCTTGCAACCAGCTCTCGCTCCAGAGCCAGGGGCTCGCCCATCAAGGTTCGATCAGGCAAGACGGCATTCAGAGCCAGGCCCTTCAAACGGCTGTGTTCAACAGCGTCCTGGAGGAGGGAAGGTAAGGACGGCTTCGGTTTCACCACCACAAAAATCTGATAGGCGAAGAGCTCTTTCCAGAAGGAAATGCACTTATCGTTCAGGTTGAGCAAAAAGTCTGCCAACTTGCGGTTGGAAGCAGCATGCGGAAAGGGTGCCGGAATACCCTTTTCTGAAAGCACTACAAAACCGGACTCTTCCAACAAGCGCCGCAAAGAATCGAAAGTAAAAAGGCGGGTATGGGTGAGGTCGAGAATGCCCTTCTTACCGTAATTGAACTGCCCAAAGAGGTGCATCAAGCGCGGAATGATGAAGCCGATATTGCCGGTGGAAATAACCACCTTGATATTCCAATTGCCTTTGCAGGCCCGGTGCAGACTTTCAGCAAACTCCTCGGGATTTTTGACGTGCTCGATCACATCGAGCATCAAAACATAGTCTTTGCCCTCAAGATCCACCGGAAATTCCGGATTATCCAGATCGAACTGAACGAACTCGTCGAAGGAAGCACCTTCCTTGGCGGGATAGAGATCTACCCCCACCACCTTACAGTTCTTTCGCTTGAGAGGCAGGGCCAGGTAACCCGAGGCACAACCCACATCTACCACGGTTGTATTGTCGTCGATGAGGGAGAGGGCTTCGGTATGAGGGCTCTTAAAATCCAGCTTGGGCAGATAAAAGGAATTGCCGGCGTTATCCGGATGTACGTCGAAGTTGCGTCGGTACATTAAGTGGAAGGCTTGCAAACGAGCGGTGGTAGTGGCCTTCACCACATCCCAGGCATACTTAAGACCGTTGACCCGGCAAATCTCATCACCGTAATAGGTGGGGATAGGCAATTCCTTGATGCGCAAACCGGCGAATATGAGCTGAATAATGATCTCGGTATCGAAATGGAAGTCATCGTTATTCAGTTCGAAGGGCACCTTCTTGAGGGCAGCTACACTGTATAGACGATACCCGCTATGGAACTCCGACAGCTTGCTACCAAGAAGTGTATTTTGATAACAGGTCAAAATGCGATTGCCGACATACTTATAGAGAGGCATGCCGCCCTTGATGGCACCAGTCATGGTCATCATGCGCGACCCAAAGACAGCGTCGGCTTGCCCTTTGATAATAGGCTTCAAAAGATCCGGCAGGGCCTCAGGCGCGTACTGCCCGTCTCCGTGCACAAGTGCCACCACGTCGAAGCCATTCTCAATGGCATAGTGATAGCCCAATTTTTGATTGCCGCCGTACCTCTGGTTGACGGGATTTCGCAAAACGGTAATTGGATAATCAATCAGACCATCGCGGCGGGCTTGCTCAGCCGCCTCAAAGGTCTGATCGGCGGAAGCATCGTCGATAATCAACACTTCCGTGTGATACTGCTTCAGCGACTGCGGAATGCGGGTCAGCACCTTGGTGATGGTTGACTCGGCGTTGTACGCGACTATGAAAATTAATACCCGCGGAACTTCACCGCCTCTGGACAAACTCATGCTTCCTTTCCCGTCTCCCTTAATCGGGGCAACAATCCGAAGTTGCATTAACAGGTAAGGAATCTATCAGCCACATGCAAAGAGGTCAAGACAATTCCCTCCAATCTAGCAATCAACGCACAGACTGAGCCTCCTCCCGCCACTTGCTAAAAACTTTATCATCCAGTCCAAACTGCCTTCCGCGCTTCTCAACCAGGTCAATAAAGGAAGCAGCATCCTTAACCCGAACCACTTCCCCTCCCGGTGCCACCATGACATAGAGACTGGCAAAAGGATATTTGCCGCATTCAAAACCATAGGAAACATCCACAAGCCCCTCTCTTGTGATGGAAAGCCTGTCGGAAACAACGTTACCTGTGATCTCGCTGCGATTGGAAGTAACGCGCAATAGATTCTGGAAATCCCAGACGCCGTCGAAAACAGGAGCCCACATCACGTAGCGCGGGCAATTGATGAGCAATAGGGATGCATCCGTCGGCAAAAGCGGCACCGCTTCCTTCATTTTCTGATGGATATGCTTCTGCGTCTGCCAGGAGACCATCCAGGGCTTAGCCATACCCCAATCAGCTAGAAGAAAGAAAGAGCAGATAGCTGCATTTACTAGCGAAAAAACGGCTACCGCTATGGCCGTCCTCCCGTTTGCACCTTGGACCCTGGCACCGGCGCTCCAAACAAGGCACCGCAAAAGAAGCAACATCAATGCTGAAAACATCATGGACACTGCAAAGCTGGCACCGCCATTGATGCGATTAACAAGAGTCACCAGGGTCGGGAAATGATCGTGGCTGAGTCCGAAAATGGTGTAGGAGGCAAGCACGGAAAGAAAGCCGACAAACAATAATTCGACAGGCGAGAGAAAGGTGGTGCGCTCCCCCTTACTTGCCTGGGAAACGACAGCGGGGTTGGAACCTACCGCTGCGGCAGAAACCCCCAGGAGCATCACGGCCACTGCCCCCGCCAGGCGCCATTTCTCGGAAGCACTGAAATCGAGAAGACAAGCCTGGGCCTGCTTATAGAAGAACTGGATCGGCTCCAGGGAAAGGTTTATCTTCAGACCGGCCATGATCGTGCTCAACATCAAGGCAGGATCCAGCACCGCCGCGTGATCGTAACCTTTGCCAAAGAACGGCACGCCGAACTTCAAGAAGGAAATCAGCAGACCGACCCCCACTAGAGCTAAAACAATCGGCGCTAAACAAGCCGCTAAAGCCGGGCGCAGTCGCTGAAAGAGCGTTCCCTCCGACTGCTTTAGCTGCAGGGCAAAGACGCTCATTATTGTTGTCGCACAAAGCGGCAGAATGGTCTCATAATTGAAGAGACCAAGAGTGAAAGCGCAGAAGGAAAGCACCTGCCACAGGCACCGAAGCCCCGGCGAGTTACTGTCTAAAGCTTTCAAGGCAGACCAGAAAGAAGTTAGAAAGAAAAGCATGCTCAGCGAAAGCGACGAGCAAATGACCCAATAATGACTGGAATCGTGACCGGGATGCAAGAGGAAAAACAGGGCAGCGGCGAGTGCCACAGGTGGACTGCCAATCAGCCGCTTCAAAACCAGGTAGAAGAGGAAGGCGGCCATAATCTCAAAACCGACATTGATCAGGTGAAAGGCATAGGAACCCTCACCGAAGAGAGAGTAAATCAAGCCGTAATGCAATACTTCCACCGGTCGAATCAGCACTCTGCTGTCGTTTATAAAGTAGCTAAAGAGAGTGGAAGAAATGGAGTCATGGGGCGCAAAATGCAAGAAGGCCAGGGTGGCATAATCGTCAAGGTAGTAGCCGATACGAGGCATGATCGGTAGAAAGGTGAGAAGCTCCACCAGAATCAAGGAGCAAAGCGCTAACCAATCAGGCAGGGCTCGCGATTTCGCCCATCCGAAAAGCACCGCACCACCGGTAGCACCAGAAGCTTTCAGCCCGCTTGCCGGGGCAGCACCTTCATCCTGTGCTGTATCAGAAATTGTCCCCGAACAATCCTTATCTTCAGTACTCCTGGCAGACATCATAATCTAAAGCTCAATGCCTCTTTCAGAAGAACGTTCGGCCAGATCGCGACTTTTCCCGGCAGCGGCTTCCGTCTTTACCTTCTCAGATACAACGGCCACACTCACCGTTTCCGACTGAGCGGCAACGGCGCCCGAGCCCTCCGGCACAGTTACTTTCAAGGTGGTCAGATCATGACCTAAGCCCCAGATGCCCACGTGAACGTGACTGGTGGTAGCAGTTTCCTCCCGGTTCAAGAGCACTTCATCCCGCCAGATCTGTCCGCTCGCTACTTCCTCTTCCCGCCAGGCGCGCTTGTAATCGCGGCGCTTGTAGTAAACATTGTCGGCAGTGTATAGATGCAGCGTCACAAAACCGTTCAGTTTTTGGTGACGTAACGCGCGCCAGGTCAGTATGACCTTCCGCTTGCCGCCGACATCATCACGGCCGACCACGCTCAATAGTTCCACATCATCTCCCAGCCTGGCCAGGGGTCTGCTTACACTATCTAAGACGGTTGGCGTCAGTTGAGAGCCATCGAGCCTTGCCAAAGCCGGTCCGGAGAATAAGAGCACCGGCAGCGCCAGGAGAAACAGTGCTTCCGCCGCCAGGAAAGAGCGGTTCAAAAGGCTCAAGCGAAACTGCGGCAAAATCTGTGACAAGGAAGAGGAAACACCCTCAGGTGTCGCCCCTTTCTGGAAACGGCGAAAGAGCCCGACAATAAGACTGCGACAGGGACATTCCACGAAAACGTAGAGCAGGTGGCTGACACTGAGAAGTACCAGCCAATAAACGGCGATCGGCATAGCACCATCTACAGTGGCAAAGTGATTGTAGTAGTAATGCAAAAGCAGGCGGTGCGAAAGGTAAACAGAAAAACTGATCTCGCCCAGGTAGACAAGCAAAGGCCAGCTTAGAATTTTACTCAAGAATCCCCGCCCGAAGGAAAAAACGATAATCATCAGAGCAAAGACCAGGGCCACCGAACCTCCGTGCATGAGCCAGAGATTGAGAGGAGCCTTCAGTCCGGGCAGGAGGCTGTCCATGGCTCCGGCTAGAAAAGAAGAGATGCGGGTGCTCCTGTAGGCAACGAAAAGCCCAATCAATAGCACGGCCACTTCCATAACGGTAAAGAGCAACCGCAATTTGAAAGCCTTTGTGCCTGCTGCAGACTCGCCGCCGCGCAAATTAATATGCCAACGCCTGGCCAGGGCAAAGGCCCCTATCCCCAGGCTAAACTCGAATACCCTCGAAAGTGGGCTCACATACATGAGTTCGTGCATGCTGACACTACTGCCCACCAGTTCTGGAAAACCCATCGTGGCACAGAGGCAAGCCAGAGAAGCCATCAGGCAAAGCGCCAATAGCGAGTTTCTCAGCCAGTTCTTCTCGTAGCCCAATATCAAAAACGGGAAGGACAGATAGAAAAACAACTCCGCCGACAGACTCCAACTAACACCATTGAAGGCAAAACTCACATCGTTGATGGGAATCCAGGATTGCATCAAGCAGAGGGACGCAAACAAATTGACCGGGCTCAGATCATGGTTCCATTTCTCCGGCAAAAGAAAGGCAACCAGCACAAGGGTGGCCACATGCAAGGGCCAGATGCGGGCAAAACGCGCCACAATAAATGCCAGGATGCCTGCAAGGCGACTACTGGTGCTGCGACCGCCTTCTTTCAGCTTCTCACCATAGACCAGGCTCAAAATGAAGCCTGACAGCACGAAGAAAAAACTGACCCCCTGGTCCAGGACGAAAGGGGACAAAAACTCAACGGGAATACCAAAGTGACCGCGGCTGTGATAAACGACAATGGCCGCCGCCGCAAAAAAGCGCAGGGAGGTGAGGGTATCTATCTTGCTTTTGGATTCCCCGCCGGAACTGGTCAACTCGAACCTCAATGACGCTGGCTGCCGACTTGTCATGATACAGTCCCGAGCAGGACACTTTCCTTAGGTAAAAATCACATCTACTCTTTAATAAGTGCCTCCAAATAGGCACAAAAGCACCCCGATTTATCAGACACCCGGACGGAAGAGCCACCGCCCCTAGCCCCGGGGCAATCCAAATCGGGAAAAGCTTGGCAAGATTGTGTTGTATAAATGCATGAAAATGCATCTTTTGTGGCTTAAACTAAGTAAGCTTCCGGCCGATGGCCCAAGCTCCTGGCAACCCTGAGGGGAGCCGGTAGCGGCCGCTCCCGGGAGCAGGAGCCCATTTACTATTTAAATTAACTCCGAACCACCCAAACACAAGCTAGTAAAGCGCTGAAGGCAAATGCTACGACCAGGTAAAGGTCCAGATCAAGGGAAAATCAGACTACCGAGGCAATCGGTAGCCCCGGGCGTGCGTGAACTGCAAGCCCTGTACGAACAGGCCAAGGAAAACCGCGGTCGAGAAGTCGAGTTAATCTGGCAGGTTCCGGGCACCTACAAGACTTACAGCATTCTTGTCCGCTTCGACCGGGTCACCCCCCATCCGCTCTGGCAGGTGTGGGAAGACAATGGTCGCGAAAACAAAATGGTGTGGCGCTTTGAGACTTCAGACATCAACATGATTTTCGACGTCATTGCCATGCTCGACGTTTCCCATCAAAAGACCACTGGTACGGTTCAAACCCTCAATCAAAGCCAGACCGGCTTGCCGCTCACAGGCGCTCCCGGCACACCGCCCTCCGGCATCACGCCGCGCTCCACAGGTTCATTTCCCGCCCTCGGCCAGACAACCGGTCAATCAAGAGGACTAGTGGGATCATCCGGCGCGGTAGATTCGGGTGTCTTTTCCACCAGTACACCGCCTCAAGCTGCCGGCTATCCGCCCCAAGCACCCACTCCCCCCACAGGCACCGGCACAGGCTGGCGGACCGTGGACGAAGGCGGCTGGAAAGGTGGAGACAGCGGCTGGAAAGCAGCCGATCAAGGCACCAGCAGCGGCACCTGGAAAGCAGCCGATCCGGCCCCGGCCAATCCCTTCAGCGCCGCCGGCGGAGCCAACCCCAATATGGCCAGTAGCGGTACATGGAGACCGGCTGGACAACCGGGTTCCGACCCAGGACAATTCCCAGCTCCCACGTCCGGTTCAGCCTTCGGGGGCGGCGTCAATCCCTTGCAGGCGGCCATGGCCAATCTTGCCGCCGGACAGCCGCCGCCCAATACCCCGCCCCTGCCCAGCAGCCAGTCTCTTCTGAAAGCCAATGCGCAGGTACCGCCCCAGCCGTCACCCCAGGCCGCTCTGGCCGGTGGCGCCAGCCAGGCCATGCCGGAAGGTTCGCTACCGGCCGATTTCTTTTCCGACGCCCCGGCGACCATTGCCGGTGCCGCCCCAGCCAAAACGACCTCCATTCAAGGATCTATCGAGCAGAATCCGCTCAACTCAGTGCTGACCAATATCGGCATGCAACAACTGACCGGCAAATTGGAAGTAATGGGAGACACGGCCGTCGGGCATGTCTATTTCGAAAACGGTATTCCCAAAGACGCTCAGACTTCTACTAATCGCGGCGATGATGCTATCAAAGAGCTGGTCACCTGGCGACGCGGCACCTATCTTTTCAAAAACGGTCTGCGCACTGAGATGAGCTCAGTGGAAAAGAGCTTGCAGACCACCTTGCTGGAAGGTGTGGCCTTGCTCGATCAGCTCAAACATCTTGAGAAAGCGGGCTTGGTTTATGAGTCGATCCTCGTCCAGAAGCAAAAAAATCTGGGTGAGCCGGAGTTGAAATTGATGCTGGCCAAAGGGCATCCCCTCGACTTCCAACTGCAAAAGAACGCTTACGACTCACTCAAGCACAAAAAGACTTTTACAGACTTGCTGCGCGACAATCCTATGGATCAGACCCAGTGGGCGCCGCTACTCTTCAACCTGCTTTACTGCGGACTGATAGAGATCAAGCCGCCCGCTGCCACCAGAGGTGGTGCGTTAGACTTCCTGGGAGAGGGCAAGCAGATCATCCAGAATCTGGCTTACAATTTTGTGCGCCCGGACACAGGCATAGTCAGCTTCGAGGCCCTGCTCTACTTCCTGGAATACGAGTTTTACCGCTACGAAGCTTACAACTGGCCCATGTCTCTGGTGGCTTTCGAAATGAGCTTGCGCCGCCCCGGCTCGAATATTGGCGAAACCGAGCCCCTGCCTCCCCAGGCACTGGCCACGGCTGCCATGCGTATCGGACTGGTGAAACGCCCCCTCGATCTACTGACACACTTTCAGGTAAACGAATATGCAATCTTGATGCCTAACACAAAAGCATCGCAAGCAGCCTTCGTTGCCAATCGCATTCTCGACGCCCTAACGGTGACTCCCCTGGCGCCAGGCATAGACCGCGCTAACATCTCGCTCTCCTTTGGTGTAGCCAATCTACCGTCCGACGGCGAAGATGTGGAAAGTTTATTGCAAGCCGCCGAGCAAGCTCGGCTTGAGGCGCGCGAGGGCAATTTCCCCATCGTGCTTGCCAGAACCGGCAAAAAAGAATAAGCGGAGAATGAGCAAGAGCACGCAGAGATAAGCCACAAAAGGCAAAAGCAATCTCAATATAGAAGGACAGCAAGACTGTGTCAGAGGAAGCGCTGGCGGCAACAATTCAAATAGGTGACCTGCTGGTTCGCAGCGGGCTGATGTCGTCGGAGAAACTGGACGAGGCTAACCGCCTCGCTTTCAAGATGCGCCTGCCAATTGGTCGAATACTGACCATGCACGGCCACGTGACGGAAGCCATGCTGGCCAAGGCCATCGAAATCCAGGCACGCATCAAAGACAAAGCTCTGCCCCTAGACCACGGCGTCAATGCCCTGAAGGTGGCCTGCCGCGACGACATTGAGGTGGATGAAGCTTTGAATCGCCTGATGCCAAAGGCAAAACCAACAGTAGTTCCCACCAGCAATCGGCTGGGAGAAATTCTCATGGCTGCAGGCTACGCCTCACCCAAGCAGGTAGAAGAAGCCATGATCCATGCGGCCGACACCGGGCTGCCACTGGGTATGGTGCTCCTGAGCAAAGGAGTGCTGACGCGCACCGGTTTGAATTCAGCTTTGACGGCCCAGAGACTGATCCGACAGGGTGTCTCGGAAAGAGACAAGATTCTCTTCGCATTGAAAGAGGCCAGACTGAGAGCCCGCTCCCTCACTGAGAGCCTGAGGAATCAAGCTATCGACCCCTCACCGATTGAGCAGGAATTCGGCATCGGCGAATTGCTCGTACTGGCCGGCATCGTCTCGGAAAGTCAACTGATGAGCGCCAGAGAAATGGAAGTAGTGGACGGCAAACCTCTGGAAAAAGCCATCTGCGAATCGGGCTTCGCCTCGGAGCCCTGCGTGCAAACCGCAGCCCAGCTTCTCAAAATGATCAAAGAAGGAATGCTCTTTGAGAATCAAGCAGCAGCTATAGTCAAAAAAATACAGTTCGTCACCTCTTACGACGAATTAAACAAAGTGCTGGCCGGCATAGACGAAATCCAGGATGAACTGGCAGAAGAAAAACCGGAGATTCAAATACCGGAAATTCTCAAGAAGGCCGGGCTTATAAGCGATAAGGAACTGCAAATAGCAACAGCCCTGGCTCTAGCCAACCGGCAACCTCTGCTCAAGACCTTGCTTGACGCCAAATTGGTAAACGAGAAGAATCTTGATCTCGCCAATCAATGTAAAATTTACCTGGACCACAACTTGATCCAACTGGAGCAAGCCACCATCGCCATTGTCTATGCCATAGAGAACAACCTTACCATAGACGAGACCCTAGACTGCTTCGGTTGGTCCGCACCGGTAGTATGAGAGCATCCACGAACAGAGCCCTGACGGTGCTACTACCGGTAGTGCTGCTTTTTCTGTTCATGACAGCCTACTTCTCCGGACCGCTAAGCGGCCATGGCAGTCTCTCCAAGGCCCATATGCTGGCCGAATGGGACTCCGCCTTCCAGAGCCAGAGCACCGGCAAGAGCATGGCCATGGACCCGTCCCTGGTCTACTTGATGTTGCCTTCTTACTTACTAAAAGCCAAACTCTGGCGGGATGGGCAGGTGCCGCTCTGGAATCCCTACACCGGACTGGGAGCACCTCTGGCAGCCGATCCACAGACCCTCGCTTTCTCTCCCCTGCACATTCCACTCATTCTGGCACCATCGCTTGCCACCTTCAACTACATTTTGCCCCTGGAAGTATTCCTCCTGGGATTATTCACCTTTTTTCTAGCCAGGAACTTGAAACTCTCGCTGCCTTCCTGCATCTTCGACATGATGAC
>JACRFZ010000076.1 GCA_016212515.1 Candidatus Melainabacteria bacterium
GCCAATAGCATTGGCCATGTCCTGTTCCAGAAGTTGAAAACTCATCTAAATATGCCTTTTGAAAACACTCTCTTGTCGGTTATACCACAAGTCAAAAACAACATTTAACTAGGATTTTGACGGGACTTAAGTGGCTTCAATATCAGTCACTACCGGTCAGCTTTTGCCCTTGTTTCAAAGAGAATTCTGCAGGATACCGTCTTTTCACTGGCGGGCAGGCAAAAACGGCAGGGGCGCATGCCCTGGGCCAGGCAGGCAGATTTGGAGGGCAGGTATTTTCGCTTGGAAAGGGCCATGATTCTGCCGTAGGGACAGTCAACTTCATGAAACTTGAGAGAGATAATATTGCCGATATAGCCGTTTTCAGGAGGCTTTTCCCGCTGGGAGCGAGCGTATACGGGACTTTGCCGGAAACCGGGGCAGGCCAGGGCGGCGGCTAATGCCAGGCTAAGGTTTAGAATTGGTCTGCCGTCATACTTCACTTTTCCCCCTGTAGACTAGTTCACACCGACGTTGTACAGACTTGCCGACTGAGACTGGCCTCTATCCCCCAGGGATATATACGTCGGGAAGACCCTTAAAGTTCAAATCGCCGCCGATAATTCAGACAATCAGATAAGAGGTCCAGCTATGGAAACTAAAAGGGGCATGCCCAGTCAAATTTATCGACCCGGACTGGCCACCCTTACGGATCTTTATCAGCTCACCATGGCTTACGGCTATTTTCAGGTGGCGGCAAGAAAGGCGCTCTCTCAGGAAGCCGTCTTTCATCTCAGCTTTCGCAATAACCCTTTTCAGGGTGGTTATGCAGTCGCCTGCGGTCTGGCTTCCCTCATAGATTTAGTGCAGAACTTTTCCTTCCAGGAAGAAGATCTGGAGTTCCTGGCCGGCCTCAAAGGGCGCGATGGCGCACCTATTTTCAGCAAGGAGTTTCTTGCCTATTTGAAAGGCATGAAACTGACCCTGGATATCGATGCTGTTCGCGAGGGCGAGATAGTCTTTGCTCACGAGCCTCTGGTGCGGGTGAAAGGACCGATCATTCAGTGCCAGCTTCTGGAGACGGCCCTTCTGAACTTCTTCAACTTTCAAACCCTGATTGCCACAAAAGCGGCCCGGGTTGTTTATGCCAGCCAGGGACGACAGGTCTTAGAGTTTGGTCTGCGCCGGGCTCAGGGCGTTGACGGCGCCCTGACGGCCAGTCGTGCTGCTTATCTGGGCGGCTGCCATGCCACCTCCAACGTACTGGCCGGCCGCCTCTACGGCATACCGGTCAAAGGTACCCATGCCCACAGCTGGGTCATGTCGTTTCCCACAGAAGCGGAGGCGTTTCATGCCTATGCCGAGGCCATGCCGAACAACTGTGTTTTTCTGGTGGATACCTATGACACTCTCCATGGTGTCAAGACTGCCATCGAGCAAGGACACTGGTTGAAGGAGAACGGTCATGACCTGGTCGGTATTCGCCTTGATTCCGGCGACCTTGCTTACTTGAGCGCCGAAGCCCGGCAACTTCTTGATAGAGCCGGTTTTGCCGATGCCCAGATCATTGCTTCCAACGACCTCGACGAGCAAGTCATCGAATCTCTCATAGACCAGGGCGCCATGGTAGATGTCTGGGGCGTGGGAACCAAATTGATTACCGCTGCCGACCAGCCGGCCCTGGGCGGTGTCTACAAGCTAGCCTGTGTACGGGAATGCAATTTGCAGGACGGAACGACTAAGCCCTGGCAATATCGCATCAAGCTTTCCGAACAGGTGGTAAAAATTTCCACTCCCGGTGTGCAGCAGGTGCGTCGCTTCTTCAGTCAGTCTGAGAGCGGCACAAAGACCTTTATTGCCGACATGATCTATGACCAGGAGAGCCAGGCTGAGCCGGAGAATCTGGTGGTGGACCCTCTCGATTTCACCAGGCGCAAGCCCGTGGCTGCGGGCACGGCTTATGAAGAGTTACTGGTGCCGATCTTCAGGGGCGGCCGCTGTGTCTATTCCATGCCCGGACTGGAAGAGAGTAGAAGCTTCCGAGAGGAGCGTTTGCAGGGCTTCCACCGGGGTATCCTGCGCCTCCTCAATCCGCACCAGTACCCCGTGGGCATCGAGGCCGGTCTGAGCCGGGTTAAGCTGGCACTGATTATGAAAGAGCGCGGCTTCAACGGCGAAAGTCACGAAAAATTGATTTGAATTTCAAGCTGAAGAGTTAACGGCTGCGACCCCTGAGGGCTATCAATCGACCTTCATATGGGTGGTCCTGGGGTTTAGCCGTCATGCGTTCTTCGATGGCGTTCATCCAGACCGTCAGCACTTGCAGATGGGCAAGACCTTTTTCTCCCAGCTTCTCTTTATGAGCCTTCAATTGCCGGAAGTATTTGATAAGCGCCGAAAAGAGACGGAAGGATGCTTCCGAATCGGAAGTACCGAAGCAACTGAGACCAAGCTCTGGTACATAGGCGACAAAACGCTCTTTACCGTCTTTGGTCTGGCTCTGCCAGAGTTTTGCGGAGAGGAGTCCATCACTGAATGGCAGAGGGACTTCTCTCATGCCGCTTGTTTGTTTTGACTTCATCGTAGGAACGAGCCAAGAGACCTTACTCTTGTTAGTATAGCTCTTAAACGGCAGGCGTCTAGACTTAGATATGTTGCTAGACTACTTTTGCAGAGCCAATTTCAGAGATATTTCTTTCATACTGATCTCGAACTGCTCTTTTTCGCTGCTTTTATCTACGCATATATTGATTGCATTTTTGTTGGCGCGGAACCACATGATTTGCCGCCTGGCTAGCTGATAGTTGTGTTTTACCGCTTCTTCATGGGCGGTATCAAGATCAATTTGTCCATCCAGGAACTGCAGATATTCCTTATATGGAACGGCATTTGTCAGGGATTGGCTGCGCCCGAAACTTGAGAGCAGATGCCGGGTTTCATCCACCACACCGGCTTTCACTTGTTCTTGCAGACGATCGATGATGCGCTTTTTCAAGACCTGGCGATCATCGACATTGAGAAAAAGCCAGAGCACATCATAGGGCACATCGCTGCGCCCGGCTGCCTGTGAGAAAGGTAGACCAAGGGCCCTGCTTACCTCGATGGCTCGACTGAGGCGGAAGACATCGTTTCTCTGGATGCGCTGGAGGGAGTCCGGATCTAGTTCCTCCAGAATTTCATGCAGGGCTTCCACTCCTTTCTCGTCCACCAGTTGCTGCAGTTCGGCCCGGAGCTTCTCGTCCGGCGGCACCGCCGGTATGTTCATGCCTTCCAGCAGCACTCTTGCATATAAGCCGGTGCCGCCGCAAACAATTGGTACCTTACCCTGGGAAGTAAGGGACGAGAGAACCCTTTCTCCTTCTTCTTTGAAGTTGGCTGCCGTGTATACCTGGTCAGGATTGACCAGGTCGAGCATATGGTGTTTGATGCCGGCTTGCTCCGCCGAACTCGGCTTGGCCGTGCCGATATCCATATGGCGATAAACCGTGCGACTGTCGCAGGCCAGCACTTCCGCCGTTTTACCGACAAGTGACTTGAGTTTTTGGCCAAGCTCGATGGCCAGCCTGGTCTTGCCTGTGCAAGTGGGACCCACTATGGCAATCACTAGGGGCTTTGCCGTGGCAATGGCAGTTTCGCTCTTTTCCAAAATTTGACCTAAGCAGCCGGTAGCAAGCGGGGCAAAATCTGTATGAACAGAGAACCGAAAGCCACCACCAGCCAGAAAATGTAGACGAAGGCGAAGAGCGGCGGTACAACGATGAGAATGAGGCTCAACTTGGGAATGGATGTGCGTAGCGAGGCCTGGAAGGTGACAAAGAGCAGGAAGAGAAACCAGAGGGCCGGCATCATGGCCAGAAGCGGAAAGAAATTACCCAGAAGCGTGCGAAAACACAGTACCGGCGCGAAGAAGATAAAGGGCAGAAAGGACCAGGCGGTGGCAATGAGGGCATTTCCCAGTTTCAGTCGACCGCGCATGAAGATGCTCAGGTAGTAGAGCACAACAGCCATGAAGAACCAGTTGAGAGCGCCCGATAGAGTGAACATGAGACCGCTGCCCACAGAGGCCTGAATGCTGTCGGCTTTGAAGCGCAACCAGCCCGTCATGGAGAGGACCATAATGACGAAGAAGCCGGACTGAGCTATGTTTCCGGCAGTGCACGGATACTTGGTCTGGTCGCTCAGGATGAGCATGGTTTGTCTTGGTGCCACAAGAACGCCGTAGAATATGTCGGCGAAGAGGTTGAAGCTGTTCTCGTACTGGCTTTTCTTTTGCGTTTCCCCTGGGGCCGGGAGCGGTTGGGCCTCGGTCTGCGCTTGCGCCTCAGTATCTGCTTGCACCTGCGTATCCGCTTCTACTTTCCCTTCCGGCTCTCTCAAAACTTGCCGGAAGGCAAGCTCCAGTTCAAAGGGTTTTGAATCAACAATACGCTTTTCCGGGTCCGGCAATATCTCCAGTTCAGCTTGCGTATTTTCTTCTTTGGAATTCTCTGCTTCGCTCATTGTTACCCTTGCCTTTAGCGATAAAGCCAGAGCGGTTGTCTGGTCAGGGCCGGCGACAGTTCCACCGGCACATAGGAACTCAATTCCATCTTGCCGGAAAGGGGCGGCGCTTCAGCTCCGGCGCTCTCCAGTAAGGTGGCCAGGAAGCTGTCATTGCTTACATCTTCCACCGGTAGATCGGTGGAGTTCTTGAAGCGCTCTTTGCAGAGCTTTTGCAGGAGCGCCAGGGCATCGCTGTAGGTGCCGAGTTCGTCTACCAGTTTGATGGCTTTGGCCTGCCGACCGCTATAAATGCGACCGTCGGCAATGCGCTTCACTTCTTCGATGGGCAGGGCCCGTCCTTCGGCCACCACCTGAGTGAACTGATCATAGGAGTCCATGATCAAGTCGGTGAGAATCTGCCTCTCTTCTTTGGTCATCTTGTGATAAGGGGAGGCAATGTCTTTGAAGAGTCCCGACTTGATCACTTCCGGCTCAATGCCGACCTTGTCGGCCAGAGCTTTGAAATTCATCAAGTTCATGATCACGCCGATGCTGCCGGTCAATGTGCCGGGATTGGCCACAATCTTATCGGCGGCACAGGAAACATAGTAGCCGCCTGAGGCCGCCATGTCGCCCATGGAGACAACTACAATTTTGTTCTTCTTCTTTAGCTCTTTGACGGCTTCATAAATTTCCTGGGAAGTCGGTACGGTACCGCCGGGCGAATTGACCCTTAACAGTACCCCTTTGACTTTGTCGTTCTTTATGGCTTTGCGCAAGTCTTTCAAGGTTTCGGTGGCCGAGCCGGCTGACGATGAAAGCAAACCCGAGTCGGCCTTGTCGATGATCATGCCGGACAACTTGACCACTTGAATGCGGTCCTTAAACTTTGTCATCAGTCCGGAGCCGTTTCCGTCCTTGGCAGCCGGCGCACTGGCCAGACCCTGGGTCAGTACCGCCACCGGAATGGCAAGGACACAGAGAGTGAGGATGATCCAGACGAACCAGCGTTGATTGATGCGCACCAGTATTGACCTCGGCTAAAGCTAAATTATAAATATTAGCTGATAGGGCGAGGTTCTGTATGGAATATGTATCGGCTTAATATGTGCAGTTACATATTAGTGCCGTCTACCGTTTTGGTCTTGCCGGCCAGGCTGCTGGTATCTTCCAGTTTTTGAATTTCTTCCTTGACTTGATTGTCAAGCTTAGATACTGCGTCGTTGCCGGCCATGTCGATGAGATTCTGCCGGTAGCGGTGCACGTCATCCACGAGACCGTCGATGTCCCGCTGGGCTTTGCGCAGGGTGTATTGCATTTCCAATTCCTGGGCCGGCGACTTGGCGGCCATGCCGGCCATATTGCGCAGTTCTTCCAGGTCGGTTGTGGCTCGGCTCATGTGCAAAACGTTCTTTTTGTAGCAACGATAATTATCCACAAGTTTGTCGGCCGTGCCGCGCACCATGTTGTAGAGCATGATCAGCTCGGCTTGATTCAAGGACATGCGTTCCAGTTGCTTCTTGTCCATGGCGCCGTTCAATTGGCTGAGCATACTGGCGGCAAAGTTCTGGGCCATATAGGTGCCCTGGTTGGGTGCCACCATGCCCATGGAGCCGATGGCGCCGAACATGAGGGAACTGATGGTTTTCATCATGATGTGGGTGGCATGACCCTTGTCAGAAGTGGGGACAAGCTTTTGCACAACAAACTGAATATCGGGAGATTTTTCCAGGGTACTTTCCCAGAGGTCGGCAATTTGCTTTTTCTCGGAGTTTTCCAAAACTTCCGCTTTCTGCATGACCTCGTCCTGGGATTCAATCAGCGCCAGAGGCTGCGCGTTAATGGATTTAGCCGTATCGGATATGGAACCCTTGCCAAGCACACCGGTTTTGCCTTTGCTGTCCTTATCGCCTTTCAAATCTAGCTTAGGCAGGGCACCGCCCTTGACACCATCCTCCGGACCCTTCGGCACAAAGTCGTTTATGGTGGCTCCGGTTTTCAAGGCACCGTCTTCGCTGACATTACCTTCATCGCCGGCATCTTTGAGCTTTAGCGGTGCCAGGCTGGGTTTCTCTTTCCCTTGCTCAGCACCATTGGTAGTGCTGCTGTTTTCTTCTACGCTCAGTTCATCATCAATAATATCTGTGGTAGGCAGAACGAAACTTGGTTTTTTGCCGCTCGTCGGCAGGGAGATAGCGGCCGCTGAACCGGACAGCAAGACTTGAGATAAAACCAGACTGAGTGCCAGGCTTAGAGCTTTGGCTGGTTTCTCTGATTGGCGCTGAAACATCAATACTGTTTCCTTCGTGGCTGTCGTAAGTGCACTGACTTCTAATAGAACCGATTGGTTTGATTAGAAGTGCCCGGCAATTAATTTGTTCCGTTGTCTGAGGCAATGTCCTGAAAGTATATAAGGAATCACTGTCAGAGAATGGCTCAAGAGCGGGCTGTCCCCTCGGGCATTAACTAGCCCTAAGGCAGCCTCTGCACCGTAGTCAATATACCATGCTCGGATCTCTTTGAAAGTTACCTTTTGTCAATATCTGTTTGCCTTTACGGAATATTGACGGCGGTTTGCTGAATTATCTTTAAGGCTGGTGCTAGCTCGGTCGGGCCCCTTTGGAGGCCATCATGATGGCTCCGATAAGCGCCACTGTGGATGTGAGCTGGTCGGCAATCATTGATGTTTGCGTCATGGGATCACCTTTGAAATAAGAGAAGATGAACCAGGCTTTAGCAATCAATGCTACGCCGATAAGCGCCATTGCCATTGGTGCCATGGAGTTGGGCGCGCCGCCGCTGCCCTTTGCCCCGTAAGAAAAATCTTCATCATCGGCATCGACTTGCATATCGGAACTGCGGCGGGATGCGCGGGGACCAGTGCGGCGATCACCGAGGGCGCGACGATCAGAGGGACCGACAAAGTCGTCAGGCTCATCTGCAGACAGTAGACGGGAGCGCACTTTCTCCGGCTGTTTGGGGGGAGCGGGGGCTGGCGGTGGTGGAGGTGGCGCCGGTGCAGGCCCCGGCACCGGGGCCGGTGCGCCGGCCATGGGGGTGGGGGCTGGCTCTCTGGCCGGTTCCAGTTGAATGAGGGTGTGCTCCGGCATTCGGTAATTACTGTTGGTGGGCTTGGGGGCCGGCTGCGGCTGATAACGTGGCGGGGCCTGGGGCATCTGGGGCAGTTGGGTGGAAGATGCGCCGGGACTGGCGCTGAACTGTGAGCCGGGCACACCATAATCATAGGATGGCTGGGGCTGAATATGAGCCTGGGGGGTCGGTAAGGGCGCCGGCAGGGGAGAGGGCGCCGGCGCCTGAGCCGGTGCCGGTTTCATTGTTTCGGGCTGAATATTTTCCCGATCGGGTTCCGGTTTCGGCGGTGCCTTGGGCTTTTCATGCCTTGGGGCGCGGACTGCCAGAAGGGGTGAGCGAAGAGCATTTTCGTCCGGCTCGTCATCAGAATCGTCTTCATCGTCCGAATAGTCGTCAAATTCGTCGCCGCTGCCGCCTAGTATGGGTGAACGCAAACGTCCGGGGCGGGAATTGCTGGTGCCGTGATTGCGGCCTCTATCTATAGCCGGCATTTCTTCGAAGTCGCCGTCATCCCCGCCCAGGAGCGGTGAACGCAGACCCTTGGCCGGTTTGCCGTGATTGACGGGCGCTTCGTCGTCACTCTGGGGCAAGTCGTGGCTTCTATGGGGAAATTCGATATGGCTTTTGCCGGCGGCGCCGCCGCCTCCTCCGCCTCCCAGTATGGGGGAGCGCAGCCCGCCTTTACGGGAGGACGCCGGAGGATTGGTGCCAAATTGTTCGTCGTCTTCGTCGAAATCCTCGCTGCCGCCCAGCATGGGAGAACGGAGTCCCCCTTTGCCTTTGCCTTTGCGGATGGTCGGCGCCGGCTCATCGTCAAAGTCGTCGACCGGGCCTCCTCCCAGTATGGGGGAACGAAGCCCGCCTCTGCCTTTGGGACGATCGCTCTCATCCGCTTTGCCGCCCAGAATGGGAGAGCGCAGCCCACGCCCACTACGTTTCTGGGGTTCGGACTGGGGTTCATCCTCTTCGAAATCATCATCTTCGCCGCCTCCCAGCATGGGAGAACGTAAACCCTTTTTATTCTTGCGTTTGTTCAGGGTTTGCGCTTCCGGCTCTTCATCGGGCAGGTCATCGGCACCGCCCAGAATAGGTGAATGTAGCTTCGGTCTGGGTTTGACAGGGGACGGCTCAGGTATTGCCGCCGTCATCGGTTTTGCCAGTCTGCCGCCGCACTCTCTGCAAAACTGCGCCGCATCCTCGTTAACTACCTGGCAAATATCACACTGGATCACTATTTATCCCTCACTTGCGACCGGCATTATTATCGGAACTGTTTGTTGCATTGGCTTCGTTGCATTTGTTCTGCTGCAATCAGCCCCATAAATGCTATCCCCAGTTTAATTGAACAGTATGTATAAAAGTAAGGGGGATTTTATATAGTCGGCGGAATCAGGCGGGTTGCCAGGGGATTTGCCCGGGATTGGCAAGCGGCCCGGTGCCATGTAGCAATCTGTGATTGCGCTAATGAGTTGCCCTTCGCTTAATGTTAGACTTCGTTTTCGCTTTCCGCTTGACTGCTTGCACAGGTCTTGATTGCTTGCCCAAGTAAAGTTTACGGGAACGTTTGGTCCGACGTGGCCGTCGCATTTTCAGTTAGCACAGAAAAATTTCAAGGTTCGGGGTGTTTTTAATGGTTTTTGGCAAGGAATTTCGCTCTTACAAGCCTTTCCTGGCAAAGTCGATAGCCGTAGGCGCTGGTCTGATGCTTGCTCTTGTGCCTGCCACACAGTGTCTGGCCGTAGATCAGCCGGTCAACTTCAAGATTTATAGCCCTCAAGAACCTCCCGCTGCCGAGAGCACCCCTGCCCGCACGGAAGCCGACACTAGCTCCATTTTCGAGGCTGAGAGCCCCAAGCTGGACGAGACGCCGGCTCCCGCCAAGAGCGAGGCGCCGGTGGAAACACCCAGCACTCCGGTCGTCTCTGACTCCAAGCCGGAAACTACTACTGCCGCAGAAACTAAAACCGAGAGCACGGTAGAAACAAAATCCGAGAGCAGTGGTTCCAAGGTTTTGCAAGGTTATATCAGGGTGGTGCCCACCGGCACCAAGATCCCGATCATTATGGATACTGCTGTTGATTCCGATACCAGCCAGGAAGGCGATGAGTTTTCCGCCCGTACTTCGGAAGATTTGACCATTGACGGTTCCACCGTAGTCCCTGCCGGTTCCATTATCAAGGGCCGAATCGCCCAGATGAACGGACCTCGTGCCCTGAACCGTTCCGGCTCGGTGGCTCTTAAGTTTGATACCATCACCACTCCTGATAACAGACAAATTCCTCTGGTGGCTAATATCGTAGCCAGAGGCGGTGTCGTGCACGCCCGTCGCGGTATGAAAGACGTAGCCCTCGATTGCGGTACGGTTTCACTGCCCACCCTCTGCGGTCTTGGCATTGGTGTGCTGGCCGGTAACTCTTCCTCCTCTTCTTCCAGTTCATCCTCTTCCGGAGTCGGTGCCGCCGGTGGTGCCATGATCGGCGCCGGTATCGGTCTGGCTGTAGGCGTGGCTGTATTGCTGGCCAAGAAGGGCAAGAAGGTAGAAGTGAGACCCGGCGACGAACTCAAAATTGAGCTTGCCGAAGATCTGCGCATGCCCACAATGTAAATGTAATTTCGCTCCAGGGGAAACACTGATTTTCCTTGGGGATAAATGCTCTATCAAGTCCCTCACCTGAGTTTTAAGATGGGGAGGTTGGCTCTGCCAGGCTCTTTTCAGATTTAGCCTTGAAGGTGATGATTGTGGATAAATTCGGACGCGGGAGCGCTCTAAAAGAGCGCGACCCCAATCTTGCTATGGGTATGTCTCTGGTCTGTCCGGGGCTTGGGCAACTCTATAACGGCGAGTTTCGCAAAGGCTTACTCTTTCAACTGGCGGCTTTTGCCAGTTACTTCCTCTTTGCCTTTCTCTGCCTGGTTTCGTCCCTGTTGCCCTTTCTGGAGAGTTTCGGCAAGGCGCATAATCTAAAGGTCAATTTTGAGCTTTCCGCCGCCTTCAAGCATCTCCAAAGCGGTTCTCTGTCTCCGTTCTTCCTTATAGTGTCGGCTTTTTTGCTGCTCTTTATTGCATATGCCGCCCATGATGCCTTCAAAAAAGCAAAGCGACCGAAGCGGCTGGCGCTCTACAGAGACTTCTATATGGAGCTGCCGGAAGCTTGTTCCAGTGCTTATCTGGTTCATCTTTATGCCCTCTTTAGCTGCTTCTTGCTGGCTTTCTTCATTCTGGTGCCGCCGCCCAGCAAATCTGTTGTTACTGAATTTCAGTTTGTAGAAAACGTTCCTACTGAAAAGCCCGTGCAGCCTACGGTTTTACGGGGTGCCCATAATTCGGCGGCGGCCGGTGTGGTGAAACGTCCCCAGGCACTGGCCCGTAGCAGCAGCAGCAGTAGCAGCAGTAGCAGCCGCAGCAGCAGCAGTAGCTCGACTGCCGCAACTCCTGCCGATACTAAAAGCGGTGCGAGTTCGGCCTATGCCGTGCCCAATTTTGCTAATGCTCTCAAGAGCTTTTCTTTGCCTCAGCTTGCCGCCGTAAATCCCTCCAACTCAAGTCCGGCGCCTGCCTCTGCGGCTAAGCTGCCCACCCCCACCAGTGCCAGACCTATTTCAGTATCTTCAGTGCCTCCAGTGCCGCTCTCGCATTTTTCACCGGCGGCAGTCGGCAATGCTTCGGTACAGCCACGAGAAGTCGCCGTCGGGAGCGCCGCTTCCCCGACCTTACCGGTGGTGAGGAGTATAAGCGGCAGCGGCTCAGGCAGCAGCGCCGCAGTTGCACCGGCTCCGGTGGCAGTTAGTACTGCCGGCGGCGATAATCAATCGCCGACCCTGGCTCCTGTGGGCGGCAGCTCTGGTAGGAAGGCAAGCGATGGTTCAAGCGGCGTCGGCAACTCCGGTCCGGCTCCCGCTCGTGCCACCGGTCATAGTGGCAACGGACCGGCTCTCACGGCCATGGTGCAGCCGAGCGGTCGCTCCGGTCAAGCGCGCCCCTCCGACGGCACCGATACGGATTCGGGTAGCAGTATCGGTAAAGGTGTGCCCAGTCAGGCTGTGGTCAAGTCGCCCAATTATGGACCTTATATGTCGGCCCTGCAGGCTCGCATCAAGAGGCACTGGTTTCCTCCCAAGAATCCCCAGGCCAATCATGTGAAGGCTATATTCGAAGTCTATAGAAACGGCTCCATGACAGGTCTGAGGCTCGTGCACGGCTGCGGCATACCTATGGCTGATAAAGCTGCTCTGACGGCCATCGAGGCGGCTGCTCCCTTCCCGCCTCTGCCGGAGGGGGCACCGGAATCCATCACCATTGAATTTTCCTTCGATTACAACGTCTTTGTCCGCTGAAGAAGTTAAAAAACTGGGGAAAACCCCTGGAAATCTTCAGTGCCAGAGAGAGCATTTACGGTTAGGAAGAATGATAATTTGACTTAGTGACGTTGCAAAAGCCAAGGATGTTGTTTAAGCAATAATGAACTATGATAAACTCTCAAAATTACTAGTGCGCAGGCCATTTGAAATCCTTCTTGTGAACCGCGGGCGCTTGAGAGTTAGTTCAGGATTGGCAAGCAAGCGAAGAGGCCACAAGTAAGTGATAGGAATACTTTCATGAGTGCCAATCCCAGAAATTCCGGTGGACAAAGACCCCAGCGTGACCCCAATATGGCTGGCGGTCTTTCTTTTGTATTGCCCGGTCTGGGGCAAATTTACAATGGTGAGCAGCGTAAAGGGCTGTTCTTCCTCATAGTCGGCGTCCTCAACTACTTCGTTCTTGTCTTCCTCATGTTCTCCCCCTCGATCCTAGAGTGGTTGGCTGCCTTCGGGCAGGCCAACAACATGAAATTGAACGAAGAGCTTTACCGCTCCCTCGGGCAACTGCATTTCGGCTCTCCGGCTTCCCTTTTTATTGTGGTGCTTTTCCTCGGTTATGCCGTCTATTGCGCCCGTGATGCCTACGACCATGCGGTGCGTATCCAACGCAAGAGTCTCTACAGTGATTACGCCCTGGAGATGACGGAAGCCACTTCCGGCTCTTACATCTTCCATATATCTATTCTGGCGACCAGCTTCATCCTTGCTTTCTTCTTCTTGATTCCGCCGCCGCCTCGTTCTCAGGTTACGGATATCGAATTTGTCCAGAACGAAGAAAACACCAAGACCCCGCCTAAAACCCAGAAGCGCGCCGCTCACAATTCCAAGGCCGCCGGCAAGCACGATCCCACCAAGCCCAGTGTTCAGCCTTCCCCGGCTCCCAAAGCCCCCAGTAAAGCTTCCGAGCAGTCCAAGCCTCAGGCGAAGCCCCAGCAGCGCCCGTCGCCCACGCCCACCCCTACACCCAGTCCTTCGCCGACACCTTCGCCGCGTCCCACTCCCAGACCGAGTCCGACCCCGTCGCCTACTCCGTCGCCCACTCCGGCACCAAGACCGTCGGCTACTCCCAGCCCTTCACCGACTCCTACTCCGTCTTTGCTGCCCAAGATCCCGACGCCATTTTTCGCGCCTTCTGCAGCACCCTCTCCTCGTCCTTCGCCGACCTTCTCGCCGGTGGCCATGCCTAAAATTGGCGGTCCCTCCCTGGCTCCTACTCCAAGGGCCGGTGTCGGTGCCGGTAGTGCACTAGCGCCAGGACCAGCTCCCGCTCCCGTATCTATCGCCTCCGCTTCCGGTATGTCCGGCGGCGGCGGGCCGCCCACCCCGGTTCCGGTCGGTGGTGGTGCCAGCTCCAAGGGCGGCGGTAGCGGCCCGGGACCAGCTCCTGCCCCAACCCGCGCCGGTCGTGGCAGTGGTGGTGGTGGCGGTGCAGCCGGCGGTTCACCGGGTATTGCCGTGGCTCCCTCGGTGGGACGTGCTCCCGGTGGCGGCGGCGGTAACAACGAAGCCGGCAACCCCGATGACGGCCCCGGACGCGACCGGTCCATCGCTGCTCGTAAAGATGTAGACTTCGGACCTTACATGGCCGATTTGCAAAGAAGAATCAAGCGGGCCTGGTTCCCTCCCAAAGGAAACGAATCCAAGAGGGTCAAGGTCATATTCAAAGTGCACAAAGACGGGCAGATGACCAACTTGCGCATGCTTATCTCTTCCGGCTTAACAATCGCCGACCAGGCTGCCCTCAAGGCTGTTGAAAACGCCGCTCCCTTCCGTCCCCTGCCCGATGGCGCCCCTGATGATGTGGACATCGAATTCACCTTCGACTACAACGTTTTCAATGGCGGCGGTCGTGGCGTCTTCCGTCAATTCTGATAGACTCATTACTTAGATCAACGTCCGGCAAGCAAATAGGAGAAGTCGATAGACATCTATGGAAAGCAAATTCCTAAATTACTTCCTCGAGTTTATGGTCCATGACTGGTTTGCGTCCATACCGATTACCATTTGCTCGATTTTGACGGTTGCCGTCATGGTGGAGCGTTATCTCTACTATCAACAGAACCGTCGTGACGTGACTGGCTTTATTCACCAGTTGCAGCGCGATCTCGAGAGCAATAACCTGCAAAAGGCCCAGGCTACATGCAGCCGCCTCGGCGGTGTGGTGGGCGAAGTGGCCGAAGAAGGCGTGCGCCTGATGGCTGATCAAAAGGAAGACTTCTCCAAGGCTTTCGACATCACCGTCGGCTTGGTTACCCGTAAGCTGGAGAAGCATCTGGCCGTGCTGGGTACTATTGGTGCCACCTGTCCCTTCCTTGGTCTTTTCGGAACCGTGGTCGGGGTTGTGTTCACCCTTGACCAGCTCGGCGCTCAGGGCGGTGGTACACCGGTGGTTGTAACCGGTGTGGCTAAAGCTCTTATTGCTACAGGTTACGGTCTGATCGTGGCTATCCTGGCAGTTGTCTTCAACAACACTTACACTAATACTGTGAAGCGTTTCAACGATGACTTCCTGCTGCTCAAGCTGTTGTTCCTCAGCTTCGTTGGTGGTGAGTCTACAGCCGCTAGAGGCTAGTCTTTAGCAAGAAGCAGCCACCAGGAGGTTTTGCGCCATGTCGATGGGAGCGGTCGGCGACCAGTTTACTGATATCAACGTCACTCCTTTGACAGACGTTTTCCTTGTCTTGCTCGTAATCATGATCTTGATTGCACCCCTGATCGACAAATCCGATTTGAAGATCAAGCCGCCCGAGACCAAGAACGCCAAGAAAGACGAAGCCACCAAGGGTATCAGTATCGATATAGATAAAGACGGGCAGTTGGCCATTAACGGCAAATATGTGCGCGACCACAATGTCGATACCATCAAGGCTATGATTCTCGAATTGAAGAACGCCGCCCAGCCTGGTACAGACTTGCACCTGACTCTCAACGCCGATGGTGACGCCAAGCAAAAGGACGTGGTGGAAGTAATGTCCGCTGCCGCCGCCGCCGGTATCACCAAAATGCGTGTTGCGACTCAGCAGCAGACCAACTACTAGCTAGCTCGGCGGTGACTTTCCTTCGTCTTGGTCTGATTGGAAACCCTCTTGGGCATTCCCTTTCTCCCCAGATACATGGGGCGTTTTTGCGTCAGTTTTCTTTGCCCGGCAGCTATGACCTGCGTGCCGGTGCCGATGCCGCTGTCCTCCTCGATAAAGCTATTGAGGACGGTTATACCGGTCTGAACGTCACCATTCCCCATAAGGTAGCGGTGATCAAGTCTCTGCCTGCCCTTTCGGAGGAAGCCAGACTGGTTGGGGCTGTGAATACGATTCGGCTCAGGTGGGACGAGGATGCTGATGATACTGAATGCGGTATTATGGGTTTCAACACCGACATCGCCGGACTGATCCGCACCCTGCGCCAGGCGCCAGCTAAATTTCCCGGGCAAAAGGCTATCCTCTTGGGTGGCGGTGGTGCGGCCAGAGCCTGTCTGGTAGCTATGCAGAGTCTTTCCATGAGCGGCTGCCATATTCTCTGTCGCAACCCGCAGAAGGTCTTCAGCATGCTGAAAGAGCTGGCTCTAGCAGGCTTTGATCCTGTCTTTTTGCAAGAAATAAATGTGCTCACCATCGACGAATTACCAGGCAAACTGGATCAACTCGCCGATGCCAAACTTTTTGTCAATGCCACGCCTTTAGGGCAAACTAAAGATGAGCTGCCGTTCTGGCTTACGCCTCTGCTTTCGGCCCTTATTCGTGATGCCTTTATTTTCGATCTAGTCTACAGTGCCGGCGGTCTGACACCGGTGATAACACTGGCTGCCAAACTGGGTTTTGCCCTGCATGGCGATGGGCGTGAAATGCTGGTTGAACAAGCCCGTCAGGCCTTTAAGATCTGGACCGGCTTGACTCCTTCCTACCAGGTTGGTTTGGAGGCTCTGGAGAAAGCTCTTAAGAGCCGCGTTTAGTTAGCCTTCGAAAAACACCGGCACCAGCTTCATAGCCATGCCCAGTTCGCCTTCGATGGAAAGCACTCCCGAGAGGGCAGCGGTCATGGCCGACATTTTGCCGTCGATGATCATGGCCAGATCTTCGGCATCAATCGATACCTTGCAGTCATAAGCCGGTGACAAACCATCCTGGTAGGGTTCAAAGCTGAGAGTGCCGCTATCGATTTTGGTGAGCCAGGCGCCGCCCCCTGCACCTTTGATATTGATCAAATAATTGGCGGTGATGTCTCTGGCTGCTTCAGGTTTGAAGCGTTTTTTCAGTTCGTTGATTATCGTTTCTTGCGCGAGCACTGTCTGTACCTAATAATTATGTCTAGTATCGGTTTTGATTATAACCTTCGGGCATTGCCGGAAACTCATGGTCGGCTTATATGAGGAAATTTTTGTGATAGCCTGGGGGGCTCAGGGAGTTCGGTATTTTGGATAAGCCGCCGTTTAATAAGAAGCCCAATGGCAAAGAAGGTCCCTCCTCAAAGGAGGCGGCGCCGCCTCGGCCAGCCTTCAAACGCAGCAAAGCCAACCTGCTGCAACTCTCTTCCGTGCTGCCCAAAGTCGTGCGGGCGCTGGGTATAGACCGGCGCTTGAAAGAGCATACTTTTATGAACCTCTGGCCCCACGTGGTGCCGGAACCGTTTGCTTCCAGAGCCAGACCACTTTTCATAGACGCCGAGGGCAATCTGGTGGTAGCCGTGAAAGATGCCGCCGTCGGTCAGGAGTTCAGCTTTGCCAGGCAGGAGATGCTGAAACGGCTGCAGACCGCTGCCCGCGGCGTTGGCATGAATATTTCCGGTTTGCGTTTTGACATGAAGCGCTTTTATGAAGGGAAATTAGAGGCGGCTCAGGAGGCCATGGCGGCCGTGCGTTTGCCTGATCCCACTGCCGAGGATCTGGCTGCCGTAGTACTGACCGAGGAGGAACTGGAGCCGACCCGGTATCTGGGTGAAAACGTCATAGACGATGCCGCTCTCGTGCAGCGAATGCGCGGGCTCTATGAGAAGGAACTCAGATTGAAGCGCTGGCGTGAGGCTAATGGCTATCCCCACTGCAATTACTGCGGTGAAGTGACGAGCCGCTTACATGGGACAGATCTAATATGCGCCCTTTGCTTTGCTTCCGGTATGTCCAATAAAGAACCAAGGGGAAGTGGAAGTATTTAGCTCATATATGGGGCAGGCCGGTGGTAGGCTCCCGGTCCCACTTCCTACCGGCTTCTGCTTGCCGTTAAGGTGCTCCTGAGCCGGTTTCCTTAATCTATACTAGGCTTTCTCATACCCTGGATTTACCTCGTGACTACTGTGTTATCATGAGGCTCCCGGAGACCAGGTAAAGCACTTCGATATGATTCGACTGCAAAACGTTTGCAAAAATTACGGCGGTAGTCCCGCCCTCTCCAATATCAATTTGCACATAGGCCTTGGCGAATTCGCCTTTCTGGTTGGTCCAAGCGGTGCCGGCAAATCTACTTTGATGCGCCTGCTTTATCGTGAGGAAGTGCCCACCTCAGGCAATGTGCTCATATCAGGCGTCAACTTGAACCGCCTTTCCAAAGGGCAGATTCCTCTGCTCAGACGCCGTCTGGGCATCATTTTCCAGGATTTCAAACTGCTCAACAGTCAGACCGTCTTCAACAACGTGGCTTATGTGTTGAGGGCCCTTGGTGTTGATGAAAGAGAAGTAAATAAGCGGGTTTCCAGTGCCCTGGCCGTGGTCGGATTGGAGCACAAGCGCGACTCCTACCCTACCGAATTGTCGGGGGGTGAACAACAGCGAGTGGGTATCGCCAGGGCCATAGTCAACGGTCCGCCGGTCTTGCTTGCCGATGAACCCACCGGTAACCTTGACCCGGCCACATCTCTCGAGATTGTGCAATTGCTTGAGCGCATCAGCCAGCGCGGCACTACAGTTTTGATTTCCACCCACGATCAGCCCATCGTCAATGCCATGCGCAGACGTGTGATTGCCCTCAAGGGCGGCGAGCTGGTCGCCGATGTGGACAATGGTTTCTACGAGTTGGAGATGGCATAGCTTATGCTGCGTTCCCTGAGAATATTCCGCAGAGTTTGTATTGAGACCTTACTGGGGTTGAGAGCTAGTGGTTGGTCCAACTGGCTGGTGGTCAGTATCCTGGCCGTGGCTCTCACCATATTTGGTGGCGTCTTGCAGATGACCATGACTTTGAAAAACCTGGTAAATGCCTGGGGCAATCAAATTCAAATTTCCGCTTACTTGCCTGATAGCGCCGATCCTAAGACCGTCGCCCATGAAATCAGTCGCTTTTCGGAAGTGAAGCAAGTCGAGATAGTCACCAAAGATGTAGCCTGGAACGAGATGCAGCACACCTTCAAGGTGGCATCCGTAGACAATCCCCTCCCCAATACCCTTCACATCAAGCTCTCTAGCCCCGATCAGGTGGAAGTGCTGGCTCCCAAACTGCGCCTGATGTCTTCCATCGAAAGCATTCGCTATCCCCTCAAGGTAGCCAAGAAAATCAACGACGTCAGGCACTTTCTAGAACTAGCCGGACTCTTTGTCACCGCCGCCCTTTCGGCCGCTACTTTGACCGTTATCGGCAATACCATTCACCTGGTCATTAAAGCCCGCCACAAGGAAATTGAGATACTCAGCCTTATGGGTGTAGGTCCTTTCTACATCAAGTGCCCCTTTGTCTTTCAAGGTGCCGTCTACGGCGCCATGGCGGCCATACTGGCTACTGCCGTCTTGCTGGGCATTCATCTCTATATCGACCCCTATGTGAAAGATCAGCTTTTCAGCCTTGCTCCTGCTCTCACCCAGAACCTGGAGTATTCGCTGGTGCAGACCTCGCTCTTGATGTGTGCCCTTGGGGTGATTGTGGGAGCCGGCGGCAGTCTCTGGACTTCCGGTCGCTATATCAAGCTCTAAGGCTATTCGCCATTAAAAAAGAGAGTCGCTCACGGGAGCGGCTCTCTTTTTGTTAGCCTTTGGTTTGACCTGAACTCAGTGGGCAGCCGCAGCGCCCATGGAGACCTTGGTCATCTTGTCGCCGACTCTTATGGAATCGACCACTTCCTGACCTTCCACCACTTTGCCGAAAACGGCATAGTTCATATCCAGGAAGTTGGCGGCATCCAGGGTGATATAGAACTGGCAACTGGCGGAATTGGGATCGTTGGAGCGAGCCATGGCCAGAGCACCTTTGTGGTGCTTCAAGTGGGGCTTCACTTCCAGCGGAATGCGGCGGGTCTGGCCGGTGGCCGGATCTGTGTAGTTGCCGGTGCCGGTGCCACGGGGGCAGCCGCCCTGAATCACAAAGCCCGGCTCAACCCGGTGGAAATTCAGGCCGTTGTAAAAGCCCTTGCCCACAAGATCAAGAAAGTTATTGGCGGTGGTGGGTACTTCCGAGACAAAGACCTGCACTTTGATGGTGCCTTTATTGGTTTCGATGGTGACGATAGGATCTGACATTCACTTATATTGAAAGCCCACTTGGCCTCCAACCTCCTTAACTGTACCGGCTAATTCTAGCAAATATGAAAAGAGGGGATTGGCTCCCCTCTTTCCCTTCTATATTTGACTCTTTCTACTTGCCTTCCGGCGCCAGGGCTACTTTGGTCATCTTGTCGCCGACGCGGATGGCTTCAACTACGCTTTGACCTTCCAGCACTTTGCCGAAGACGGCGTATTTGCCGTCAAGAGCGGGCTGGGCATCGAGAGTAATGTAGAACTGGCAGCTTGCTGAATTGGGATCGGCGGAGCGGGCCCAGGCCAGGGAGCCTTTTTCGTGTACCAGCTCGGGCTTGGTTTCCAGTCTGATGTGACGGGTGGCGCCGGTTTTAGGATCGATATAGTTGCCGGTGCCGGTGCCCTGGGGGTCGCCCCCTTGAATGACGAAACCAGGTTCTACGCGGTGAAAGGTGAGACCGTTATAGAAGCCCTTGCCGACCAGATCAAGGAAGTTTTCTGAGCTAACCGGGGCGTCTTTTTTGAAGACTTCCACTTTGATAGTGCCTTTGTTTGTTTCAATCACCACCACCGGATCGGTGGCCACTCTCTTGGCGGCACCCTTAGATTGAGGGGCGGCCTGGGCCGGACTGAAAACAGCGGTTGTGAATGCCATTGAGGTGGCTAACAAGGTTGTTGCCACCGCGATTTTGCGCCATTTTTCACCAAATTGCATTTACTCATTTCTCCTTTGACGTTGGTTCAATTTTACTTTGTGACTGCAGCTCTAATTGGAATTGTTATGGTGCCGCCGGTGGCATTGAAGGGGCGCATCAAGATAGGCAGCACAAGGTTTTTCATGGTTTGCCCCTCTTCGGCGGTGAAGGCTACCCAGCCTGTGGTTTCGTCCTGGGGCAAAATCACCCTGCGGTTCAATCTACCTTCTTCGACTTCGTGACGGCCGGCGTCGCGTCCTGTGGCAGTGCCCAGTCCGCGGGCGCGGTGCTCTTGCGGGGTGAGCAGTTCGTAGCAAATGGGTCCGGCCAGTCCCAGGCTGGCGGCACTGACTCCGGCTACAACCGCCTTGCCGCCTGCGCTCAAGAGGGAGTTATCCAGCTTGATGATCTTATCCTTGCCCACCGCTTCCACTCTCGCTCCACTGGAAAGCTCGCCCTTGACTGAATCTCCCATCAACAAGATCGGCTCGTCTCCGTTGTTCCTCAGTTTGACTGAGACAAAGACCAGTTTGGGCCCTCGATAACGGCTCAGGGGCGAAGCCGGTGCCAGAGTGGCCATGCCGCTCAAGTTACTTTTGGAAGCGCCGCCGACAAGGCTTGTACCCTCGGTCTTGATGCGACCGGCCTCCACCTGCTCGGGCGTGAGCGGCAAGGCTGTTTCAGGCTCGCTAATAGTATCGCCGACGGTGGCAGGGTCGATTTTTACAGGTGAGATGGGCAGTGGTTCTTGGGCTTGAGCTCCGGTCAGAAAGGCGAGAGAAATGATTACTGTCAGGGATACCGCTTTCATTACTGCCTCTGGCCGTAGAGCTGATAAGTGACCTTGGCTCTTGGCTGCGGCTCTCCTTCTTTGACGATGGAGATGCGCTCAAGACCCTGGAAGGACATGCCGCCGTTTTGCAGTTCCAGTACCACTGCTTCTTGAGCCATGGTTTTGGAGATGGGGTGCTGGTAGCGGATGAAGGCTTGATTGCCGGCGACTTTATAGATATTAAGAGAAGTTGTCACGCCCTGGTCGGTTTTGAGGGTGTAGCCGCTCTGGGGATTGCCGCCGATATTCCAGACGTTTCTGGTGGTAGGGGCAAAGAGCTGACCCACGCCGTTTTGATATTGGGGTTGGGCTTCGATATTGGTTCTTTGACCTTGCACTACCCAGGGACCCATGAAGCCTTTGGGCAGAACTACTTGTTTCTGAACGCCGGCTTGAATTGGCGGGGCGGAACGCTGTTGCTGCTGGTTGGCTCCGCCGCTCAGTTTAGGCGTGCGAGGCGCGGAGGTAGCGGCACTGCCCTGCATCATTTGCGGGGCGGGATAGCCGTAGGGACTGGCATAGCTGGAATTGGCCGAGTCAACAAACTGCTGCGTTTCTGCGTTTAGTTGGAAGGGGTCGGCTTGAGCCGGGCCGCATGTGACCGCCAGGCAGAAAACTGCAGCAGTCAGGCTCAAAAAAGAGTTCAGGCTCAAGGCTTTTAACATAATCACTCCCTGAAGTTTAAGGTCTGGCAAACGACTCAAGATCAATAAGGGTCATTTTAGTATCTTTTACCCTATTTCGCAGATTTAGCAGTTGGCGCTCCCGGTAGCAGACCGGATATCTGTGCTTCCTCCGACGCCTCTTTGGAGAAGCCCAGTTCTACCAGGCGCTTATAGGCATTTTGCCCGGTGAGCGAGCGGGGATCGGCAATAACTCTTTCCACCAGGGGATTAAGGGCTTCCGGTGCCCGCCCCTGTTTGATCAGCAGGTCGGCTTTCAGGAGCTGCGCTTCCCGTTTTAGCTGGGAGAAGCTCTGATTGAGCTGCTTTTCGCTGGCAGCCTGGGTTTTGGTCAGGTCGCTCTTGGAAAAGGCCTGGTACATGCGGTAATGGGCATCGGCGCCGTCAGAGAGCCATTCGCACATTTCATAGATACGTTCCTGGGCTTCCTTCGGTTGCGACGTTAAAAGCAGGCGCAATTCATCGAGCCGAGTCTTGGCATCGACCACCGTCAGGGGCAGTTGCATATAACGCGACCGTGCCTGGGCCGGCTGGGTAGGCTGGATGAGACTATTCGGCTGGTTCATTCCCGGTACCGGCGCTCTACTTGCACTACCCTGAGGAACCTGTCCGACCGTGCCGTATTCAACAGATGGCGGCCGATTGGCTCCCGGTATGGGTGAGCCCTGGGCCAGTGCCGGTGCTGTTTGCACCAGGGAAATCACTGCCACGCTCAGGAGGCTCAGCACCCGGAGGTCCTCAAGAGTGCCCTTAAATTGCTTTGCCTTTATCTTCATAGTCCTCGTCTCGCGGGTTTGCCACTGGCGGCCAGGGAAATTTTATCAAACTGCCGGATCCATAAACCATCTTTCAAACTGTTAAACTGTTTGTCCTCCTTTCTTTTTGCTCAGGTGGCCGGTGGATAACAGGTTTCAACTTTTGCCCAGAACTTTCGGAACTTACCAAACAGGCGGTTCAGCCCGTTCTACAGACAAGTCTTGCAAGGTTCACTGTAAGAGTGCCCCGGGCAAAGTTTTGTTCCCGTTGCTGAGGCGGACGGTTTCTCTGGCGGCGGCCCTCAGTCTCATTTCTCTTTCCGCCCCGGTTACCAGTGCTGCCCCCGCGCAGAGCAGCACGGCGCATCACCAGCAAGACTCACACTACAATCCGGTAGACAAGGGCTTTGTGGAGCGCTTTCTGAAAGCCTCCGACTACATTCCCGTGGATGAGATCAAGCCCGGCATGGACGGCTACGGCTTGACCGTTTTTCAGGGCACCAAGGTGGAGCGCTTTCAGGTCAAAGTCATAGGTGTGATCAAGCAAGCCTTGAGTGGCAGAGACGCCATCTTGATACGACTTTCCGGCCCCCATATGGGCAAAAATAATGTTATTCGCGGCATGTCCGGCTCACCCATCTATATTGGGAACCGACTGGCCGGTGCCCTTTCTTACGGCTTCGATTTCTCTAAAGAACCGATAGTGGGCGTGACGCCGGTTGTAGACATGCTTGACGCTCTCTCTTTTGATACCGCCACCGGTGCACCGCGGCATCTCGGTAATAAACCCGATCGGGGCTTCGCCGTGCCGGGTGAACTATTGCCGCCGCCCAGTCTTTCCCGGCTGCAGAAAGATTTGATAAGACAAAAGAGCGAAGCCGAACCTTCCGGGGCGCGCCTGGAAGCGACCGGTGCCCCGCGTATGGTGCCGCTTTTGGCACCGGTGTCTTTGAGCGGCTATTCTTCCAGGGCCCAAGAGTATCTGGCTGCGCAATTTAAAGATGTGGGTTTGCACGTAACCAGCGGCGCTTCCGGCGGTTTAAATCCCAAATTGCTGGCCCAGAAAGGCGACGGCGATTTTGATAAGGACCGCAAAGTAGTTCCCGGCGGTGCCGTAGCCGTCATGCTTTCCACCGGCGACTTCGCCGGTGCCGCCACCGGCACTGCCACCTGTACCTTTCAAGATAAGTTCATCGCCTTCGGTCATGCTTTCATAGAAGCGGGCGGGGTCTCCTTCCCTCTTGCCTCCGCTTACATCCATGAGATTCTGCCCAGCCTTTCTGTTTCATTTAAGCTCTCCTCTCCCATGGAAGTGATCGGCACCATCTTCGCCGACAGACCCTGGTCGGTGGGCGGTGAAGTGGGCCGCGTCAGCGAGCTGATTCCGCTTAATTTGACCGTCACCGATGAAGTGCGTCAGGTGAGAAAAACCTATAAATGCAAATTGGTGGAGCATCCCGATCTGACTTCCACACTTACCACAGCCGCAGTCATGTCGGCTCTTGACGCTACTTATCAATCACAGTCACCATATGTGGTGAAGGTCAAGACCAATGTGGAAATGAACGGTCAGGGTAAAATTGAGCGTGTAGACCGCTTCCCCGTCAATTTCCCCGCTCATCCCTCCACCGATCTGTTCGCCAAATTGAAAATTTTGAGGGAGCCTGTGAGCGGCTATGTGGGCGGTCTTGTCGACAGAATTATCGACAACGACTTCGAGCGCACCAGGGTCAAGAACATAAGCGTAGACATAACCATCGAAGATGGTCGCAGAGTAAGCCGCCTGGAGCGTCTTTACCTGGACAAGGCCGTAGCCGCTCCCGGTGATACCGTCACGGCATTCTGCGTGCTCAAGCCCTATGATGGTCCCGCCGTCACCGAAAAGGTTCTATTCACACTGCCCCGAGACCTTCCCGACGGTGACCTGGCTATTGGCGTGTGCGGCGGCGATGAACTGGAGTCCATGCGCAAGCGCATGGGGGTTGCCGATCCCAGCCCCGAAAACTTTAAACAGGTGCTGGCGCGCTTGCGGCGTAAAGAACGTTCAGACCGCCTTTGCGGCTTGCTGGCTCTACCCAGGCAATCTCTCATACTCCAGGGCGATGTGCTGCGCAATCCCCCCGCCCAGTGGCTCAAACCCTTCTTCAGCGAACGCGCTACCAGACCGCCGGCTCTGGTGCGCGGTGAAGAGCGGGTGACGCGCCTCATGGAAAACATCATCGACGGCTCCCATATTGTGGCTGTCACAGTCAAAAGACCGGACAAGATTTTCGCTAAAGGCTTGCCGTTTACCTTCACGGCCCCGAGTTCCGGCGGCAGCGACGGCATTTATATTACCGAGCAAGCCAAAAAGGCTCTCGACGCCAGGGGCAAAAGTGAAGCACCGGCTGCGGCTGCCGCCAGTGGCGGTAATGCCGCAAGCAGCACGCCGGCCGCTGCCGGCAGTACTGCCAGTACGCCTGCTGCCGAGAGCAAGGGTGCCAATATCTGGTCCAGTGCTCAAAGTTTTCCTCACTTAAGGGCTGTTTCTTCCTGGCGGCAGGAACAGGAAAGCGAGTTCCGCAACGGCACCGGTACTGGTGTCATCGTCGACAGCCTTGGTCGTCTGACTCCGGGCTTTCAGGAACGCGAAAAGACTCTCATAGAGGATGCGCTGGAAGGGCGTATATTCGCCTGCCAGGCTTACCGCGGCAATCTTTATTTCCTAGCCGGCAAGGGTCTTTATGTCTATCGGCCCCTTGATAGAAGCGTCGAACGAATTGCTTCCGTACCAGGCATCTTTGGTTCCAGCCTGGTCATTGATGAGAGCGGCACCGCCTTCGTCGGAAGTGCCGGGAGCGGCGAGATTGAGAGTTTCAAATTGACTGCAGGAAAGGTCAGTGGCGAGTCGTTTACGAAAGTAGATGAGGAAATCGTCACGGCTCTTGCCCTGGATGGCAGCGGCAACCTCTATATCGGTACGGCCGGTACTGGTAAGCTCTACCGGGCCAGGCGCGGACAGGCGCGAGCGGAGATGGTTCTGGATTGCGGGCAGGCTCATATCACTGCACTTAATTTCTGCCCCCATGACCAGAGACTCTATATCGGAACAGCCGAAAGAGGGCTTGTGCTCTCGCTTTCAGCCAGCGGCGAGAGCCGGGCCGAGTTTGAGAGTGGGGAGCATATAGTCACCGGCGTGGCTAGAGACAAAGCCGGCAATCTCTATGTCACCACCGCCGGTCAGGGCAAACTTTTGCGTGTAGCCAAAAGTGGTCAGGTAGATACAGTTGCTTTGAGTGATGCGTTCTACACTCTCTATCACGATTTGAAAGAAGATCGGGTTTATTCCGGCGATGCTGAAGGTGACATCACCAGGGTTGAAATCGATCCCGTCAGCAAGCAAGCTTACTTCCTGCCTGTCTGTCATACGGAGCAGGAAGCCGTTATGGCGCTTGCCGGTGAGGGTGGACAACTCTATGCCTGTACCTCCAACATCACCCAGGTTAGAACCTTCGACCTGGAGACCGGTGGTACTCCCACTTATGCAAGCTCCATATTCGATGCGGGCAAGGTCAGTCAGTGGTCACGGTTCCGCCTTTTCAACGGCGATGGTCTGGCTGACGGCGAGCTGGCTGCCGGCATAAAAGTTGAGACCCGTGGCGGTTTGACTGCCCAGCCCGATTCGTTCTGGAGCGCCTGGACGGAGGCTGAAACGGAGTCTACCGGGGAGGCCGGCGGACCGACTTACCTGATTAAATCCGGCAATAGTCGCTATCTGCAGTACCGCCTCAGTTGGAAGCCGGGACGAGAAAAAGAAAAACGCCGTCAGGTTGGTGCCTGTGAGCTTACCTACCAGCCCGGTAACACTGCCCCCACCCTCTCCTCCGTATCGCTTTCCAACGGCGAGGCTATAAGCGGCAATGTGTCGGTGTCCCTCACCGGCGCCGATGTCGATTCCGACAACCTGCTAGTGGCTGTCGAACTATCAAGCGATGGCGGCAAAACTTTCAGCCTCCTCAATGGAGATCTTCGGTCAAGGCAATCTATAGAGAAAGAGAAAGCCAAAAAGAAAGCGGCCCAGAAAAAAGAAGCTAAGAGTAAAGCCTCTACCGATGAGTCTTCCAAAGTCGACGCCGATAAGGCAAAATCTCCCTCCAGAGATGCTAAAGACTCAAAAGACACCAAAGACACCAAAGACTCCAAAGACTCCAAAGACTCTAAAGACTCCAAAGAATCTGCTCCCGGCGATAAAGACAAGCCGGTCAAACCTGAGACCAAAAGCCGCTCCTTGACTGAAGATAGCGCCGAAACCAAGCCCTCTGAAGGCGAGTCTGAAAGTAAGGAAAAAGGCGAAGAGAGCAAAGTTGAGAAAGTAGAAGACAAAGGCGAGAAGTCGAAGGAAAAAGAAAAAGAAAAGCCACGGGAAAAAGAGAAGGAAAAAGAGAAGGAGAAAGAAGCCGAGGCGGAAGAAGAGGCGAAAACTGGTGAGTCATACGCCACCAGTGAGAAATTCCTCTACAAGTTCGACAGCCGCAAGCATAAAGATGGTCGTTATGTGTTGCGCTTCACCTTGAGTGATCGCCCCTCCAATGCCAGAGGTGCTGAGACGGCAGTGGCATTGCGCGACATCATCATCGACAATTCGCCTCCCACACTCTCGGATATCAAAGCGGAGCGCACCGAAGCCAACCGTATCACCCTCACCATAAAAGCCCGCGACAAAGTTTCGGAAATTGCCGACGGCATCTATCGTGTTGAAGGCTTTGAGCCATTCAGCTTTGCCCCTAAAGCAGGCACTATTGCCGATGGACAGGCGCTGGAGATGAGCGCCGCCAATATCTATGCGCCCAAGAGCGCGCACAAGGTGACCATAGAGATCTTCGACCGGGCTGGTAATACAGCCAAACAAACCGTCTCCTTACCGTAGGGATTGCACTGGAAATGAAACTGCTCAAAGCCGCCTTTTTGCGTAAGAAGTCACCTTCTGACCTGGTGGCGGAAGCTGAAGGCGGTGAGCATGGACCCATGCACAAACATCTGGGGGCCTTCGACCTGATAGCCTTCGGAGTTGGTGCCACAATCGGCTCCGGTATCTTCGCTCTTACAGGCACAGCCGCTGCCGGGCAGGTCTCTCTTCACCACGACTGGTGGTCCACCCCCCTCACCAATTTCTTACTTGGTTCTACCCTGGGGCGGGAAGGGGCGGGACCGGCCATAGTCATTTCCTTCATTCTGGCTGCCATGGCTTGCGGTCTGGCTGCTCTTTGCTATGCGGAGTTAGCCAGCATGATACCGGTATCCGGCTCCGCCTACACCTTTGCCTATGCCAGCCTGGGCGAAGTTATCGCCTGGATTATCGGCTGGGATTTGATTCTGGAATATGCCGTAGGCAATGTGGCCGTAGCCGTCAGTTGGAGCGATCACTTTCTGCATCTGGTGCACGGAATGACCGGCCACGGTCTGCCTCTCTGGCTCACGGCCGACACCACCACTGCCCTGGCTCGTATCGCCGATCGGGCCTCCCCTCAGAACGCTCTTTATTCAAGCTTTGACCTGCCTCAATTGTTTGGGCACCCCTTCGCCGTCAATTTACCCGCTTTGCTCATCGTGGCCGCCGTCACCTGGGTACTTGTGGTGGGCATCAAGGAAAGCGCCCGGGCCAATAGCATTGCCGTAGCCGTGAAGGTATTGGTAGTGCTCTTCTTCATTATCTATGGTGCCAGCCTGGTTAAGCCTGAAAACTGGGTGCCCTTCGCCCCCAACGGTTTATCAGGCATCATGGGCGGTGCAGCCATTGTCTTTTTCTCCTTTATCGGTTTCGACGCTGTTTCATCTACGGCGGAGGAGACCAAGAATCCGCAGAAAGATATGCCCATCGGCATGATTGGCTCCCTGCTTAGCTGTACTTTCCTCTATGCCGCAGTCTCTCTGGTTTTGACCGGCATTATGCCCTACCAGAAATATGCCAACGACGCCGCCCCGGTGGCCACAGCCATGGCACAGGGCGGCAATGCCTGGGCTTATCTGATAGTGACCATCGGCGCCCTGGCCGGCATGACCTCCGTCTTATTGGTCTTCCAACTAGGTCAGCCGAGAATCTTCATGGCTATGGCCAGAGACAGACTCTTGCCCGCCTTCTTTGCCAAACTTCATCCCCACTACCGCACGCCCTTCATACCCACCATTTTGACAGGGCTTCTGGTCGGTGTTTCTTCTTTGCTTATCGACATCGGACAGGCGGCAGAGCTTACCAATATCGGTACCCTGGCTGCTTTCATCATTGTCTGCGCCGGTGTGATTCTTTTGCGCAAGACCGAGCCTGATGTGCACCGCCCCTTCAAATGTCCTCTGGTGCCGCTTGTACCGGCTCTCGGTATCGCTTCCTGTTTCCTGCTTATGCTTTCGCTGCCGGTTGTTACATGGATACGCTTCATTGCCTGGATGGCTCTAGGTTTTGCCATCTATTTTCTCTATGGCTTCAGAAAGACGACTCAGGCGGCAAACGCCAAAATGATGCTTGAAGATAATTCTTGAGACGTAGTTCTTTAGAATGGTGCAAAATTGCGGCTTTTGTGCCACAGTGTTAGTAACCGCAGGATCTCCAGTGAGAAGGGCTAGTGATAGACCTTACCGAGGGCAGCACCGGACCTGCGTCCAATTGCAATCTTTGAACTTGGTCTGATAAGTATCTACTTGTGCTTATCGAGCCATTCATCGAGGAACTTGCCCAAGAGGTTCCCTTCCTCTTTGCCCTGTTTATCAACTATGGTCCAGTCTAAGACCTGGTCTTCCTGCACATTGAGCGGCGCGCCGTACTTGTAGTTGGAGAGTCTGACATGATTGGACAGTTTTCCCGAGATTTTGTTGCCCTGCCACTTCAGTACTTTGACGAATACTCTTTCTTTGCCTTCCGGTCCGCTCAAGGTAGTTGTTACTGCCAGAAAACTACCTGAAGGCAAGCCTTTGAGAAATCGAGCCTTGACCTGGGGCAGGCTTTTTCTGGCCTTGGCCGTGAGGGGTGCAAGCTTGGCTTTCAGTTCAGGGCTTTCTTCCACAACTCTATCGGGGGGCGGATTGCTTGTGACAAAACCCAGTTTGCGAGCGAGAAATAAGTCGGATAGTGCTTTCTCTTTCTCGCCCAGGCGGTCATAGGCCGCACCGCGCATGAAGACGGCTGAAGCCTTCAATTTGGCATCGCTGCTTTTTTCTATGGCCAGTGTCAGCTCTTTAATTGACTCTTTGAATTTGTTTTGGAAGAAAAGGCAACCACCCTTTCTTTTGTGGATACCGTCCAATAGCTCCTGGGGCATGGGTCGGGTCAGCACATAATCACAGTCGGCGATGGCTTTATCGTATTCTTTCAAGTCAGCCAGCACATTAGCTCTCATGGCTCTGGCAAAGGTAGTCTGGGTGTCGTCCTTAGAAAGTTCGATGGCTTTGTCAAAATCAGCCAGGGCTTCCTTGCTCTTGCCCATTTGACTGTAAACAGAGCCGCGATTACTGAAGACATAGGGCTCATTTGCCCCGGCTTCAATGGCGCTGGTGAAGTCGGCAAGGGCCTGCTCCGGCTTGCCGGTGAGGGTATTTATCAGCCCCCGGTAGCTCAAAGCTTCCTTATACTTGGGCAAGAGCTTCAGGCTCTCATCGATATCGGCACGAGCCCCCGGCATGTCACGGTTTTCAAATTCAACCATGGCTCTCAGGTAGAGGGCTTTAGCCTTTTGGTTCGGCTCCAGAGTGGACTCCGAAAGAATTACCTTGAGGCGCTCCAATAGGCTCTTGTAATCGTCTGCCTCCAGCGTCTTGGTTTCGTGTCTTTTGAGGCTGCCCTCGATTTGATCGAGTTCGGCTAAGACTTTATCTTTAGCCTCTTCACTCAATGCCGGCGCGACGCCGAAGAGTAGCAGGCATGCAAAAATGGGTAGAATTGCTCTCATCGCTATATTTTACACAAATCCGGTCTTGGAAAAGTTATCCATCAGGTGATCGACGAATTCGATTGGACTCCAGGAATGCATAGGGGCGTCTTTGTCAGCAGGGAAGCCATTGCATAGACTATTTTATTTGGGCATGTAAGGTAAGTCGAGCTGAGAAGCGGTAATTTGATTCAATCGGAGTTACCCGTGACAATAAAGCTACAGGGCCCTGGAGGCTGAAACCATCGACAACAAGCAAATTCTCGCATTAGTCTCCGCGCTTGCTCCAGTGTATCGAGATTTCATAAGTCTTGCAGTGGAAAAGAAGTATGAGGCATTAACACAACGGGTTCCCATCGGCTTTACTGCTCAGGAGTTTCATGAGGCATTGCTGGACTGGCTGGGAACTGACGACCTTGCCACACCACCAGAGGAGGCCTTCTTTGACTTTGAGTATGAGGATGATAACTGCACCTGCAGTTCACCTGGAGTTCCAGTTCCTTCCAATGAGCCCGATCACTCTATTCAAATTATTCCCGCAGATGATCGACTGGAACGGTTTCTCTGCCATATGTATCTCTGGGCAAAAAAAGCGACAAGAACTGACTTGTCTGTGATTATGACTGTCTCCAACCCGGCAAATGGTCCGATGCAAGTGTTCGATGTTGATATGCTGGTGATGTAAGCATTTAGGGAGGCGCTGCCAAGTTGACTTGACTTGGCTCGAATGGTTCCCTCATCAGCGATGCCGGTATTGCTTCTGACTAAGTACGCATACTATTTGACGAAAAGGCTTCGTACAGTAACCTTAACGAGCTGGTGTCTGTCGGGTTTTGTGACTTGGGTATTCGCGGATTTGGGCGCTTGCTTGTGTATTCGCATGAATTTGGCCGCCGTTTTGAACCCGTTCACGACCGGGTTTCCAGTTATGAATCCAATGCGGCACGTTCCGTTTCCGCCGATATTGTTTTGGAGCGAGTTGTTGAGGTCCAAATGAGTGCTCGTTGTCTCAAGTACGACTATATACGGGCAAAAGTTGCACCAGCAGTTCAAAGCGAAATAGCCTTGCCTGTTGATTCTTGCTCCTTCAAGACCTTTTTGCAAGCATCGATGCAGTCTTCGCAAATTAGAAACTCAGACAAAGCAACGACTCTGACCTTGAAGTCAGCGTGGGGAACAATAATATCTGCGCAAATAGGGCAGGTTGAATCAGAAAAAACGACTGGATTGTCCGCCGCGGCTAGGAGTTTTTCTGCATGCAAGAGGCATGCCATGCAAATACTTGTGCCCGCTATTACTAGAAGCTGCAATCTGGTGTTTACTACTGTCTTACAGCGGGTGCATTGATTGACCTCTGATTTAATTTCTAATTCAGGTCGCATTTTCTGATTTGCCATTCGTCTTTTGTTTCTTGCTTGCATCACATTTTGATTATAGCGCTGGTGCCACTTCAAGCTCCATGTTCTCTATGAAAGTGATAAGCTGAGAGAGCGTAAAAGGTATTCTCGGGATTAGGTGGGTTCAAGAACATGCCTCATCAATTGGACGGTGTTAGGGTTCCCGTGCAGTCTCTGGAGCGTGTTGTCCCTAACTTTGGTACATCAGCTAAGCAGCAAGCTTTACTTCTGACTGTCAATAACGCCCCTGCTGGTGTTAAGATCAATATTCACGTTCGACCCTGAATCTTGCAAGGTAGCAGTGCGAGACAGAACCGTTGCGGTTTTGCTTTTCAATAGGCGACTATTCATTCAACCATTTTCCTATACTGGGCTTGACACCCAAAGTCGGGTTGCCTTCGGCGATCCAGTGGTGTGCGATGTTTCTGATACGGAGATTGGAAAGGGAGTGCTCAAGGCTTTCAATTCTTGTCTTGAGAACAAATCATTTCCATTATTCAGGAGTGAATATGCTGAGTATCAAGCCGGACTCCTTCGAGAAAGTGGCTGTACCTCGGTAAATGGTGTATGGTCACGTGCTCTTCAGATAGACGTCCGTGAGAAAGATGGTGGTATTGAAGTTTCGTTTATTCCTTCAGCACAATCAAACACCAAATTTGCTAAGCCATCTTTCCAAGAGATTGTTATCCAGTGTTCCGCTGATCCAGATGAAATTACTTCGACGATCAAGCAGGTTCTATCTCTAGTAGTTGGCGCAAAGAAACCTTGATGAACCCTACAAAAAAGATACTCAGTAGAAAAAAACTTGTAGTTTGCTTCATAGTGTTAGTGAATCACAATCCCCTTTGAAATTTGCCCGGTGGATAGCTAAGGGACTCCTGGTTCGGCGAATGTTTCCATTTTCTATACCAGCTTCTTCCTCACCTCAACTAGAAATACAGTCGACCTGCTGCGCGATAGCATTCCGGCTACGGAGGTTGCTGGAGAAGAGCAAGTTGCCTTTTCGCTGGCGTTGTCTAGAAAGAGCCAATAGCTCTTTAGTCAAAATCATGAAATCAAGGCCGGGCGAGCGAGAAACTAATCCGACATCAAGTCGAGTGCATCTACGAGTGCTGTGCGTGCCTTAGCATTGAGCTTACCGAGCCGTTTTTGCAGTGCTACTTCCAGCAATTCATAGCCACGGTTAAGGGCAGCGCGACCGGTTTTGGTCAGGGTCAATTTAAACTTGCGCAGATCCTGTTTGTCGGTTTCGCGCTTGAGATAACCGGCTTTTTCCACGCGCTTGATCAAAAAGCTCACAGTCGGTCCAGGCAAAAGCAAAGCACGTGCCAACTCAGCAGGATATGGGTTTTCGTCCACTGAGTAAAGCAAAAAGAACTCTTTGGGTTCAAGTTTGAGTTCTTCAAGTCCAGGCTCAAGATCCTCTATGAGGGTGTGCATGGCCCGCATAATTTTTAAGAATATGGCAAATGTCTCGGTATTTGTCATAAGGCCGCCTTTGATACCCATTCAAAATACCATGCAGCCAAGCTCTCTGTCTTGGCTGCATGACACAGATAGAGTCTCTTGATATGAGCCAGCCTATTGCAATGCCTGGTTCATTACACCTCAATTAAATCGCGCATACCTGCATAAATCACCATGCGCGCCATGTCGTTATCAAAAAAGTCATGCGGAAATCCCATTTCAATCGAGCTTACAGCCTGAAGACTATTCATATGAGTCTCGCTAAGCTTGACATCGAGACTGGCTAAGTTGTCTTCCAACTGACTGAGGCGCTTTGCTCCGAGTATCGGTACGATATTGCTACTGGTCTGACGCAGCCAGCTTATTGCTACTTGCGACGGCGTGCAGCCTACCTCTTTGGCGATGCGCAAAACTTCTCTGACGATATTGTCTTTGCGCTCGCTGGGCCTGTGCATAGACTTAACCAGATCTGCTGTATATCTTGCATCGGTTTCTACATTTGATTGCAAATACTTGCCTGTGAGGGTTCCACCATTTAGTGGTCCCCAGGCGGCAACAGTGAGATCGAAGTCTTTCGCCATAGGCAAAAGCTCTCGCTCGCAAGTTCGCTCAGCCAGCGAATATTCAATTTGCAAGCCGACAAATGGCGCCCAACCGCGCAGCTCAGCTATAGTATTGGCTTTGGCAACCACCCAGGCCGGGGCGTCGGAGATGCCCACATATAGCACTTTACCAGAGCGCACTGCCGCATCCAGGGCCCTCATAACCTCCTCGGTTGAGGACATGAAATCCCAGGCATGTACCCAGTAAAGGTCGATGTAGTCGGTCTTAAGACGCTTGAGACTGGCATCGAGCGACTGCACTAGATTTTTGCGATGATTGCCGGAGCTATTGGGATCACCGGTGGGAAAGGAATTGGTGTATTTAGTAGCAAGCACAATGCGCTCGCGTTGCCCTTGCATAAAATCACCAAGGAAGCTTTCGCTAGTGCCGTGAGTATATAGATTGGCGGTATCGATGAAGTTACCACCAGCTTTGAGGAAGGCATCAAACATTTTGCGGCTTTCTTCTTTGCTGGCGCCGATGCCCGCGCCCCAATCCTCGCCAAAGGTCATGGCACCCAGGCAAAGTTCAGAGATCCTTACGCCAGTTCGTCCCAAAATTTTGTATTTCATAAAAACAACCTCGTCCTATCTGACAAGATACATCTTATCGTAAATACTTCAATATAGAACTATATTATATTGAATTGATTCAAATTAAAGTAGTTCGCCTTCGTTGAGCGACATTATTGCGAAGGCTGCGGCCCTTGCTGATGCGTTAGTATTGCCCCGTTTAGAACTTTATGAACTGTTTGCCGATCTTTCCAAAGCCCGCCAAGCTTTAGACCGACTTGTCCTTCGCTCCCTGGTCAAAAAGAAAGAGCCCCAGAAACTGAGGCTCTTTCCCTGTTAGAGTGAGCGTCTTTTGAGACGGCAAGCTGAAGTTACTTGATGGTTACTTCTTTGGCTGAGCGCACTTCGGTTTTGTGGCTTCTCACTATGTGGGTCATATGGTTCTCGATTGAACCGGCTGAAACCGGGATGCGCAGTGCTGTTTCAGCTTTGGGAATGCTGATGAAGAGCAGACCGCGATCGAGGCGAGCTTCGATTTGCTCGGCCAGAATTTCGGTTTCGAATTCGAATTCACGAACCATCAAAGTGGTGGGCAACTCTTTGCGCAGGTAGGTGGCGCGCTCCTGGAACATAGCAGGTGTGCGCTTGGCGATGACTGTGAGGTAGTTCTCTTCTACTTTCACTTCAATGTCATCCAGCACTACGCCCGGAAGAGCGAGCTCGAGGATGAACTGGTCATCGAGTTCGAGCACGTCTGCACAGGGAACATCCCAGCCTTTGTGCTGAAGGGTTTCGGTCTCGAAACCATATCCATAATAGGAGCGGTTCAAGTGATTTCTCCAGGGTGAGTTGTATTCCTTGAGTGTGCGATTGTAAAACATCAGGTTAATTCTCCTTGCGGATATCCTTTGTGATTAATTGAAAGGGCGCATTTTATCTATGCAGCCGCTGCCGTGGGAACCACGGGTGGTGGCTGCAGAAGTATTTGCGGACCAAAGGGAGTAGATCCGCGCTTACGACTGATAGATAAAATGCTTCCGTTTCGTTGGCACTATGGTAGATCAAAACCCGCTTAATCTGCGGTTTTTTTCCAGTTGCGCCGCCCTTCTCTTGTGAACCTTAGGGTGCTCTCATGTGCTGTCTTTGAGAGGTTTTCGATCTTTTGCAGGCGGGTTATTCCGGCTGCTAGTGAGTCTCTTGTATATTTGGGTGAGGGGTTGAGTTGCATCTTGTCGCTATCCGCCGAGATCCTGTTCGATCTTAAGAGCCGCACTTAATTTATTAATTCTGAGTTTTCGCTCTCATTTAATCCTGGACATGACCTGGATTACGATCGGCGCTCAATAACCGGCGTTCAACAAAAGGGAACTAACCTCTGCCGCAAGCAGGACAAGGGTCTCTCCTTATGGATTGCCCTCCTTGTAGCTGCTGGGCAATTTGTTCTTGCTGGTTGGCTTTGTCGGTTTCATTGTGGCGGCGGTAAAACTGTGCCAGAACCTGCACTGCTCTCAGGTGCGCATCTTTGGTGGGTTCATTTTGTACGAGCGTTACCGCTTCCATATAAAGTAGTTCTGCTCTCTTGAGGTCGGCTCGCTGGAATTCAGTGGCCTGGGCCCAGCGCTGCAGAGCAAGGGCCGAATCAGCTTTCCCAAGTTTTTTAGCTTCATTTACTGCTTGTCTAAAGCTGGTATCGCCGGCGGCGAAATTCTTGTTCTTAAATAAAGCATTGCCCTGCTCCTGTAGTTTGGCTAATTGATCACGGCTCTGGCTATCTGCCTTTCCACCGGCACTGCCCTGGGCGGAAGCAGGCGTCAGACCGGCGCCCAGGCTGACAGTCAGGGCCAGTAAGAGGGGGCCGGTTTTAGATGCCAACTTTTGCAGTTTCATGGTTCTTCTTCCTGGTTAAGTGTCTACCTAATCTTGTTTAGCTGAGCTTGTTCAGCTGATCTTGTTTAGCTAATCTAGTCGCTCTTGTTTTTTACCCCATTTTTTCTGCAATTCCATGCCCACTGTCAGCATATCTAGATCAAGGGTCTCTATATAAGTATGCAACGGTGCTAGTTTAGCGTCGAGAAGAAGTGCCTGTTTAACTTCCTGGGCATTGAGCTTTGTTTCGAACAACTCAAGCAGTCTTTCCTGATAGTGTTTCAGTGCGGTGCTCATATTATTTTGCCGATTTTACCCGCTGGCGAATTTCCATAAACTGCTGCACAAACTCGCTTTCATCTTCTCTAGTGCAAATTGTGCCGCCCATTCTCTCCAAAATTATCCATTTGAGAGCTGGACAGAGGGGCAGTACTTCGCCGATTAGTGCCATGACTTGAGGCGGTACGCCGCCGTCATGAGTGTCGCGGCGAATGCGCCGACTATGGGTGTGCTCGGGCTCCCACCAGGAGCCCCCGGAGATGTGCAGTTCCTCTACCAGTTCGAGGGGATAGTAAAAGAGAATTTCTGAGAGGGTGAGATGGAAGTTAACCATCTGGCAATAGAGATTGTGCAGATCAAGCACCAGAAAACCATTTGTGGTGGTTAGTGTTTCTTTGAGCAGGCGCCCCTGTGCTTGAATGTCTTCCTTGCTGAAGGCTAGTGCCAGATTTTCCAGCCCGACGGTGACATTGCTTCCGGCAGCCTGGCTTAGATCTTTGAGAGAGGCGGTGAGAGTATTTACCAGGCTTTCATGGTAAGGCATCGGTAGTGGTGCACCGTCAAAGTGCCTGGAGTCGGCAAAGAAGCCGTAGTGCTCGCTTATATGCTGGTATTTGTGAAGTGTGCAGGCAAGACTGAACTTCTTGAGGCTTTCTTCAATCTCGGGTGGTCTGACCAGGCTCATGGGGGAAAGGAAGAAGCTGTGACCAAGGAGACATTCTTTTTTACTGAAGCGAGCAAGCAGGTTCTTGACCCAGGGCGGTAACTGTCGGTCGAAACCGGCATCGAAAGTCCATTCCAGGCATTCGACCAGTTGCTTCTGAAAGAGCGGGCGACTGGCCCGGTGGAAGTCTTCCGTGGGCATGAGTGAAAGACCGACCCGAGGTGTTGCTTTATTTTCGATTTGAGTTTGAGCAGGCAATTTTAGCGCAGCAAGGATTTCTTGCCTGGTTTGGGGCTTAAGGCGGCCAGTCTTTTGTTGATGCGTTCAAGAAGTAGCTTCAGTTCGTGCTCTTTGATGGCCAGTCGTTCTACGTCGACTACAAATTCTTTCGCTTCCGCCTGGGCTGCTTCCAGTTCTCTTCTTGAGACTACGCCTTCTTTATAGAGTTCTTCGAAGCTTACGGCGCGGTCTTCTTTGTCTTTCAGTTTGCGCTGTTTGGCTTCCAATTCCAGAGCGGCGTCTTTATGTTGAATGGCAACTTCTTTCTCTCTTTCTTTGAGAGTTTCTTTGCCCAGCATTTCCACGGGCATGGTCATGCCCAAGACGGCTTGCATGCTTGGATCGACGAGTAAACTTGGAGTCATGGGCGGCGGCGGCGGCACAAGCATGGTGGTTCTGGGGCGGGAAGCACTTTTGCCCTTGGTCGGAGCCGGCTTCTCTTTTCCTGTAGTTTTGACCGCCGTTACCGGCGCCTGTGATTTAGCGGGGACCGGCTTTTCCGGTTTGACCGACTTGTCCTGTTTGCTTGTTTGAGGCGCATCTGATTTGACAGGCAGTGCTTGTTTGACCGGAGCTTCCGGTTTGACAGACTTGTCTTGTTTGCTACCTTGAGGGGCGGCCAGAACTTCTGCCGCTGGATAGTGGGCATTCAGACTGAGGGCAAGCAGGCTTACAACTATTAAGTTTGACTGAGATAACTTCATGACCAGAAACGAAATGTAAAAGGGGACTACCGGGAGAAAGTGGAGGTATGGTGTAAGCTCTAGTGATGCAACAGTTACAGTCTAACCCATTAGTTTCAATACTCTTCCTTGGAGACGTCATCGGCAAGCCCGGACGGCTTGTGGTGAAGAAATACTTACAACAGCTAAAGGATGGCGCTGAGCAGGGTCTTAAGCCCTTCCCCGATTTTGTGGTGGTGAATGTAGAGAACGCCTGCCACGGTTTCGGCGTCTCCAGGGAAAACATTCAAGAGCTGAAAGAGTGCGGCGTCGACGTGTTTTCCGGCGGCAATCATACTTTTGATCGCAAAGAAATATTTGATTTTATTGACTCGGAAGAGACCCTCCTGCGCCCGGCCAATTACCCGGAAGGCACAGCCGGCAAGGGCCTTGTGGTGGTGGAGAAAGGGGCGGTCAGGCTTGCTGTTATAAATTTAATGGGGCGGGTCTTCATGGAACCGTTGCAATCACCTTTTGCCGTGGTCGATAAGCTGCTTAATGAATTGCAAGAGAAAGATGAGAACTGTTTGATTCTGGTGGATGTGCACGCCGAGGCCACCGCTGAGAAGGTGGCGCTGGGCTGGTATCTGGACGGCAGAGTACAGGCCGTGGTGGGCAGCCACACCCATGTGCAGACCGCCGACGAGCGGTTACTCAAGCAGGGAACCGCTTATATTACCGACGCCGGAGCCTGTGGACCCCGCGATGGGGTGATTGGCATGGCTCAGGAAGGAGTATTTCGGCGCATGATCAAACAGCTTCCTTCCCGCTTCGAACTGGCTCCAGGCCCTGCTGCCGCTTGCGGGGTTTTGATTAGCGTAGAGAGAGCCAGCAAGCAGGCCGTTTCTATTGAAAGAGTGCGCTTTGAGGAAGACTGATGGCTTGCCCTGTCGATCTGCATTTGCACAGCCATTTTTCCGATGGTACATGGTCGCCTGAAGCCCTGGTCAGGCATGCAGTTGAACTTGGTATGGAATACATTGCCCTTACCGACCATGACACCATGGACGGTATTGTCGAAGCGCAAAGTGCTCTGCTTGCTCTGCGTGACACTTCTGAGGCGGCGCGGCAACTGGTGCTTTTGCCCTCAATCGAGATCAATTGCCTCTGGCAATATGAGGGCGTCTATCATGACGTGCATATACTCGGGTATCTGCCGGACAAAAACGCTCCCTCGCTAGTTGAAGTCATGGACTTGCAAAGGCAGGCCCGTTTAGAGCAACTGCATTTGAGTCTGGAGAAGATTAACGATTGCCTGAAAGGGCGTATGACGGTCACTTTCGAGGATGTGCAAGTCTGCGCCGGCAAAGGCAATATCGGCAAAGCTCATTTGACGGAAGCTCTTGTGCGCGTCGGTGCGGCTTGCGATTTGATGGATGCCTAAGAGCGGTACACCGCCAGGACGGCACCATGTTATGTGCAGAGGAAAAGTGTTTCGCCCTTTCAAGCACTGGTCGCCATCAAAGCGGCAGGGGGCCTCAGTTCTATTGCCCATCCCGGTTCCGAGGACCATATGCCGGTCTTGCTAGACCAACTTATCGACTCGGGACTGGAGGGAATTGAAGCCTACCATCGTATTCATTCGGAGGCTGTTCAGAAGTACTATGTTGACCTGGCGCAAGAGAAAAGTTTGTTTGTCACAGGCGGTTCCGATTGCCACGGACCTTATCAGTCTTCCGCCGATGAGGAGTTTTTCCCATCGCTCATGGGCACAATCCAACTGCCGGACATACACAGCCGGCGTTTTCTTGAGCGTGTATTGAACTGACTACTGAGCCAGTGCCTTATCTAACTGACTGGCCAGGGTGCCGGTTTCTACTTCGCCAATCTGACTCCAGGAAACTTTTCCAGCCTTGTCGAGGATGACCTGGAAGGGGATGTAGCCTTTGTAGTGATTTTTAATGAGGGCCTTGGCGCTGGAGCTGACCGGATGGTCTACATCTACCAGGATGAATTTAACCGGCTTGGTGCTGTTTTGTTTGTAGAGGTCGACCATGCGCTTGGCTTGTCTATTGACGTTTAAGTCGCCGGAAGCGCCAAAGAAGATGACCGAGGCTTTGCCGGGTTCCAGTTCTACATCTTCCATACGGGTAGCTTCGATGGGGAAACCTGTATCGGTATCCTGGTTAAAGGAAATGCCTTTTTTGAGGCGCAGGTCTTCGGCGGCGGAAGCCGAACCGGCAGCCACGGCGCTTACTGCAAGCAGAAGAGCAAGAGCTGAGACTGTCTTGCGGTAATGCTTTGTTGTTGCATGGAGGCAAGTAAGAAACTTCATTTGCTTTTCATCCCCTTTGATTTAAACCGCGTTTGCACTGCTGCAATCTAGGTTAGTTAGACAGGGAAAAGCTTACAATGTTCCAAGTAAAAGAGTTACTGATGAAAGTCGCTGGCTTTGACATTGTGTACAAAGCGCGACCATTTCTGTTGCTCGTAGCTTCTGGCATATTCTTGCAAGCTAGCCAGGAGCTTGGCTCCCGAGGCGGAAGCACCGGTGAAGATGAGGCTGAAGCGCTTCTTCTGGGCGGCGGTGCGAATGCCGTAGGTCTCATGAAAAGTTTCCATGGCTTGCGCCGGCAGGAAGACCAGGCGGCGGTTCGGTAGTTCACCCTCTCTTGCCTTCGGTGGTTCCCGTTTGACGGCTATCTCCAGTTGAATCACCTGGTCTACATTGTTAAGGGGTTCTCCTTTGATGCGGTCCCAGAGCCAGAGCGAAAGAGCGTCCTCGGCGGCGACGCCGGGACTTCTGTGCAGGTACTGGGCAAAGGCTTCAAGAATCAATGTAGCTTCCTCCTTAAGCGACTATAGCACGGGAAGCCAAGAGCCCGTGGGCAATCTTGCTCAAAAGCCCCCGGAGGGGGCAGGGCGGGCAAGATTGAAAAAGCTTCAGTAATTTAAAGTTTCATTCCTATATATATATCGTTCAGGGCGATATAATTGAGCTACTTGAGGATGTACTTAGCTCAAGACCCTTTTACTTATAAGACGGTTGAGTAACCCCATGGTGAGCTTTGCAGCGCCCGGGGAAGGTCCTCGATAGTGAAAAGAATATTGGTTCATAAGGAACTCTCGTTCTTATGGCCGGCCCGGGAGAATTGTCATCGTCATTTCAACTGCCTTGTCCACCGACGAAGGCGCCATTGAGAAAAAAGAAGAGATAAGCAGTGAGCAACTTTCCAGGTTGCTCAAAGACAAGCTCTTGCCCCAGGTAAATAAACCCGGGCAATACCTTGGCAACGAATGGGGTGCCAGGCGCAAGTCTTTTGCCGACTGCCGGGTGCGCATGGCCCTGGCCTTCCCCGATCTCTACGAGCTGGGCATGTCCAATTTTGGGCTCAAGATTCTCTATCAATTGATCAATGATATCGACGGGTATATGGTGGATCGCACCTATGCACCGGCTCAGGATATGGAAGCACTTTTGCGGAAGGAAGGCTTGCCGCTCTTTGCTTTTGAGTCCAGGGAAATTCTCAAGCGCTTCGATTTAATAGGCTTTTCGCTGCAGTACGAACTTACCTATACCAATGTCTTGAACATGCTCGACCTCGCTCACCTGCCTCTCAGGGCCTCTGAGCGCAGCGATCTGTTCCCTCTCGTTTTTGGCGGCGGCCCATCGGCCGTCAATCCTGAACCGATGGCTCCCTTCCTTGATTTCTTCGTCATCGGTGATGGCGAAGAGGCTCTGCCTGCTGCCATGAAAGTGATAGAGCAGTTCAAGGAGACTTACCTGGACTGCCTGACTGCGCACCGGAAAATAAACAAGAGAGCGATTCGCAATTTGCTTCTGGCTCAGCTTGCGCTGAAGGTGCCGGGTATCTATGCGCCCGCTCTTTATCAGGAAGGTTTCGTGCCGGTTAAGCCGCTTCCCATGAGTGAAGTAGTGGCGGCCGTTCGTCTTGAGCTGGCTGACCTGGATAGTGCTGCCGCTGATGAGCCGGCTTTCGTTAAACTCTTTGCCGAATTAGATGAATTGGCTCCTTTGGCTCTGCCTGAGCGCGTCTTGCGCCAGGTGGCTCCGCTTCTGCCGAGCAATCAGCCGGTTCGCAATCTGGTGCCTTATCTGGCCCTTGTGCACGACCGGGAAGTATTGGAAGTGCGCCGCGGCTGCGATCGTGGTTGTCGTTTCTGTCAGCCCGGCTATACATTTTTGCCGGTGCGGGAAAGATCGGCCGAAGAACTTGTGGAGCTATCCAAGCAAGCCCTGGCTAATTCCGGGCATGAAGAGTATTCCATGCTCTCGCTTTGTGTTTCCGATTACACCAGTCTTTATGATAGTGTGCGGGCTTTGAACCGGGAACACGCCCATAAGCGCACCTCGCTTTCCTTTCCTTCTCAGCGCGCCGATCGCATGAATCTTGATGTGGCCGAAGAACTGAAGGCTGTGCGCAAGAGCGGCATTACCCTGGCTCCCGAAGCTGGTTCAGAGAAGCTGCGCGCCGTCATCAATAAGGGTCTCAAGCACGATCAGATAATCAACGCCATCGAGTCGGCTTATGAATCGGGCTGGCAGTCGGTCAAGCTTTACTTTATGTGCGGTCTTCCCTTCGAAGACGACGAAGACCTGGCCGGCATCATTCAAATATTGAAGGAAGCCACCAATCACGCCAGGGCCTTGAGACGCAGCAAGCCGGAGCGCTATCGTCGAGATATCGAGCTGACTTGTACGATATCCAATTTCGTACCCAAGCCCTTTACGCCCTTCCAGTGGTTCCCGCAGGTGGCGCCGGAAGAATTCGCCCGCAAACACCAGGTTTTACGCGATAAGCTGAGAGCGTCCGGCTTGCGCAATGTGCAATTGAATGTCACCGGACCCCAGATCAGTTTGCTGGAAGCGGTTATCTCCCGCGGCGACAGGCGTATTGGTGAAATGATCCTGGAAGCCTATAAGCGCGGCGCCGTATTCGATGCCTGGGATGAGCACTTTAAACCCGAACTCTGGCATCAAGTCGCCCAGGACATGGGCACCACGCTTCTGGCGGAAGCCGCGGCCGATAGGCCCGTGGGCAGTATGCAGCCTTATGACATAGTGCATATCGGGCTCCACCACTGGTGGCTTGTCAGAGAGTGGGAAAAGGCCGTTAAAGAGGTTGAAACCGCTGCCTGTACCGAGAATACCTGCCACGCTTGCGGCATCTGCACCGAGCTTGAAACCAACCATGTGCTGGCCAGTCCTTTGCCTGCCGCCTTGAAGAAAAATCCGTTTGTGAAAGAGTTGAATGCCAATAAGAGTGATCCCGACTCTCATCCTTCGCTCTTCTTTCTGGCGCCGAAAGTGCCTGTAGGTGCCATTCAAGCGGAAGATGCCGCTGCTTCGCCCGAGACAGCCAATCTTCGCTTCCGCCTGGTCTTTCAGAAAGTGGGTGACCTGAAATTCATCGGTCACCTTGATCTGCAAAATTTATTCATTCGCGCTTTTCGCAGAGCGGGATTGGAAATGAGCTATACACAAGGGTTTAATCCCTCCCCCAAACTTTCTTTCGCTGCCCCACTTCCCCTGTTTCAGGAAGGGCTGAAAGAGCTTGCCGATATTGAATTGGCGAGTCCGGTTGATGCGCACTCCCTCACGTTCAAGTTAAACCGTGAGTTACCGCCGGAAGTTCAGATTCTTGAGTGCCACGAATTGAAAGAGGTAGCAGGAGGCAAAAAGTCTCTTGCATCGCTTCTGGGCCGGGCTAAGTATATGGCTCTGCCACAGTTTGATAGAGAAATGAACGAGGCTGACCGAGCTTTGACGGTATCTGAGATGACCGCGAAGTTTGAGTCGGCGATAGAGAAAATAATGGGGCAGGAGCATCTATTTGCACAGATGTCCGCTCCTCCGGGAAAAGTTGGTTCTACTAAGGACTTGCGTCCCCTCATTCACGCTATTTCAGTTCATCGTCAAGCTGTTGATTTTATGTCCGCTGAAAATGCTCCCTGGCTGGAGCTAACTCTGGCGACAGGCTCGAATGGACATTTGAAGCCGCAGGATTTGCTGGCTATCATCAGTCCCGATGTCACCTTCAGGGTGATCAGACTTGAACTTTTATCCCAGTCTGGAGAGTCTCTCGTTCCCGAATCGGCCAAAGAAAACCTTGAATTAGTTAGAGGATCCGTATGAGAAAGTCAATTGTAATTTCTGAGCAGGACAATATTGCCGCCTTGCTGGAAAACGATCGAGTAGTGGAGTTTTTCGTCAACAGAGGCGAACTCTTGCTCGGTGACATCTATACTGCTTCGGTGGAAAACATTCTGCCCGGTATCGATGCTGCCTTCGTTAATCTGGGCAAAGACAAGATGGGCTTCCTGCACGCCAACGACGTGCCCGGACAGGGACCGCTCAAAGAAAGGCTTGTGCCCAAGCAAAAACTGCTGGTGCAAATCACTAAAGAGCCCACCGGACACAAAGGTCCCCGGGTATCGACAGCCATAAGTTTGCCCGGCCGCTTTCTGGTGCTTGTGCCGGAAGAGCGCGGCGTCAGTATTTCACGCCGTATTTCGGAAGCAAGAGAAAGAGCCCGCCTCAAGGCCGTGGTCAACCTCATGAAGCCTCCCGGCGTCGGTCTCATCATTAGAACCGAAGCGAAAGGACAGGGCGACCAGGAACTCTTCGAAGATTTCGAACAGCTCTGGGATCGCTGGCAGACCATTGTTTCGGAAGCCGAGGCTTCTATTGGACCGACCCTTATATATCGCGACCAGGATCTGCTCTTCCGCGTGATCCGTGATGCCTACTCCCACGAAGTGACGGAAATCATCGCCGACAGTCCGGAAGGGCAGAGAAGAGCCCAGGAATACCTGGCCGGCTGGGCCCACAAACAGACCAAGGTGATTTTCCATACTGCCGATGAGCCGCTTTTGCTGGCTAAGGGCATCGATAAGGAAATCGAGGCGGCGCTTTCCAACCGTGCTGAACTGCCATCCGGCGGACACCTGGTTATCCAGCCCACGGAAGCGCTGACGGTAATTGACGTCAACTCCGGTCGCTTCACCAGTTCCCGTACTCAAGCTGAAACAGTGCGGCGCACCAATTTGGAAGCGGCCCAGGAAATTCCGCGCCAGCTCAGACTGCGCAACATTGGCGGTATGGTCATTGTGGACTTCATCGATATGGACAGCCGCAAGGATCAGCAGCAGGTGCTGGAAGCCTTCCAGAGATCTCTGGAAGAGGACCGGGCTAAGCCGCAGATTGGTCAGCTTTCAGACCTGGGACTGGTGGAATTGACCAGACGCAGGCAGGGTCAGAGTTTGCGTGAATTGTTCACCAGACCCTGCACAAGCTGCCATACTCATGGCGTCATTCCGGCCCTTGAACTGGGACCGCCGGAAGATCGTCGCATCATTGCCTTCCGTTCCAAGGAAGAAGAGTCAGTCTCCCGCAAGAATCGCGGTAGGAATCGCTCCCAACCGCTTAAATCGGCTACCGCCGTCAGTGGTCGGGTGATGCCCTCCCATGTGGAGAGTGAACTTGATGAGGTTCCGGAAGAACTTGAATTGATTTCGGATATCGAGAGTGAACTCGATGATGTGCCGGAAGAAATTCTGGAAATGATGCCGGAGGATCTCCTCGATGCAAGGGCTCAGGGAAAGCAGCCAGCCAAACAGGTCTCCTTTGATGACGATGATGAGGATGATGATGGCGATACTGCCGGTGGTGCTGGAGCGCAGGACAGTCACGGCACCATTGAAATCCGTAGTGATGTTTTCCAACCCAAGAAAGCTCTATATGAAGAACGGATTGTAGAGACTGAGGAGGAAAGCACCACGGATCTGGCTTCCGACCTGGCTAAGAGTGTTTCCGCGGTAGAGAGTGTCTACCAGGAACTGGATCTCTTCAGTGCTGAGGAAACCGAGTTTGCTTCCGCCACTGCTGAGCCTGAGGTTGAGAGCGAGGTCGTCAGCGAAGCGGCCGCTGCTCCCATTACCTACGAAGTGGAGAGCCCCTATGAAGCGGAAGTGGATCCGGTAACCGGCATCTACAGATTGAAAACCAAGACGGCAGAAGATGAGGCTGAAAGCGGTGTTGATGGAAGCAGTGCCATCAGCCTGGGTCTTGATCAGGGTGTGCCTGTGCTCGATACATCTGAGGCTGTGAGCTTCGGTGAGAGCACTGACTACACTCCCAACTTCACCCTGGCCAGAGAAGAATCGGCTAAGGAGTCAGTCAGTCAGTTGACTCTGCCTGCTTTCTCTTCTCTGGAAGCTTCTGAGAGTGATTTCGGTAGCCAGTCTTCCGAAGGTCGCGACGATAACGAGTAATTCGTTGAAATGGAAGAAGGAGCGCTTGCCCGGCAAGCGCTCCTTCTTGCTTTTATAAATTGAGAAAGAATGCTTACTGGCGCTTTTGTTTTGCCATGGAGAGGCTATAGCCGAAGCGTGAGCCGGCGGCAATCATGTCCGGCTGCAATAGACTGGCTTCCACCCGCGCTCCCGCATCGGTGACGAAGAGCTGGTATATATCGGCAGGATCCTGGGTGTAGATTTGCTCTTCCACGAAGAAGGCGCCGCCGAATTTGCCTTTGTGTACAAAGACAAGATAGGTAGACTTGGTGCTCGGCAGAGTGATGGCCAGGCAGGCGGTGTTGCCGTTCTGAGTGAAATAGGTCATGAAGTAGTCGAACTGAGTTTTGGGATCCAGCGACTCATCTCTTTCCACAGGGAAACCAAGGAAGAGCGAGGCCATGGCTACGGTTACTTCTTCGGGCAAGTCGTAGACCATGACTGTGGCGTCGGGCGCTTCCAGGTCGGTGAGCATGCTGGTGAGCGATTCTTCCGTGGGTCTGGCATCGGGCGAAGTCTTGCAGCCGTAGATGCAGCCTACTGCCTTGCCGCGATAGAGCAGCACGGCTGAGCGGGAAAGGGCCTGTTCCGACGTGCACTTCATGCAGCCGGTACGCATGCCGCCTTCCAGGTCGGTTATAAGCCACTCCAGATCGTAATCACACATTTTCATGGTGGTTAACGATTCTTGGTCCAGGGGCGGCATTACCAGGTCGATGGCGCGGCGGAGGCGGAAGCGTTTGGTGGGGGTCTGCTCTATGGGCGCCTGCCACTGAGATTCGGTGAAGGCGGAAGAAGCGCCTGTATTCTCGGGCGAGGCAATGGGAGCTTGATAAGCTTGATTGGTACTCTGACTGTAGTCAGGAGCGTAGATAGTTGAGTCGGAATGGGCTTGTTGCCCTTCTTCCTGCGGCGGTGCATAAGACTGCTCGTAGTTTTCTTGCGCAGCCGGGGCTTGATAGTTGCTTTGAGTCTCTGACTGGCGTTGTTGCAGAATTTCGTCTATCTGCTCGGGGTTGTCGAGGTGTTCGGCCCAGTTGACCTGCGAACTTGTGGGCAGTGATGCGCCGGAGGCCCTGTTGCCGGAAAAGAGAGGGGAAAGGAGAATGCGGTTGTTATGAACGCAAACGAACTGAGCAAGGATTTCCTCGCCCGGCCGCAAAGCGGCAGTCGTTTGAATAAAGCCAGGCAAATTATCCTTGGGGATGATTACTGCATAGCCGCCGGTCTCTGCCTTGGTGACCTTGCAGACCACGTTTTGACCAGCTTTGTACCCTGTCACCTTCCAGGGATTTATTGGTCTTGTCATTCTGGTTCCCTTGCGCGCACCCTTTGCGCCTTTACTCGATAATACTATTTTATGCCCCTGGATACTCAATTCCAAGCGTTTTTTAGTAGTTCCGATATTGTTCCACACATGTTTTTGTTTGCCGTCAGTTTTTGCTCCCGGGAATTTCCCGGGTGGCGGAACTTACAGCTTGCATTTCAGGCGTGCATTTTTCAGGAGCGTCGCAAGACGCCCCCGAGAACTTTTGCCAGTCTGTTAAAGAATGGTTGCAAAGGTCCTCGATTGTTCCTTACCCCGATTTCTACAGAAATCTCACTACATTCCTTGGAATTTGCTAATGAGTTACATGCCGATTCGGCCTGGCTGGCCTTCGGCTTACAGGACAGGCAACTGCCCGAGCAGGAAGGTTCCAGCTCCGTCCAGTTATTGCAGCGGGGGCACAAAATCTTATTGCCCACCAGTTGGGCCTCAGTTCGCGAAAGGCTCAGTGGCAGTTTGCAAGTGGCGCACTGAGGCGCTCGATCTGCCATTGGACCGGACATCTCAGGCGATTTCCGAGACGTCGATGAGAAAAGCCAGTTCCCGGCCTACAGCCAGTTCCATTTCATTGCAGCTAAGAATTACCGGGCCGCCTTTGATGTTCTTGGTAATGTCAATCTTGGCGCCCTGACCAATGCCGAAGCGAATTGCTTGCATGGTCACTTCTTCCGAGCGGGTGGAAGTGACAACCAGGCGGCTTCCTTCTTTTGCTTCTGCCAGTGTCATGGTGTGCTCCTGATTTTGCTCTGCCTCTATCTATTTTGACCGGTCAGCCAGGGCTTTGCCGAAAGTCTTGCAAAATTATTAGCGATTGCGACCGGTTTTGTTGTTTTTGCAGGTCGGGCAGAGTCCGAAAATCTTAAACTGAGCATCAATGACTTCGAAGTTGTAACGGGCACCTATTTTTTGCCCGGCTTCCTCGAGAAAATGGTCTTCGAATTCCAGGGTGAGGTTGCAGCCGGTGCAGATTATGTGCTGGTGGGGCAGCGTGTCTTGCTTGAGTTCGTAGTGCTTGTGACCTTCCGCAAAATCCAGTTCTCTCAGCAGACCCAGGGAAGAAAGCAGTTTGAGGGTGCGATAAGCAGTGGCCAGAGAGACATTGCCGCCTCTTTCCAAAAGCTTGGCGTGCAATTCCTCGGCCGATAGATGCTCGCCGTGGGGTTGGTCACGAAAAATCTGCAGTATGGTTTCCCTTTGGGCCGTGATCCTGTGCCCGCGTTTGCGGAGGCTGTCAAATACCTTGTCGGCTTCGCTTTGTTCTTCCATCTTGATTCTGTTCATGACTTCAATTGAGCTGCGCCCTGATCATAACACCTGCTTGCCACATGGAAATGTCTTGCTTTCAAGTGCTGCTTCCGACTTTCTCAGGGCTTGTTTTGGCCCGCCCGGATTTGGCACGGCTGACTGCGGGTTTCTCCGCTGCTTGAGTTGGCGGTGCTGCAATCAGGTGCTGTTCCAGGTAAAGTCCGGTGTGGCTGCGCGCTTTATGCCGCACCAGGTCTTCGGGGGTGCCGGCCAGCACCAGACTGCCGCCTTTGTCTCCACCTTCCGGTCCCAGGTCGATTACCCAGTCGGCTTGTTTGATCACGTCCAGATTGTGTTCGATAATCAAAACCGTGTTGCCGCCGTCAACAAGACGGTTAAGCACATGCAGTAGTTTGTCGACGTCGGCGAAGGAGAGGCCGGTTGTCGGTTCATCCAGGATGTATATGGTTTTGCCGGTGGAGCGCCTGGAAAGCTGCTCCGCCAGTTTGACTCGCTGGGCTTCACCACCGGAAAGCGTGGTGGCCGGCTGACCCAGTTTGACATAGTCCAGACCTACTTCCTGTAAGGTTTCCAGCTTGCTCACCGCCTTGGGAATGTTGGCGAAGAAGGTGAGGGCCTCTTCCACTGTCATCTCCAGAACTTCAGAGATGGAGCGCCCTTTAAACTTCACTTCCAGCGTTTCTCGGTTATAGCGTGCTCCCTTGCAGATATCGCAAGTGACGAAGACCGAGGGCAGGAAGTTCATCTCGATTTCATTCATGCCTTCGCCGTGACAGGCTTCGCATCTGCCGCCCTTGACGTTGAAGCTGAAGCGGCCGGGCAGATAGCCTCTGGCTTTAGCCTCCGTGGTCATGGAGAACACTTCTCTAATGACGTCGAAAAGCCCGGTGTAGGTGGCTGGATTGGAGCGGGGGGTGCGTCCGATCGGAGATTGGTCGATGTCGATGACCTTGTCCAGTTGTTCCAGCCCTCTGATGGCTTTCACTCCCCGCGGTGCCGGCACCGTGCCGCTGAAGTGATGGCGCAAATACTGGTAGAGCAAGTCGTTGACTAGAGTTGACTTGCCGCTGCCGGAAACGCCCGTGACGGCCACAAATTTCCCCAGGGGGAGGGTGACAGAGAGATTTTTCAAATTATTCAAAGTGGCGTCTTCCACTTCCAGAAATAGTCCGTTACCGGGGCGTCTTTTCTTCGGTACGGCAATGGTCTTGCGACCGCTCAAATATGCACCGGTGGATGATCGCGGTGCCACCATGATGTCTTCTATGGTGCCTTCCGCCACTACTTCGCCGCCGTGCACACCGGCTCCCGGACCGATGTCCACCAGCCAGTCGGCTTCCCTCATGGTGTCTTCATCGTGCTCCACCACCAGTAGCGTGTTGCCAAGATCTCTCAGGTGTTTGAGGGTTCCAATTAGTTTGGCATTGTCCCTCTGGTGCAAGCCGATGGAAGGTTCATCCAGCACATAGAGCACGCCGGAAAGACCGGAACCTATCTGGGTTGCCAGTCGAATGCGTTGGGCTTCGCCGCCGGATAGCGTACCGGCTTGGCGATCCAGGGTCAGGTATGTGAGCCCCACATCGGTGAGGAATTTCAAACGAGCGTTGATCTCAAGCAAGACCTGATGGGCAATGGTGCACTGCTTCTCGCTCAGGCTGTCGGGTACGGACTGAAAATAGGTGACGGCCTTTTCCACTGAAAGCGCCGAGACCTGGGCGATGGACATATTCTGAACCTTGACGGCCAGGCTTTCCTGCTTGAGGCGGCTGCCGTTGCAACTGGCGCACGGCATCTGAGTCATATAATTCTCAATGTCTTGCTTGATGCGGTCTGATTGCGATTCTTCATGGCGTCGCTTGAGGTTGTTGATTACACCTTCGAATGATTTTTTGTATTCCCAGAATTCACGGCCGTCGAAGGAGTCATGACCGAGCTTGATGCGTTCTGCGCCGGAGCCGAAGAGAATGATGCCCTGCTGGGCTTTGGTTAGTTTCTCGAAAGGCACTTTGATTGAGAACTTGTAGTGTTTGGCCACTGAGGCGATGAGCTGATCGTAGTAGGGATTATTGGTCTTGGCCCAGGGGTAGATGGCTCCTTCTTCCAGGGTTTTCTTGCCGTCGGGCACTACCAGCGCCGGGTCTACTTCGTAAGTACAGCCCAGTCCGTGACATTCATCACAGGCGCCGTAGGGGCTGTTGAAGGAAAAGATTCGGGGGGTCAATTCTGCAAAGCTGACTCCACAGGCGGCACAGGCAAAGTTTTCGGAAAAGAGAAGATCTCCTTTTTTTGTGGTGCTACCGCCGACGATATCAACCAGGGCATTTTGTTTTCCCCATTTGAGGGCAAGGGAAAGGCTATCGGCCAGCCTCGACTGGATGCCCTTCTTGATCACCAGTCTGTCCACCACCAGGTCAATATTGTGCTTTTTGTTCTTGTCGAGCTTTATTTGCTCTTCATCTTCCAGTTCCACGACCTCGCCGTCGATGCGACATCTGACAAAGCCTTCCTTGCGCAATTCTTGAAAGAGCGACTGGTATTCTCCCTTCTTGCCGGCGATCAATGGGGCCAGTATTTGAATCTTGCTGCCTTCGTCGAGAGAAAGCACCTGGTCGACAATCTGGTCGATAGTCTGGGGATTGATCAGGCGGTCGCACTTGGGACAATGGGGAGTTCCTACCCGGGCGAACAAGAGCCTTAGATAATCATAGATTTCCGTAACTGTTCCAACTGTGGAACGGGGATTATGGCTGGTGGATTTCTGGTCGATGGAGATAGCCGGTGAGAGCCCGTCGATGCCGTCCACGTCCGGTTTGTCCAGTTGTCCCAGAAATTGTCTGGCGTAGGCCGAGAGGGATTCCACATAACGCCTCTGTCCTTCGGCGAAAATAGTGTCGAAAGCCAGGGACGATTTGCCGGAGCCGCTCACACCTGTGACAACCACTAGATTGCCCCGGGGAATTTTTAGGTCGATGTTCTTAAGATTGTGCTGTCTGGCTCCCCGCACTACGATGTGCTCGTCAAAGCCATGACCTTTGCCTCGAACTTGCTTCTCCGCCACGCTGACACCCCTAAATGATGTTACGGTTAAATATTATCCGCCATTGAAGCTGTTTTCCTCACCAAGATGTGGCGTCTTGACGCTCTTATGACTAAAGAGAAGCATTAAAAAAAATGTGCTTTAGGGTGGGGCTTTAGTATTTGGGGTTATATGGGCGCTCAGCAAGGGTAGATCCTGGTTAGGCGGGCTTGGCGGCGCTGACGGAGGCTACCACGGGCCTCATCCGTCCAGGACTTTTCTCGGGAGGCAACCAGGATATGTGGCCAGGTTCTAAGGGTAAGGGCCAAAAAGGAAAAGACGGCTCACCCAAGGACGGTGATCTTAAGAAGGCAAGGGCTACCAAAGCTAAGCTGAAGGCCATGACCAAGGAGGCGCTGGAGGCTGAGCAAGAGGCGGCCTTTCGCGAGCGTGCCCAGGAAGAGAGCGCTCATTCTGTGAACGATTTGGATGATCTCGATGAGAAAGACGAAGTAGATGGCGACGGTTCTGAACCTGAAGTCGGCTTGAATTACCACCAGGAGCAGAAAGAAGCCGAGGGCGGTAATTTTATACGGCTTCCTGCTTCGGCCGGCGAGCACAGCAACGAGAAGGTCTCCGGCGTTTGGAAAAACAGAGTGCTGGGTACTGGCAGACCTGCGGCCCAGGATTCTCAGTCTCAAACCGGTCCCCGTTCGGTGGTAGACCAGAACGAGCGCATCCGGCAGAACGCTCAACACGAAGCCATGGTCAATCTGGTGGATCGCATGTTCGATTACTTCCAGAATCTGGCTTACGATTTCAACCAGATGAATCCTGCTCCCGAACTGGAACTGAGCTGGATCAGACCGACTCTGACGCGAGAGAATATCAGCAGTTGGCACCAGAGTGCTCAGTACATTTCCGTTTTCACCGGCCGTATTTCCACTCGCTTCTGGACCCTGGTGGTGCGAGGTACCTATGAGGCGGTAGATTCGTACATAATTCCTGCCGACAAATTGCTCTCATTCACTACGGCTCCCTCCAGTCATAATTGTGCTCTTTCTATCCTGCCGGCATTTGACGGTTCGCGCGTTTTTTATTACGCCCACGATCATCTTCTCAATGAAGAAAACCTGCACCTCTGCTACCGCGCCTTGCTTGACACCTTGATCACTGTCGCGCAAGAAGATCAGCCTCTGAGAGGCGCTCTCGATCTGGATGCCCTTGGTGTTTTCGGCTCCGTCACTCACAGTAGCCCGACAGCCTCGGCCAGTGCTCCTGTGGGCCGGGAGGCGGAAATGGAAATCGATTATTCCGCTCTCTACAGACAGCATATGGCGGCCCAGGGGCAGAGTCAGCCGCAAGCGAGCGCACAAAAGCCCTTCAGCCAGGCTGACGAAAGGGCACCGGTGAGCGGTGAGTTCTATGGCGGACAGGGTCAGTCTACGCCGCCGCAGACCTATCCTTCCGAGTTTTCCACCGCCGCTCCAGCGGCCGCTCATGCGGCACCACCCGTTGGTCAGAATGTCTCCGGCTCCCAAAATTCTTTGCAGGCGCAGGCTCAGTCACCGGCAGCCGGCTCCGGTCGGGACGATGATGATTGGAAACCGGTTGTACGCTCGGTTCGCAGTGCTTCCCAGCAAATGCCCATCAATCCTTTTAATACCGCCGCTCCTGCCGAACCTCCCAAGCCTGCCGGGTCCGCTGGCGGTGAATGGCGAGATTTATCTTCCTCAGGTTCAAGACCGGCCGTAGATCCCAATGCTTCCGGCTTCAATCTGCAGGCTCGGCCGGACGCTCCCCGACCTGGTTTTTCCGCCCAGGCTCTCTTTCAGAGCGCCAGTGCCGGCATGCCTCAAACTCCGACGCCGCCTCAGCAGCCTCCGGGCGCTCCGGCTGCCGCTTTTCCCCAGGCTCCTCCTGCCCAGGCTCCTGCTCCTTCGCCCAGGCAAGAGGTACCCTGGAATTTCGTCTCTTCCACCTCCAAGACCGAATCGGCTGCTGCTCCCGTGCCGCAGCCCGGTTTTCAGGCGCCTCAGCCCCCGGCACCGTCCTTCCAGCCCCAGAGTTTTTCCAGACCGCCGGAGCCGCCTGCTCCGACGCCGATGCCGCATTCCCGCCAGGTGGATGAGGTGGCCCATTTGATAGCCCACGAGAACGTGCCGCAAGTGCAGTCTCAGCCTCAGCCGCTTGTGCAGCCGTCGGTGGAGCCGGTGAGAGATATTCTGGCCGCAGACACGGAGACGAATCCGGTGTTGATGAGACCTGCCGCACCCCCTGCGGCTGCTTCGGAAACTTCGTTCAAGAAAGCCCTTGAAGTTTTGCTGGCGGCCTTTGACAAGGAGATGGAAAGCGTGGCGGCCAGAGGCTCAGAAGCCTTTGCCCGGCGCGATCTGAAAGGGGCGGAAATGATGATCAAGCTGGCTGAAGAAATCTCTCAGTTAAAAGAAACGATTCAGCAGTTCACCATAGCCAACAAAGACAATCTGTCTTGATTTCTCTCTCTGGAAATCAGGGCGCCGACGTTGGTTCTTCCGTGCCTTCTTTGCCGCTGTTTGGTTCTTGATTCTGGAACGGTGCACCATCATCGGTGGCACCCTTGAGAAGCGAGCGGGCCATTTCTCCCAGAACGGTAGTGAGAGTTTTAACATTGCTGGCGGCGAATATTATGCAACCGGAAACCAGCAATGAGCCCAGCACCACCAGAATCAAGTTTCTGGTTCGGGCGGGGGCTAACTGCTTTTTCTTCCTCTCCTTCGAATCCGAACTGCGGCGAGTTCCAGAACTGCGGGGGCTCCTCAAATTGGAGGTACGTTCTTTCGGGCTGATGGTTTTGTTATTGGTTTTCGAACCTGACCTTCTTGCCGCTACGCTTTCATCCTCATCGAAATCTCTCTCCTGGGGTCTGGCTTCCTGGCGTTTAGGCTCGCTCTTATGTTTATTGGCTGGTTTTTCGGCCTTGCCGGCCGGGGGGGTATAACTGAGGGCCGCTTCCAGGTCTTTGCGCATCTGCGTAAGGGATTGGTAACGGTCATCGGGCATCTTGGCCAGAGCTTTCATGACGATTTTTTCCATGGAGGCCGGTATATCCAGATCCGGTCTCACTTCCTTCATGGGGGCGGGCGGTTCGCTTATCTGTTTGCCCATGGTGTCGGCGTAGTTACGGCCAAGGAAGGGCACTTTGCCGGTCAGGCTTTCGTACATGACCACACCGAGGGAGTAAATATCCGAGCGCAGATCTACATTGGCGCCCATGCATTGTTCCGGGCTCATGTAGATGGGAGAACCCCAGACTTCGCCCATGCGCGTCAATCTTTGCGCCTCTTCGGTGATCATGGCGATGCCGAAATCTACTATTTTTACGTAGTCGTTAGTGCGCCCCTGTCTGGTAAGCATGATATTGCCGGGCTTGATATCACGGTGAATGGCATTGTGTTTGTGGGCATGTTCAATGGCCGCGCACACTTGCACGAAAATGTCCTGGAAGCGCTCCGGTGCTAGTTGTCTTTCCTGCTTAAGCACCTCGGTGAGGTTTTGCCCCTGCAAAAAGTCCATGACAAAATAGGGTTGCCCGCGGTTGCTGGTGCCGTAGGCGTGGAGATTGACGATGCGAGGGTGGTTGAGGCGGCTCAAAAGCTCGGCTTCCCGCTGAAAGCGTTTGACCAGCATTTCGTCGGTGAGACCCTGGGTGCGCAAGGTCTTCACTGCTACTATCCGTCCGGTATCGCGAGCTTTGGCTTTGTAGACCACGCTCATGCCGCCTTTGCCTATCACCGAGAGCACCCAGTAACGGTTGCCCAGGGTGGCTCCGACCAGCAAATCTTTGAAATTCGGTGGAATCTTGATGCGATAGAGCGGGTAGCGTGAGGCCCCTGGCAGTGGTATCAGTTTTGGTGCGGGGCTCTTGTGGGGTCTTTTCATTAAAAGACCTCAGGGCGCAATGGCATTGACAAGGATTTGTACAAAACCGAGCATCAGTCCGATAAATCCCCCAAACCATTCCAGGGCTTGCAACTCTTGTTTGCAAATACGCTTGACCAGGTTTTCCAGTTGTTGAGCCGAAAATAAATCAATCTTCTGGGCAATCACGTTATACATACCCAGCTTAGGTATAGCTTTTTCCAATAACTCACCTAGCTCCCGCTTCAAGTAAGAGTAGAAAAACTGAGATAAATCCTGCTTGGCTCTCAAGAGCCAGGGTTCCGGAATCGATTCCGGGTTGAAGCCGACGATGGCTTGCCTGACGCTGGCCATGGCTTCGCCTTCCACTTTTCGCACCGAGGCGATGATATCGCCTTTGTGTTCAATTAAGAAGGCTTCCACAAAGGTGACCATGTTGGCTTTGAATTTATTTACGGTTTGCAGGGGCATCGAGCGCAGGTCGAAATTGGCAATTTGCAGAGCAATTTGCTCTTTGATTCCGAAGCGCTTGATCATGTCCTGGATGATTTTGTCTGCTTCATCCGGTTCCTTTTCCAGGAAATTGCGCCATTCATAGCAGACTCGCTTGACGCCGATGATTCTGGCTAAAAGCTTGTAAGGCCCGCTGGCATGAGCGCTAATCGACTCCTCGAGGGCGCTGATATTGGAGGGACTCAAAAGTGTAATCAAACCGGCCCGCACCTTGGGTGGTGTCGCAAAAGCTTCCAGGATACGCGAGGCGAATTCGCTGGCTTGCTCAAGGGAAATGCGGGTTGTCAGAATTACCTGATCGAAGACCTTTTCGGTAATTGTGGCAATTTTGGCATCTTTGCCGGCCTCCAGAGATTCGATGGAAGAGGACACGAAATGCTCCAGGAGGGTGGGACTGAGTTCGGCGATATCGGAAGCCAGTCGGTGCAGTTTGGTGGTATCGCGAAACTCTTTCAGAACCGAATCTACAAGGAGACCAATAGTGAGTCGAATATTATCTTCGGTGAGGAGGTGCTCAACCTGACCTTTGATGTCCTGCGGGGTGAGGAGAGTGTCCGTGATTGTGCCGGCCACGGCCTGGGCCAGTTTGGCTCTGCGTTTGGGGAAGATCCCGGGCGTCAGGGGGAGCTGGATTTTTGTGAAGGGCACGAAATAGGCATCATAGGGGCGAAAGAGCGCTGCCACCGCCATCCAGGTAGCCAGGTAGCCATGGGCGAAATAAAGGATAGGAGGCACGATCACTTTCCAGATGATCGCTTCCTGACTTTGAAAAAGAGCCGCCCAGTGAAATTCCATTTCCGTGCTTCCTGGTTGTTTTACGTATTCATTAAGTAAGACAAGACTTATTCTATAAGCATAAGCACCTGCTTGACCTCCTCTTATAATTAGCGTGTCCGCCGGTTGGTTAGGATGCGGTTAAAGCTGAGGAGGATAAATTGCCTCGAGTCGGTCCAAAAACACAAGCAGCTTCGATTGCGGCCTTACTGCTGTTGGCCTCTACGGGCTTCCATGATAGCGCCTTCGCCCTGGGGCTGGATCTGGAGAAGATCAAGCATGACCTGCTCAAAGGTAAGGGGTCAAGAGGTGGCAGACAAGAGCAGATAGCACAGGTGGAAGAACAGGCCCTCACCCTGCTCAACTCCGGTAGCGGCGAAAGTCTGGCCATGGCCAGGCAGCTATTGGAGACATCTTCTCAGAACGGTCTCGATAGTGCCCGCATGCACCTTTATCTGGGACGTATCTACGAGAAAGCCGGACAGTATGACAAAGCCGTCATGGCCTATATCGAGACGCTTATTCTTTCCGAGGGCGGCGGTATCGATGCTCTAAGTGCCAGGGAGGAATTGTCCGCTCTATATATGAGGCAGGGCAATTACGACGAGGCCGGCGGCCAGCTCAAAAAGATTCTGGAAGTCAGTCCTCAGGATATCAAGTCAAGGGGCAACCTGGGCATTTGTTTTTTGCAACTCGGATATGCAGCCGCCAGCCTCGATGAGTTTAAGCGCGTATTGCAGGTGGAGCCCAATAACTTTGTGGCCCTCTACAACTCAGGTCTGGCCCACACCATGGAAAGAGAGCCGGAGAAAGCCGCCGCCGCCTTTGAAAAAGCCGTATCCAGCGGTGAAAAGTCAGGACAGCCGCTTTTGCCGATGGCCTACCTGGGACTGGCCAGGGCTTACCAGGCCAGGGGGCAGTTTGCCTTTGCCCTGAAGATGACTGATAAAGCCAGAGAGTTGGCGCCGCGCAGTCATTATGTTTATTTGAGTAAAGCTGAGATTTATGAAGATATGAAAGATTCCGGCAATGCGCTTGCCAGCCTTCGCAAGGCTCTGCAGGTGAATCCGCATGATAAGAGTGCCCAGCAATCCTTGAGCCGGATCATCAGCCGGCAGAAGCAGTTAATCGGACAGACACAGTCACTATCACAAAAAACGCAATAGAAGGGGAATTTACTATGGCAGTGCAGCTTACAGACGGGATGAGAAGCGGAAGAACTCAGCGAAATTTTCTTTTCTTGCTTTCCCTGACACTTTCTTGCCAGTGCTTTGTTGGTGCCATGGCCGCGCCGGCCGAAGCCGATAAAGACAGTGAAGACATCAGCGCCAGCATCTTTCGCTACAAGGCCGCTATCGAAGCCAATCCCAGCAATCCTACCAACCGCCTCAAGTTGGCTAAAGCCTATTTGATGGGTGGTGAATTGGATAATGCCGTAAGCGAGTTTCGCGCCGCCCTCAAGCTAAATCCTGATGATGCCGAGAGCTTCATGGGTCTGTCCCGTGCTTATGCCCGCAAAGGCGACATCAAACAAGCTTGTGACAACATAAAAGAAGCGGTGCGCCTGGCCCCCAATCAGAGCCAGTACCATCTCAAGTACGCGCAGTTGCTCTCCCGTGACAACAAGCTCGATCAAGCCATCCAGGAGTTCAAGAGCGCTATTAAGCTGAACGGCAAGGATGCCAACGCGCACCGTGATTACGGTGCCTGCCTGGGCTTGAAAGGAGATATCGAAGGTCAGGTGCTGGAAGAGAAAAAAGCCCTCAGCCTTGACGATAAGAATGCCGACGCTCATTTCTACCTGGGTTCCGCCTATGCCCAGCAAGGCAAGAAGAAGGATGCCTACAGCGCACTTAAGCGTTGTACCGAACTGGATAAGAAAAATGCCGATGCCTTCAGGCTTCTGGCTGGTATAAGTGCTTCCGACGGCGACTTCAAGGAAGCGCTCAATTTTGCCGAGATGGCAGTCAGCCTTAATCCTGACAACAAAGCTTATGTGGCCACTCGGGACAAAATAAAATCCAAAATGGCTTCGAGCAAATAAGGAAGCAAAATTTTATCTGTTGCTCACGCAACATTGCCGAGAATTTTGGGGTAGATGCAAAGGGTTGTCCGGTATCTATTGGCAACCCTTTGCTATTCCATCGCTATTGCCTGGTGCTGCCTTAATGGAATGTAAAAAGGTTAACTACATACGATGTGTAGCAACTTGCAAATAGACTAGATAGGTTCTACCATACCTTAACAGTTGGTCGTAACCGGAAAGGCAGATGGCATGAGCTATTTTTGCCTTGCGGGGTTGGAGCGACGGCGTTGTTGAATTGTCGCTGGTCTTGATGACCACGAGAGTTTACTTTTACAGTCAGTCAATTTAGTGTGAGGTCCAGAAGCTGTGCTTGAGCGAGCGGATAAACAAGAGAAACCTGCCAAAAACTTCGAAATGAAGGCCAACATCAAGGTTGTTGGTTGCGGCGGCGCGGGATCCAATGCCGTCAACAGAATGATTGCGGCTGGTTTAAATGGTGTGGAATTCTGGTCCTGCAATACCGACGCTCAAGCGCTTGATCTGTCGGCTGCTAAGAATCGTCTGCAAATCGGGTCTAAGCTGACCCGCGGTCTGGGTGCAGGCGGCAACCCCAACATCGGTCAGAAAGCTGCCGAGGAAAGCCGCGAAGAAATCGCCCAGGCTCTGCAGGGCGCTGATATGGTCTTTATCGCCGCCGGTATGGGTGGTGGTACCGGCACTGGTGCAGCTCCCATTGTCGCGGAAGTGGCAAAAGAGCAAGGCGCGCTTACGGTAGGCGTCGTATCCCGTCCCTTCCTTTTCGAAGGCAAGCGCAGAAGCAATCAAGCCGATTCCGGCATTAACGAAATTCGTTCCCGCGTCGATACTCTCATCGTCATCCCCAACCAGAGACTTCTGGAAGTTGTGGATCATAGAGCTTCCATGCAGGAAGCCTTTGTGGAAGCCGACAAAGTGCTCATGCAGGGTGTGCAGGGTATTTCCGACATCATTACCGTGCCTGGTCTAATCAACGTCGACTTTGCCGACGTCAAAGCCGTGATGCAAACCGCCGGCTCCGCCCTCATGGGAGTTGGACGTGCCACCGGCGAAGGTCGTGCGGTGGAAGCGGCTCGCAATGCCATCAACAGCCCCTTGCTGGAAACCACTATTGACGGTGCCTCCGGCGTTATCTTCAACGTCACCGGCGGTCCCGACCTCACCTTGCACGAAGTGCAAGAAGCTGCCAACGTCATCTACTCTGCCGTCTCCGACGAAGCCAACATCATATTTGGTGCCGTTCTCGACGACAGACTGCACGGCGAAGTGCTCATTACCGTTATCGCCACAGGCTTCGATATGCTTGTGCAATCCCAGCCCCGGGCTCGCCAGACCCAGGCTCCCGCCCAGGGGCGTGAGCAACAGGCTCCGCGTCCGGATGTGCCGAGACGCGAGACGGTGCAGCAGCAGCAGCCGCAACCGCAAAGCGAAATCAAGAAAGTGGCATCCGACATCCTCGATATCCCTGAGTTCCTCAAGGCGAGAAACGGAAACGGTCGCTAATATACAACCTGATATAGAAAGAAAGAGGGGGAGCAATTCCCCTCTTTCTATTTGAAAAAGAGCTGCACGGTGAAGTCGGCCGGATCTGAAGGAGAACGGGGCATATTGTGCCAGAGTTTGACCACTCCCCTGGCCGGCAGCGCCTTCAGCCCGATGTCGAAAAGCTTGTCGTTATACGGGCTCATATTGTTGCAACCGCCTGGATATCCGCAGGATGGTCCACTGTGGATGTATTGGTCTATGGCTACCAGAGAGCCGACTTTCATCAGGTTATTACTGTCGGTGCTGGAGAGGCACAGCCAGTTGTAACCCAAATCTCGGGCATTGTAGGCAACCAGATCAAGCTTGGCTGAGGGTACCGGCTGGGAAGCTCTGGTGGCATTCTCGGTGGCGCGCAGAAAGGCTGAAACGTCATATCCTATTTCTTCCCGTCTTTCCCTGGCGTAGAAGACGGCGCTTGCCGGCGGACATTCCAGGGGCATGGCGGTATTACTGAGTTCTTCCTGGGAACTGAACTGGTTTTCGTCAAAGGCAAACTTTTCCATAATCAAGTTGGCTTGCACAAGCAGGAAGGGATTGTTTAAAAAGCGGGACTCTTCTCCATCACCTTCGATGGAACGCATGCCCGGTCCGTAAAAGATTTGCCCGCGCATGCCCCACCACGGTTTGCCGTCTTCTATGGCATCGAAGACGGCGGACGTTGGCAGATACTGATAGCAAAGCAACTCGGGATGTTGGTATAGATATTGACGCCGCCTATCAAGCACTTCCTGCTTGCTGAGAAAGTTAAGGGCTGATGGCGGATTAACGCTCAAGTAAACGGGGCTGCTTACTTTTGCAGCCTGGCCCACTGCCAATCTGTTTACCGACTGAGCCTGTACTTTCAGCACGGCTCTACCAAGGATAAGAAGGCTTACGGCAAGAGCCGACAGAAGCCAGAGTCTTTTCCCTGATGTCAGAGCTTTCATAAGGCGACCTCGTGTTCTATTATTTAAGTCTACATCGGCAAAGGTATACGAGGTTCTCATGGCGGGTCTTGAAAGTGGTCTTCTACCCTTTGAATTCGACGGGCACAAACTCAGTTTAATAGACCAGAGAGCTTTGCCTTTCGCGGAAGTCTACTTCGATGCCACTGAATTTGACAATCTTTTGTACGCCGTGCGGGAAATGGTGGTACGCGGTGCTCCCTCCATTGGTGCCGTGGCGGCCTTCGGGCATGCACTGACGGTGAAGCGGCACGGCAGCGACTGGTCGAAAATAGAAGCCGACCGGGAAAAATTGTTGGCCACGCGACCTACTGCCGTCAATCTAAAATTTGCCGTCGATAAAGTGCATGAGGCAGCCCGCTTGGCTCTGGCTCAGGGTCCCCAGTGCTCTGCCGAAGCGGCCATGGCCGAAGCCAGGCGACTTCTTTCGGAGTTGGTGGATGCCAATCGCTCCATGAGCGAACACGGTCTGGAATTGGTGCCGGCCGGGTCCGGTATCCTCACCCACTGCAATGCCGGCCCCCTGGCGGCTTGTGGTTATGGTACCGCCCTTGGTGTGATACGGTCCGCCCATTTTGCCGGCCGCAACATCAATGTATTTGTGGACGAAACGCGTCCTCGCAATCAGGGTGCCCGCCTCACACTCTTTGAACTAATGCGGGATCAAGTTCCCTGCACCCTGGTCTGTGAAACCATGACCAGCTATTTGATGTCCTCCGGCAAGGTAGATCTTGTAATTACAGGCGCCGATAGAATTGCCAGAAACGGTGATACAGCGAACAAAATCGGTACTTACAATTTAGCGGTATTAGCCAGGCATTTCGGTCTGCCTTTCTATATAGCGGCGCCTCTTTCCACCTTTGATGCTGACACGGCGGAGGGTTCTGACATACCCATCGAGATGCGTGATCAGGCGGAGGTTTTGACCCTGGATGGACAGCCTCATACGCCTGCGGGGGCTAAGGCTCTCAATCCATCTTTTGATGTGACTCCGGCCGAGCTAATCACTGCCATTATCACCGAGAAGGGAATACTGAGAGCGCCCTACAAACCTGCCATAGAGGCTTACTTAAAAAGCCAGTATTCAATGGCATAAGAGATGGCGAAGATGCCACTGAGGGTGGCACTACCGGCAAAGCGATACTGGGGTTTGATCTTTTGTTGAATTATATAGTTGCCGACAATGGAGATAGGCAAGTTAGCCAGGAATGCCTTCAGACCAAGCATGAGAAAATGCGGAACCGCCTCGCCTATAGGCATGGACACCTGAAAGTTATGGGTGGATAGATATATAAAGAAGACATGCCTGGCAATCCAGAGCGGGTTGAAATAGAGCATGGCAAAGCCGGTTCGCCCCAGCCAGTTAAGAACGAAGCTGCCATCCACAGCTTCTCTGAAAACGTAACGAAGCGGGCTATTTTCCACTTTCCGGTTATCGACCTTGATACTCTCCAGAATTTTGAACCAGCGGGGAATCTCAAAGCGATAAAGCACGCTGCCCACTAAGGCAATGGTGATTATTCGCGGCCAGGAGATAGCACTGGGGGAAAAGCCCGCGAGAATTAGTTGCCCAAGAAAATCGCCCAGCGGGTAGAGAAGTAGACCAACCAGTAAATTGATGCGATTTTGTATTTGATCTTTTGCCTGCATTTATGCCTGGTATTGTGGCTATTGCGCGGGACCTCTGTCAAGTCGAGCAAATCTTGCTATAAATAAGTTGGTTGGTTCAATCTTTTACTTCTAAAGTAGCAAAGGTAAAATCATGAAGCAGGAAAAACTCAAAACTCCCAGCCGCCTGGCTTTGATTTTGGCGCTTGCCTGGTTTCCCTTTTCTTCAGCGGCTGCTGCCGATGCCCAGGGGTTATTGCGTTACGATTTTCGTCTGGAACATATTAGTTGTGCCCGCTGTATTTTGAATGTGCGACAGGCTTTGCGCAAGACGGCCGGTGTCCAAAAGTGCGAGATTGCTTTGCGCAAACCCTACGGTGCCGTTCTTATTGTAGACGGGGCCAAGGTAAACGAAGCCGTGATAAAGAAGGTGGTTGATAGTGCTGATCCCGCTACCCATCCTCAGGCCGTAGACTTCCTCAGTGAGCCGGTCAAAGCCGTGCCCGCCGTGCTATTACCAAAACACAACGGGCTCAAGAAAAACTAAAACAGGCCCGTCGGGTCAGGGCGGCAAAACGGCAACTACGGGTTCCAGAGCATCGGCGCGGAATTGCAGACTGGATGGTCCCAGGGGTACCGGCACAGGGAAGTTGCAGGTGACCGTGGTTTGCACGTAGGCCTGAGCATTGGCATAGGTCAGGTTGTAGTTATTGTAGACACAGATTTTCGAACCGCCGCCTGTTTTCTGGAATTCTGCTACCACCTGGGCAACAGCCGAGTTAGCCGCTCCGGCGTTGTCTTTGTTGGCGGCTGCTCTGGCGCAGTGTTTGGCCAGGGCGTCATTCTGTGTCTGGCATACGACCACAGCCGCTACATCTACCAGAAAGAGCGCCACTATAATTAAAATGATGGAACCGCATACGGTTTCAATCATATTTCCCGAGCTTGATCTACCGGGTTTTTTGGAACGCGTCTTCAACATTGCAAGCTCACCAAATCCTCTTCTTTTACCTTAGTTTTTGCCTGTCTCTTCCATTGGACGTTTATCTATGTAGTTGAAGACAACCGGCTTGGTCAGACCATCGATACTGAGAGCGCTCAAGAAGGGCACGCTAGCCAGCGAGATGAAGGGCGAGACCTGCACCTGGGTGTTTACTTCAACAAACTGGTCGAACTCGTCGCCGCCGGCCAGGGTCTGGGGCGCTTTGAAGTCGTTCTTGATGATGCTGGAACCGGTGAAGTGCGGCAGGGAACTGCTCAGCCAGGCCGAATTCATGGCATTTCTAGCGGCGGCCCAGTCGGACGGCTTACTGGTGGAACAGGCCCTCGTGGTCATTTGATTGAGGTACATGCCGCTACAGTAGCCCACTCCCAGGTAGATAATGTCGATCATCGGAAAGAGAATTACCAGAAGAAGAATTATCAAGGACGGAGCCAGTTCGGCAATTTGTGAGCCCCCTGCCTTTCTCATTTTTCTCATGCTTAAAACCCCCAGCTCAAGAGCTGCCGTAGAAAACAAAATTGATGCCACAAGGCCGCCAACCAATTTCAAATGCTCGTTTTGAAATTTATGCGTCTACGTGTATATTCCCAAACCTGTCCATGTTTTAATCGTTTGGTCTTAAATTCTGGGAGTGACTTAAGCGATATTTAATCTATCCTTCGTTATTGTAGAATGTTCGTGATATTGTGCGTTTCTGGCATTGCCAGCTCTTAGAAAGGTAAAAAGTGCCGTGACCGGAAAAAACTCTTTACAATCCCTCCGTGGGATCAGTTTCGCCCAGCACATTGCTCTTATCATCGCCCTTTCGGCTTCTCTTTCAACAGTACCCGGGGCGTCGGCTCAGGAATTCTCTTCGGATTTGCTCGACAAGTATCAGGAGAAGATAGAGAAGCGGGAACTCACCGACCAGGAACTGTCTCGTCTGGCTGAACTGGCTCAGGCGTACAAAGACAATGCCAGGGTGCATCTGGTCTATGGACTGGCTCTCGATCTGGTTGGTTTGAACGATCAGGCTCTGGAGCAGTTCAGGCTCTCCGACAAGCTTGGCCCCAAGGATTCTCAGGCTGTGGTGGGCATCATTCACCATTTGCTCTCCCGGGGCGATAAGGCTGCCGCCAAGGTGATGCTGAATCAAGCCCTGGAACGCTTCCCCAACGATGCCAATGTGCTCTATGTGCTCGGGCGCACGTTGCTTGACGACAAGCATGGTCAGGAAGCGGAGTCTGTCTTATGGCGTGCCTACGGACTGCCGAACCGACCGGTGGGCGTGGCTGTCAGCCTGGCTGAACTGATTATGCCCTATAAGCCGGAGTTGGCGGTTCAGTACGCTCTGGAAGATTTGAAGCGTCAGGCGGATAATCGCCTTGGTTTGGCTGTGCTCACCGAGGCTTATTTCAATCTGGGCGAGTATAGAAAAGCACTGGCACCGGCTGCCAGAATCTTTGACATTGATCCTTTCTACAGAAATTGTGCCGACCTTTATGCCCGTTGTCTTTACTGGAATGGTCAGTATAGGCAGGGCCTTATGCCGGCGCTCTACTGTCTGGCCAGACAAGCCACGTACATGGGCGGCAATATGCCTGCCTCGGAGGTAATCGCCCAGATTTCCCAGAAAGTTTCCTCCCGGGATTTGTCTCAGACACTGGAAGAGTTCTATCAAAAGACGATTGGCCCCGGTAAGGATATTGTCCGCACTCCCTTTTACTATTACCTGGCCCAGTCTCTGAGCCGGGCCGGACATCATCGGCAGGCCCTGGAGCAGATAGATCGTTTTCTGGCGGCTGATCCGCGCTGTGTAGATGCCATATTGTTCAAGGGGCGCATACAGGAGACCAAGCTCGGTGACTACCAGGGGGCTCTGGCCTCTTATCGATTGGCCCATGCTTTGTTGCCCTACAATGCCGCTTGCGATCAGGCGCTGGTGCGTTTGGAAGAGCGGATGAGCGTCAGGGAAAGTGATCTGGCCTGGCTTCTCCGGGATGGATTGCGCCGCCTGCTTAACCTTCCGCCTATATAGTCTTTCGGGGTGGCGGTGGCCAAGTATGTTCCATCACATTTGCTGAGCGAGCCACATGTGGTTGTAGACGGCAGCGCCACGCCTACTACGGTGCTTACCCTGTCTCACTGGCCGGGCAGCGCCAGTCCAGAGGCTTTCCGCGCCGATCTCTCAGCCTCCATGGCTTTCAAAGCGTTGCATGAATTAGAGGCCGGCCGCTTTGAACTGCCTTCGGAAATCATCACCAATAATCACTACGACGAAGATGGTCTGGTATCCGTCTTTGCCCTGGTCCATCCGCAGGAGGCCCTGGCAATGGAGGAGATGCTTCTTGATATAGCCTCGGCCGGAGACTTCGGCGTTTTTCAAGACCGTGATGCAGCAAGGGTTTCCTTTGTTTTGAACGCCTGGGCTTGTCCGGCTCTTTCTCCTTTGAACAACAATGTTTTTAAGAAAGGCTCGGATTTCGTCACGGCTGTGCTTTACGAGGAGTTGCTCTGCCGCCTGCCGAAGCTAATTAGAAAGATCGATCATTTCCACAGCTACTGGCAGGAAGAGGACACCTTTTTGAGTGATACCGAGGAGGCTTTTGCGCAAGGGCTCTTGTCTTTCAGTGAAGATGTGGCGCGTGACTTATTGATTGTGCGCGTGGATGAGGGCTTTCAGGGGCGGTGCAATCCGGAACTTTCCTCAAGCTGGGTTTCAAAAGTATTGCATCCGTATTTTTTGCACAACAAGAGCAACTTGATGCGTGTTCTTGTCATGAAAGGAACCCGGCGGGAACTCTATTTTCGCTATGAAACCTGGGTTGAGTATCAGAGCCGGGTGCTTTGTCCGCGCCTTGACCTGAGCGATCTGGCCTGCCGTCTCAACCTTTTGGAAAAGGGAGGGCGGTGGCGCTTCAATGGGACAAATGAGATAATAGCCCGCCTCTACCTGGATGAAGACCTTAACCGGTCCGGTTCATCCATTTCTGAGGATTTGTTTCTGAGAGAGCTTTTTGAGGCATTAGACTTTGACTAAAGCTAGGAGCGGGTACGGAAGCGGATTGATTGAAAATTGGAAGCGCTTTTTCGGGCGCGGACTCTTTCAAGCCAAGGTAGACTTTTTTGCGCTTCTTCTGGCTCAGGCAGAAACTACTCTGCGCGGCATCGAAGCCCTGGAAGCCTGGCTATGTACGGGCGCTTACGAGCGCTGCCAGTTGGTGCGGGATCTTGAGCATCAGGCTGATCAACAGAAGCTGACCTTGCAGAAAAAGTTGGTGGATTCTTTTGTCACACCTCTGGATCGGGAGGACTTGTATGATCTTTCAGTGCGCCTCGACGAAGTGATCAATGCCGCCAAAAATGCCGTGAGAGAGGTAGAGGCTCTCAATTACTGTCCCCGGGATGAGATTCTGGCGGAAATGGCCCGCACATTGAAGGAAGGGGCGCGCTGTTTGCATAATTCCTTTGCCAATTTGAGCGGCAACCTGGATGAGGCTTCCGCTCAGGCAGATCTGGCTCGCAAATCGGAGAATCGCTTCGAGAAGGTTTACCGGCAGGGCATGCGAGAGTTGTTCGAACTGAATGACTTTAAGACCGTGATGCGCACGGTGGAAGTTTATCGATGTATGAATAACGCCGCTCACCGAATCGATGTGGTGGCTGAAAAGCTACACCATGTCATCATCAAGATTAGATGAGACAATAAACCAAGATGGACCATCAGACTTTACTACTGGTGCTGCTTTTCCTTGGTTGTCTTTTCTCGTACACCAATGGCTTTCAGGACGGCAGTTCGGTGGCCGCTTCCCCGATTGCATCCCGTTCTCTGGAGCCGGGCCGAGCCGCAGTTTTAACTGCTTGCTTCGAATTTCTGGGGGCCCTGGCCGGTGGTTCGGCCGTGGCCGGATCTATTGCCGCTATTACCACTTACACAGCCCAGGAAGGCTTCCTCTCGGTGCTTGTTGTGGCTCTGTTTTGCGCTATTGTCTGGAATTTTTTCACCCGTTTGATTAAGGTTCCAAGCAGTTCCACCCATGCTCTGGTGGGTGGTTTGATTGGTTCCATCTGGGGACGGTCCGGCAACCTGGACTATATCAACCTCGGTGATTTCGGTTATTTGCTGCATCCCACCGGCGTGGCCAAGGTTATCCTGACGCTGTTCCTTTCCCCTTTGATAGGCTTCGTGTCCGGTTATCTCTTATTGAAGTTGAGTCTGGTGGTTTTCAGCTTTGCCTCTTCCCGCCTGACCCGGGCTCTCAAGCGCATGCAGTGGCTGGTCTTGCCCTTATTGGCTTTCGGTCACGGTGCCAACGATTCCCAGAAGGTGATGGGACTTTTGGTATTGGCTCTGGTCGGACAAGTAGGCGTGATACCACTGCCGGTGCGGCTTTTGGTTGGTGCGGCTATGACACTTGGAGTGGTGGCAATGGCTCCCGGTATCGTCAAGCGTGTTGGTTCCGGAATATACAGGCAGCGTCCATTGCATGCCTTTGTCTCGGAACTGGCCTCGGCGGCGGTGGTCAGTTTCGGATCCCTGACGGGCGGTCCGGTTTCCGCTTCGCAGGTGATCGCCTCCACCGTCATGGGAGTCGGTTACGCCGACCGGCGCAAAGGCGTGCAGTGGCTCGTAGCCAGAGATATGCTCATGGCTTGGTTTTTGACCATACCCTGCTCGGCTTTACTTGCTTATTTAATATCTTTCTGGACAAGACCGGGATAGATCCAGGGGGCATCGTAATTGGACGTCTTAGTAGGCGCGAAGAGCCAATTGTTTGATGTGGCAGCCAGAAGACCCACCATTACTGCAAGCCAGATTCTATTCAGACTGGGATTCATCATTCTACTCCCCGCGGACGGTCTTACTTGCCCTACTCAGTAAACTTTCCCGCAGTTTTTCGATATTAAACCGTTTATTTCTGCGACCGCTTGGTAGGTAATAGTTTTAAGTGGTATTTTGTGGATCGTTAGAGGAACATATTGCAGTTTGCAGGCATGGTAAAAACTAGCCAATCAAGAAAGGCATTTCGTAATGGATGAGCAGCACGAAAAAGAGACTGAGAGCGAATTTGAAAAGCACTGGTTGAAGACCGAGGAAAGCGATGAATCGGTTTATCAGGATATTCGGCAAATCAGGGATTATGCCAGGCTGGCATTCGACAAACTAGATCTGGACAGCAATGGCTTTATTGAGCGCCAGGAACTGTTTACCTTTCTCGCCAGCGATAAGGTATCCAGCCGGGAAAAGTCTTTCATCACCTTCTTGCTCAATAATCAACAAGCCATTGCCGATATGACGGCCGAAAGCACGCCCGGACCAAGGAGCGGCATTTCCAGAAGCGATCTGGAGAGTTACTTCGGCTTAATTATTAACCTTATCCAGCCGTCCGGCTGAGTTTCTCCCCAGAGGGGCTAAAATATGAACCGAGGGCAAGCCTTGTCAAGGCGTTGCCTGATTTATATTTTCCGAAGTCTTTACTTCGCAGGAGGGTTGGCATGAGATTCAAGGCAAGGCTCGCTGTTTCCGTAGCACTGCTTTCCACAGTCATTGTAAGCGTCAACAGCGCTCAGGCTCAGTTGGGCGGTATTGATCTTTCCCAGCTGCCCGCTTTATTAGATGTGGAAGGGCGCCGGGTGCAACTGGAAAAAACAGTGAATGAGGCCGTTTTAGCCGGTCGCCTCTCCAGCGTAGACAGCGAAGCTTTCAAGAAAGAGCTGAATCGCATCAAGGATCTTGAAGCCGGCTACAGAGCCAGCGGCAAACTTTCCATCTGGCAGAAGACCAGACTTTCACTGGAACTCGATGTTATTTCTGCCAATCTGGAAAGAACCATGGGCACCCGCAAGGAAGTGGGCTTGACCGATCTGGCCGGTAAGGAGACGGAATTGGCCTCTCGCTTGAGCGCTGCTTTGAGTTCCGGTCGTCTCACCAACCTGGAAGTGTCCGGTTTGAGCCAGGAATTGGATGCCATTAAGAACAAAGAGAACCTCTACAAGCAGGGTGGTGCTCTCAATAACACTCAAACTCTTGAGATTGCCCTTGATCTCGATAAGCTTTCTTCCAAATTGGAAGCCCAACTCAAGGCTAGAACCGGTGCCGACGTCAACTATTCGGCCAGGCGCGGAGAACTTCGAACCCGCCTGAAAGATTTGCTCACCGCCGGTCGCATTTCTCAAACAGAGGCTGATACCTATAACCAGGAATTGAATCGGATTGAGAGCCGGGAAGCCAGTCTGAAAGCCGGTGGTAATACGCTCACCGTCACAGATCAGCTTTCTTTAGCCCTTGATCTGGAGCGAGTCAATTCGGCTCTGGAAAGATATACCGCCGGTGTCACTTCCGTGGGTCTGCCAGGTATCGATGCCATGCAGACGGCTCTGGAAAAGCGCCTCAGTGATAATCAGGCGGCCGGTAAGTTCACGGTTCAGCAGTACGGCGAGTTGAAGCAGGAGTTCGATCGCATTGCCCAGGTGGAAAATAATTACCGTGCCGACGGTGTTCTTTCCGATAGCGAAACTTTGACTCTCTCTTCCTCACTTGATGCACTGAATCGCAAGATAGACACCGCCCTCGCTACCAACACACCTCAGCCCGGAGCCGGTCTGGCCGGTCGTCAGGCTGAATTGGTCAAGAAACTGGACGGCGCCAAAGCCTCGCAGCGACTTTCGGATGTGCAGTATCAAGACCTGCGCGGCAAGTTGGATCAAACCTCCGCCCGTGAAAGACTTTACCGCGCCGACGGCGTTCTTACCGATGCCGAAACGCTCTCCCTGGCCAGTGAGCTGGACACCATTTCCGGTCAAATTGATAGAAGCCTGGCGCCTCTTCCGGATCTCGGTTCGACGAGAGCAGCTATCGAAAAACGGGTGCAGGACGGTCTCGCTTCCGGGCGCTTGAGTCCCGCTGCCGAAAGTGAATTGCGTTCGGATCTGAGCCGCGTAGTCCAGCTTGAATCTGCGTTCAAAAGCGGTACCGGTTCCCTCAACGACGAGCAAGTAGCGCACCTGGCGCGGGAATACACCGCCATTGGTGGCAGACTTGATAAAACCATGACGGCTCTGCCTGATGTCACTGTCAAACGCACCGATTTAGAACGCAAGATTACCGAAGGCGAAGCCGCCGGTGTGCTGACTGCCGGGCAAGTTTCCGATATGCGCCGGGAGTTATCCAGAATTGCCTCTGTTGAAGCCAGTTTCCGTAGCTCCGATAACAGCTTGTCGGACTGGGAAGTGATGACTCTAAACCGTGACCTGGAGAGACTGGACTCGGATGTGGTGCGCTTGATGGCTGCCCACAGTGTTACACCGGCCGCCACCGTCAATGCCCCTTTCGATACGAAAGGGCACTGGGCCGAGTCTTATGTCGGACAGTTGACGCAGCGTTCCATCATCGGTGGTTTCCCGGATGGCTCCTTCAAGCCTGATGACGGTATCACCCGTGCCCAGTTTGCGGCCATCGCCATGAAGGCTTTGAATGTGCCGGCTGCCAGTGGACCCGCCACCTTTAGAGATGTGGCTCCCACCTACTGGGCTAATAAGGCCATTGCTGCCGTCAGTCAGGCCGGTCTGGTGACCGGTTTCCCCGACGGCAGCTTCAAGCCTGAGGACAAAATTACAAGAGCCCAGGCCCTTGTCATTCTGGCCAAGGCTCTGCCCACCGGTCTGGCCGACACTTCCATCCTCAACAGCTATCAGGACGGCTCTTCGGTGCCGGCCTGGGCCGCACCTTCCGTGGCTAAGGCTGCTAAGGCTAGAATTCTCGTCAGCTATCCCGATCCCAGTGCCATCAGACCTAATGTCAATGCCACCAGGGCCGATGTAGCCGCTCTTACCTATCAAACTCTGATCAATTTGGGACAGAAGTTGCCCATGATCAAAGTCGGTCTGGAAAAATAGAGTCGCTAACGAAACTAAGCAAGACCACGCGGCGCAAAAGCAGCGTGGTCTTTTGCTAACCACTGAAATACGGATTCTTCAATTTCGACTTTTTGAAAGTCGTTCTGGTAGGCGTGATTGAGCGCAATGTTCATTAGTTCGGTGGCCAGATTGTCGTCCAGTTCGTCTGCCAGAAGCAGGTGTTTGACCTTCAGCACAAGGCCGTCGTCGCTGCTTCTGGCGCCCAGGTAACCCTGAACCTCTCCATTTTCTTCCACCACCAGGAAGATGCCGTCTTTTCCAAAGTAATTGGCTTCTATATTGCGCAGGTCTTGCTCATCACTACTAAGCGGTACTGCCGCCTTTTGATACTTAGCCTCAGTGAGAGCCTGAATGCCCTTCTCGTCCTGTCTTGCGCCGATTCTAATTTGCATTTGACCCATGCTTCCGAGTGAAAACTGAAATTACTCAAGATGTGATTTTAAAGCAAAAAAATAACCGGTTGCCCGGTTATTTTCTTGTTTTAGTTTGTCCCGTCTGAATTGCCGACTTATTTAACCAGGAAGGCAACCAGAAGCAGAGCCACGATGTTCAAGATTTTGATCATGGGGTTGATGGCGGGACCAGCCGTATCCTTATAGGGATCGCCTACGGTATCGCCGGTTACCGCTGCCTTGTGGGCCTCGGAACCTTTGCCGCCGTGGTGACCTTCTTCGATGTACTTCTTGGCATTATCCCAGGCGCCGCCGCCGGAGGTCATGGAGATAGCCACGAAAAGACCGGTGACGATGGAACCTACCAACACACCGCCAAGAATCTTGGCAGCGGCATATTCGCCGGGCAGGGCATGATTGAGCCAGAAGGCGCCAAGCATGGCGATTACCACCGGGGTGCCTACGGGCAGGAGGGCCGGCAAAATCATTTTCTTGAGGGCCGCGGAAGTAACGATGTCCACGCATCTGGCGTAGTCAGGCTTGCCTGTACCTTCCATGATGCCGGGGATTTCTCTGAACTGCCGTCTCACTTCTTCCACCACCATACCGCCGGCAGCGCCGACGGATTCCATGGCCAGGGCAGCGAAGACGAAAGGAATGAGACCGCCCAGGAACAGTCCGGCCAGAACATAGGGGCTGGAGAGGTCGAAAGTGATACCGGTAGCGGCACCACCAGCTTTGGCGATGGCCAGATTCAGTTCTTCAGTGTAGGAACTGAAAAGAACGATAGCCGCCAGACCGGCCGAGCCGATGGCATAGCCTTTGGTTACGGCTTTGGTGGTGTTACCCACGGCATCGAGGGGGTCGGTAACGTTACGCACTTCTTTCGGCAATTCCGACATTTCGGCGATACCGCCGGCATTGTCGGTGATAGGTCCGTAGGAGTCGATGGCCACGATGATACCAGCCATGGAGAGCATAGACATGGCTGCCAGAGCCACTCCAAACACTCCACAGAGGGAATAGGAGACGAGGATACCAGCTACGATGGTGATTACCGGATAGGCAGTTGACTTCATCGACACAGCCAGACCGGCGATGATGTTGGTGGCGTGACCGGTTTCGGAAGCTTTGGCGATGTACTTGACCGGCGGAAATTCCGTGGAGGTGTAGTACTCGGTGATGTATACCAGCAGACCGGTAACAACCAGACCGACCATGGAAGCCAGGAAGAAAGACATTGTAGTTACGTCTTTACCGCCGATCTGCAGCCCCTGCATCATCTTATCGGTGATAAACCAGAAAGAGACACCGGCCAGTACTCCGGCCACGATCAGACCTTTATAGAGAGCGCCCATGATATTGGTGCTCTTTCCGAGCTTGACGCACATGGCACCGATGACCGAGGTGACGATGGAAGCGGCACCCAGAACCAGCGGATAAACAATGACGTTTTGAGCGCCGCCGGCTTCGATTTGAGAATGGAATACCTGGTGAGCCAGAAGCATGGTAGCAACGGCGGTGACGGCATAGGTTTCGAAAAGGTCGGCAGCCATACCGGCGCAGTCACCCACGTTGTCGCCTACGTTGTCGGCGATAACAGCAGGGTTTCTCGGGTCATCTTCAGGAATTCCGGCTTCTACCTTACCCACGAGGTCGGCGCCGACGTCGGCGGCTTTGGTGTAGATGCCACCGCCCAGACGGGCGAAGACTGAGATCAAACTGGCGCCGAAGCCGAGACCGACCAGGGCGTTAACGTCATTGGTGACCATATAGAAGCCGGCCACGCCTAGAAGACCGAGACCGACAACGAGAAGACCGGTTACCGAGCCACCTTTGAAGGCTACGGAGAGTGCTGCTTCCAGACCGTTGCGGGCCGCTTCCGCCGTGCGCACATTGGCTCTCACCGAGACATACATGCCGACGAAACCGGAGAGAGCGGAGAGCACAGCGCCCACCAGGAAGCCAGCGGCGGTGACCCAGTTGAGGGTCAAGCCGATAATGATGAAGAGCACGGCACCGACACCGGCTACCGTGGTGTACTGGCGGTTCATGTAGGCGCTGGCGCCTTCCTGAATGGCGGCGGCAATCTGTTGCATCCGCTCATTGCCGGGACTGAGACTGAGAACGCTGGAGCCGGCCCAGCCTCCGTATGCTAGTGCTACTGCGCCGCAGCCCAGCACACCAAATAGAGTCGTATCACCCATCATTTACTCCCTAAATTCGCTTAACGAACTGCATCCAGGATTGCCCCGGGCGTTCGAATATTTCAGTTTTTCTGATAATTCGTATTGCCCCTAACTGATAACTAAGCAGTTAAGTGCTCTGCCAGATTACCAGGTGGTGAGCCCTTTAGCCGGAACTCAATTTAATTTTGCTTGATACCGCGCCTTGATACCGCTAATGGTTAGCAGTTATCGATTGCTTATCCAGGTTGTATAAAAGTAGTCC
>JACRFZ010000077.1 GCA_016212515.1 Candidatus Melainabacteria bacterium
ATCGCACGCGACCCCGCATGTCCAGCTCTTTTCCTTCAAAAACACATTTTATTTGCAACCTCCAAACAGTCCGGCAGGAAGCTAAGTACCGATTCTACCGAAAAAACCAACTTGTCATACTGTATTCATGAGTAGATCGGGCAAGGAAAAAACGAGAGCAAAAACTGAAGGTGGAACTATTTGGCAGCCCCACCTCAAGTGTTTTGTCTCGTCTTCCCGGCTAACTTTTCAAGAAAGCCTCAGGCAGTCACAGCCGTCTGGCTGTAGGCAGCGGCGAAACTTGCGCGGCTGAGGGGCAGTGACGCACCGGCCTCGATGGCACCGCTGACGGTTGCCCAATACACATAGGCATTGGCACAGTGGTCGTAGGCGAAGCGACGCGCCTCTGCGCTGAGGAAGCTGAACAGAAGACCTTCACGGAAGAGCTGCTGCCCCCCATGAAGTTCTCTGGCGCAAGCCACAAAGAGTCGGTTCGACTCGTCGTCGCTGTAGCGGTTCACATCCCACCAGAGCTGCCGCCGTACCGTTCTGTCGTCCGCATAGAGCGACATGACGATATTGGCGGCCCGGCGCAGGCGCACTGCCACGGTCTCCGGCAGAGCGCCGTTCAATGTTTGAGTATTGTCCAAAGTTTGCTTTCCTTCCTTGGATTGGTTTCTACTATTTGCCGCCCGCATTTCCACCGGCATTCTTGAAGAAGAATCGACCGATGGCGATGGACAGTGCCATCCAGAGCGGCAACACCACAGCCATGGCCAACATGGTGGTGATGGTGGCGACCATGAGCACCAGGCTGAAATCCGGATGGGTCTCGTGCACGCTCAGCCAGGCAGGCAGATTGCCGGCCCAGTGAGATGCCAGAGGCCAGATCAGATAGAAGCAGGCACCCATGATGAAAATGTTCATCAGGCTGACGCAAGCCAGATAGCGGTCCCTGGCGGAGGTTGCTTTCAGCTTCTGGCTGAGAGCGGCAAGCCTCGCCGGTAGAGATCTGAGGGTGGCAGCCAGACCGGTCAGAGCCGACCAGAAGGAGCGCAGGCCGTCAGCGAAGCTTTTCAGGGCTCCGGGCAGCCAGGCGCGAAACTGTCGGAAGTCCTCCCGAACGGTGTGGAAGAGACGCAGGTACATGGCAATGATCAGGTAGAAGACCAGAGCCATAAGCAAGACGGCAAGACCGGCGAAAAGTCCGGCCGCCAGCGGAGACTGCGCCAGGGGAGCAGTCTCACCGACAGCGACCGAATTCTCGCCCACCGTGCGGATGGTGCTCACAACAGTACTGACAAAGGTATAGAACGAAGTCAGCACCGCTGCCAGGCTGTACCAACGGAGGAAGGTAGGACCTGGAAAGAGGAATTGATCTTTGAAGAGTTTTGCAAAAAACTTCTGCAAGTTTACCTCCTTGCTGTTTAGCTCCCCGGGCGCCGGCAAGTGCTCATATTGAGCCTCCGGCGCCCGGCACAACTCAGGCTTGGGAGCCTATTTGCCGTTGCCGCTTTCCGCGTCGTCATTGACACCCTTGAGCAGGGGCACGAGCAGGAAGCAGGCGAGAGTAAAGACGCCCGAGACGATGATCAGGGGCGAGAGGCTGCGGTCGAACCAGTGCACGAACATCCAGGACCCGACGATGGCCGAGAGCTGCGCGAAGCCGTTGTAGACCGACATCAGGGCAGCGAAGGTGAAACCTTCGGCCTTCTTCGGGCAGGCACGACCGGCCAGGCTCAGAACCGTGAGAGTGGCAATGGCACCGGCAGCACCGAAGACCAGGCTCAGACCGACCATGATCGCGCCAGCCATGGGCGAGTTCTGCACTACCGAGAGGTAAGAGAACGTACCGATGGCACCGGCCAGGATGGCGAAGGTGAGCTGGAAATGCAGGGTCTTCTTGGTGAAGTACCAGCCGTAGAGGAAGGTACCAATCACCGCACCGGCCGAGCCGATGGCACCGAGGGTGCCGATGAACTCCTGCGAGAACTTGAGCTTGTCCACCATGTGGTAATACATGGGGGTGCCGAAGCTGGGCGAGAAGTTGTAGAAGGCCAGGAAGGTGACCACGCCCCAGAGTGTCGGCGATTTGAAGGCCTCACCGAGGGAGAGGGCGGTCTTCTTCATCTCCACCGTGTTGATGCGAGACTTGTCTTCCTTGAGCCCGAACCAGGACAGAAGCGCCACCGTAGCAGGTGCGCACATGGTGATCAGGGCCGCTGTGTGCAGGGCGCTTGCGGGGTCGGAACCACCGGCAATCCAGCCGCCGGCAATGGAGGTGGCAATCTGGGCGGTGTAGAACCAGAACCACTGTACGCTCTGGAACTTGCCGACCATGTTGTACTTCTGCCCATTTTCCACCATCACCGCGTCCACGATCACGTCGGAGGCGGCCGTGCCCACGGCAGTGAGCAAGAGGGCGGAGACGATAAGCGAGGCATCACTCAGTCCGGTGAGCCAGAAGAAGGCGCAAGCCGACATGGCGTTCAGTGCCAAGAGCCAGGTTTTGCGCCGGTAGCCGAAGAGCGGGATGAAGTCGCTGACCAGGCCGTAGAGCGGCTTGATCAACCAGGGAATGGTGAGCACAGCCAGGTAGGCCGTGGACTGCGCCTCATCGAAGTGCATCACTTCTTTGAGGTAGAAACTGAGGGGTTGACTGATCAGACCGCTTGCTTGCGCCAGACCCTGGGCAAAGTAAACGATACCGAACAGATAGATGAGTCGTTTGATGTACGAGCCGTCGTTGGACGGACCGCCACCATCTTGATGGTTGTTGTTCATGGCAATTTCAATCTTTCGTGCGGATACGACACCTCGCTCTAGTACGAGCGATTGAAGGGTGTCTTCGTCTCCGACACAGTTAGGTTAGAGAAATCGTCCGGAATAAAGGGCAGCCGGCTGGCACCAGTGACGGTATCAGCCGGCTCTAATCAGCTGCGCTCTACATGAGCAGCAGCTCGCGGACCGGGAGGCAACCGCCGGGGTTCCTCTCGTTTGTGAATCAGACCTTGACGGCCTTCTTGGTCACCTGCTTGGGACCTTCCACCGCTTTCAGAACGGGGCAGCGTCCTGCTGTGCGCTCGATGGCATCCAGTTCGGCCTGGCTGAGATTGCCTTTGACCTCGATGATTTCCTCGATGAGGGAAATTTTCTTGCTGGCATCGGCGGGATCGGGAATCTCCGAGAAGGTGACTTTGACGACGAGGGACTTGATGTCCCACTTACGCTGGGGAGCGACCATCATGAGCGTCTGCACGGTGCAGGCGCCGATGGCAGCCAGGAGCAGCTCCTTGGGGGTGGGACCGGCGCCCGTGCCCCCGACGGAAACCGCCTGATCGCTCACGACCGAATGGCCGCCGGCGGTCACGTCAACTTTGTAGTTGGTGCCGGCAGCCAGTGTACATACGGCTTGAACCATAGGTTTCTCCTCTGCTATTTGAGCAGAAAGCTGGGTTAGGTGTTAACAGATGCGGATTGAGCGAAGTTGCTCAACCCTTTTTGGACTTGCCGGAAGCCTTGTCGCCCTCGTCTTTGGACTCGGGGCCGAGGGCTTCTTCCATCTGCTGGTTGATGATGCGCAGCACGTTCACACGGCTGTAGCGCTTGTCCTCGCTGGAAACGATGAACCAGGGCGCATACTCGGTGCCGGTGCGGTAGAACATCTCGTTGGCAGCCTTGGTGTAGGGCTTCCACTTCTTGCGCGCTTCCGCGTCGGAAGGGGAGAGCTTCCAGGGCTTTTCACGAGCGCGGTCTTCGAAGCGCTTCTTCTGCTCGTCCTTGGTGATATCGAGCCAGAGCTTGACGACGACGCCGCCCTGCTGCTCGAGGCTCCAGTCCATGGCCCGCAGACCGGCATAGCTATGTTGCCAGACCGCTTCCGGCTGCAGTTTGTTGACCCGCACCACCAGCACTTCTTCGAACCAGGAACGGTCGAAGACGCGCACTTGCCCGTAGGCCGGCATGCGGTCGTCTTTGAAGAAACGCCAGAGGGGCGGATGGGCCCGTTCGTCTTCGGTGGGCGCGCCGATGGGCACGCTCAAGAAGAGCTTGGCGTCGAAGTCGAGGGCGCCGGCAATGCGCTGGGTGGCGCCGCTCTTACCGGCACCGTCGCGACCTTGCAGCACCACGATCAGGTACTTGCGAGCCAGGGCCATGCGGCGAACGAGCTTGTTGAAACGCTCCTCCTCCGCATTCATCTGCTTCTCGTAGTCCTTCTTCTTGGGGATGGAGACAGTGTGATCCACCGCCGCCAGGTAGTCGGGAATCTCATCCTTCTCGGCTGCCACATAGGGAGCCAGGGGATTCTCGATGGGGCGCGCGATCTTGATCACGCCGGATTCCAGCATTTTGAACGGGCCTTTCCTGGGCCCGTTCTCGGTTTTCTTGCTCATAGTCTTCTCCAGATGCGGAGCACCCACCGCTTCAGCGGTAGGTGCGTCCGACGTAGATGTTGTTGGAATCAAAACGGTCTACCTGGATGCGACCATCCGGCAGATACTTGAAGGTCTCCTGACCGACGAAAGCCAGGTAGCTGCGGTAGACCTGCCGCACCACCAGTCGACCTTCCTTATCGCGACCTTCCACGATGGTACCGGTGCAGCTCTTACCCACGGTCCACTGAGCCACGGCCCAGCGCACTTCGTTGTGGATATAGCGCAGGGCAAAGGCGGGCGGCTCACTGAGGTAGTCGGGATTCTTCACGTCCTGGCAGGGATCCACAACCACAGGCGGAGTCACCACAGGCGGCGTCACCGGCTTCACAGGCAGAGGTTGCACCTCCACCGGATTAACCGGGCAACGCACGCAGCCGGAACCATCCACAACCACCACAGGCGGATTGTTGACGGTCACCTGGGGCGCTTGCACGGTCACCGTCACGTTGGGCGGATTGACCGTCACCTGAGTGGGACTGGGAGCGGCGGCAGTGTGGGAACGGTCGAACCAGAACAGCAGCGCCAGCACGAAGGCCAGGAAAGCCAGCAGACCGAAGAGCCCGAGCACCATGGGAGTGCCGAGGAAGCGTCCGTGTCCGTGACCGTGCCCATGACCGTGGCCGTTGGGAGTGCCGCCATTACCGCCGTTGCCGCTACCGTCACCGGGATTAGGCGTGTCCACCTGACCGGGGCGATTGCGAACGGACATCTTCACGTCCACGCGCAGCTCACGCTCCTGATCGGCAGGCTTATGGGCGGGCTTGTTGCCGGTACCTGCCGCCGGGTTAGCAGCAGAGGCAGTGGTTTCGGCGTCATTGCCGCCGGTGTCGCGAGCGGAGACCACCATGGACATGGAAGCATTGGCTTCCTTGCCGGCTGTGCGAGCCACCTGACCAAGCTTGGCCAGAGCTTCCTCGGTGGCCATGTAGCCGAAATCGCGCAGCACGCCCTGGTAATGGTTCTCCTTACCGTCGGCGCCGGCGGGTACAGGCGGTGCCTTGTCGGTTTCGGTAGCGGCAGCCGCTTCTGCCCCATCCACAGAACCAGCGTTGGAAGTGTCGACAGCGTCGACAGCCGGAGCATCAGCAGGCTGAGGCGAAGCAGCAGCGCCGTCATTAGGAGCAGCCGCGGGGAGAGCCACCTTGGCGGCAAAACGCTCGCGGGTCTCGGCGATGGCCTGAGCCACCTGAACCTGGGTGGCGGCGAGATCGCCGGAGTTGTCGATGACAACCAGCGAAAGAGCCGCTTTGGCGTCCTGGGGGAGCTGAGCAGCGATGCGCTTCTTCAGCTCCTCGTCGGAACGCTTATCGCGAGCACGCAGGCGTGCAAGTTGCACATCCGGCTGCACCACCACGGTCCATACTTCGTCGTACTGGCTCTGAGAACTGGTCTCATAGAGCAGGGGCACAAGCACGGCGACGATGCCTTCGCTGGCTTCGATGCGCTCTTGCTTGACGGCGGCGATGGCAGGATGCAGGATGTCCTCCAGATCCTTACGCGCCTGCGGGTCATCAAACACGATACGGCCGAGCTTCTCGCGGTTGATGGACCCATCAGAATTGAGCAGATCGGCGCCAAACCTGGCGAGAATCTGTTCTTGAACCGGTCCGGGCTTGTCGCGCAGATCGCGGGCGATATGGTCGGTGTCGAACACCGTCACACCCATCTGCGAGAGCATCGTACCCACGGCAGACTTGCCTGAGCCGATACCGCCCGTTACACCGATGACATACACGGGGTTACCCGTCTGAGATTTGATAGTCATGTGTTGTTCCTCGAGATCTATTCCGGAGCAGGGGGAGCAAAGAGGCGCTCCGCCATGTACTCCGGAGAGGTTAGGGTCAATGGTGACCTGAGGCTTTTCGCAATCTGAACAAAAGGTTTCACCACTCAAGCAAGCTTGAGCAGCAGCAAAGTTCAGGTGTTGTGTCGGAACAATCGGACGCCAGTCCGAGAGCTAAACACAGAAAAGTCTTATGAGTACCTTAGAGGCCTCAGGTCACCAGTTAAAAAGTAGATATGGAAATACGCTATGGACAGTAACTAAAGGGTTTAACTGATTTCAAATCATGAGATCAGATCTTTACAGCCGCCTCATAAAACCCTGCAAGCACAGCCGTTCTTACCACCCCGGCGCTTGACAACATTAACGAAAGAACTTTCCCATGGCTGGAATTGCCAACATTTTTCACCTACATGTGATTAGATGGCACCCATTATCAAGCTCGGGGCGCTAGCGAGGCTAGGCTAGCAACCAGGTAGTTCGGACAAACCGATACTCTCGGGAAATCCGAACTTTCAGGGACCCGGGCAAAGCCAGTAAATCGATGTGACCGGACCCGCTTCCATGTTGATGTCCATACATCGACAGAGAAAGACCACGGCCAGCACCAGGGCAAAGCAAATCCAGAACCACTGGGCAAAGGTCAACTGTTCCGGATCAAGCATGGAATACCCTGTCAGAAAAGTGAGAAGCTACTTGAGCACCGGTCCAACATTCACACCCGGATAATAGTGCTTGAGCTGAGCCTGGATGATGCGAGCTTCTTCCATATTACCCTGTGCCCTGGCCCGCTCCATCTTAGTCCAGAGAGCCAACCAGTTAGCCGGATCAATCATGATGGACTGATCGACTATCTGGTCTACCAACCATTTTCCTAAATCTTCCAGAGAGCGAATGGGAGGGCGGCCTTTGCCGGCACTGATTGGAACTTCCAGCTTGTGAGAGCCGGAGGCTGTTTCATGGCTCTTGGAACCTTTCGGGCTTTCTTTGCCGTCGCCTTTGCCCGTGCTTCTGGCATTCTCCTTTTTGTCTTTAGCGTTCAACTCTTCGCTTTTCTTGAGGTTATGAGCGCGGGCGGAAATTCTGCCGGACTCCAGACGGGAGAGGAAATAGCCTGAAGCAGCCAGTACCTCAGGATCGGTGGGAGCCATGGCCACGGCCTTGCCAATCTTCTGTTTGGCCGAGTTTAAATAGTCGACGGTGGGATTCTGGCTGGCATAAAGGAAACCCCAGACCGCCAGCACACGGGCCTGAATCGATTTATCGTTGCTTCCCTCGGCCAGATTGTAGGCCATGAGCAACTGCCCTTCCGGCTCTTCTAGAAGAGCTTCCGGCCGCACGGCAACTTGTCCGACAGTGCTCCTGGAGGAAGCTTTGTCATTTTCCGTCGCACCATCAGTAGAGGCACTAAGCGGCTTGTCTGTCACTTTCAAACGTTCCTGGGCCTTGGCCTTGCCGTATGGGCTCAATTTCAAGTCTTCAGCGCTACTCTGACCGGTGAGTATCTGCGCCGTGAGCGGACGGAATAGATTTTCGGGCGAAAAATCGCCGCCGTTTTTCTGGCAAAGAGCAAGGGCCAACTGGGCTCTCACCAGGGCTTCCGCTCCCGGCAGGTCTTTGTTGTGGGCAGAGTTAGCCAGACTCTCCAGTTCGCGCACCACCACCGAGATATTCTTGTTTTTGATCATATCTAAGCGCAAAGGCGCCAACTTACTCTGATACTCGTAGAAAGCTTTCTGGGCCTTACTCTGAGTCAAAATCAGTCTCTGATTGCGATAATCAAATGTAACTTTGTAGCGACTCAAAAGCGGATTGCCGATAATGGCCAGATCGCTGGAATTGATGATACCGCCTGGAGTCTTGTCACTGCCGCGCGAGGGAGCAATACTGAAGACCGGTCCATCGATGCGCAACTTATCGATGTCTAGAAAATTGAATTTTGCCGAACCTGTTTCTACCAGTTTGCCGTCCAGACCTTTCAGCATACCTATGCGATAGAGCGGGTTTGGTACCAGGTTTTTCACCTTGCTCTCGGAAACATTATTGAAAGCAGCGCCGGTGTCAATCAAGAAGGAAATATTTTGCTTGCCGTCAAGGGAGCCTTCCACAGCCAGTCCCGACATACCAAGACTGGGCTTGGTATTAAGTACGATGGCACCTTCGGGCAAAGAGCTTTTGTTTGGATCTTCAAAGATTATTTTGCCGTTTTCATAATCAACCGTAACCAGGAAGCGCTTCAAAATATTGGCGCCGATAAGGCCGGCCGGGCGCTCCTTTTGCACCTGCTCGAAACCGGATAGATCGGCTACGGCAACAGCCACATCATTCAGTTCCATATCGCCGAGGCTGAGGCTGCGAAAATTAACGGCTTCAGCCTGAATGGAACCGGCCCCGGTGGTCATGGACAAACTCTCACCCGGCGCCGAAGAAATCGGATCAAGTTTGAGAGCCAACTGTTTCATGACGCCCCGGTCGAGAATAGACTGGGTGGCACCGGTGTCGAGGATGAATTTCAGCTCGGTGGTACCGTTCACCTTGGCTTTCACTAGAATTTCGTTGGAAACATAGTCGAAGGGAATGGTGACGGCTCCGGCCGTGAGACGCACGGGCAGCTTTTCTTGCGGCATCACGAATTCGGCGTCGGTGATACTCTCATCAATTTTCACAGAACTGATTTGGGTCTCTGAGACCATCTGCTCGCCGCTGAATTCCTTGACGATGAAGGGTTGCTTGGTGCCTTCCACTTCGCGGTAATCTTGATAGTGATAAAGCTTCTCGACTTTCACGCCCCGCTCGAGGTCCACGCCCGGGTAAGAGCTGCCCAGCACCAGGCTGTTCTCTTTGTCGATGTAGAAGGTTGTGGGCACACCGTCATTGGCCCAGATCAAAAGGCTTTCACAGGCCCTGCCGCCAATGGTAGTGGACTTGCCCAATTCCATACGGGCCGAGGGAATGGCTTCCAATAGAAGCAGGCCGTGTTGGATGTCCTCCTCGATGCGGCGAGCGGTAATGGCATCGGCCGGCAGCACCGTATCGCCCTGTTTGGTCCAGCAAATTTTGCCGTCGTAAACAGTAGTGAGGGGCTGACCAAGCAAAGTGATAGTAATTTTCTCTTTCTCTCGCTTAACCACGAGCTCGCAGTTAAAGCTGTTGACTGAACCGGACAGGCCGGAAGTCTGAATAATCTTGCCGCTGGCTCTGCAAGGCTTGTCATTGAAAGCTTTATAAGCCTCGTAACCGCCCAGGGCTTGCAGCACTTTCTCACCGAGGGCCACTGCCGCCGGGTTTCTTTTGGCAGAGGTAGCTGCCGATGCAGTGGACGCCGCTTCAGTACCGACAACGTTAGCAGCTCGCGAAGGAGCCCTGGCTGCCACATCCTGAGCGGGCAGGCTCAAACTCACCAGCGAAACAGTCAGTGAAAGGGCCAGGAGCCGAATCAAACCCCGTCTGGCGGCGCTGGCGCTCTGTGCTGGAAAACTGGAGGCGGCTATTAACACGGTGACTTCCTGGCTAGTGAAAATTGTTATTATGGCAGCCGCTGCCCAAAGCTGCACTCAGCCCCTGTAAAATATGTGGGCTAAATTAATGGCTTGTGTCGGGCAATTGACCCTCCCGAGTGCCTCAAACAGGCCTGCGCCGGTGTTGAAACTGTTTTAACCATGCTTGACGACCACAAGGGGCAAGACCACCCATGACAGATACCAAGATTTCAGCCACAACCTCCACGGCTCCTGCTGGAAGCAAGGAAACAGTGCGCACCCAGATAATTGAAAATCTGGCCGATCTGAAAGCCTGGCGGGCTCAAACCGGCAGTCTATGGCTTAAAGGTCAAAAAGCAGCAAAAGAGACCAGAGGCGGCGCCGATTCGCCCCGCATAGGCTTCGTGCCAACCATGGGCGCCCTGCACCAGGGGCATCTGGAACTGGTCAAAAGAGCCAAAGCTGAATGCGACGTGGTGGTGGTTTCCATCTTCGTCAATCCTTTTCAATTTGCTCCCCACGAAGACTTCGGAAAATACCCGAGAACTTTCGAGAAAGACCTGAAACTCTTGAGCGAAATGGGTTGCGATCTGGTCTTCTACCCCTCTGAGAAAGAAATCTATCCCCGCGGTAAAGACTCGATAATGGCGGTAATGCCGCCTTCGCCCCTGAACGATACCCTGGAGGGAGCCTTTCGTCCCACATTCTTCCGGGGCGTGGCCACTGTAGTGCTGAAACTCTTCAACCTGGTGCAACCCCATGTGGCCTTCTTCGGCGAAAAGGACTACCAGCAGTTGCAAGTAGTAAAAGCCCTGGTGGAAGACCTGGATGTGCCCGTGGAAATCGTCGGCGTACCCACGGTTCGGGAATCGGACGGTCTGGCCATGAGTTCACGTAATGCCTACCTGGGAAAGGCCGAGAGAGCTGAAGCCACAAGCTTGTACAAAGCCCTCAGCCTGGTTAAAACCATGGCTGATGCCGGAAAAGACGTTGCGGAAGCCACCGCCGCCGCCTCCCTCCTTCTCAAGGAAGAAGAAGGCTGGACCCTACAATATCTGAGCGTTTGCCACGGCAAAAGCCTGGCTCCTCTTGAAAAATTCCAGAGACCCTATGTGATTGTCACTGCCGCCAAGCTGGGGGAAGTGAGACTGATAGACAATATTGTCGTACCCTGAGCTAGTGGCTCCAGTCGGTGACGCAATAGGAAGAAAGCCCGGCATTATTGCCGCAACCGCTTAACTGCGGTGCTTTTCCACTCTGATTAGCAGCACCCTGATTGATTCTGTTTCTGTAGTTGAGGGCCAGAACAACATTAGGCAGCATAGATGGGTAGCGCTCATCATCGAGTTGCAGGTCGGCCAGTACCGCTGGGCTCAAATCATTGCCTCTGCCTGCCACGGCAATGGTTTCCTGCCACTCGGCTTGCAAAGCGTTCTTCTGGCGCACCGATGAGTTCTTGATTTGTTGAATGTCGAAGGCGGACTCAATACTCATGGCTCAATCTCTAACCTTTTAGTATATTTAGTACCGTCTGCGGTCCTGACTTCGTGACTGTTCAGCCGGTGCAATAATCTATGCGCTCAGAGGATTTTCTGGACAGAATTCTGAAAATTTGCCGTAGAGGAAGATTAAATCTCCATCCCTGAGGCCGTTGACTTCCCGTTCAACCTATCCCGACAATCCTGAGCCCCTAAAAAGTCGGCCACTGATGTATCTTTATGCACCGATAGTACGCTGGAGAATGACCATGTCAAACCTGAAAGCCCACGAAATAGACTATTTCATCCTCGGTGATGATATGCAGATGGTGGAAATTGAGCTGGATCCGGGCGAAACAGTCATTGCGGAAGCCGGAGCCATGAACTACATGGAACAAGGCATCACTTTCGAAGCAAAAATGGGCGACGGAACCGACGCCAATCAGAACGTCCTCAACAAACTTTTCAATGCCGGAAAGCGCCTGGTCACCGGCGAATCGCTAATGATTACACACTTCACCAACAAAGGCGCCGGTAAGCAAAAAGTAGCCTTCTCGGCTCCCTATCCGGGTAAAATCATCCCCCTCAATTTAGCCGAACTGGGCGGTCAGGTGATAGTAGAAAGAGACGGCTTTCTATGCGCCGCTTACGGCACAAAATTAGACATCGCTTTCACCCAGAAGATGGGCGCCGGCTTCTTCGGCGGCGAGGGCTTCATCTTGCAAAAGCTTTCCGGTGACGGCCTGGCCTTTGTGCATGCCTGCGGCACCATTATCAAAAGAGAACTGAAAGGTGAAACCCTGCGAGTCGATACAGGCTGCCTGGTCGCTTTCACTCCCGGCGTCGACTATTCCATAGCCAGGGCCGGCAATCTCAAATCTATGGTCTTCGGCGGTGAAGGCCTATTCCTGGCCACACTTTCCGGCCACGGCACGGTATGGTTGCAGAGCTTACCTTTCTCCCGACTGGCCAATCGCATCATCGCCCATGCTCCCAGAGCAGGCGGAGGCGCCACCGAACAGGGCGGCCTCCTGGGCTCGATTGGCAATATGTTTGAGCAAGAGTAGCTATTCGGAAATAGCTACTCAGAAACAGCTGCTTGCTTCAATAGTGCCAGTTGGAAGGCGTTTCCCTGCTGTTATCAGGCAAAAGCGCAATGGGAATGGCTTGCAATAAGCCTGCCAGATTGCGATTGGGCAAACTGCTTGCCACCTCAAGAACGAGTTTGAGGCAATGCAGGAAGATACTGAAAGCGACGAAGGCGACAACGGTAAAAAGGACTATGGCAGCTTGTTCTGGTGTAAGCATTAGGGAAATTCTCCTGAGCACACAATCACTGATTTGCGATCTAAACAGGCGAGCGGAATCGAAGCGGCGCCATGCCGGCTTCAAACCATAGCCAAGTGCGCTTCATAACAACTCTGCAAATAAGCGCACTGTTTCGGCGCCATTGCCTTAAGCTGGAATCTGAGATGCGTAGCCGGCCTCAAGTACATCCTGCCCACAGGATGCCTTTGAAGTTGCCTTTAGATCAGGATACCTTTTGATTTTGAACCGGTTAGCTCCGCTTTGGACCGGTTTATTCGGTGAAAGCCTTTGACAGACTTCACGGAATGGAGGCTCTCCATGGAGCTCCCCTTTCGATGAGACCATCATGGGCTAAAGTGTGACAATTAAGAAGCCGGGAATTACGTAGAGATCATTAATTGTCAAGAGCCACAAAACCGCCACAGATACCGGTTTTCTAAGGATTTCGCGAGACACTTTTGGGGTGCATTTTTCGACATCTTCCCGCCACAACTGACCCCCGGGTCTGCTCAACCCCGCCACTGTTCTGTTAAGAAAAAACCAGCCTTCCTTAACTGCGTAAAGGTCACCTGCGCTGGAAGAAGAACACCACCAAATGCCGTCCGTCAAAGCCAGAGCCGGGAAAGGGCTGTACTGACTTAGCTATTCTTAAAACACAAATACTGGAACTCCTTCTCTTGACAGAGTATGTTCAGTCAGGTCACACCTGATGAGACAGAGAATTGCAGCCATGAGAGTTCTAGTAGCAATAGACAATAAACCCAGCTCCAGAGCCACTGTTGATGCACTGGTAAAAATGCACTGGTACGAAGGCACCGAAATAGCTCTGGTGACGGTTCTGGCCCCTGATGAAGAAGCGGCCGGACCTGGCGAAGAGCCAAGCGCCAACTATGAGGAAATGGAAAACCTGGCCGTAGAGCTGCGCAATCGCCTCAAACAATGCAATGTCACATTTTTTGCCCGCCACGGCGATCCGAAAACTGTTATCACAGACCTGGCCGAAAACTCCGGCGCCGATCTGGTGGTAGTAGGTTCCAACTGCCAGAGCACCTTGGAGCGACTGCTCCTCGGCAGTGTTTCTCAATCAATAATCAATTCCGCCCCCTGCCCGGTAATTATCGCCAAAACCCCGTGCTTCTTCGCCCAGGAAAACGTACCGGCATTTCAAAACATTCTCTTTCCCGTGGATGATTCCATCTTTTCCGAAGCATCCGCCCACTGGCTCGGCAATTTCCGCTGGAGTATGAACACCAATTTGACCTTGCTGGCTGTAGTGGAGATGGATACAGATTTCGATCAAGTGCAGTTGAGTCTCGATAATCGAGCCAGAGCGCTGTCTCGCTATTTTAATCCCGACAAGATCTTCACAAAAATCGTTAAGGGTCAGCCGGAGCAATCCATTCTGGATGCCGCCAAGAAAGGTCATGCCGACTTGATTGTAATGGGCTCCCACGGCCATGCCGGTTTCAAGAAATTGATCCTGGGCAGCGTCAGCCAGGCTGTTTCTCACGCCGCACCATGCGCAGTGGCAATCGTGCGCGGTCTGGCCGGCGAAGATCGTAGCTTGAAACGCACAGCCACCTTTGAAAAGATCAAAATTGCTCCCAGAAACGACACCGCTATGGAAGCAGGCAATGGCGGGCTATATAACAATATGTCTTCCGTGCACAGCATGCCCGGCGGATTTTAAACCGGTTCAGATACGATTTGGACCAAGATAAATAATGAGAAGGCGGTAGTCACAACGAAATCGGCGGATGCGATGGTCCGGTTTCAAGGCTCTCTTTTTCGAAACCTGGACAGCTAAGAAATTTAGCTAAATTTCTTAGCTGCCTCATTTCGGATGCGGATACCGACACCAAACACGCACCCTGAAGGCCGACTGCCGAGCCTTGCCATATCGCTGCATCTTACCCTGAGTAATTCAAGCAAAAGTTAGCGACTCAAATCATCCACAAGCCCTTTAATGACATCGCGGTATTCTTTGGAAATAATCACTTCCTTGAGATCCCTGGTTTGCTTATAGCCTTTCGGGTACTCGAAATCGCTAGCCTTATATTCAATCTTCTTCCAACTCTTCAAATCTACAGTTAGATTACCGGCGGCAGCCACTTTAATACCCTTGAAGGAGAGCCATGGAACCTGTTTGGCAAACTTCTCTCGCTGCCTGCGCTTTTCCAGTTCCTCCGGCTTTAAGCCAACCTTCTTGGCTGAAGTCGAAGGGTCAATGACACGCAAAGGTATGCCTCCGCTGGAGGGATAGTTGAAATACCGAGCCACTGTTTCCGTCGTTTGAGGGGCTGCATGCACCTCCTCGGCCACCCAAACCACCCTGTTATCGATCAACTTGCACTTCAAACACTTTAAGCCCAGTAGCTTCTCTTTGGCCAAAATCGTATATTTCGTCTCCACTCGCTTACTGGGTACCGCAATAAAGTTGGAAATTGCCGACTCGTCGAAACTGGAAAGGGGTGACGTCCATTCCAGCTTTTCACTATCGCGAAAACAGGAAACGCGCCAGGTCGGGGCCTTAGCCAGAGCTATACCGCCGTTGGCGGTATTGATGATTTTAATGGCGCTTGGCGCCACCATATAACGGTACTTGCCGGTACCGAAATGCTCGCAATCGAACACCCAGACCGGTTGAGGCTCGGCTGCCGTTGCTGGAACGGTCAGCAGCCAGGTCATTAGTAGTGGAAAGAGGAGCCGAAATTTCTTCAAATTGAACATCTTCTCGGATCTCCCACCTGTCTCAAACACTGAAATCGCTGTCAAGATTAACATGGTCTATGACTGAGGCGGGCAACCATTAAATTCCCCTGAAGCCTCTGCCAGTATGGTTTCACCTCTTCCCCAAGCAAACTTCCTTATGCTATACCCAAGATAAGATGGAATCAGAGGTAACCCCCACATGCCGAATGAATCCCTGGAGATGCTGGAGCAGTTTTTGAAACTGCAAACAGCCATGCATGGAGAAAGCAGCGTCGAAGTCGCAAAAGTTCTGGGGAGGATCGCCAATGTCTATTTCGGCAAGCGCGAATATGCCAAGGCCGAAGGTCTCTTCAATGATGCCCTGACCATTGCCGAAGCCCAACCCAAACCCTCTCAGACCATTATCCGAGAGTTTCGCAACAAGCTCCGCCACATAGAGCAAGAACAACGCAACCAGCAGGGCCGACTCGACGATAGCGAATGGCTCAAGGTCAGCACCGATCGCATTCCTGTTTTCAATGCCGAAAACGGTCTCATGCCTTCTGCCAGCGCGACCTCGGCCGCCAAAGAGGCCAACCCGAAAGGGGGAGTGAGCAATAAAGTAATTGCCGATGCTAAGCTGCATATACACAAGCTTCAGCAGCTTGCCGGTCATGAGAGCCTGCAGGTAGCAGACGCCATGACCAAGCTTGCCGATCTCTATTGCCGCAGAGAAGAACTGGATGAAATGGAGCCGCTCCTCATAGAAGCGCTGAGAATGCGCGAAAAGCTTTGCGGAGAAAATCACCTCAGTGTCTCCACAGATCTAAAAAATCTTGGCAGACTCTATTATTTCAAACAAAAATACGACCAGGCAGAAGCACTTTTGCAGAAAGCCCGGGTGATTAGAGAAGGTGCCCTGGGGCCCACTCATTCTTATGTAGCCGATGTAGCAGAGTGGCAGGCACGCATCATGCGCAAGACTCACCGCATTGATGAAGCCCTCAAGTTGGAGAAATTTGTTTCCGACTGCCGGGAGCAAAACGTTTCAGACTGGGAGCAGCTTAAAACCCTGGGCAGCCAACTGCAGGAAGCCGGCAAATTGCTGGAAGCTCAAGCCATGTGGCTGGCTGCTTTAGACGAGTGTTCTGAGTTTCGCTTCGATGATCCCAGGCTCAGCCTCACCCTGGAAAATCTAGCCGAGATTTACTGGCGCAGGCGTAAATACGACAAAGCCGAGCCCCTCTGCAAGCAAATCCTGCAAATTGCCGAAAGCCTGCTTGGTCCGGAGCACAGCGATGTTGGTCTGGCAGCCAATAATCTAGCTATTCTCTGCGAAAGACAGGGCAAGCACTCCGATGCCGCCATTCTCTATCAGCAGGCCCTGACTATTGCCGAGAACATCCTCGGCAATAGTCATCCGGACACGGAAATTCTCAGAGAGAGCCATGCCCGGGCCCGCTTCCAGGCTCTCAAACAGGTGGAGCAAAAGCTGGAAGAATCCCACAAAGGCAGCCGCTGGAGCAAATCAGGCTGGTGGAAAGCCTACCAACAATAGTTTCCTGCTTGATTAATGCCTTAAGATAAGCCTCCGTCGATTTCAACAAAACGCAGGCGCAGCTTGAGGCGGCGCACATGCAGCAAACGCTGCACGGTGAGGAGCTTATGGCACCGACCGGACAAAGCCGTTTCCAACTGTCTGCCAGTCAAGAAAGAAGCCTTACGCAAGTCCGCCCTGGGAATGAAATGGCCAAGATAGAAGCGCGAGACTTCACCCAGTTTCTTGGCCAGAGCACCTGTTCCAACTGCGTGGACGGCAGGCTCTACAGCAATGGGAAGTTCCTTGAGAGGCACCACATCCAGTGCGATTTTCAATTTACTCCTCTCGGCTATCTTCTCCAGGGTAGCGACCGTAGGCATCTGCCAATCGAGTATGAAAGCTGCCAGAGTTGAATACTTCACCTCGGTCTGATAAGCCACAAGATCAATGAGCTCTAAAAGATCGTCGGTCTTATAGATGCGCAAAAGGTCTTGCACCAGGGTTCTGGTGGCGCGAGCCAGATGCAGCTCGCACAACCGTTTAACGTATTCTTTGCGGCTATCATGCAAGAGACCGGTCCAATGACCTTTCACTACCTGATAGCTCAGCTCGGCGATATAGCTGCTTTGAGCCGCGCCGACATGCTGCTCCGGCTTGGAAATAGATTTTGCGGTTGTGAATACATTGTTTTTTCCAGACATAAAACATACCTCGTGAAAGTGGGTGCTCATGTCGCGGCAAAGAAAGCGGCCGGTACTGCCGACTGAATGGCGGTACCGGTAACAAAACCGTGCGTCCAGGCAGCTCCTCAAGAATTGCTGGGGCGCAGCAAAAGACCCGCCAGCCTTGGTTGCTCGCGGGGGAATTCAAAAGTGCTGCTCAATCAATTCTCTTGGGGGCTGTCCCTGAATTTTCGCTCCGGTCTCGGCTTGTCTTTTTGCGACTGATACCCTCAACCTAGAAAATTGCCGCTGCCCCAGTACAGCCTTTCCGCCGGGCTCACACAAGATTTCTCAGGGGATATCACCACCAGCCCCTTTATTAGAGGGCTGCGGGAGCCGACACCTGTCTCAGCTAGCGCTCTTGAAGAAAGTCGCGTAAGCCCTATAATCTTTGCCATGACACGTAGAAACACGATTATCGATTGCGGCGATTTCAAAATTCGCACCCTGGTCAAAGCTGATGCCGATTCGCTCAGCGCCAATGCCAACGACTACGAAATCTGGCTCAATCTGAGAGACCGCTTTCCCCACCCATACACTCGTAAGCATGCCCTTGAGTGGATCGACCTGGTGGGAAAGCCGGGCACCAGAGAAAACCCCCAGGTACACTTCGTAATAGACGTGGAAGGTGAGGCAGCCGGGGGCATCGGCTTGCTCATGCAGACCGACGTCAGCCGCGTAGGCGGCGAACTGGGCTACTGGCTGGGCAAACGCTTCTGGGGGCGCGGCATTATGACCAGAGCCATTGCCGGCATGACCGACTGGTACTTTCAAAATCTGCCGATTACCCGCATCTACGCCCTGGTGTTCGATTACAACCAGCCTTCCGCCCGAGTCCTTGAGAAGTGCGGCTACACCCTGGAAGGACGTCTGAAAAAGGCAGCCATCAAAGAAGGTAAAGTAGTAGATGAACTACTCTATGCCAGGGTCGTACCGGATTGATGTACGGCACTAACCCCAGAATGGTAGTTATAGCCCCAAGAACAGGCGCACAAGCTTTCTTTTAAGGATTAGGGTGGTTGAGCCGGGGGTATGAAGAAAGGGCGGGTAACTACCAGTATGGCGACTATGCCGGAAAAACAAACTACCGGCAAAAACACAGGGGACAATATCATGGCCGAGAAAGGTGACAGACTTCAGGTAGCAGGCGAGCATGTGAACGCCGCCGGTAAAGGAGACAGGCTCGATCATAGAGCATCACCTGATGATGGTGCCTTACAATGCCTGCAGGGTGACTGCAACCTGGCCCAGGCCGGCAATTCCACCCTGGCAAAACCGAAAGAAGCCTGCGCCAAAGGCGAAAAGCCTGTGGTAGACATCAAGGCTGCTTACGGCTCCGATGAAGGCTTCCTCAGGAAAAGTCCGCAGGAAATGCGATTCAATTCGGGATTGAAGCCAAATGCCAGCTCTGAAGAACTATTCAATGCCATGGGTAAGCAAATTGCTGATTTTTACACCAATGCCAAACCTGGCGATAAAGCGCTAATGCAAAAAAATTACGGGCTGGGCGACCAAGACTTTACACCTGCCAAAGTGGCGGCCAGCATACTAGACTCGCACCGGAAAGAATTCAATATGCCCGGGGCCAGTGCCTCAGAAATTGAAAAGGCTCTGCATAAGAGCCTCTTGCATAAAATCAACACCTGCCAGATGGAAATTGACCCGGACTGACAGTGACCAAGCTCAAAGTTGCCGCCATAGTATCAACTGTTGCCCTGGCACTCTCTTTAGGAATTGCCCAGTGCTGGCCCCAGCTTCAGAAAGCCTTGCCTCAAAAAGAGCAGCCTGATCCCACCCTGGTAGAAATGCCCCCACCGGCAAAAGAAAGGGAAGACCACCAACTCTTTTATGTAGGCTACAACCTCTTCGTGAGAGGCAAACTGGACGACGCCGAAGCCGTCTTTCACCGCTCTCTTGGTATCAATCCTAAAAGTGCCGATGCGCACTACGGATTGGCTTTCAGCGCCAATCACCGCGGCTATAAGCACAAAGCTCTGGACGAATACAACCGGGCCATCGATTTAAATCCTCGCCTGGCTGATGCCTACAATGACCGCGGCAATCTCTACATGAGCATGCACAATACAGATGCCGCCCTGCGCGACTACAGCATAGCCATGCTCATCTGCCCCTGGAACGCCGCCAACTACGAGGACAGAGCCGAGACCTATCTGGAGAGAAAAGAGTATCTAAAAGTGATTGCCGACGCTACCAGGGCTATCGACCGTGATCCCAAACTAACACGAGCCTTCCAGTATCGCGCCGCAGCCTGGCAGGCTCTCGGTAAAAATGCACAAGCCCTGGCTGATCTCGATATAGCCTGCAAAAACGAGAAGGAAACAAACTTCGCTCTATCGGCAAGAGCAAAACTAAAGACCTCCATGAAAGATATCAAAGGCGCCATCAATGACTACGGTCTGGCCCTG
>JACRFZ010000079.1 GCA_016212515.1 Candidatus Melainabacteria bacterium
GCAACGACGATTCCGATCAGTGAGCATTCTGATAAGAAATTAAGTCGCCGCCGCTCCTGAAAAAACGGCGTTTTTCTGAAGCTGCCGCCAACAGACGGCAAATTTAGAAATTTCAGGACAAAGGTTATTGTGACATTGTCTATATTTTTGTTTATATTTTTGACTGACATTGGTTCTATAATCCCTGTTGAAAACCAGTCGGAATTTACTCCTCGGGGGATTCAAGACCACTTTATGGCTCTCAAAACACCAGTCAAGCAAGGCGGCACCATTAGTTCGAAAGCCGGCCAGACGAAGGCAAATCCGGGAACTCAAATGAAGCAAGGGAAAGTCCAGGCGCAGACCGCGGCAAGCGGCAAATCTATTTTCGACGCCATCCCCATTTCACTGGTTCTCTATCTGGCCAAACCGTATCTGGCTGGAGAAACGAAGGAAGAAGCTCTGGCCATCGCCCACGCTCTCTACCAGGAAAACAAGTATTCCGCCACCCTCGACATACTCGGGGAAGACGCTTCCAAAGATAGTGACTGCGATGCGTCGGTGCAACACTACAAAGAGCTAATCAAACTGATAGCCGACAAGCCCCTCGAACTGCCTGAGAGTGAAGCCAGGCGCCAGCCGACGGTCTCCTTCAAGCCCTCCATGTTCGCCACCAAAGCCCCAAGCGTGGGCATGGTGCGCAGCGCTGAATTAGACAAAGCCTACAACCGCATCGAAACCCTGGTGGGTTTTGCCGAGAGCCTAGGCGTGAGAGTAACCCTGGAAGCCGAGGACCATCGCTGGACCGATTTCCACCTTGAGACCTATTTCTCACTGATTGAATCGGGCTACAAAAATGTCGGCACGGTCATACAAACCAGGCTCTTCCGCACTCAGAAAGATTTGAAGCGCTTTGACGAACGCATGCGCACCCGGGTGGTAATCGGTATCTATAACGAACCAGGCACCATTGCCCACACTGAAAAACCGATAATGAAAGATCTGCTGGTCAAGTACAGCCGTGAACTACTGGCCCGGGGAACCTATGTAGAAGTAGCCACCCACGACACACAGTGTCTGGCTAATTTTTTCGCCGCCACAGTCACCGACCGCGTCGAACCCCATCGCTTCGAAACTCAGTATTTGCAAGGTGTGCCGCGTAAGCGTTTCCAGCAGGCCCTGGTGAGCGGTCAACTATTTGCCGGCGAAGAATATAAGAAAGTGCAGGAAGCCCAGAAATTTCTTGCCAATCTGGCCGAGCAAGGGGTGCTGGTTCGCATGTATCTGCCCTTCGGCGAAGGTAAGGTGGCCGGAGCCTATTGTCGCCGCCGCCTGAAAGAAAATCCCAACATGATTACTTATGGCATCAAAAACCTGCTCAAACTGGATAGTTAGTTCGGTTCAGTTCGGCCAAGTTCTCACAGGTCTTAATTCAGAAGGTTACACCTGACTCCCGCGCCACCTCATCGGCGTGGTAACTGCTGCGCACCAGCGGACCGGAAAAGACTGAGGCAAAACCCAGTTTTTTTCCGAAGGCGGCGTATTCCGCAAAGCGAGATGGTTCAACAAAACGAGCCACCGGCAAGTGTTTGGGCGTGGGCTGCATGTACTGGCCGATGGTGACGATATCCACGCCGGACTCTTTCAGATCTTTCAAGACTGAAAGTACTTCCTCATCTTCTTCACCAAGACCGACCATGAGCCCCGACTTGGTGGTCATACCGGCGTCTTTGCAGCGCCGCAAAAGGGCAAGGGAACGCTCATAATTGCCCTGGGGACGCACCGGCAAATAGAGCCTCGGCACGGTTTCAATGTTGTGATTAAGTACATCGGGGCGGGCCCCTATGACTATTTCCAGGTTGTCCCAGTTGCCCATGAAGTCTGGAATCAAGACTTCAATTTTGCTGTGGGACTTTTGCCTGACAGCTTCGATAGTAGCGGCCCAGACGGCAGCACCGCCGTCTTTCAATTCGTCGCGATTGACGGAAGTGATAACCGTGTAATTGAGGTTCATGCGGCTGACGGCCTCAGCCACTCGCCCTGGTTCTTCCAGATCAAGCTCAGTGGGCTTGCCGGTAATGACATTGCAAAAGCCACAACTGCGAGTACAGACATTACCGAGAATCATAAAAGTGGCCGTGGCCCGCGACCAGCATTCGCCCCGGTTCGGACAGGCGGCCGACTCGCACACCGTGTGCAGTTTATGCTCGTCAATGAGGTTTTTGACCCGCCAGTAGGGCTCGCCCGTGGGCAACTTCACCTTGAGCCAGGGCGGCTTGGGAAGCGGGTTTTGCCCCTCTTCTCGGACCACATCGACCACACCATCGCCTTTATTATTCATTCAGCTTTTCGCCCCACAACTGGGTTTTAGACTGCGCCTAACAAGAATTTAGACAGCGCAAATCAAGATCACGGCATCAATATATGACATACTTTCCCTGGTATGACGAACTACGTCAAGTATCCGCTCAAAGCAAAACCTAACTCTGTGCAGCAGTCTCTAAAGGTGGTCACAGCCATGCCAAGAAAACCAATCGAGCTTCCCCAGATTGAATACATGTCAATCCTTGATGAGGACGCCGTAGTCGATAAAGCCCTGGAGCCCAAAATTGCCGAAGAAGAGCTCAAGAATATCTACCGCTACATGCTTCTGGCCAGGCGCACCGACGAGCGCATGCTCATGATGCAAAGGCAGGGTCGCCTCGGCACCTTCCCCCAATCTTCGGGACACGAAGCGATCTCCATGGGTTCTTGCATTCACCTCAAGAAAAGCGACTGGCATGTTCCGGCTTACCGTGAACTGGCCGGACTTCTTTATCGCGGTTGGAGCATCGACAGCACCTTGCTTTACTGGAACGGCTTCGAAGAAGGAGCCAGACCGCCGGAGGGAGTCAACGACCTACCGGTTTGTGTTCCCATTGCCAGCCAACTTCTGCACGCCGCCGGTATCGGCATGGGCATGAATCTGCGTGGCGAGAAAGGCGTGGTCATGACCTATTTCGGCGACGGCGCTTCCTCCGAAGGCGATACCCACGAAGCCATGAACTTTGCCGCCGTCTATCAAGCACCGGTGGTCTTCATGTGCTTGAACAACCAGTACGCCATCTCGGTACCCCTCTCCAAACAGATGCGTAACGCCACCCTCGCTCAGAGAGCCATCGCCTACGGTATGCCCGGCATCAGAGTAGACGGCAACGACGTTCTAGCCGTCTATGTGGCCGCCAAAGAAGCCGTGGAAAGAGCCAGAGCCGGCGAAGGACCAACTCTAATAGAAGGTCTCACCTACCGCTTCACCCCCCACACCACCGCCGACGATCCCAAACGTTATCGCTCGGAAGAAGAGTGCAATCTCTGGACCAAACGCGAACCCCTCAACCGCTTCAAAAAGTACCTGCTCAACAAGGGCGTCTACACTGAAGCGCAACTGACCGCCCTGGAAGAAGAACTCGACGCCGAAATCAAAGCCGCCATTGCCAGAACGGAAGCGGCAGCAGTTTCGGAGGAGCTTTCCAATCCGCTTGCCATGTTCGACTATCTCTATGCCGACATGCCTCCTTACCTGAATGAACAGCGGGAAGAATTGAAATCCCACCTGGAAAAACAAAAAGCGAAAGCCGGCAAAAGCCCGCAACACGCTTCCGGCACCGCCAGGTAAGCGGCAGACTTTTAGCGACAAGACTTAGAAATTTACTGAGGAGATTCAAGTCAATGGCTCTTATGAATATGGCAAAGTCCATCAACCTCGCCCTTTTTGAGGCAATGGAAAGAGACGAAAGAGTTATCGTCATGGGTGAAGACGTGGGACCCGATGAAGGCGTTTTCCGCATCACCGAGGGACTCTTTCACAAGTTCGGCGAAAAGCGAGTGCTCGACACCCCCCTGGCCGAATCAGGTATTGTGGGCACCGCCATCGGTATGGCAATGTACGGCATGAAACCGGTCTGCGAAATTCAGTTTTCCGGTTTCGACTACTACAGCTTCCACCAGTTGGAATGCCACGCCTCCCGTTTCAGAAACCGCACCCGCGGCAGACTGTCGGTGCCGATGGTGATGCGCGCCCCCTACGGCGGCGGTATCCGCGCCCTCGAGCACCATTCCGAAAGCCGGGAAGCAATCTATGCCCACACCCCCGGTCTGAAAGTAGTGATTCCCTCCGGTCCCCGCAATGCCCGCGCCCTGTTGCACAGCGCCATTCAAGATCCGGATCCGGTGATCTATTACGAGCCCAAAGCTATTTATCGCCTCTTCAAAGAAGAAGTGCCTGAAAAGATGGAGACTCTTCCCATCGGTCAATCCAACATTGTCAAAGAAGGCAAAGATCTGACCATAATTTCTTACGGTGCTTCCCTGAGAGCGGCCCTGGAAGCCGTGGAACTGCTGGAAGAAGAAGACGGTGTGAAAGCCGAACTGATAGATCTGCTCACCATCGCGCCCCTGGACGCTACCTTGATTGTGGAATCCATCAAGAAGACCGGACGGGCCGTAATCGTGCACGAAGGTCCGCGCACTTGCGGTCTTGGTGCCGAGGTAGTAGCCCGGGTCAATGAAGCCGCCTTCCTCTACCTGGAAGCACCAATCAGAAGGGTGACCGGCTTCGACACACCTATCCCTTATTTCTCGAAAGAGCGGTTCTATCTGCCAGACGCTGAAAGAGTGGTAGCGGCCTGCCGCGAAACCCTCTCATTCTAGTCAATCGCTCAAATCTTTCAGGAGTATTTCAATGACAGTCGATTTCAAACTGCCGGACCTAGGCGAAGGAATTCACGAAGCCGAGATCATTGCCGTCAAAGTCAAAGAAGGCGATACGATCAAGGAAGACCAGCCGATTCTGGAAGTGGAAACTGATAAAGCCGTGGTGGAAATTCCTTCACCCTATGGCGGCACCATCGCCAAGGTGCATGTGACCGCCGGGCAACTGGTCACCGTTGGCAGTGTCATGGTCAGCTACAACCTGGGCAGCGAGAAAGCAGCCGCCCCCGCCCAGACAGCCGCTCAGACCGCTGCAGCACCGGCGGAAACCGCCTCCACCCAAATGGCCGCCACATCCTCCAGACCCGCACCGGCCGTAGTGCCGGCCCAACTGGTGGCAGCCGGCAACGGTAAAAATGCCGTCATTGAAAGAGATCGCTCCCGTCCCGTACCGGCCACACCGGCAACCAGAAGACTGGCTCGGGAACTGGGCATCGATCTTTACACCGTAGCAGGCAGCGGACCGGCCGGAAGAGTCTTGAAAGAAGACATCATGGCTTACGCCGCCGGCACCCTGGAAAGCCGCATGCAAGCTTCGACCGGCCCCGGCCAGGCCCCAACGGCGCCGGTGCAAACTTCCATGAAAGACAAATTCGGCGGCAGTGAAACTGCCGGCGGCGGCGGTCCGCTGCGCTCCGGTATGGGCACGGCAGAAGCCGTGGATTATCCTGATTTCGCTAAATACGGACCGGTGGAAAGACTGCCGCTCAAGTCAATCAGGCGCAAAATCGCCATGAATATGACCCAGGCCTGGACCCATATTCCGCATGTCACCCACTATGATGAAGCCGACGTCACCGCCCTTTCGGCGGCTATTCCCAAATATGAAGCGGAATTCGCCAAGCGCGCCGGCAACCCGAAAGTAAGACCGACATTGACGGTTTTTGCCTTGAAAGCCATCGCCAGCGCCCTGGAAAAATACCCGCAATTCAACTCCAGCCTGGATGAAAACACCGGTGAAATCGTGGTCAAACACTATTTCAATATCGGAGTAGCCGTGGCTACCGAGCGCGGCTTGATTGTGCCGGTGATCCGCGACGTAGACAAGAAAAGCTTCTTTGATATTGCCGTGGAATTGCAGGAAATAGCGGAGAAGACCAGGACCGGCAAAATTGAGCTGGAGAGGCTCTCCGGCGGCACTTTCACCTTGACGAATATCGGTGCCATCGGCGGCACCAGTATGTCACCTATGATCAACTTCCCGGAAGCAGCCATTCTCGGCATGGCCAGAGCCTCTCAAAAACCAATTGTGAAAGACGGACAAATTGCCGTGGGCACCATCTTGCCCCTGGCTCTTTCCTTCGATCACAGACTGGCTGACGGAGCGGAAGCCGCCTACTTTGTCAGACACGTGGTGGAGAGACTGGAAGATCCCATCAAGTTTCTGCTCGGCTAAAGAGCGCCCAAGAACGCATCACCATTTAATTTGAGGAGTCGACCATGGTTGTTGGAGAAATGGTTCAGGAAGTGGACGTAGCCGTCATAGGCGGCGGTCCCGGCGGCTATACGGCGGCCCTGAGAGCAGCCGAGCTGGGGCTGCGCACCATCCTCGTTGATGCCCAGCCCAAACCAGGCGGTGTCTGCCTGCACATGGGCTGTATCCCCTCCAAGTCGCTCCTCCATGCGGCGGAAGTTCTTGATTCAGCCAAACAAGCCGGCAAAATTGGTATCACCTTCGGCGAACCCAAAATTGATATCAAAACCCTGAGAGATTGGAAGCAGAGCGTTCTCGACAAGTTGGCCGGCGGCATCGTCGGCATGTGCAAAAGTGCCGGAGTGGAAATCCTGAACGGCAAAGCCATCTTTCAAGATTCCCGCTCGGTGAGAGTGGACTGCCCCGGCGAAAGTGCAGTGCGCATCAAGTTCAAGCATTGCATCCTGGCCACCGGATCGCGCCCCACTCAGTTGCCCAAACTCTTTGCCAATCCCGAGGACATGAACTCCGAACGGGTCATGGATTCCACCTCCGCCCTGGCTCTCAAAGACATTCCCAAAAAACTGGTGGTGATAGGCGGCGGTTACATCGGTCTGGAACTGGGCACGGTCTATGCTTCCCTCGGCTCGGAAGTGACCGTGATAGAAATGACCGACGGACTTCTACCCGGAGCCGACCGCGATCTGGTCAAACCCCTGGCCGCCAAGTTGACTGAACTCTTCAAAGGCATCCACCTGAGCACCAAAGTAACGGGCATCAAAGTGACGGACAAAGGCGTGGAAATTTCCGTGGAAGGCAAAGACCTGCCCGAAAAAATCAGCGCCGATAAAGTACTTATCTCGGTTGGTCGACGGCCGAATTCCGACGGAATCGGTCTTGAAAACACGGAAGTGGAAATCGACCAGTTCGGCTTCGTACCCTCCGATGAAAGCTGCCGCACCAGAGACAAACGCATCCTCTCCATCGGCGACATCTCCGGCCAGCCCATGCTGGCCCACCGTGCCATACGTCAGGGCTACGTAGCCGCCGAAGTGCTGGCCGGCAAGCCCTCCCGCTTCGACAACCGGGTCATACCGGCTGTGGTCTTCACGGAACCGGAAGTAGCCTGGTGCGGACTAACCGAAGGAGAAGCCAAAGCCAAAGGACTGGAGTTTCAAGTAGCTCGCTTCCCCTGGTCGGCCTCCGGCAGGGCCATGACCCTGGGCGGCGCCGCCGCCTCCACCAAGATTCTCTTCGCCACGGACAGCCAGGAAATTCTGGGGGTAGGCATCGTGGGACCCCGGGCCGGGGATCTCATTTCCGAGGCCTGCCTGGCCATCGAAATGGGCGCCGTGCTGGAAGACCTGATTGTTACAATTCACCCTCACCCCACCCTCTCAGAAACCCTGAACGAGGCGAGCCTGTCAGCCATGGCCAGGTTGGACCGGGCCCGGGCTAAGGAAATAGAGAAACAAATTACATCTACCCAGGGTTAAATTGCTTAGGGCGATTTTTTTGCGGGCATAGCCTTAATGGTGGTATCGCCGCTGCGCTAGAAGCAATGGCCTTTCAGGTTTGCTTTGAGACTGCACGAGACTTCCGGCTGTAAAGTCAGAAACGCTCAGTCCGACTGATATTTTGTTTCCGGAATCTCTACCAAAAGTACTCAAGCGGGCCCATGAAGGATGCCATGGAGGCTACCATTATGGAGACTACTTTCCCGTTGAGAGGTAACGATGCCAGAGGACAGTTCTCAAGCAAATCAAGCGGGGGGCTTCGGCTCTGCCGCCAATTTGATGATCGAAGCCCTGGAGAAAGCCAGCCTGGAGCTGGAAAATACAGTCAACCAGTGCTTGAATCAACTCTCAACCTTCGCCGAAGGGCTTGACCAGAGCCTGGCCCTGCAGCTTGACAAAGTAGTCAAGCAGAGCAGCCACCTGGTGGACAGCCATGGCAACGTCCTGGAAGCTAAAAGGGATGAAACCATAGACGGCATGGCCGAGTTGGAAGCGCGGGAGATGGAGAAGTTACTTTCCACTTCCTCCGATATGCGCAAGCAACTGGCGGCAAAAGTGCAAGCAGCCATGAAAGACCTGGCTGAAATCATGGATGCCCAGCTTAAAGAATTGATGGATCTGGTAGAGGCCCCTACTTCGGACCTCCTGGAATTGAGCAAAAACAAAGCTCAAACCGTGGAAGCTGAAGGCAGAGATGCGGTGAAAGCAATCAAAGGTCACAGCCAGACTTACGAAGACAGTATGTCGGATAAAGCGGCCGTGGTTGACGAAGAAGCAGCCATGGTCATCGAAAACTCCAAGGAAGAGGTAGACAAGCACCTGACCGTCTACTCCGACCAGTTCGATGAAAAGATAAGCGCCGTGCAAAACCAGCTTTCCGAGATTGTGGAAAAAGCCATCACAGACTTGCACCAGCTTTCCAACCGGGGCAAAGAAACCATTTCTGAAGCCAAGGAAACCAATTTACAGGTTCTCTCCGAACAAATAGAACACTGGCAGGACCAGCTCGTCGCCCTGCGTGACCGCTTCCAGCAGTCCAGCCTGGAGCAACAGAGCAAACATCTCAAGTCTTACAACGAAGAAATTGAGCGCACTCTCATCTCGTCGCAAGAAGAAATCTCTCGCATCGCCCAGTCGGCAAGAAAGCGCATGACCGTCAACCAAAAGCTATTCATCAATACTTTGAGAAGAGCGGAGAGGCAGATTACCGACGACATAGAGCGCTTGCTCACCAAGTTCGAGGCAGCGATTGCCCAGGAGTCTCGAGTGCACTTGATGGTTTCGGGCGGCAAGCTCTCGGCCGGACCGGAAGTGCTGGAGAAACTGAGTAGCCGACTCAAGGCCCATGGCGCCGAGCTGGTAAAAACCTTCAAGACCCAGGTAGAGCAAACCGAGCAAGATTTCGCCCGCTCCTCCCAGGGCAGCAACGAACGCATAGAAAGCATTCGCCAATCATCAGTAGACGCCCTGGAAAAACAAGTGCGCATGATGCGCACCGACCTCGAGCGCATCACTAGAAATTTCCACACCGAGCTATCAGACCTGAGCCTGAAGCTGCCGGTCATAGAAGAATCGGGACGCGCCGCCGCTCTTGCCGTAATGACTTACAAGAGCGCCATGCTCTCCCTGGAAAACGACTGATTGCCACAAACTGAAATGGGAATAAGAAGATGACCTTCGCCGGAAAGAAACTACAAGATATATACGATTCGGGCTCAGCTCAAATGAGCGAGCTGGAAGAAAATTCCATCAGCAAGCTGGCTTCAAAATCAAGCGAGCACGTCAGTGAAAGGCTGGAGAGCGAGCAGCAGTCAAAAATGGAAGTAGCGGCCAAAGCCGCCGCCGTGGAAGAAGAGATCAAGCGTCAGGCCAGGGAAACCGCCGAGCGCATGAAGAATGCCATGGAATCCGAAAAGGAAAGCACCGCCAACCATTTGAGAGCAATGCTGGAGCGACTCACGGTCTTCACCGGTGAACTCAAACTGGCCATCGCCGAACTCAAGAGCAGTTACCAGGCCGGTTTAGACGACAACTATCAAAATGCTTCCGACTATTATTCCGGCACCGTCGAGGTTGCCGCCCAGGATATCGAAAATCAACATTACGACAGCGGGCAGCGTCTGCGCTCCCAGAGCTCCTTCTTCGCCAATTCCCTGCAGCAAAAATTAGACCACAGTCTCTGGGAATCACGCGGCAGCGAAAAGCAATCGAACAGCCAGCTTTTCCGCAACTACATGCAAAAGGCCAACGGCATCGAAAGCCATTTCGCCACACTCATGCAAAAGCTGCAAGACCGGTTTCAAGAAGGTTTCAACCAGTTGGAAGGTTTTGCCGGAGAAACGGAAGCCAGTCTCAGCGATTCAACGGAAGACTTCAATCAGAAGATAGACTCGGTTCTCACCGACATTGAAAAAGACATCAATGAAATCTTTGCCTCCGCCCGCGATGCCAACCGAGAAACCCTCAAGGACAAGTTCGAAGGCACCAGAGAGCAAGTAGAAGACCTGAGCAGAGATACAGCTAAGCAGCTCAAGGCGGAAGTGGGCGAACTGACCTCAAAACTCTCCCAGAGCTCTCTGCAGAGCAACCATTCCCTGCGCAAAAAATGCGATGAAATAAAAGAGAAAATCCAATCCGACATGCAATCCTTTGTAGGAAGGATGACGGAAAATGTCACGGAATCTGAGACCACCAGGCAACAATTGGCGGAAGCCAAAGCGCGAGTAATCAGCGAAATCAGAGCCGACCTGGTAGAGATCAGGGACCGCTTCGAAGAGAACCTCAGGCGCATGATGCAAAATGCCACCACCGATTTGCAGAAAATGCAAGACGATGTAATCTCCGACATGAACACCGCCTTTTCCAGATCTATGCTCAAAATCGGCAGCGACAGCCAGAGTGCCCGAGAAGAAATTGAAGAGGCAACTGAGAAATTGCTCTCTCTCATAGAAAAGAATCGCAGCCAGGCCCTTTCGGAAATATCCCGGGCCGCCGGCCAATAGCCGACCATCTCCACAAATTCCCCGCACATTCAGCTCCCACCGCTCACTCCTCACGAAGAACAGAACCATGAACTCAATGCTTCGCCAACATCATCTGAGAATGCCGGATATCAAACCCTTCCTGCGTTCTTTTGAAAGACACCAACCCATTTCCCAGGATGATTGGGCCGCTAGGGAGAGCAAGCTCTTCACTCCCGGCTGTCTGATCTTCTGCCTGGAGCCGGTGGCGGCGCCCTCCGGTCTCTCCTCCTTCTCCAAAAAAGGCGGCGAGGACACCGGCGAAACCTACAGAGTCAAGGATCTCTGCCTGGTGGTCAGCACCGATGACGGCCAGCCCATGGTCGTCAACATCACCGCTTCTGCTTTTGAGTTCCGTACCCTCGACTCTTTGATGGTAGAGAAAGCACGCAAATCCATACTGGACGGACGCGACTTCAATTACGTTTCAGCCAGACCCACGGTCAAGTTGGACAGGAACCAGGAAAAAGCTCTCTACGAGCTGGCCTCAAAGTATGCACAGGGCGGCTCCAGACGCAGTTTGACAGTAGAAGGTTCGCCTCTGGCGGAACCGGTCTTTGCATTACTGGCTCAACTGGGCGCTAATCTGGCCACTGTCAATCCCCAGTCGGCCAAAACCGTCATCGATATCGGCTCCATCTGCCACATGATTATCACACCGGAAGGTCGGCAGGAAGACAAAACCAAATCTCTCTTGCGCACCAGCTTCAATTCCATTAAGGCAGCCGATCTTGAACAACTGGCCAATCCCAACAAGGGTGGTGCCAAGGGTGGTGCTGCCGCTGCCGCCGAAGGTCTCTACAATGTAGACCCTGCCGCAGTCTTCTTTGGTGAAGGCGCCGACCTCGGGGCCCTGGCCAGTAGCGCTCCGCCGGCACCTGTTTTCCAATTCGAGACAGACAGCGCCGCATCGGCTGAGCCGGTAGCAGCGCCGGTAGAACCGGTGCGGCAAGCACCGCCGCCGCCGCCCCTGCCCATGCAGCCTCCGGCCCCCTTCGCACCGGAGCCGCAAGCAGTCCAACCAGAACCCATCCAGCCTTCCCCCAGTCTGGAGGCCATGCCAGTGGCCCCCACCGCCTCTTTCGGCAACCTCACAGCCCTGCCTCCCGCCCCCCCGGCACCACCCAAGACAGAAAAAATGGTGGCTCCCGAATGGTTCAAGCTATCCCACGATCTGGTGCCTGTCAGTGCCCTGGGCACGGCGAGCACAGCCTCCAGTGCCAGCCTGAACGCCGCCACCACGCTGAAAGAAGCCCTGGCTGCTCCCTTCGAGCCTGAACCAAAAGTCGATTTCGCCTCGCAATTCCTCAGTGACTACCAGGCCGGTCAAGCCGGTTCCTCCGCCATTGAATACGCCGAAGAGCAGATTCAGAAGGAACGCGCCCTGCAAGAGCAGGAAGAGAAGATTAAACAGCAGAAGTTGAAAGAGTACTTCGGTGAGGAGCACTACAATACCTATATAAGCGAAAGCAAAGGCCCGACTGCGCCACCCAGCCCGGCCAAGCTCGACGCCTGGGACCTCAAGGCTGATGAATACATCACCAAACCCATGAGCGATCCCTCCGAAATAGCGACCTTCGACTCCGAGATTTTCAACGAAGCAGCAAGAAGCACCCTTGAGATTAATCCCGAGGCCAAACCGGAGCCGATCAAGCCGCTGGATGCAAAAGTCGAGTTGCCGCCGCCGGCACCGGACAGTTGGATCTCTTACGCCGATCAGACTGTCAATCAGGCAATCGCCGCCAAGCCCAGTCTGCCGACAAGCAGCCAGCCGCAAGAAAGTCCCCTTCCGCAGGGCGACATAGAGACAGTCGCTCCCGGGTCACTGAGCGCCTACCTGTCGGCTGGCGATCTTTCCACCCACGACGAAGTGGCCAATCCCAAATCGTCCATCCTGGATATGTTGGGCGGTTTGGAACCGGAACCGGCACCGGCTGAGCCCGCGCCCCCGGCAGAAAAACCGACCAGATCGAGAATCCTGGATATGCTGGGCGGCAGCGAACCGGAAGAAACACCAGCGGAAACATCAGCGACGGCTGCCATTGAGGAGCCTGCCGCAGCAGCCTCTGAACCTCTGGCTCAAGCCGTTGCCGCAACAGAACCGCCGGCCGAACCGGTACTGCATCCGGCCTGGACTTCACTGGATCCAAGCACAGCCTCCAGCCAGGATCTAAGCCCGGCAGTGCCGGAAACAACAGAACCGGTCGCCCAGCAAGCACCGGCACCAGTAGTGGAAGCTCCTGTGGTAGACGCGCCGGCACCGGTAGCGGAAGCACCCGCACCGGAGGAAGTACTACCGCCGCAGCCCCCAACCGCTGAGACTGGCGGCAGCAGAAGTGAAATTCCCTCCCACCGCGTAAGACCGCGGGATTATTCCAGCCCGCTCAAGGCCCGCCCCCTGGTGGAGCCGCGCCGCACTCCGCAGAATAGCCCACAGGTCCCCGGACCGCACTTTGATGAAGTAGCGGAATTTGCCTCAGCGCAGGTGCCGGACCAGGCTACGCCTGCCACTCAGCCTGAGCCGTCAGCAGTTTCCGAACCGTCGCCGCAGCCCCTGCTGGAAACAGCCGGTCAGTCGATAATCGTCACAGAAGAAGATATTTTGCAAGCCCAAAAAGAGATGGAATTGCAAGACGAGGCGGTCTTCGCCTTCGCGCCGGATGAAGCGGTAGTGACGGAGACAGCCGTCGTGGCAGCACCAGCCCCGGAACCTGTCTCAGTAACGGAACCCGCTCCGGAACCCGCTCCCGCACCAGTCGCAGAACCTGAGCCGGCTCCAGAGCCCGTTCCCGCGCCCGCTGCAGAACCTGAACCAGCTCCGGAACCCGTTCCCGCACCTGCTGCAGAACCTGAACCAGCTCCGGAACCCGCTCCCGTGCCAGTTGCAGGGCCGGAACCGGCCCCTGCCCCTGAACCTGTTTTAGAGCCTGAACCGGTTCCCGCTCCCGCACCGGCACCAACTCCCGCGCCTGAACCGGCACCCAGCCAGGTTGGACCACCTATATCCGCTCCGGTCGGGCTCAAACCGGCTCAAGACACTCGTCTCATGATGAATGAGATGACTACCTTGATGAATAAACTTGAGCAGCAAGTAGGAAAAGCCGCTAACAAGCTTTCAAGCCGGGCGGAAGAGCTCAAGACTCGCCTCAACAAGCAAGTCGACTCCCTTTTGAGAGAAGCCCATGACCTTGAAAAACAGGCTGAAAGCAATCTTTCCACCCTGCTCAATGAACTGAGCGGCAAACTCGACAATCTGTCTCACGAAGTGAGAGCAGGTATTCTGCGTGAAGCCCAGGCCTCACAGCTCTTGCTCGACACATCCAATAAAGACGGCGTCGAATATCTGGAATCGGAAAAGCGCTACCTATCAGGTCAAATTGTTCGCACCTGCAATGAATTCCGCGAAGAATTGACGGAAATCAGCACGGGCATGGCCAACAAGCTGGAAGGACTTATTTCCGCCCGCAATAAAGAGCTGACTTCACTGAGACAATCAGTCCTGGAAGAACTGGCGGAAGGTTTCGAGCAGTACACCGCTACAGTGGAGCAGCGTTTTGCTCGCTTCCGGGAGCGCATGGACGAAGAAACCGTCTCGGTCACTAAGTCTCTGGAGCGCAACATGCGTTCCATGATTGAAGAAATTGACAGCTCCCTGGAAAGAGCCTGCGAGAAACTCAATTCCACCAGGCATGAACTGGAGCGGTCTATTTCTCATACCGTGGCCGTGGCCGAAACCACGATTGCCAGAAGAACAAAAGGGCTCTTACTGGAGCAAATTCTGCCCAAACTCACCGAGCAAAAGACCATTCTTAGAACCATGGTCGCCGACATGAGCAAGCAGATCAATGAAGAGACAACCCAGGGGCTGAGCAAAGAAGCGAAAAGGCTCGATGAAAGCGTCAATCGCGCCGCCCAGGAGCTCAAGAAGGTAGTGGAAGATTGCTTCCAGGACTTCGAAAGCGCCGGTTCCGGTCTGAGAGTGGGACTCGATGAGACCTTCAAGCGCATCTCCTATGATCTCAGCCAGCGCACCCAGGAAGTACATAACTACGTCAGAGAAACCGAGAAGCGTATTGCCGAGAGCGAGCAGATGCTGCGCAACATTGCCGACGCCACATCGGTAGAGGCGGAGCCGGAACTGCTGGAAGAACGGGCCAATGCCCTGAAGACCTTGCAGAACCTGAGACAGGAAGCCAATCGTAAAATGGCAGGGGCTATAGAAGACAGCATCTCCGCACTGGAGGAGAAAAGCGAGAGCCTCTTTAGCGAACTGACAAACAAGCGAGTGGAATCCACTTCCAGCGTGCGTGATGCGGCAGAGTCGAATCTGGAAAGACTGCGCAAGGCGATGCAGGATGCTACCGAGGCCATCCAGGCCGCCCGCGAAAAACATATGGAGTAAGGAACTAAAGCCCAATGCTTGCGCCTTTTCTGCCAGGCTGATAAAAATCTTGGCAGGAGGTTAGAGGCCAGCTTTTCAGGGGAATAGTTTTACAAGGCGATACTGAGAATCGCCTTGTGCCTTCTTCCAAGCATCCTTGAGGGAAAGGTCCTGTATAGCCTGCCTGACCACGAAGTACCGCCGCCCCTTGCGAACTTTGCCGCGAGCCAGCCCGGCGTCGAATATAATGCTGCCGCCAATGAGATTTACCTCTACCACGGCACAAACTGCTATCGCCGCTGGGAGATTAACCGCAGCGGCTTTGTTGAGCCTGGACGCAGCAACTACAGTTTCTACAGCACCAGGCAACAAGACGCCTATGCCTATGCGCGTATGGCATGTATGCGGGACGTCAGTCCCACCAGCTTCAACTCTCTATCTTGCGAGCCGGTCGTCTTAAGGCTCAAGTTCAACGAGCGCACCTGGCTGCAGGTTGATTTTATAAACAACGAGCCGGACTCCAACGGCATGGTCATGGCCGTGCTCGGACCTATCCATATAAGCAATGTGGTGGAAGTGCTGCACTGCAATCATGCCACCAAAAGACTTAACCAGGGTCTCTCCATTCGGACCTTTGAAGGCGGCGACTTTGCCGAATCCATCCAGAGACTTAGAGAAAATCTTCAGAAAAAGCGCCTGGATATGTGGGTATTACGAAAACTGGGATTTGTGGCTGACAAAGTCGGTGTTACACTGAAGGGTGGAGAGGTTCCAACCCTCACCCACAACGACCAGCTCAGAAAGCTCAGGCAGAGAGTGCCGGAGTCCGACGCCTGAAGAAGAGGTGCCTGAGGTGGACAGAGGTTTACCTAGATGCGCCCCAAAAGTATTCAATGCAAGTTCAACGCCGACACCTTATCGGTTTTAGCCCTGGCCTCTTTTTGTATGCTGCCCTGGGCATCGGTGCAGGCGCAAAACTTCGAATCGGTCTTTGCTCCGGGCGCCGGCAATCAGTACACCCAACCGGGCGGCTACAGCCAACCGGGTGGTTACGGCTATGACGTGCCGCCGGGTGGAGACTTCGGTCAGACCTATCCACCGCCCACCCAGACGGGCGGGCAGCAGCCACGTGGCTCTCTGACGCCGCCGCAATTCGGCAACAATCAAAGAAGCAACCCTAACGACGACAATAATCTCACGCCCTTCGGCGAATGGCTCTGGGGTCTCGGCTCATCCAAGCAGGGCATGCGCATAGAGTTCCCCAAAGACTTGAATGTGCAGCCAAACTATAACGGTCAACAAAATGGGCGTCAGCAGCAGACAAGAAATACCATGCCCATGCCTACCGACCAGCAGCTCAGACAGCAGCAGCAGCAGTTTCAAGACAACGGTATGGGGCAGCAATCCAATGGGGGCAGCGGCAACTACGCGGGCGGCGTCAACTACGCAGGCGGCGGCGGTGGCGGTGGCAACAATTCCACCGGCAACAGTTCCATATTCAACTACTTCGGACAACAAAACAACGGTCAGACCGGCATCTTGAATAATGCCGTCTCCCAGTTCGGACGCGGTCTCATGGGGGCCGGCAGAAGCATGGGCGGCAGCCAGATGCCGCAGCAACAGCGGGGGAACTTCAACAATGCCGGCACAGGCAACCCCGGTTTCCAGAATCAAGATCAGATGAACCCCAATCAGAATGCCAGCACTTCGGTCCAGTCGCAAATGGCCTCCATGGACAGCCGCGTGCAAAGCCAGCTCAATAAGACCAAAGACATGGCCAGCGCGGCTCAGGCGGCAATGGACAGAGCCTTGAACTCCACTGACGCCAATGTGCGTCTGGCGGCCGCCAGTGAAGCCCGCTCCTATGCATCAAGCGCCCAGGCGGCAGCGGACAGTGCCAGATCTCTGGCCGCTTCCTCCCAGTCAGACCGCGCCATGTCCCTTGCCGATCAAGCCCAGGCCGTGGCCAGCCAGGCAAGAAGCTACGCACAGCAAGCCACATCCCGCGCACAGTCAACCTGGTAAGACTAGTGCCTGAAGGCACTGATTCTTGAGAACTATATAATTCGCCCGGCCGTCCCTCTAAGCATTGCCGAAACTAGCACAACAGGATATCCTTTGTGCATTCTTTAATATGGGCAATGAGCCCGATTTTGCATCTTCAAGGAGGAGCGCCATATGGTAGCGACCAGTGCAACGGCCACAAAATGCCAGTTGTTAATCGGTGGAAAGTGGGTCAACTCTGATGCCACGGAACACCAGGAAGTCTACAATCCCTCCACCGGTGAAGTGATTGCCCTCACCCCCATGGGCGGCAGAAAAGATCTGGACCGCGCCGTAGAAGCCGCTCACAAAGCCTTTCTCGACTGGAAGGAAGTACCGGTGGTAGAACGCGCCCGGGTAATGTTCAAATTCAAAGCCTTGCTGGAAGCCAACTACGAAGAGATTGCCCGCTGCGTCACCAGAGAACACGGTAAGACCTTGCCGGAAGCCCGCGCCTCTGTTCAACGCGGCATCGAAGTCGTGGAATTCGCCTGCGGCATTCCCAGCCTGATGATGGGCGAGAGCATGGAAAACATTGCCAGGAACGTAGATTGCGAAACGATCAGACACCCGCTGGGAGTCTGCGCCGGTATCGCCCCTTTCAACTTCCCGGCCATGGTGCCGCTCTGGATGTATCCCATCGCCATCACTTGCGGCAACAGTTTTGTTTTGAAACCATCCGAAAAAGTGCCGCTTTCCAGCATGATGATAGGCGATCTGCTTTCTCAAGCCGGTCTCCCTGACGGAGTCTTCAACATCGTGCACGGCGGCAAAGACTGCGTCGATGCCATTATCGAACACCCGATGATCAAAGCCATCTCTTTTGTGGGCTCCACCACCATCGCCAAATACATCTACCAGAACGGCACCGCCCATGGTAAGCGTGTACAGGCTGCCGGCGGCGCCAAAAATCATATCATCATCATGCCCGATGCCGATATCGAGCAGACTGTGCAAGCCCTGCAAGCCTCAGCCTTCGGCTGCGCCGGAGAGCGCTGTATGGCAGGCAGCCTGGCTATTCCCGTAGGCGAAGCAGCCGAAGAGCTGATACCGCAACTGGTGGCATCAAGCGGCAAGATGTCGGTGGGACCCACCGACGGCGACAGCAATCCAGACATGGGCCCCCTCGTAAGCAGAGAGCACCTCAATAAAGTAAAGAGCCTCATTGAGAAAGGGGCGAAAGAAGGAGCAGCCATTGCCCTGGACGGTAGAGAAATTGCCGCAGCCAAAGCCGACAAAGGCTTTTTCCTGGGCCCGACTATTTTCGACCATGCCAAACCGGAAATGACCATCGTCAAAGAGGAGATCTTCGGACCGGTACTGTCGGTGGTGCGAGCCAAGACCCTCGAAGACGCCATCGAAGTCGGCAAAAAATGCCCTTACGGAAATGGTGCCGTCATCTATACAAATTCAGGTCGCTCCGCCAGAGAGTTCAAACGCCACTTCAACGCCGGCATGATCGGTGTCAACGTGGGCGTACCGGCACCCATGGCCTGGTTCCCCTTCACAGGCTGGAACAACTCATTCTTCGGCGATTTGCACATTCAAGGCTCGGAAGGAATTCAATTCTACACCCAGCAAAAAATGACCATGACCCGTTGGTTTGAACCTAAGACTGCCTCCTTCCAGGATCCAATCTGGAAACCGAAGAACTGAGGCAAGAAAAATCTAGCCGTTTGCAAAATGGGGGAACCTTACAGTTCCCCCATTTTGCCGACCAGGTTATCTCACCTGTCCGGGTCATCAACCAGGGCCGGCAAATAGTTACGGACCACTCCCTTTCGGGAATAGAAATGCAGTAGCTGTCGAGGATTGCCCATTGTTAGTGGACTTCGAATGTCCTAAATGTAAGGGACATATCTGCGAAATCTGGGCTCTGAACGGCTCGAACCTGGGCATCAAACTTATGTACTGGCATATGTTCCTCAACCCCGGTCTGGCCGTAAACGAATTACTACTTGGGCAACGCTTTCCCAGTCGGCTCTATGTTTGCAAGGCCTGTGAACTACCGCTGGCCGACAGAACCTTTGTTCATTGCCCCGATTGCGACAGCTTTCTTGACGGTCGGCTCTGGAGTTACGGCAATGCCTTCGGTCATTGGCTCGGATTATTTTGCCCCACCTGTGGCGGCGAGATACCCTGCTTGAGAAACCTCACTACTAGCGCCATTCTTGCCGTCAGCGCACCACTTTTGTGGCTACCGCAGAAATTATGCAAAGACAAGTTGATACCATCGCAAAAACTGCGCATTGCCAGAGCCCAGGACCAATATCTGACCAAACCTGATATCCAGCAGAGAAAGCCTGTCAACTATTGGCGTATGGGTTTGCTATGGGGTCTGTCCATGGATGTAATCTTTTCCTTCTTCCTGGGTGCCAGAAGCATCAACTGGATACACGGCGGCTGGACCGAGCTTTTTGCTATTTATGGTTCTCTGCTGCTCAAAGGACTACTGATCTGGCTTCCGGCCGGAGCAGTCTTTGCCGTCACCTGCAAGTTCATGATGGACAGAAAGGGCGATGTAAATCTGCACCTAACTTATGATGCCGACGGACAGGTGCTGCCCTTGAAGTGCGACATCGACGAAGAAGCACAGGACGGGAAAAGGTGAAGACAGCGGCACCTAAAAAAAACTCGCCGGCTTACCGGCGAGTTTCTCGTTAAAGAGTTCTTTCAGCTCAGTTGACGGCGGTGGGCTCGGGCACTGCCACCATATCAGGTGCTTCCACCTTGGAGACGGCAGCGGTGAGTTCTTCCACCGGTTCCACTACTCGACCGCCGGCCGCTTCTTTAATACGGGAAGCAGCCATGGCTGTGGGATTCGGTCTGACTACATCTTTAGCCAGTCCGACTTTCTCGAGCAACCAGATGGTGCACCAGGTGATGTCGAATTCCCACCACATCATGCCGTGTCTGGCCGACTTGGGAAAGGCATGGTGGTTGTTGTGCCAGCCTTCGCCACAGGCAAGAGCAGCCACCCACCAGACGTTGCGGCTGTCATCACGTGAAACGAAGTTGCGGTAGCCATGTTCTTTCAAATGGCAGAAGGTATTGACGAACTGGGGGCTCCAGAAGACGATGAAGCCGGCCAGGAAGTTGGCGGTGAATGCCACCGGACCAAAAAAGGCGAGGATAGCCAGACGCCACACAATGTTGGCAGCCAAACATAAGTAAGCTTGACGAGCAGTGTGGCTGGTACCGAGAGCACACAGGACCGGGTCGGTCATGAGATCGGGAGTCTGCCTGGCAACTTCGGCAGCATCCTGCTTCTCTTCCATGTTCATCATCCACTCATAAAGAGCGTGTTTGAAACCATCACGGGGAGAGTGAGGATCGCCTGGAAGGTCTGATTTCTGGTGGTGCAGCCTGTGAGTGGCCACCCAGGAAATCGGCGCGCCCATCAAGGACAAATAGCCACCGGAGACAAAGAAGTACATTACCCATTTGGGAACTTTCAGGCCTTTATGCGTCAAAAGTCTGTGATAACCGAGCGTTATGCCTAAACCGGCATAAAGGTATGAGAGCACGAACCAAACGGTGAAAGTACCAAGCGCCGACGGCTGTGTCCAAGCTGAAAAATCCAAAATCAAGCCCCCATGTCTTCTTGCGGATACAACCGCGGTTCAATTGTCGCCATCGCCATATGAGATGTGATTCACAATCAAACAGAAAGGCCAACTGCGTTAAAGAAAGCCAAACTCTGCGGATAATCTCATTTATATCACGGACCGGGTTGTCACGCCTTCCTACCTGAGACTGATTTACCCTCCGACACACAAGAGTTTTGCGGTGAAACCCGGCACCGATGGCTGAAAAATGGTTGATAAGCGGATTCTCCCTTGTCAACTAATTTAAGTTTCAAGAAACTCTTTGCCTGCAAGCCGGTATCTGAAAATCATGTTCATGCTGAATTTGCACCACCTACGGTATCACGGCACCGACTTGCACCGCCTTGCCCCCCTGCACCCCCGACAACATTAGATACAGTTAGTGCCTCGCTGCCCGTATAGAGGGGGAATTCTCCCACCACAGGTTAAAACGAATACCTTGTAGGTGCCCGGCAAAACACCTAAAGTCAGGTCACCGGACGGCTCACTTGATAACCCTCAAGAAAGAGCAAACTCTGGCTGGCGCTGGAAATTTTGTGGAGTCACATTATGAAATTTGTAATCACCGGTGGACCGTCCGTAGGCAAAACAACAATCGTCACCGGGCTGCAAAACCTGGGTTATAGAGTTGTACACGAAATTGCCACTCAGCTCATAAAGGAAGGCAAGTATCTGCCCTGGGTGGATCGCCAGAAATTCCAACAAGAAGTTCTAAGAAGGCAGCAGTCGGCAGAGGCAGCCATCCTTGACTTCGACAAGCCGGTCATCTTAGACCGCGGGCTTTTTGACGGAGAGGCCTACTACATATATGACAAGCTCAATATTCCCTCCGCCTTCAGCAATCTCGATGCCGGACAATACGCGGCCGCCTTCCTTATTGAACCCCTGCCCTTCTTTGAAGAGACCGATGTGCGCAAAGAAAACCTGGCCTTCACCAGAGAAATAAGCGTCATTCTGGAACATTGCTATGCCAGCCGCAGAGTCAAGGTGGTGCGAGTACCGGCTATGCCTCCCACCGAGCGCATTCAGTTTGTTATGGGCAAAATCGAAGAAATCAAAAAGGAGCAGGTGTTTTCAGTAGAACAGGCCGTACATAAAGCCTCCCTCTACTTCAATCCGGCCATGCCCGGCTTGGTCACCACCGCTTACTGAGGAAAGATTACCCACTTTAAGGCTCAGGTTTACGGTCTGGCTTTGCAGTTGTGCGCCTTAGAGATGCTAACCTATTAGCATTTCCTAAGGAGGCGATAATGCGAGCATCTGAAGCCACCAATTATTACTTCAAAAAAGCAGCCAAGGCCCTGAGACTGGGAGCCGGTCTGGAGACCGTCCTCATGAATCCCAGGCGGGAAGTGAAAGTGGAATGCGTCATCGAACTGGACAACGGTGAGCTTGGCACTTTTACCGGCTTCAGAGTGCAGCACGACAACAGTCGGGGACCTTTCAAGGGCGGCTTGCGTTATCACCCGGAAGTAGATCCCGATGAGGTAAACAGCCTGGCCTCACTCATGACCTGGAAAACGGCAGTGGCCAATATTCCCTACGGTGGAGCGAAAGGCGGCATCAACTGCGACCCTTCCAAACTCTCCCATTCGGAACTGCAGAAAGTTACCCGCGCCTTCATCGACGAAATCCATGACATCATCGGTCCGGGGCTGGATATTCCCGCCCCCGACATGGGTACCAATTCCCAGACCATGGCCTGGATTGTAGACCAGTACTCCAAGTACCACGGCTGGACACCGGCCGTAGTCACAGGTAAACCCTTAGAGTTGGGCGGCAGCGAAGGCAGAGAACAGGCTACTGGACAGGGACTATTTTTTGTCATCGAATCGGTGCTCTGGGATCTGGGCATGGACCTTAGCAAGACCCGTTTTGTGGTGCAGGGCTTTGGTAATGTGGGCGCCTGGGTGGCGCGCTTCATTCACGGAGGCGGCGGCAAAGTGGTAGCCATAGCCGACGTCAGTGGCGCGGTATACAACAAAGATGGTCTGGATGTAGATGCGCTCTGGCACCACAGCCTGGAGAACGGCTCAGTAAACGGCTTTGCCGGCGGCGAAGCCACCGACCCCAAGAAACTCTTCACCCTTGACTGCGATGTACTGGTACCGGCAGCCCTGGGCAATGTGATTACAAAAGAGAACATGCAAGACATCAAGGCCAAGGTAGTGGTGGAAGGCGCCAACGCCCCAACTACTCCGGAAGCCGACGAGTATCTGCATAAGAAGGGCATCACCGTGGTGCCGGATATTTTCGCCAATTCCGGCGGCGTCATCGTCTCCTATTTTGAGTGGGTGCAAAACGTTCAGCAATTCAGATGGAAACTAGACAGAGTCAACCAGGAATTGAAGAGCCAGTTGCTTGATTCCTATAAAGAGATAAAGCATATTGAAAAAAGTTCGGAGTGCGACATGCGCACTGCCGCTTTCCAACTGGCCATCAGCCGCGTAGCCAGGACAACGGCCCTGCGCGGACTGGAAAACGAAAACTTCTGCATGCTTTCAGCGCCCCACTAAACTCCATGAGTGAAGCAGAGAAGACCACAGAGCCAGGGTCTGAGCCAGAGCAACAGCAAGACTTGCTCGAACGAGATCTCGACGATAAGCAATGGTTTGAGACGGTTTACCAGGGCGACAAGGTGCCGCAGCTAACCCTGCGCGCCGTGCTCATGGGTGGAGTACTCGGGGCCCTCATGTCTATTTCCAATCTTTATACGATGCTGAAAATAGGCTGGGCCTTTGGCGTCGCCATTACCGCCTGCGTCCTTTCCTTTGTGATCTGGCGAGGCGTCAGGCTGGCAGCACCAAAACTTTCCGAAATGTCAATCCTGGAAAACAACTGCATGCAATCCACAGCCTCGGCGGCCGGCTATTCTACCGGCGCTACCGTTGGTATTGCCTTTGGTGCGCTGCTCATGATCACCGGTCAGCACGTAAGCTGGACAATCCTGCTGCCCTGGACTCTGGTTTCGGCTCTGCTGGGAGTTTTTCTAGCCGTACCCATGAAGCGGCAAATGATCAACAAAGAAAAACTCCCCTTCCCTAGCGGCATTGCCGCCGCCCAGACCCTGAGAAGCCTGCACAGCAAAAGTAAAGAAGCGGTAGCCCAGGCTTATTCACTGGTAGTGGCCATGGTTATTGCAGGCGCCGCCGGCTTTCTCAAAAACGGCTCCTTTGCCTGGCAGACCAAATTGGGACTGAAACTACCGGAGCTTGTTCCCTTCGCCTTCAATTACCGGGGACTGGACATGAGTAAGCTGCCCGGTTTCGGCATGGAACCGAGTTTGCTCTTAGCTGCAGCCGGTATGCTTGTTGGTCTAAGAGTATCAGCTTCCATGTTGCTGGGGGCGCTTTTACTTTACGGCATCGGTTCCCATGAACTTTTGGCGTCAGGAGAAATAGGAACACCCGGTGAACTGATCAAAGGCTGGGCCCTCTGGACCGGCTCGGCAATTATGGTCACCTCTGGACTGACGGCCTTTGCCATGGAATGGAAGACCATAAGCCGCAGTTTCACCGGACTCGGTACCAGACAAGAAGAGCAATGCGACGATCCGCTCAAGGCCATCGAAGTACCAAGCCGCTGGCTTCTGGTGGGTGTAATTCCCCTGGCCCTGGCGGCAATTTTCTTGCAATATATTGCCTTTTCCATCGCCCCCCATGTGGGAGTGATGACCGTAGTTTTGAGTTTTCTACTGGCACTGGTAGCCTGCCGGGCTACGGGCGAAACCGATGTTACGCCCATGTCGGCCATGTGCAAGATTACCCAGTTGACCGTGGCTCTGATGGCACCCAAAAATGTAGTAACCAATCTCATGGCCGCTTCCGTGACGGCCAATATCGCTTCCAGTTCCGCTGACCTGCTTACAGACTTGAAGAGCGGTTACCTTTTGGGAGCCAATCCCAGAAAGCAATTCCTGGCGCAGCTCATTGGAGTATTTTTCGGCGTGGCGGCAATTGTGCCGGCCTGGTATTTAATGGTACCTGATCAAGCGGCTCTGGAGCACTTCAATCCACCCTCGGTACAAACATGGAAGGCAGTAGCGCTGGCGCTTTCCGAAGGCATCGATAAGGTGCCGGTGTCGGCCCGCTGGAGCATGCTTGTGGGAGGCATACTTGGTATTATCCTGGCTGTCACCGACCGACACCTGCCTGAGAAAATCAAACGCTTGACGCCATCTGCCATGGGTCTTGGTCTTTCATGGGTGATGCCCTTCAGCAATTCGCTGGCTTTCTTTGTAGGAGCCTGTGCCGTTGAGATATGGAAGAAAGTCAACAGTAAAAATGCCGAAACCTATTATGTGCCGGTAGCATCAGGGGCAGTGGCGGGTGAATCGCTGGTCTGCGCCATGCTGGCAATTTTTGATGCGGCTGTTGCCCTTCTGGGGCGTCATTAATGGAACAACTTAAAGTCAGCTCGCTCCATATTTACCCGGTCAAGAGCCTGGGCGGTGTCAGCCTTGAGCGCATGCCCGTGGCAGAACGAGGTCCGGTTTTCGACAGGGAATGGATGGTAGTCAACGCCAGAGGACATTTTCTCAGCCAGAGAGAAATTGCCCGTATGTGCTTGATCTCTTGCCGCCTCACGGGGCTCAGGGAAGAGGGGAAAATTGAAACAGCCACCACTTTGGTCTTGAACATACCGGACCGGGGGCAAGTGGAAATTGCCATTGAAGAGAAGCCGGAAGCAGAGGTACTGGAGGTAGTGGTCTGGAAAGATCGATGCCGCGCCCGGGTAGAGCCGGAAGCTACCGAAGCGCTCTCAAAGTACTTGCAAGAGCCTGTAAAACTGGTGCGCATGGAAAGTACTTTTGCCAGGCAAGTGGATGGTAAATACGCAGAAGAGAGGGATACCGTCGGATTTGCCGACGGCTTTCCCCTGCTTGTCATAAGCGACGCTTCCCTCTCAGACTTAAATAGCAAATTGGAATATCCGGTGGAGATGAACCGCTTCCGACCGAACCTCACCATATCCGGTGCCGCTCCCTTTGCCGAAGATACCTGGAAAAAACTGCAGCTTGCTTCGGTCAGTCTGGAACTGGTTAAACCCTGCTCCCGTTGCCAGATTACCACCATCGATCAAGACAGCGCCGATACCGGTAAAGAGCCCCTGCTCACCCTGTCGGGCTACCGAAAGATAGACGGTAAAGTCATGTTTGGACAAAATGCCCTGGTCCGGTACGAAGAAGACTTTCCTAGCATCCGGCTGGGCGAGAGTCTCACCGTGGTTTGAAAAGAACGGTAACTTATCTACAAGCCCGAATCAAGGAAAAACCAACAGGTTGTCCCAGTCGCCGAGTCGACTCTGCTTGCGTCCGTAGATTGCTAAATGAGCGTACTTTGGATCAGGCGGTCGCTCGAGGTTGACCTGCCCCAGGTGATTGGGCTCAGCACCACCGGTGGAGGCAGCCCTTGGCTCTTTGAGCTGACCAACAAGCGGGTAGGCTCCCGCATCGACGCTCTCCGGTCCCGCCGTCAAACCATAAAACGAGGCTACGGCAGTATGCCCGAGGCTCTCGCGCAAAATCTGGCCGGCCCGTTTGCTTGCCGGATCTGCTTCAGCGGTATCGGCCGTATGCAGACTGCCAAGCCAGAGTAGAGCCTTACGTTCCCTTCCGGAAGGATGGGGGACCGCCAAACCGGCCAGCGCATTAGCAGCCATGTCGGCATCACGCCGCAAAGACAGTTGCCTGTGCTCAGGGCTGTTCATGGCTTCAATTTCCGCTGCCGTGGGCGGCGGCGCCGTACCTTTCCAATGTTCTATATAATTCGGCTCCAGGGCGTTAGCATTGTTATCGATAGGACTCACGGCAATACCGGCATCCCTGGCTGCTTTCCAAAGTTCCACATAGTGAGGCGGGTAGCCCCGCAAAATAGCTAGCGCACCTTTAGCCTCCGGTGTGTCGATAACCTTTCCATCCGTGCCTACAATCTTCTCAGGCACCGTAAAGTCACCCTTGCCCCGCTCCTGGTTGAACCTGTCGAAAACCGGCTGCAAGACCTGAGGCAACTCCACCATTAAGTCAGTGATACCGGCATCGGCCAGTTCTTCAAAGTGCTCCTTGAAATAATCAATTTGCGCGCTCTTGCCATACCTGTAAGTATGACTTTCACCCACGCCAAGAATGCGGCTTTCGCCCGCAGAGGCTTTCAGAGCATCCACAGGCTTGAGACCGTCTTCCTTCAGAACCGCCAGAGCCAGTTGTCTGGCTTCGGCAGGGTTCAGACCCGGTCTTTCAAAAGCAAAGGAATAAGCGTCGCTCTTAACGCCGGCAGCGAAATTAATTGAACCATCAGCCTCAATACTGGCGTTTTGTAAGTCAGATCTGGGCTTATTAAAGGCTGCCTCTGCAAACACGAGAGCGGGCGGCAGCAATTCAGACGCCGCAGCAACTTGCTTCTCGTTTTCGGCGGGCTCTAGATTTCGAACCACTGGCTCAATCCTTGCTACCACTTCGACATTATACCCGCCTGGGAAAGACCGCTCTCGCACCCGCCCTACCTATGTAATTCTGAAGACCGGCCCCTTCGGATGAAACGGCAGGTAGCGACCCTGGGGCAAAAGATAGGCGTGCTCTCGCTTGACTGAAAGGTTATCGCAAAAACCATCGGTGATGATCAAGATAGGACCCTTTTTTGGAAAGTCTTCCGCACTTTCCAACAAATCAATGCCCGGCTGCAGTACAGTACCGCCCCGGCCACGCACCCGCAAGCGCTGGGCAATGGTCTCAGCCGCCACATAGCCTTCGTCGTAAGCATAGGCATCACAAAAAACCAGGCGCACAGCCGGCACGTCCCGGGACATACAGTAACTGGCTATGGACCCCAGGGCCTTGGCCAGGATTTTGCGATCCATGGAACCGGATGTATCGAGCACAACCGCAAAGGTGCGCCCCTCCAGAAGAGCCTCCTCCGGTACATAGCGGGGTCTGGGAATATCCGGGCTACTGGCCTGACGTCGGCTTATACGGGCAAAACTTCGTTTCTTGTGCAGAGGCGCAAAATAAAGATCAAACCATTGAGCCAGCTCCACATCCCAGGCAATAGGCGGTTGGCTCAAAGCATTTATCTCTTCCACCAGCCCGGCCGGCAAGAGCCCCCGACCGGCCTGCCGGTGAAAACTCAAGCCCTGAGCCAGGCAGCTTCGATAGAACTCATCCAGGGCCATGCCTTGAGGGCGCCGCCACCAATCACCTAGATCGCTGCGCAGCATGTCACCACAACCGATACCACGAAAGGTAGCCAGCTTACGGTACTTCCGCAAGTCTTTGCATATTATCAGATAGATTTCTTCCGCCGACTGCCCCTTCAAAGCCGGATCGTGGAGCCCACCGAAGTGAGGGAATTCACCAATACCCATTTCCACAAGCCAGCCGTTGATGACGTAGTCACAGGCGACGTTCCACAAATACGGGTCACGCCCCTGTTGCCTGGCGTCGTGCTGCAGTCCCACATGCAATAACTCATGAGCGATAACAAAGCGAGCCTGGGCATCATTCATTTTGGCATTGGGATTGCAATAAATTTCCTTGGCTTCGGCGTCTACGGCAGCGATTGAAATGTTCAACCGCTGGCAGACGGCAACGTCTTCCACGATCTTAAAAGCAGCAGCCAGAGCCCCCAGAAGGGGATAGGAACTGATGAACCAGGAGCGGGCCTGCTGCATGGCCGTATGCAGTTTTTCACCGGCACCCAGATAAGGCTCCAGCCCACCCGCTACATTGACGGCACTTGTAACTGCCGCCATGAGACCATCGGCCAGAAGTTCTTCATAGGTTCTTGTACCGAAGCTGCCGTACTGGCAACTAAAATAATTCGGCGATGAGGATACACCGAGGAAATCGCAGTGATTGAGTCCGGCCGTGCCAAGACCGCTCAAATCAGCCGCTATCCCCTGTTCGCAGAACAGCCTGTACAAAGCCTCTTCGTTCTGAGCCGTAATCTCAAAGTGTCCGCAGGCAAACTCCGGCGGCTGACCGAGTTTCAAATCCTTCAAGAATCTGGTTACGAAGGCACAGCAAGCGGCATTCCATTCTCTTTCTCGAGCAACCTCTTTGGGATGGCCGAAACCCAGATGCAAGAGGGCATGGGCCAATACATAAGTCCAGTTCTCGGCGCTGGCCCGCCGGGTAGGATGACAGTGCAGCACACCATAGGAGCAAACCACCACATAACCGTCCGGAGGACAGAGATTGTCGCTGCCTTTACTGTTTCTGAGCGAAGTTGCATCGGCCAGCGGACCAAACAAGGGATGCTTCTTGAGCACCTGCCAACCGGCAAAGAGCGCTGCTTCCGCCGGATTAGGAACGCTTTTAGACTTTGCTCTGGGCGCCATCTTTTCTATCCACCAGGCGGGGCAGGTCTCTTACTACTTCCACCAGAAACCAGGACGGTAAGGTTTTGCCGTTTTCGTCTTCGGCAACAACCATCTGGGCGATCTCCAGACTGATAACAGACAAATCTTTCAAGAGCGCCTTGCCTGTGTGAGCCAGCTCTCTATGACGGCCCGTAACTGCATCCTTTTCCGCTGGCAGATCTCGCAAGAGCTGCGCCCGAAATGACTGAGCCAGGAAGTAGAGCAAATCTCTATCTTCAGCTTCCGCAGGCCACTTCATATCGCCGGACATAATGGAACTGAGTTTGAAGCGATTCTTCACTTGTTTGTTGAATGCTTTAAACTGCGTGGCATGTTGAGGCGAAAGGCAGCCGTATGCAAGAAGCTCAATCACCTTGTCGTCCAGCTTATCGCCGTATTCATGTAAAGCATCGCTGAGCATGTGCCAGGATCGCGGCGTGGAAAAGGGCTCCTCATGCTTGGGCGGCTGCGTCCAGAGCTGATCGGTACGGGTTTGAATATACTCCACCACCAGAGAGTGGATGTTATTCTCCAGAGCCCAGGCCAGCCAGTCCCGGTGGGAAACTCGTAAGTGCACGTGCACCAGGCGATTCATCAAGGCAGAAGACATCGGTTTAACTATGGCGCTATCCTGCGAGCGATTGCCGGCACCGATGACTATGGAGCCCACAGGCAGCTCATACTCACCGATTCGCCTTTCATGAATCAGGCTGTAAAAAGCCTTTTGCACTTCATGGGAACAGGCATTCAGTTCATCAAGGAAGAGACAATAGGGTTCGCTTCGGGCGATCATAGCTGGTGGGCAAAAGCGACTGACCGAGTCTACTATCTGGGGCACGCCGATAATGTCTTCCGGCGCAAGTTGACTGCCCAGGAGAGAAACACAGGGCAGTCCCACCGATCTTGCAAATTGCTGCACAATGGAAGACTTGCCGATGCCGGGCGGCCCCCATATGAAGACAGGCCGACACACGGCAACGTTCAAGAGGAAGTCAAAAAGCTCAGTTTGAGTAACTGTTACTACTGGATTCAAAGAAAACTCCGCATTTCGAACCAAAGATCATACCGGTTTCAACTTTATACCCGTGCCCAGAGTCGTTGCCGCGAATATTATGGAGTCGTTAAGCCGAGGCGGCACCGACTGCGCCGGAAAGTCGTCAAAAACTCCCGCTCAGTGGCCTTTGCCGCCCCCGGCCAGTTGCTTTTCCATCTGCTCAAGACTAACCCCCTTGGTCTCGGGGAAAATAAAAAAGACCACCAGAAACTGCACCAACATCATCGCGGAAAAGAAGTAAAAAGGCAGCGACCCGGAGGCTTCCGCCACCATAGGGAAGGTGCCTGAAATAAGGGCATTCATAATCCAGTGCGTGGAACAGCCCAGGCTCTGACCGCGGGAGCGCACCATGGTGGGAAAAACTTCGCTGATATAGACCCAGATTACCGCCCCCTGGGAAAAGGCAAAAAATCCTATGTAAGCAATCAAATACCAGACAAGAGACTGCATGAGAGCGTGATTTTGCATAGTCACGGCAACGCCGAGAAGACAGAGGCACATACCCACCGACCCAATTAGTAGGAGTTGCTTTCGACCAAGCTTATCGATGACAGCCATGGCAATTAGAGTAAAGAGCAAATTGGTGGCACCGATGACCACAGCCTGCATGCCGCCGCTAATCTTGTTGTAACCGGCCAGGGCAAAAATATCATTGAGATAATACAAAATGGCATTGATGCCCGTAAGCTGATTGAAGGCACCAGTGGCGATGGCAAGAAAAATAGGGAAGCGATGGCGCCTGGTGAAGAGCCGCTCTTCCTGGTTGGCCCTCTCCTCGGAAACATCGGCCACAATGGCCGCCAGTTCAGCCTCGGCATCACCCATACTGGTCTTGAGCAGCACTTGCCTGGCTTCCTCTACCTGCTCTTTGGCTACCAACCAGCGCGGACTGCGGGGTATACCGTAGAGCATGACCAGAAACAAGAGGGCGGGAATACCGGAAACGCCCAGTTGCCAGCGCCATTCGTTCAAACCAAGGGGCATCAGACCGATCAGGTAGTTGCTCCAGTAAGCAAGCAAAATTCCCACCACAATATTGATCTGGAAAAGCCCCACCAATCGCCCGCGCCAGTTTGCCGGCGCCAATTCGGCGATATAAACCGGGCCCAGAACGGAAGAACCGCCGATGCCCAGCCCACCCAGGAAACGGAAGAAAATCAAAGAGGGCAAATCCCAGGCCAGAGCGCAGCCTATAGCTGACAAAACATAGAGCAGAGCGGTGATGCGCAGAGTCTCCCTGGAACCAAGCTTTTCGCCTATAACACCGGCAAAGACTGCACTCAAGACAGTTCCCCAGAGCGCACTGGCCACAGTCGCGCCAAGCCAGAAGGAACTGAGCTTGAAAGTCTCGGTGAGAGAATGGGTGGCACCGGAGATGACGGCCGTATCAAAGCCGAAGAGAAGCCCTCCCAGTGCTCCCACTGCCGAGCACTTCAGTAAATAGCCATTAAACTTGCCCGTCATAAAGCCCCAGGTTGTCGAGTCTCCGGCAATTCTACAACCCCGGGAGGGGAAGGCCGCATTCACCAGCCTCATACTAAACCAATCTCAAGTACTTCCGGGCCGATACGCTAAAATGTGCCCGAGGATGCCTGATTATGATATTCAAGACAAAACTTTTCACCATGAGAGCGGCACTAGCACTCGCTCTAACCACAAGCGCCGGGCTTCACCTACCGGCAAAAGCCCTGGACTCAGCGCCGGACGATAATTACCCCCGCATCACGGCAATGGAAACAGCCATTCTGGGCAAAGCCTACCAGAGCGACGCCTTGAGCGACCGGCTCACCAGGATGGAACAAAAGGCTTTCGGCAAGGTCTCAGATAAAGCAGATCTAAGCGACCGCACCGATGCCCTGCAAGACTATGTAGAAAACAAACTGCACAAAAAGCTGCTTGCACCCGGTCCTCAATACGAGAGTGCCGAAGATATGAACGCCTATAGTTACACTGGTGACGGGCCAAATCAACAGAACCTGCAGCCCGGTGCTGCCACGCCCGCAGCAAGTGCACCCCAGGAGCAAACCCAGTACCCACGTGTGACGGCACTGGAAGAAGCCATTCTTGGTCAGGCCCACGAAGGAGACCAGCTAAGCGACCGGCTCTCTCGCATGGAAATTAAGGCCTTCGGTCACGACATACCCAAGTCGGCACTGGGTGACCGTACCGATGCCCTGGAAGACTATGCCGAGAAGAAATTGCACAAGAAGATACTCGGCCAATCTTCAGCACCAAATGACCCGGCCGGTGCCGATACCGGCACCAGTACAGCCGGTGGCACCGGCGGTGGCAACTTCCTCACCAAAATGGGAGGCGCTTTGCTAGGCATTCAGCCGGCCGGTCCGGGCTCAAGCGGTGGTCCTTCCTTCTTTGTGCCCGGATTTGGCGGCTTTGGCGGCGTAAGAGTGCGCCCGCGCAGTGCCGTCACGAGCGCCAATACAGATCCTGATTCCAGCCAGGTCAACAGCCCCGCACCGATTGATGATGCCGTCGTCAACGCCCCCAACCCACCTCCGGCAACTGCTCGCTTAATCACAAAAGTTGGCTGGTGTGAAAAGCATGTCTTCGGTGTGGTCTATCACGACAAACATTTGACTGAAAGACTAAACATACTCAACGACGCCCTCAAATTCGATCCTGGTAAAAAGGGCATGGCCTTGATGGACGACGTTGACAAACTGATGAAAGCAGCCGAACTAAAGTCGCCGGCCCAGCCTCTTTAGAGGCAGAGACTGAGCTCACTGCCTAGCGGGAGCATAATAGAGCTGACGCTGAGCCATAGCTTCTTTGCTTTCTGAATTTCGGTCGGGCTTGAAGGTGAGGCGAAGGTTGAACTGATTGATATTGGCATCACCATCTCCTGGTAAGCACCAGGGTATGGCAAAGAAGTATCTTTCGTCGGGCTTGTCCGACCATCCACAGCGAACAAAGACCTCCTGCTCGCCATCGGTACCCCAGTGATAAGCATTTTTCACGGCGGTTGGACCTGGCACCAATGATAGTTTCAAAACTCCCGACTCTCCAGGATTGAAATAGCCGAACAGGCAACTAGATCCAACCTTGATCTCGTCGGCAGCAAGTTGCTTCACCGACCCTTCCGCGAGCAAACTGACAGGCGGTGCCTGTCCGGTCTTGCTCGCCGATTCCTTCTCACCGTCGAGTTGATCGGCAATTGCTTCAAGCTCCGAAAGCACAAAAGCCAGTGCTTCTTTCGTATGTTTTCGGTCTGCCCGGTAAGAATGTTCTTCAATAGAGAGGCAAAGATCATGCCCGCTTGCCACAAGATATGAATGGGACCAGATGTTTCCCTTACTGGAAGCCTCCCCACTGTCATCGACTTGAATCGTACAGGTGCGGGGCGCGGCAGGTCCTTCCGCCTCCTTATCACCCCGTACTTGCAACGCAACGGTCAAATAGCAAGTCTCCTTATCAATTGTGCAGTTGCCGCCGCCGCCATAGGGAATTGTAATGTAGCACTGGGAGCCCTGCGGAGCATAATTAGCATCGGGGTGCAGCAATTCGGAAACAGCCTTCTTCTTGAAACTTTCTTTGTCGGCTAGAAAGTAAGAAGGCGTGCAACGCAAGAGAGCCCGGCTCGACTGCCAGGACGGCAACCCCCGGGGCTTCCCGCAGGGCTTCAGTGAAGCCGGACCGACGCACCAGATTGCATTAGAAGCCAGGTAACGCAATAGTTGCTCACGCCGGTCGCCGGCAAAGCGATCCAAGACCGAGGCATCATTTGGCAACTTGAGAGTGTAAGAACTAAGTTCTCCCCGCTTTTCACGGCTGCAAGCCGAGAGCGAGACAAGGCAGAGAAAGAGGAGTAAGAGTAATCCCAGACCAGGGCACAAGCTCAATCGCAGAGAACCACCCTTAACCATCACTTCCTCGCTATAATCTGAGAGCTATCAACCTCTATGATATCGAGGAAAGGATAAAGGCATGTTAGAAGAAGGGCAAAAAACACCGGCCAACGTAGGCAACGAACTGGCCCTGGCCAGGACGGTCTTCGCCCTTGACCGCACTCTTCTGGCTTGGATACGCACATCCTTGAGCCTGATAGGCTTCGGCTTTGCCCTGGTCAAATTTATCGACGGCGTACTGGCTCAGAACAAACTGGGAGTACCGCCGGGTCTGGCCCTTTCCCCAAAAGTATTAGGTTTTACCATGATGCTCTTCGGGCTCTTCTGCCTGTGCGGAGGAACTTTCGACTACTGGCTTTCCATAAAGAAAATGCGCAAACTCTCCCTGGAAATTCCTTCCTGGTCTACCTGCTCTCTTCTGGCAATTTTTCTGGCTATCTTCACCCTGGTCTTGATTATATGTCTGATAGTAGAGGTCAAAACCATCGCCAACTGAGTCTAGTGTCCGATACCATTTTTGCGTAAAGTCTCATCGACAAGAAGACCCGTGCGAGGGAAACAGTTCCTCAACCCGGCGGCTAAATTCACGTCTGAGCTTTGATAAAGTTCGGAGAAGAGCTTCTTACGTGGCCCCTCGTTCAACCGACCCGCCTGCAGCCCGCACTGTATTAAAAGTAGCTATGCCTATCCACCAGACTGGCAAGAAAGCTTCCCTCCATGGCTGTGGGCAAGCCAGGCAGACTCTCGCTTTCAAGCTTGCGACCAGTCAAACTCGTCCGCCGCTAAGAAAGTTCGGACAGTTCCAGACTTCCATTGTCGTTCTTATCCAGCATCTGAAAATTGGCAAGGGCAATGGCGAAATGTCGGCAGCGGTCATGGGTCTCTTCAAGACTTGAGCTTCAGTTCCGGCAAGTAACTGCTCTCCCGGCAGTCAGAGGGTTTTGCCACCACTGAGCCGTCTTTACAGACATAGTATTGCGCCGCGGCTTCCTGACTGAAATTCTCACGAGTGTCGGCTGCGGCGACTTGTTTAGCAATCTGGCTTTCCGGCAGAGCATTAAAGTTATCCATAGGTACAAACCTCGTAAAAGCAAAAGGAGCGGCTTGGGTAAGAGATTAGCGACCCGGTATAAAATCCGGATCAAATTGCAACCGCTGCTCCCGGGTCTGAAATCGATAAAGCGGTAAAACAATTCGCTCAATTGAACCAGAAGGCAAAGCCGGGGAAGTGCCCGCCAAAGTCACGCATCAAGCGTGTCCAGGTGTCCTTACGAGTCCTCTCACCCCGCTCCAGATAAGGTGCGGCGGCAGTGCCTTGCACCCAGAGCACCAGATCAAAAGTACGAGGCTCCAGAAACACCTTCCGCACATTTATGCCCACGGGCTCCTCGCCGCGCCAGAACGGCAAGAGCAGTTTTCCGGCTAGAAGCTGCTCCACTTCATTCATTACTTCCGACCAGGACTGCACCATTTCCTTTGTTACCCTTACATTTGGAATTACGCCGGTTTGATTTGGATTGGGCAACCATTCATGGTCATCGTCAGTTTCAGCAAGAATATAACGCCATGAAACACGGCTTTCAGAAACCACTGCTTCAAAATGATGCAGAGCATTTTCCATACGCTTTGGCTCAACTACCGGACAATTTATCAGGTGTATGGCAGCAATTAGATCAGCCGCATCGAAAGCTTCTCCCAGAGGATGCACCTGCTTTCCGGCAGCCAGAAAGCCGTAGGGTGACTCTACCCGGGAGAAAAGCAAATGTGCAGTGCGCTCAAAGAGTTCACGACTATCGTGGGCCAGATACATCTCCGGAAAGGCACCGATTAAGTGGCAATAACCCCGGAGCCAGTGAACGTCACCGCGATCAAAACTGATATAGAAGCCGGCGGCCTTGTCTGAAGAGACTCCAGTGTTTCGGCTCAAGGAGGCGTACTGCTTCCACAAAGTTTCCTCTTCAGTAGCCTCCCCATCGCCGTTTAAGTCCAGCTTGATCAAACCAAAGTGCAAGGATAGCTTGACCGTCTCATCCTTAATGGCAGCCAGGCTTGCTTCCGCCTGGGCCAACTTCTTGGAAAATCGTTCAGCTACTTCCCGCAGTTTCTCATAGCTTACCTTCTCGGGCTGCAAGTTGGTCGGCACCGGCAGGCGCGGCAGCGGTCTCACTCCCCGCGTAACGGATTCCTTCAATCCGTAGCGAAAGAGATCTTGCTCAAGCCCTTCAAAAGCCTGCAAAAACTGCAAGACTCCCAAACCGAAGCGCACCTGATCATTGCTTTCATGATTAGCCAGCTCTTGCAATAGAGCCGCTTCGCCATCAGCCAACTTACCCGTGATCAAATACTTCTCAACCAGGGGACCGCCTTTGACCTTACTAATATTGAACGACGAAGCAGGCTTGACTTGCTCCTTCCCCGTCTTTCCCTTTTCCTTGTCGAACCTAGCTTGTTCCTTCCCTGTCTCTCTCCTTTCCTTGTTGAACTTAACTTGTTCCGCTCTGGGCTTTAAATCAACAGATTTAGCCACAGTGACTACCGGCTCGGCAGCCAGAGACGGCACCTGCATCGACAGGCAGGAAAGGGCAAGGGAGAGAGCGAACGTCTTTTTCAGGTTCATAGTTATACCGATTTTTCAAGCAGGCGTTAAATGGAATTGTATTTGCTGAACCCTTGCTTCGACCGCTTGAGAAACAGTTTCATTATTGTTGAGCGGCAGCACCGGGGGAAAGTGTAAAAGCCGAGAGAATCTTAGATTAATCGCCCGGACCGTACACCGGGAGCCTGCCAAGCGAATACAATCTAAAAGTTACCGCCGGGCGGCACCTGAGCAACCGGCATCGCTACTTACTATTTCGGAGCACCCATGCAAACTGAAATCAATCCCGTTGCCCTCATCACCGGTGCCAGTAAGGGCATAGGCAAGGCCGTAGCGATGGGTCTGGCTGAAGATGGGTTCAATCTGGTCTTGTGTTCCAGAACCGAGAAAGACCTGCTCGCCGCAAAAGAAGAAATTCTTGCAAAATGCCCGACCGTACAAGTGGAAGTGCACCCGCTGGATGTGCGAGACAGTGCCGCCATAAACAACATGGTTGTCCATACCAGAGATACTTTCAATCGCATCGACTTATTATTCAACAATGCCGGTATCTACTATGGCGGTACATCCGACCTGTCCATGAAAGACTTCACCGACATGCTGGACATAAATCTGCGAGCCCCCTTCGAGATCATCTCGATGGTTTTGCCCCTGATGAAAGCCCAGAAATCCGGTCATATAATGAATTTGTCCTCTCGCTCAGGCAAGACGGCCAGGGCGGCAGCCGGTGGCTATGCGGCATCAAAGTACGGTCTTGTGGGCTTGAACGAAGCCCTCTACAAAGAAGTATCCGAACTTGGCATTCGAGTAACGGCGCTCTGCCCTGGCTTTGTTTCAACCGAAATGGGCAACCTCTCCGGTCTTGATGCTTCAGAAATGATCAGCACTCTGGATGTGGTCAAAACAGTGCGCTGGCTGCTCAGTCTGTCACCGGCAGTCTGCGTCAAGGATATTTATTTCGAATCCGTGCGTCAGGTAAATTCCTAAAAATAGAAGGCACCAATTTCTCCAGGCACAAGCACCAATAGAGGTGCCCGGTCGTCTCTAGGGCGCACAAGGCTCCCGGGGACTGAAGCGTGAACTTTGCCTGTAGAAATAATCTCTAAAGAAGGGATTCGACTTGTGTAAATCCTTCGGATAAGGGCCAAAATCTCCTGTGTAAGTATGAAATGGACGAGGGTCGGCGCCACCGCTCAGGCTTGTGCCATAGGAGGAGTCAAATCGCCGGCTCAATGGTCGAGACCCACCAAAAGACCGAAGTAGCAGCAGGCGCGGCAAAGTGTAGCACCCTGACGAAACACTGTGGCTCACACCATCCATAGTGGCGTCTTCAAAAGCCCTGTGCGCAGTAAACCCCAACCGGATAGTTGGAGCAGCCCTATATGGACCACCAGGAATAATGCCGTCATCTAAAATGATGCTATGCACTGCACCCAAGTTGCGAGGCAAAGAATCGCTGCCGTAGAAATCTCCGATTGCATAAGGGTTTGTCCCCTCAGAGGCCCCGGCCGGGTACACCGCAAATAGAAATGAGGGCAGTAAGCAAAACGTCCATCGAGGTAACATTCAAACCACCGGACCAGAGCTAGTAAACCGATCATAACATCAAAGGCGAAGCTGCTAAAATGCCCTCGTTTCAGACAAGCCGAATCTAGAAAGAAAGGAGCAATACTCTTGACCTATTTTGTCAGTCAAACTCCCCGGCTGCGCGTCGCCAGGCCTACGGACAATATGGCGGAGGTGGTGCACTTCTACACTGTCGGTCTGGGCATGCAGGAACTCGGTCGCTTTCAAGACCACGACGGCTTCGACGGCGTCATGCTAGGTGCAGCAAACGCCCCATATCACCTGGAATTCACCACCTGTAAAGGACACAAAGCCGGCAAAGCCCCGACTCAGGACAATCTTCTAGTCTTTTATATGCCAGACAGGGAAAACTACCAGCTGGCTGTGACACGCATGAAAGCAGCCGGATACAACCCAGTGCCTTCTTTCAATCCTTATTGGGACAAACAGGGCACCACCTTTGAAGATCCGGACGGTTACCGAGTCGTATTTGAGAATGCCGACTGGGGCTAGTTTCTCACCCGGCGATCAATTTAGTCCAGAGGAGCCAACGATACACGGAACTCATGAAGCCGCTCCAGAAATACAAGCTCCAAGGACCACTTGGGCACACAATGGTATAGCTGTCGAGATCAATGTTTTCAGTACGCCCGTCCGAAGTAATAAAACCACCTCTCGGAATGGGTGGTGCAATAGAATAAGTAAATTGCCTCGCAAACGACTCCTGGTAAGGATCGGAACCAAAATCACCGACAGCATCAGGCATGCTACGTTCATTGCGCGAGAACAATTGGGAGGGGACCAAAGGCACTTCTCTCACCTCTTTGGAGAAAGCAGAGCCGGATCCAAGGACAAAGTTGCCCAGCGCCACCGGCAAAATAACCCATGTGCGGATGCTCTTCACTAAAGTAGCCACCCTCATTCAAGATAAGGTCTCATTGGGTATATCGTAGCAGAAGGAACTCTCTGAGGCGGCGCCTGCAAGTGCGTAGAAACCTAGCCACACTGACTCAGGCATTGCTGACTCTGAGTCTCATCACGACTTCATGGCCGGCCCTGGCGGACGGACTTGCTTACAATGGTCACATAAATGGCGAAAAAATCGATCTCAAACTAACGCCCCAGCAAGTTAAGGAGTTAGACAAAGGCAGCGGATCTATTACACTCACGAACGAACAGCGCCTTTCGATACTGAAAATAACCAGGCGTGTGGAAGATGTTAAGTCAATTGCAGTTCTTCCCGCCACGGTTCGAACCTGCACATGCGAACTAAAAAATGTCGCCATTCGCACCGGCAAAAACAAAATTGAAATAGCAAAATGCCTTCTGGGCAGAGACTTCAGTCGCGAAGATCCACCATTCTGGCCGCCTGCACCGGAGCAAATGAAAGAGCTCAATTTGACCAAGGCTTCGCCTGCATATATTTTGACTCAACTGGCAGTAAAGGCGGAAGAAGCCAAGCAGTACGAAATTGCAATCGATCTATACAGGCAGGCCACAGCGGCATGTCCCAAGCTAGGATATGCAAGGCATCATCTTCGCTACATCTATTCCGATAAGAGCGAAGAACTGGAAAAACAAGGCAAACTAGATGAAGCCCTGAGCCTTTGCCGAAGCGCCAAAGCACTCACAACGAAGCACGAATATGACTCACGAGAAGAATTGGAAGAACGCATTCTTAAACTTACGAAGAAGAAACTGAAGAACGGCAAAGCTGAAAGCCTACAGAAACCGAACAGATAGTCCTCAAATAATTTTGAGGCGTGAGTGAAAAACGCAATAATTTCATGCATACTAGTAAAAATGCCCACTTTACAACCCGCATGAAGCGAAAAACGACATAATTTCGCTCGCGCCTCATTTTTTCAAAAGAGACCCATCGACCACCTCGAAACAGATTAATGGTGGAACCTGAAAGTCAAACTCTAAGGCATTCAAAAACCATTGAGCGCAAATGAGGCACTGAGGGCAAATGAGGCACTGAGCGCAAATGAGGCGCTGAGGGCAAATGAGGCACTGAGCGCAAATGAGGCGCTGAGGGCAAATGAGGCGCTGAGGGCAAATGAGGCGCTGAGGGCAAATGAGACACCGAGCACAAATAAAACGCTGAACGCAAAGGAACCATTGAAGGCGTGAATCCGCTGAAGGCTCCGTCAGCGAGCCTCTAGTTGCCTGGTGTCCATGCCGAGGCGCTGGGAAATGTCCAGGCTCCACTGAAAGAGTCTGGTACCAAGTCTTGTATCGTGGGAAGCTTTAGAAGAATTAGCTTCTTCTTCCTTGACGAAGTATTTACCAGTGGTGGCATAAAGTTCAGGGGCGGAGGCAAGCTGGATGACGGTGCGGGCACCGACTTCCGGCTTAACACCAAAGATATTGGCATTCATTTGAATGATGCGCCCCACAAGACCATTGTTACCGCCAAACGAGGTGGCAACCACCCCTGGATGCATGGCGTTGACGGTTACACCGGTAGACTTGATGCTGTAAGCCAGATGATAGGCAAAGAGTAAATTAGCCAGTTTGGTATTGGCGTAGCCAAAATAACCAACGGGAATATTCGCTTTAAAATTTGGCATTTCATTCAAATTGGCTCGTTTATGAGCATCCGATGAAACCACGACTACACGGCTCGGGGCACTGGCTTTCAGCACATCAAGGAGCATGCCGGTAAGCCAGAAATAGCCAAAGTGATTCAATGCCCAGGTCATCTCCAGACCATCCACGTTGTACTGGCGGCGCATAAAGAGAGCACCAGCGTTGTTCACAAGCACATTCAACTTACTGTACTTGCTCTTGACCGCCTGGCTGAGAGAGCGCACTTGCTGGAAGTTGGAAAGGTCACAAACAAAGTAATCCAGGTTATTGCTGCCCGTCAGCTCATGTATCTCATCAAGAGCGTCGCGACAGCGGTCTTCGTTGCGCCCGACCAGGATAACTGTAGCCCCCTTGGTGGCGAGTTCCAGGGCCGTAACCTTGCCGATACCGGCCGTAGCGCCGGTAATCAAACAAACTCGACCTCGCATGGAAATATCAGGCGGTGTCAAACTGGGCCTCCCTTAACTTCTGCGAATTCCTCAGCCAGGAAAGTCTTCAGTCTCTCCATGGCCGTCTGGAAGCGTCCTTCCTCCAGACAATAGCAAAGCCGGACCATTGGGCCGGTGCGGCTCCACTCACCGGGATTGGTGAGCAAGCCGGCATTTCTGGCCAGCTTCTCGTGCCGATCAGTCAACTTGCCAAGCAAAAACAATCCACCACGATAAGGAGTATCGTATCCGTCGTCCAAATTGTAGCGGCGCAAAAGCGTTAAGAGCTGCTCTCTATGCTGCGAGAGACTTCTGCGCTTCTCCATCAAATAAGATTCTACTTCGGTGAAGACCTTGCCCACATCGAGCATATGGTTGGGTGATTTATCAAGGAAGGCGGAATAGAGTCCATCCCAGGCCCGCAAGAAGGCCAGGGGCGGAGAAGCTGTATAGCGTTGAATATCGGCAGCCCACGTCTCATCTGGAGCAAGCAGGAAGCCCAATCTCATACCGCCGGAGGCAAAACTTTTGGCGACGCCGTCGACCATGAAAATCTTATTCTGATAGTGCCCCTGGCTGTAGGAGCCGGCGGAAAGAGAAGACGGTGTCCAGCGTCCAAGCCTGTGGTCGGATAGCAGGAAGAAAATTTCGTCTGAAAAAATATAGATGTCTTCGTTGTAGCAAACGTCGATTATATTGCGCAGTTTCTCCGGGTCAAAGAAGACGCCGCTGGGATTGTTAGGCTGGGTCAGCCAGAGAACATCGGGCTTGGGACTGAGCCCCTGCAAATCGCGAGACGAAATCAGGTAAGCCTTTTCAACGCTGGTGGGCAGTTCCATTATCTCAGCGCCGTAGTACTTGAGCATGGGATACAAAGGTCCATAGCTGCCATCAGGCACAGCGACCAGGGGTGGGCGGCCAAGGCGCGCGGTCATGGCTTGAATGAAAGCACCAAAGAGTGGGAAGACGCCCTGCGCCAGAACGACCCTCCGGGGAGACACGCCCACGTGACGAGTGAACTTGACGTAAGCACAAATCCGCTCCTGAACAATTTGCGGCAAAACATGAGTTTCTTCGTCGATGAAGCCCTTGAATAAACTCTTGATCAAAATATCGGGCGGCGCCGCTTCAAATTCACCATAATCAAGGCGGATGATACCGGCGCTTTCCGGGTCCACAGGCTTGGGAGCAAAGACTGGGTCTTGCTCTATTTCTGTGATAAGAGGGGAGAGTTTGCTCAGCGGTTGCGCTTTCTTCTCTTTCACGATACCGGCATCTTCAAAGCCGTTATCGGAAAAAGGAAAGGTCATTAGATCTTCGAAGAGCCACTGATAAAGAAGCTGGGTGGGATAAGCAATGCGTGAATAGCTCAGTTCGGCGCCTATATCCAAGCCGGAAAGCCAGGACTGAGGAGCATTGATAAGAAAGCTCAGTTGCAGGTCGGGGCTGATTGTATTTTTGACCAGGCCGTAAAGAAGAATGAGATTAGGAGGCAGATCTTCCTGGGCGGCCAGGCGCAGGGTCATATTGGCACCCAGGTGCGAGCTGATTAAGAAATGCTCGGAATCATCGATAAGGTAGATGCGCTCGGGATGTTTGGCTGCCTGCTGAGCCAGCGCCTTGATGGTTATGGGAGAAGGAAAGGCTAGCTGCTTGGGAGAAATCAGCACCAGGCGCGGTGCTACCAGATCGTCGAGCTGACAAAGTTCGCTCAGATCATCGTTGCCCACTGTAATATCAAGTCCGGCCTGCCTGGCTGCGTCAATATAAACCGGCGAGAGGGTGGAGGAAAGCAAGATACGGTCTTGCTTCTCGGTGCACAATTTAAAAATGATGGAACTCAGCTCAGCCCTGGAGGGAGCAATGAACAAGTCGGCAGCTTCCACCGGATAATAGCAAAAGCCGTTCAGATAGCGAGCCAGAAGCTCTCGAATGCTCATGTCGCCGCGCTCATGCGGATAGGGCAGGGCCCTTGATTCCAGCATAGACTGGGAAAGTCGACTCAAGAAACTGACTCGCTCCTCTTGCAGTCTTGAGAAATCCAACTCTTTGCGCAAGCTGGTCAGATGCAATTGGGAGAGGTTCCGCACAAAGTCGAAGACATGCGGTTCAAATCGAGTCACGGCCTCATAAACAAGCAGGTCGTGGTAAACAGGGCGACCGCTGGCCAGAAGCTTGACGGCAGTGGCAGCAGAAACAGATTCACCGGCATCTGACTCACGGGACATGAAGAAATGGAAGCGAATATCGTAAGACTTTTCCAGTTCAACCAGGGAAGCAAGATCGGTATCATCGGCCTGTTGAATGCGGCGCATCCAGACCAGACGGGCATCAAGTCCGCGTCTTTCGAACATGCTCTCAATGGCCTGGCGTCCCGGTCGTCCCCCAAGCACGAGGGTGACTTTGCCGCCCTGGTTTAGCAAAAGCTGCGACTGCTCAAGGGCACTGGCAATGAGGGGCAAGCCGAAACGATCTTCCAGAATGCCCTGCTCAAAACAGTAATTGGAGAGATCATAGAGATCCTCTTCCGAAAACCCTTCAACAGAAGTTTCACTCTCTTCGCCCCGGCGGCCGCTCTGCTTACCGGGCAAGACCAGGGGCTTGGGATGAAGCACCTGGGGAATGCAGCCAATCACATGATCAAACTTCTCGCCACGGGCAAGGGGGGCCGAAAGGAGGTCTGAGACTTCCACCTTAAAGGCGCTGACAATCGGGTCTCCGGCCAGGCTCAGGCGCATGGAAAACTCACCGGGGGCGGTAAGCCTGGTGCCGTTGAGCCAGGTGTTGAGCCTGGCCATGGTGATAGCCACCGGATTTAAATCCAGACCCACTACTTCTTTCACATGAGTAAAGAAGAGCAAAAGCAAAGAAATCCAGCCGGAGCCCGTGCCGACCTCGACAATCTTTCGCCCTCTAAATTGCTCTTTGCCTTTGAGCAGACCTTCGGCAAAAGTACGCCCCCAGAACTCCGGTGAAAAGACGGCTTTTGTCAAAAGCAAACGAATGGGACAATCGAGTCCTGGTAAGGAGACGGTTTTAAGCTGCAGAGCCGGCAAGTTTTCTTTTTCCAGAGCTGCGGCCAGACCATGCAAACAGGCAAGAGCGTCCCGCCGCTCTTCCTCACAATCCAGGGCGGCACAGAGCCTGGATAACAAGGCCAATAAGTCCTGCGAACGTTCCGCTTCCGCCGGGGCATTGGCAGCGGTGCCTTCCGCCTGACGGGCCAGGACCAGTATCTCTTCTACCTTGGGTACGGACAAAACTTTAGACATGGTCCTCTGATGGCTCAAACCAACTTTAGACCGTTATTGTACTTCAGCCTAAGGCGTGTCGGTAAGACCCGGGCGGGGGCTAACTGCCGGAGTAGACAAGCGCAAATCATTGCCTTTCCAGCGGGTTTTTAAGACCGGTGTTTGCATTACGCCCCTCTCCCGCAAAACCTCTTCCTGCACGCGATCTTTCAGATTCTGGAAGGCATCTCCCAGGGTGGTGGCGGAACCGTTCTTGCGCAGAGACTCGATCAAACAACGAGTGAACACACTATTTTGATAATTCTTGGATTCCCAGGAAACCTGCGAGGGCTGGCTGGAAGAAATGACAAGCTGACCTGTTCCCTGAGCCACGGCCTCGGCATCCAGATTGCCCTTACGATAGAGCCCTTTGGACCCGGCGGCCTCGGCAGCACCACTGTGGCAGGCGTCAAGAACCAGAACCACCCGGTCGCTGTGTACGCGCCCTTTGATAATGCGTGTCAGGTCTTGCATGGGCAGACCGGAGGCATAGAGACTGTCCACCTGGCTGTCATGAGCCAGGAGGTAATTAACGCCGCCGATATCCATGTCGGAGGCACTACCGTGGCTGCTTATATAAATGAGCACCAGGTCATCAGGATTAGCTACACGGGGCAACCACTTGTCACCTAACTCCGAAAGGATATTGGCGCGGGTGGCCTTTTCATCCACCAGCAACTTGACGTGATCCGGGGCAAAGTTAGCCTCTTTGATCAAGAAGTCGTGAAAGTCGCGGGCATCCTTGGCCGGATATTTGAGATTGAGATTCTTATCCTGGAAATTGCTTATTCCGATTATCAGAGCCCACTTGTCACGCACCGGACGATTGGTGATATCGAGAGCGGCTCCGCCAGTTTCCTCCCCACCGGTCTCGGCTTCCCCTCTGGTCTCGGTAGCGGCGCTGGGCTTGCCTTTTACCTTTGCAGCCATGGCAATGCGGCGAGCTTCGGCTTCGTCGTGGCGAGCTTTCTCGCGCTCGGCTCTTTCTTCCAGCTCTTTAGCTTTCAAGGCTAAGCGCGCATTCTCGGCCTCGGCTTTAGCCCTGGCCAGCGCCAACCGCTCGGCTTCAGCGCGCTCTTTCTGGGCCTTCACCTCAAGCTCTTTCTCCAGCTTCAACCACTTGGGGTCATTAGCGAGAGTGGTGGCCGCGGCAGTAGTACCACCAGCGGTGCGAGGAGCGCCAGCGTGAGTAGCAGCAGTATTACTTGCCGTCACGGCCAGAACACTGCTCTTCACCGGCGTCGACGGTTGTGTCGGCTGCGGATTCTCTTTGGCGATGCGCTGCTTTTCAATTTCTTTCAAGCAAAACTTCTTGTTAATCTCGGCTTCATTGAGATTACCGTCATAGCGCAGAGCCTCTTCGAACTGTTCAACAGCAGCTTCCAGTTTGCCTTGATTGGAATAAATCAAGCCCCTGTTCAAATAACAAGTGGCGCTATCGGGAGCAAGGCGAATGGCCTCGTCCAGATCTTTCAAGGCCTTATCTTGCTGCTTGATGCCCTGATAAGCCATGGCCCGCCAGTAATAAGCATCGGCGCGATTGGGATTGAGCTTGAGGCACTCGCTCAGTTGCGAAATCGCCTGATCGAAAGCACCACTGTTGTAAGACTGCTTGCCGCGATCAAGAAAGGTATTCTCATTGTCATACCAGGCCGCCATGGCTCCGGAATAACCCGAGCTGACCGCCAGGGCCAGGGTACAAGCCATCACTTTTAACTTAGTAGAAATTGCCATCCTGTTCATAGTTAACGCCGAACTCCGCTTCACAAAGCGCCTGCTCTATCCTAAATTAGTCCTACTTTATCAATTATCGCCGGCTTCCTTCCTCAGTGCCGGGTTCTTCATTTGCCGAAGGATATCGAATTTAGTTTGTTTTACAGGACCGGACGAAGAATTAGGTGGGTTTTTCTTAAGCAATTCCCGCTCCCCCTCGCTCCGGGCAGGCGGAACCGGACGGCGTCGGCGTGCTCTCGCCCCCTGCCCGGAGGCAACAGCGGTGTTGTTAGTGATGCGACTGACCGGCGCCGGTTTCTTGACGACCGGTGGCGGCTCCACGCCGGTCTGGGTCGGTTCGGACCGGCTCTTCAAATAAGCAGCATCCACATTTCTCTTAACGCCCGTAGGAGCCGGAGATAAGCCTCTCACAAAAAGGAGAGCGCAGAGAACCAGGAGCAGGGAAAGAAAGGCCAGACCGAGTGGACGTTGGAAGCGAGAGGCTTCCGACTCGGCCGTCAAAGCGGTCTCCGGCACCGCCCGCCGCGGCGGCGGCAGGGCTGCCAGCCCTGCTGTGGAACGGGGACTGAGCGGGGCTAGCAACGGTTTACCGGCTAACAACGGTTTGCCGCCGTTACATGCCAGAACCAGGGCATCCTTCAATTCCGCCATAGACTGAAAACGGTCATCCGGTTCCTTAGCCAGGGCTTTTGCTATGACCAGTTCCAGAGCTTCCGGGAAATCTCCCTCCGGACATGTCTCTTTTAAGGTAGGGGGAATTTCATAGACATGCTTGTGCAGCAGTTCATAGATTTCGGCGCCATAAAATGGATCTTTGCCCGTGGCCATTTCGTAAAGTACGGCTCCAAGGGCATATATGTCGGCCCGGTGGTCAATTCCGCCGCCCTTGATCTGCTCGGGACTCATATAGGGAGGCGATCCCCAGAGTTCGCCGGAATTGGTAAGCCGGCGACTGTCTTCCCCCAGCTTAGCCAGACCGAAGTCCACGACCTTGACCACACGCTTGACACTGCCGGTAGTATCACCAGCCGGTAGTGCGTCGGTCTGATTTATGTCATCCACAAGCATTATATTTGCCGGCTTGAGGTCTCGGTGAATCACCTCATGCCGGTGCGCATGACCGACAGCAGCGGCGATATCACCGCCCACATTGGCAAGATCGACAAGACTAAAGCGGCCGTCGTCTTGCAATACTTGATCGAGGGAGCGACCTTTCAGATAATCCATTACTACATAGGGCTGCCCGTCGTCGCCCACAATACAGTCGTAGACACTGACTATATTCGGATGGGACAGCTTGCTCAAAGTACGAATCTCGCGCTCAAAGCGTCGCCAGATATCGGGGCGCTCGTCCACGCGAAACTTAACGGTCTTGATGGCCACAAGCCTGTCCAACGGTTCCTGCCTGGCCTTATAGACCACCGACATGCCGCCCCAACCAAGCACCGACAGTATGTGATAGCGGTCTTCCAAATAAGAGCCGATGAGCGGGTCTTTGTACTTTTGAATGTTACCGGTCAGACCACGACCGGAGCCTTCCGAATCACTTCCCGAATCACTTCCCAAATCACCGCCGGCATCCCCGGCGGCCAAACGAGACTGACCAGCGGATGCCGATTGCTCCTCCGGCAAGTCCATGACATTAGTGGTAGCCCTTTCCTCTTCGTCCGATAATAAATGAAACCCGTGCGCAGGGTCCTGTACCGGCGGAGCAAACTGCTGCCACGCCTCGGACGGCTTTGCCAGATTGTCTTCATCCGCAGTCATTTGCCATTCAGTACTGCTTATTGGGGTAGTCATACTTGATGTTCCCCCATCAACCTCAGATCTACTGATACAGCCAAAACTGTTAAATTAAGAGGACGGGACAAAACTTCAATGCATGGGCGGATACTGTCCGCCGGGCGGCATCTGACCCTGGGGCTGCCCACCGGGCATGCCGTTCGGACCCTGGTACTGGCCACCTGGAACATGCCTGGGACCCGCATTCTGAGCAGCAGCATACATTTTTTCTTTGAGCTGGCGCAGGGCTTTCATACCGGCCGCCGGATCTTTGTCCATGGCTTGTTCAGCAGCCTTTAACTCAGCCCTGAGGCTGTTTACATCAAGGCCCATCTTTTGCATGTAATTTAGGTCATCACCAACTTTATCCACCATGCGATGCCCATCGAGACCGGCTGCCTTAAGGCTTTCTTTGATGCGTGCTTCGTTGGGGGAACTGGCCGAAGCCGTGGAGGTAGTGCCTCGCACGCCCTTGCCCCGACTGACCAGTTCCGCCTGCCTGCACAGTTGCTCCTGCTCACTGAGACGCTCGGCCAGAGCCTTTACCTGCTTGCGCACCTCATCGCTGGACTGATTCCTGGCAGATTGATCCATAGCCAGAAAGAGCTGCTCGTAAGGGCCGACACCAGTACCCCGCTTGCGCAGGGCGTTGATGCGATCTAGCAGTAAAAGGCGTTGGTCTTCAAAGGGTCCGGGGGAGACGGAAAGTTCGCTTACCGCAGCACCAGAATTGTTACCGTGGCGGGGATCGTTATCCAGTTCTCCGTCTATGCTTACCATTTTTAAACTGTCGAGAAAACGCTGCGGCTCCATGGTGCCGGCGGCATAATTTTTTATGTCGGCTTCGGCTACGGCAATGCGCTTACCGTTAGAACCATCTTCATCACGGTACAATACCCTGACGCCGTCAAGGCAGTAGCCATAAGCATCTAGTATCGACTTGGTGATAAGCACGGCGTCGATCTTGAGATCTTCGTCTTTGGCTTTGGGATGCCGCCTGGTCATGACTGTGGCAAAATTACCGGATATCAGTACATGTAGAGGGTAGTCGGGGTTCACAACCTTAGCCTGCCGCACCAGATCAACCAGGTTGGAAGGAGTGGGGCGCTTATTGAAGCTCACTTCGCCGCCGTTTGCTTCTTCAGCCTGCACCGGCGAAACACTAACAAGACCCAGTACCGGCACAAGGCCAAAGGCCAGTCCCAGGGCGGTCCATCGAGCCGTCCTATGATTCCGGTGAATGCCTGAAAAATTTCTGCCCTGCAGTTTTGCAGATCCAGTCAAGAAAATAGATTGCGGCATTTAAGCGCCCTCAGATGCAAAAGTTATACGCCAGATAGATGCCCGCGCCAGGTCTAGTTTTGCAATCGCAGTCGAGTCGAAAGACAATTTCAAGCCGCCGCTCCCATGAGCTTCACCAGACCCAGGCAAGGAGAGCGAGCAAGAAGAATCTTGCCCGGTCCCATTACCATTTAGACACGTGAGAGTGAATCGAACGTGAAACTTGACGGAACTTAACGCGGGCCGCCCATGCCGCGATGGCGGGAACGCATCATCATCTTTGCTTTTCCACCCATGGGGGACATGGAGCCTTTCACCAGAGCCTGACGCAAAGTTTTGCGCTGCTCTGCCGTGAGGGTCTCAGCCATGGCTATCTGATGTTCCACTTTAATGGAAGCCAGGTCGGACTTAGCCTGGGTGATTTTGTTCTTCAAATCGTTTGCCTTTTTGGAATCAATGGAAGCACCGGTCAATACGTCTCTCAACTGGCGCTCGAGGGACGACAGTTCTGCCATCTTGGGGCCGACCTTGTCGAGCATGGCGTTCTTAAGACTGTACATTTTTTCGAACTGCTCATCAGTAAGAGCGTTCTCGCCCTTCATGAGAGGGCAGCCACCGGAGGAGGGACACATTCTGCCGGCTTCCATAGCGGGCACTGGCATGGGCATGGAACCAAAACCGATAACCATCTCATCGCCCGGAGGAGGCCCGTCGATGGCAATGGCACCAGGCAATGGCATGACACCCGGAGGCAGATCAAGGGCCAGGGGCGGCAATTCTTGATCGAAAGCAGCCCCTTCCTGGGCAAGAACAGGCTGATTGATGGCAAGAGGCAAAACCAGAGCCACAGCTCCGGCAAATGAAAATAGGGATTTGCGGCTGATACTCATTGTTGATTCACTCCCGGCGATAAAATTGCGCTACCAAATATAGAAACGTCACCAAGGTCCAAAAAGTTCAATTTTTCAGAAAAAATTTTTTGCACAGGAAAGAGGGCGCTTACATAGGATAAGCTTATGAACCGCACCGGTGTTCCAACCGGGCGAGTAAAACCTCGCATCATATTAAGGTTATCTAATGAGCAAACCTGAGCTTGAGCTGGCTGAAGGCCAGCCAAAAACTCTGCCCACCGCGGAAAGAACTTCCTACCGCTGGGTCATCCTTGGATTTGCCTTCTTTATAACTCTGGTCAACTACCTGGACCGCACGGCCATCTCCTATGCCATGGAACCGATGAAAGCCGAATTCGGCTTCAACCATGAAGATTTCGGCAAGATTACTGCCGCCTTCGGTGTGGGCTACATGATTATGACCACGGGCGGCGGCATCATGGTGGACAAATGGGGTGCAAGAAAGGTCTGGGCCGGAGCAGCCATTGTCTGGTCCTTATGCACGGCCTTCATCGGCAAGGCTTCTACGTTGCCGCTCTTCTGCGGTCTGCGCACCTGCCTGGGACTTTCCGAAGGTCCCCATTTTCCCTCGCTCACAAGGGTGGTAGCAGACTGGCTGCCCACCCAGGAACGGGCCCGGTCCACAGCCATTGGCCTGGCGGCGGTGCCGATGGCTTCGGCCATAGGCGCACCGCTTCTGACGGCCATGATGGGCGCTTACGGCTGGAAAGAGATGTTCGTTATTCTGGGCGTGGTGGGTATCGTCTGGGCCGTTGTCTGGTGGATTGTCTTTAGAGATTATCCCGAACATTCTCGCTTTGTCTCAGACAGTGAGCTGGCTCATATCAGAGACGGCGCCACCGTAGATAGAACCCGGGAACACAAAGAAATAAGAGCCCATGAGATTTCCCTCGGAAAGACCACCTGGAAGTTTATGCTCACCAATAAGTCGCTGGTGGCCAATAATTTTGCCTTTTTCGCCTTCGGCTATCTCCTCTTTTTTGCCGTACACTGGCTGCCTGAGTATCTTTGCTATACCTTCCACGTAAAAATGGCCACAGTCGGCAAGACGCTCTGGATACCGTGGTTGGTGGCAGCATCCATGCTTTCCATCGCCGGCTATATCTCAGACCTGCTCTGGGTTAAAACAGGCAGTATGCGTATTGCACGTTCGCACATGATCTGGATCTGCCAGCTACTTTCGGCAATTTCTTTTGTGCCGATCCTCTATAGCCCCTCCTTCGAATGGGCTATCTTCTTTCTCTCCCTCGGCCTTGGCTTCGGACTCATGCCCAACGCCTCCTTTTACGCAATCAATACCGATCTGGCCAAAGACAAAGCCGCAACTAGCCTGGGCTTGATGGACAGCTTCCTGGCTCTGGCCGGCATTATTGCCCCCTACATGACCGGGCTTCTGGTAGAAAAGACCAAGAGCTTCAACTCGCCTTTCATGTTGCTCATTTTCTTTACCCTGGCCGGAGTACTGGCTGTGGCCGTAATGCAAAACCCAGACCGCGACAGAAAGCTGAAGGTAAGCTGATTGAAAGAAGGGTGGAGCAGATCAAGCCTGACACCAAGGTTGTCCTTGAGAGCAAGTGAGGCGGAAAAGCTCTTTCAACCACTGACAGATAATCCGGCAAAGATACAGGTGGAAAACCTTTCGCTTTTGGAGAACGGTTTTTCCAACTCCAACTATCGAGTAGAACTTAAGAGCGAAATCTTTGGGCGCCGTCACTTTGTGCTGCGGCTGCTCGAGCATGGCACTTTGAGCGACTTACGCAAGGAAGAAAAGCTCAATCAGATGCTCAAGGCCGCCGTACCCATGCCCGAGTTCTACCTGGCTAGCGACGACAATGATGTGTTCAGCAGCGTGCCTTACATCATCATGGAATATGTGCAAGGCGAGAGCTTGGACCAGGTGAAGAACCTCGGGTCGGATGAGACGCTATCCCTGGCCGAGAATCTCGGTCAGACCCTGGCCGCCTTGCACCAAATGCGTTTTGCCAGCCAGGGCTTCCTGGACGAGAACCTGCTCGTAAACAAAGTGGTGGAGATAAACGGACAGGGACTGCGACGTTTTGCCGAAAACATACTTCTGGAGAAAGAACGAGCGACGCTCCTGGGCAAGTCCTTGAGCCGACGCTTCCTGGCCTTTTTGGAACAAGAAGCCGATCTTCTCGATGACTATAGAGATCTTGCCTGCCTCTGCCACAGTGACTTCGGCGGCTCGAACCTGCTCATCTCCGGCGGTCCCTCACCACAGGTAGTGGCGGTACTGGACTTTGAATTTGCCTTCAGCGGCACACCCTATGTAGACTTAGGCAATTTACTGAGACCACCTTTCTCCCAGGAGAAAGCGGTAAGAGAAGCTGTTTTTCGGGGCTACCGGGCCGGCGGCGGCAAGCTAAGCGATCAGGATCTTTATCAAAAGTGCCTGCTCACCGATCTTTTTGCCTGGCTGGAATTTCTCGGCCGGGCGGAAGTACCGGAACCGGTTCTAGCCTCGGTTCGCAGCCGCATCAGTAACACCATGGCCGACTGGCTCTTCCTCTAAAGTGTTTTAGAACTCAGCCGTCTTAGGTGCTCTCGGGAACGGTATCA
>JACRFZ010000080.1 GCA_016212515.1 Candidatus Melainabacteria bacterium
ATTGCTCAAAACATCGAATTTCTGGCGTTTCTTGAAAAACAGACCCGACTTTTGCGACCCCCTCAGGCTGTTAAAGGTAGAAAAGGAGCCGAAAACAAGGAAAACCATCTCTTAACAACTATATGCATGAATAGATGCGGGGGCAGCAGAACCAGACCAATTATGGCAGGCATGTCCATGCTTTCCAAATCTCTCAAGCAAATCCTTGCAAGCAAATCTCTCCGCTCTCAAGCAAATCTTTCAAGCAGCCCTTTCAAGCACCTACACAACTTTTACAGCTCAGCCACGACGATGAGGAAAACCCAGCCTGTGTCTCACTTGTGGCGCATCAGTGTCGAAGCTGTGACTGCAATTAGAACGCTCACGCTGATTTTTGCGAGACAGTGAGCGCCGTGTAATCTTTTGCGAAAGCCTTCAATGACGGTAAATACGCAGTTTTCCATGGCTGCAAAATTGCAAATGTAATTTCCGCGTACCCCAGAAAGCGCCTGAATCCAGGCAAACATGGAGCATAGAGCGAAATCCCGCATAACAAATCGGAAGTAGAGAATTAAGTAAGAGGCAAGTATGTGATCCAGCTAAGGTTCAATCACCTAACTTTTGTCTTTTAACCTGAGCACCAGAACAAACTTTCATACAGAACTCCCGCCCACGAAAACTTCCTGCCGACAGCTTGCTGTTTGCAGTGAACCGCTCAAGAGGCAGGGTTTGTTCATTCTAGTTTGAAGACCAAGGTAAGGCAGGCAGAAACCACCGCTACCCGTGCGCTAGCTCGCGTATATGGTGGATTGCTCTTTTTGAAACTACCGAGCGAAAGCTCATTTATCTAAAATCAATCCCTGGAGAATTTTATGAGTACTCAACAAGCCATAACCAGCGCCCCAGTTCGCCATGTACAAACACAGCTAGAAGTTGGTTTCAACTACGAACATATTGGCTGTGCAGTGGCATTCTTCGACCACCGCATCACGGAAGAAGAAATAGCCGAAACCGTCCATCACTTCCAGGGCCGCAATATCACGGCCGTGCCGGTCTACGAAGAGGAACGCCTGGACTTCTTCTTCCTCTTCCCGGCCGATGCTTCTCACCTGGAGCATCCTCGCCGCTTCCCCAGTGCTAACACGCAGATGACTCACTTCATGATCGTCACCCCCGATGAAGTAGCGCGTCTGGCAACGGAAATGACCGGGCTCGGCTTTGCCCTCATTGAAGGCGACCGTTCCTTCAGCTTTGAACGGGCACCGGCCGGAACAACCATTCACTGATACTTTGCATTTTTCACACTACTTGTGGAGCATTCAAATGAACCAAACCGATGATCAGTTGAACACCGGCGTCTGGACCATGTTTGAAGGAAATGCATACACCCGCGTCAGGGACGGCTCCACCCTCTGTCTTATGACTGAACGGCAGGAGAGCGCCGAGATCGTGGCTAAGCTATTGCTCCTCACCGGTAACGGCTGGGAAGTACTCTACCGAGTCAGCGAAGGCATTAATAATCCGGGTTTCTACTACGATCCGGCTCACGCTCAAAAGAGGCTTGCCGAAGTGAAGGAACACGGAAAGCTGGTCAAAAGACTGATGGAATATGCGGCCTTGCTCTACGGCGATCGCCTGTATAAACCGGACTGCACGGCAGTGACGGAGGCAGACTACAAGCTGCTAGGCAACTAACGAGTCTGTAATTCAGGTTCAAAAGTCGGCCGGGATTTTAAGTCAGCGAAAGAAACAAAGGTTCTACAACACCGCACCACCGAAGCTGTGCTCAGCTCCAGTGGTGCACCACTTTTTATATCTGAAGAGGTAAAAGAAATGAACAAATTAAAAACAGGTGTGCTCCTGGTGGCCAGCTCCGTTCTGGATCGGGACCCGGACTTCGGCAAGTCGCTCTTATTTCTGGCGGCATACGATGGGGCTTTCGTTTTCGCTTTCAACATTGCCGGACCGGTTGAGGAAGACTGGCTGACAATCGGTGGTCCGCTGGACTCACCGCTCTTTATGGTCAGAAAAGTAAACGACGCTACCAAAGAGTATGTCACGGGCGATAGCGGCTATGCCACTGTTCCCATCATGCAAGACGGCAAAGAGCCCCGCGACTTCAAGGATATCGTGGCCCCCCTGATTGCCAAAAATAAAGACCATTGCCTGGCCATCACAGGACATGCCGGCTGGGGCCCGGGGCAGTTGGAATGTGAAGTCGAAACCGGCTACTGGCAGGTGCTGGAGGTTAGCCTGGATGAATTCCTGAAACTCCCTCCCGAAGCTCGCTGGGAACACGCCAGAACTATGCTCGCTTAAACGCTGCCTCTCAAACCGTCAGCAATAAATCTAAATTTCAAACTGGAGTACTTACTATGAAAAACAACACAATTGTATCTATTGCCTCTTTTGCTATCGTCACTGCCGCCAACAATCAATTGGCTATTGCACTGACGGTTGAATTTGCAACCGGAGAAACTCTGGAAATCGTGCTCACATCCGAAACGGCTACCGACCTGCATAATCGCCTGCTCGGACTGCTCAAAGTAGCCGGTGTGAGTAGCAGCGATGAGCTGGTGGACTCCGAAATACTCGTGGAAGTAGAAAACGGCGAAATCGTCGCATTGAAGCACCTGCTTGAAGCCAGACATCTGGTCCTGGGAACTCTGAAACTGGCAAAAGCAGCTTAACAACTGAAATTACTCGGAGCTTACTATGGAAAACGATCTGCTCATCGCTCAAGCCACGCTGCACGATATTCAAGCTACCCTTTCGGCACTGGAAACTAAACTCTGGCTGGTCTATGCAGGTGTGAACCTGATGTTCTTGTTCACCGGCATCTTTATGAGTCTCAGAAAGGAGGCGAAGAAGCTCCATCTGATCTTCGGCGCGGGCTACAGTGCTGCATCCTTGCCTGCTGTGTACACCAACATAAGCAGCCTGCCAATGTTTCTGTTACCGGCGCTGTGCTACCTGGCAGGAGTCTGGTCGGGAGGCAGACTTAAGGCAAAACTGAAGACCAAATCCTGACTTTACCCCGCCAGGACAGGCAAAGGACAGCTCCAATCGCCAGGGACGGCAACATTCAATCATCTATCGGAGATAAACATGTCACACACACCTTCACCTGTGCTTCTTGCATTTTTCACTGCCGCTCTGATTTCGCTCTTTCTTACGACCTACTCAATTAGAAAGGGACTGCGCAAAGAGTTTGTGCAACGAAATTACCAAACGGCTGTATTCTTCACTGCTATTGCTCTCTTGACAGCTTTGGCGGGAGGCAAACTCGATAATGTCTTCATAGTGACGGCTTTCTACGCCGGCTTTTCATCGGTGGCTCTCTTCTTGCTCAGTCTGAGGGGAAAGCTTGCCTCTCTGGCGCTGTTGTATTTACAGGGAATGCTGCTCCAGCGGCGGGTGGTCCACCTCACAGCCTGGTTCTTTTGTGCCGGACTGGCGCTGGCAGCCATACTGAATCTCTTACCCATAGCCGCTCTGACATTGGCATTGACTCTGGCATGGATTTTGCCGGCTCTTTGTATTACGCACTTAATAGTGGACTTGCTCAGCTTCAACTCTCGGCGTTACGGAATTCACTAAGAACGTCATCCTCAGACTTTGAGCCGAAAACAGTGGACCAGGGAAGGTCCGCAGTCTTTCGGATTCGCGCCTGCTAACAGACAAAAAAAATCCCATTGCTTACTAAGCTTTTTAGTATCCCTTCAAAGGGCTTGAGCAACAGCAGACCATAACCCTGAGCCAGAAACGCCATAGACTTTACACAATTGCCATCAACAACAGGAAGACAAACACAAACTGCGAATTTGCGGGCACAATGAGAGCAACATCCCCACCGCCCACAGAATCCGACAAGACAATATGACTGGCAACAAAGCTCCACGGCACAAATTCTACCTTGGTCTCATCGGCACCATTGCCTTTCTTTGCGGAAGCCTGGCGCCCTTGAACAGTCAGTCTCAAGCCAGGGCGCCTCAAGATAGAAGCAAGGGCGTTCAATCGGTAAAGCCGACCAAGCTCGAAAGGACGGCCCTCAGACCATTACCAGATCTCAGCATCCAGAAGTATCCCACAGCCGCTCGCACACTCACTTTTCCAGGCAGTCGCAGTTGGGGTGGAATTGTAGTGACAGATCAGCCGGTCTTCCAGTTTCCGGAAAACGACACCGCCGGTTGGACTACACAGGCCATGGGCACAGTCAAGGTGCCCCCCAACAAGTTTGTCACCTTCTGCCCCAGTTTCACCTTTTTTGACAATCCCCACGGTCTGGACAAACTGCCCCCTGACGCCTTTGACAGTGTTCTCCTACACTTCATGGCCATGGAAGACAAGGACAACGGCAAAGGCGACAGGGCCCTTGCCGCACTCAATCACTTCCGCACCATACGCAGCATCGACTGCAACAAAGCAGAGATTTCTGATGAGGGTCTGAGCCAAATCAAAGACTTGCAAGAGCTTGAAAGTCTCAATCTCTTCAGTACGGAAGTAAAGGGTACTTTTCTAAAGAACCTGAGCGGCTGCCGCAAGCTAAGATTTATCGATTTAGCTCATACCAGCCTGGACCCACACAATTTGCAATATCTGCAGCAATTCAAAGCTCTACAAAAGTTGGGACTGATGCGCACCGGTGCAAAAGGCTCAACCCTCAAGCCTCTCGGTCAATGCAGCAATTTGGAGAGTCTCGACCTGGCTTATAATCCAGATGTCGACGATACTCTCGTACAGGCCCTCAAGCCGCTGAAGAAGCTAAAATTCGTTAGAGTTAGAGACACAAGCATCAGCGACAAGGGTCTGAAAGAACTAAATGCTCTTGGAATTCACGCCACCAGGGAATTGAGTAAATCGCCGAAGACTGTCTCGCCAAATGCCAGGGAAGAACAAGCAAAGAAGCATGATATTGAGAGAATTCTCGCGCCGATTTCTCGCTGACTCCCGATGATAAGCATTCGCCACCATATACGCCACCAGACCAAGTCTGCCCCTGAACGACAGCTGAGACCGCTATAAGGTCAGTGGCGATCCAGAGCCGAATCGCCATCCAGACTTTGCCTAAATGGAAAGCGCCAAAGTGTCCCACCACATTTCCCAAGCAGCAGCTCACCTTCGCAGTGCTAAGCAAAAGCAGTGAAGTATGCCCAAGAACAGACACATAAATCCACCAGCAGAGCGGAATGCCATCCTTTGCCGTGCCTGCGAGAGCCTGACAAACCTGTGCTAGGGCCATGCCGGCAGCTTAACCTCTTTTCACCTTTATCTCAGCTTATCTCTGGAAATTCTCTTTGAACCATCAGTTCTGCTTTGCTAGGTTGTAAAGGTCCACTTCCAATAATTTTTCGATTTCAAAAGCACTCAAGCAACCAACTAATGCTTCCACCAAAACATCTCACTCACAGCGGGCGCTGTGAATGGTGGAGCGGCTTCAGTGCGCTTTGACAATCGAAGAGGAGGCTAAAAAAACAATGTCCGACACATCTCCTACTACTTCCAACCAGCCGGAAAAGACCTACATTCTGGCTCCCATCGATGCCCCCGACCCGGATAACTTCGCCCTGCTCATTGCACTGGCCAAGCTCAACCCCGGAGCCGAGATCTTGGTCATGCTGACCGGGCGCCCGGTGCGCTTCAATGCCAGCAAAGAACATGCCCTGTGGGAATGGGACATGGAAAGCTCACGCATGGCCCAGGAAGCTTCCGCCGTGCGCGCTCGCAACTTCCTCAAGCACTTCGACGTGCCGGTATCGAAGGTCTACGATGGCGGCATCGCGCCCCGCACCCTCGTACCGCACTGGATTCACTTCTCGGAATACTACAAGTTCTTGGACGTGGATCCCCTGGCCGCTCTGCGACACAGTGAACTGGAACCGCAGGAAGATCTGGTCAAGGTGCTGCTCTCTCTGCCGCCCAAGTCGGTGAAAGTGGCAGTGGGCGGACCCATGACCGGACTGCATCAGCTCATCGTGCGCTGCCCGGAAGTGGTCTCTCGCTTTGCCGAAGTGCATGCCATGTTCGCCACCTGGGGCAACGTGCAACTCATGCAGTTCGACGACAAACCCCGCGGCGCCCTGCAGTTCAATGTCGCCTGCGACCCGCAAGGAGCGCACGCCATCCTCATGGGTCTCGATTGCCCCGTCTACCTCATGCCGACCGAGGTCACCCGGGTGCAAGCCATCGGCTTCCCCAATGCCCAGAAGCTCAAGGAGGCGCTGCCCGACAACAAGGGCACCCGCATGCTCTACCATCTCTACTGCCTCTGGTATGACGCGGCCGTCAAACCACGGCAGGACAAGAACCCGGAAGAACTGATCTTCATCCACGACATCGTAGCCGCTTTCAGCCTCGACCCCGAACTGAGGCAAGCCATCTACAACGTGGTGCCGGTGGAAATCTCCGCCGTTCCTCACATGCCCCGCGAAGCGGCCGACTGGGGCAAGGTGTTCATGAAACCCTCCACCAGCAAAGAAAGTAATATCTTCGCCGCCACCGGTCTCACCGCAGACGGAGCGACCAAGTACCTGGAGGCCCTGAAAAGAGTCTTCGCCTGACCGGAGAAACAACTCCTGATAAGAACCAACCTGTTTTTCAAAGCGCCATACGCGCCTGACGCAATTCCCAAGTTGGGGTGACGGCAATGCTCAAAGGGAGCTTGCCGCACCTTCGAATCTAAACTCTCTAACCGGAGAAACTCATGACAGACCAAACCACCACCACCCCGGCCAACACCATCTGCGGTGTCACCGCCACCTGCGAATCCGCCGTCGACTTCAGCAAGGCATCGGCTTCGCCCCTGATCACCGGTCGCCTCAATAACCACGACCCGCGCTTCAACGTGGCGTCGGTGCACCTGCAGTCGGCCGACATGTTCG
>JACRFZ010000078.1 GCA_016212515.1 Candidatus Melainabacteria bacterium
AGATGGTCCTTAATGAAAGCATCCAGCATGTCTGTAGTTGTTTTTGTCGTCATGGTCATTTGCCTTTCTAGTGGTTGTCATTGACCAGACCTTTTGACACAATTCATTTTACAGACTCTGGAGGCAATTCATTCTGCGACGTCGGTAGCCCCAAGCGCGCTTGATTTTAAATCGCTAATGGTTTCGCGTGATTTGTACTTGGTTTTCGCAGATCAGACAAAGTCTCTGCGTGACTCCGTCCGCCCCCAGCTTGAGTCTGAGAACGTGACTGACTTGACTGAGTTTATTCTCTTCTACCTTGATGTTGCTGCTATAGAAGACTCTCTCTCTAAAGCTGCCTCATCACTATCGCGCTATTTTGCAACAAAGGATGACAAAGAAAAACTACTTTTTCTTGATTGCGCAGCTTCAGTTAAGGCAGCTCGTGAGCGGCTTCAGAAATACAGCCGCAATCGATTTCCTTCTAAGCACTTCAAAGCCTATTGCAAAGCTCTTGATTCCCAGCAGACTGAGTTCGAGACCGTCTTATCCCTAGTCTGTGATAAGACAAACGCTCGGAGAAGATCTGATGAACGGCACGTTATTCAAAGAGTCGGACCGAGCCCTGTTATTGTCGCGAAGGTAAATATACTAAATGACCTTTCGCAACGTTTTAGTCAGTTGTAAGTACTATCTGTTCCCTGCACTCAATTGGAGCATTCGTCTCTTGGTTGCTCTGAAAAAAATGGATAAGTTTTAACCCCCTTCTACAATTTCCATTTCTTTCTAGTCTCTTTTGCAATCGACAGGCACTGGGGGCTGCCGATAAATTCCAGTAGCTCCACCGACCCCCTTACGCTCAAGGAGTCTTGTAGGGGCTTTTGCAGCATGGGAATTGTCTTTGCCCCGGTGGGATCCATCTTCTTTATTGCGGCAAAAGCGTTGTCCTTCTGGGGCTGAGAGTAGGAGCAGCCGATGTTTTCCTTTATGAGTTTGGGAAGGAGGGAATCATCTGGGCTGCCGCCTCTGGCAATGGCTTCCAGGGAGAGCTGTTTGACATTGTAATAGCTACTGCTAAGCCCCTTTGTCAGCAAGACCGCAATTTCAGGATTACTTGCCAGAGAGGGATGTTTGATGATCTGCTTGAGGGCCGCTTCCTGAAAGTCCGAGTCCGACTCTTTTAACATGCTCCTGGTATCGCCAAGGGTCTTATTGCTGTCGGGTTGAACTGCCAGTAGTGCTTGATAAGCCTTCAGCTTCAGGTGATGATCACCATTGGCGGTGCTAAGCACTAGTTTTCGAAGCTCGGGCTCGGCCGCTCTCGCCGTCGGACCCAATTGAGTTAGCATGGTGATGATATCTTCCCGTTCGTTGCCGTTTGTTTTCAGGCATTCCAGAACCGTGGGAATGGCTGGAAGAGCGGCGCCTTTCATGCGAGCCAGGGCTATATAGATTTCTTTGTGGGCAAGGCTCTGCGATGGGTCTTTGAGCAACCTAGAGAATAGCGGAATGGCCGGAGCCGCATCTTTACCGATTTTGCCGAGGGCGACAAGGGAAGCCTGCTGTACCTCGCCGGTCATGTTGAAGCCTTCGCGTCCACTAACGACAATCGGGTGTTCTCTGGTGGCCGCTTCAATAAGCGGTTGTACGGCGGCTTTGGCGGAGGGACCAATAGAGCCGAGGGCGCCGACGGCAAGGATTCTGTCGCCGGTCTCCCCATCTTTCAGTATTTTGATCAGGGCTTCCGTAAGCCCTCTACCGCCGGCTTCGGCCCGGGGCAGGGCCCTCAGCGCCGCGGTGATCTCACCAGGCTTTTTCGAGGTAAGCAACTGCTTCATCTTTGCCAGAGCCTGCGTATTATCGGGCGAGAGCTTGAGTATGGTGGCAGCTGCTTCGGCAGCCTCCTGGGCGCTGGGATTGTTTAACTTGTTGACCAGTACTTTTACCGATAATGCTGCTGCCGTCTTATCCGTGCCATAGGTCCGCAATATCTTTTGAACAAGCGCTTTCACCGACGGGTTATTGTGAGAAGCCAGCTCCAGTATGTCGGGCGCTGCCGAGGGCCCGATTGCTTCAAGGGCGTCGGCGGCGTTTTCCATGGTTTCCGGCTTGCCTTCGGCGAGAACTTTGCACAGTGATGGAATAGCGATTTTATCCGGTGCCGGCTTCATCCTTGCCAGGGCAAATACGGCATTTTTCTTGCCAAGAGTGGAAGGCTTGCCCTTCAAAAAATCGACTATTGCCTTTGTGCTTGGGGCAAGTCCCAGTTTCTGAAAAACATAGTCGGCGTGAACGGTTATCCCTCCCTTTGGGTCATTATCAAAGCCCTTGCAGATAGCAGGCAGGCAGGAAGGACCGATGGCTTCCATTGCCGCGATGGCGCCTGTGTTGTGTCCGTTGTCCAGGAAGGGCACCAGAGCCGGTGCGGCCGCCGTCGCCTTTGGACCAAGCGCTTCCACGCATTTTGTAAGGTTGTAAATGCGCTTGCTTACACCCGGTGACTCTGCCTTGATGGCAAGGATGAGCGGCGGCACAGATGCTGTTCCGATTCTAGCCAGGGCTGGCGGTGCCTCCCAGGCGACGTTGGACATTTCCGCATCCATGGCTTTGATTATACCCGGCACAGTTGGCACTGCCGCCTCGCCTAGAAAGCCAAGCAAATAGATGGCATTGGCTTGCTCCTCCCACTTCTTTGATTTTAGAAAGGGCTGAATGACCTGAACCAGTTGTACTTTTTCTTCTTTGGGCAGGTGTTCTATTTTTTCCGCAAAGGGCTTCATGTCCACCGGATTGCCGCCGTTGTTTTTCACCCAGAGAATTGCATCTTCCTTTATAGGACGTTTGGCGTCGGCGCAATAGCCTGAAGGCGAAGCAAGTAGCAGTGAAAGTGCCAGACAGAGCGGCGCAAGGAATGGTGAGGGGCGCAATGTTTTCATAAATGCTCCGATTTGGGCTAAAGTCGCTTAGCGTGCTTTTCCTTTTGTACTGAGAGCGTCCAGTTCCATAACAGCCAGTAAATACTGGTCTAGTTTTTGATCTCCATTTTCTACCACTCGATTGAAACGTTCACGAGCCTTGCCGTATTCTTTAAAACGGGCATGCTTGCAGCCGATATAAAAGTCTATGAGTGTGCGATCTTCATTTGTTCGTGCGTACTTATCCAGTTCCTTCTCGTCTATCTGAGCCGCCAGGTATTTTACTATTTTGCCGGGCACTCCACGTTTATCGGTATTGCTCACGTGCTTGTGGAGCAATTGCGCTGATTTTTCCATGTGATTGACCGAGGCGTAGGCAATGGCTGCCAGAGCTACGCAATGCATCTCGGTGGCGCCGGTGGTCTTGCTGAGTTTTAATACGTTCTCGAATTCCTGAGCACTTTTCTCAAAGCGGCGCAGTCCGAAATTCAGTATGGCATCGTCGTAAGCTGTCTGGGCACTTTCCACTCCACCCAGCATACGGTTTTGAGAAGCTGTCTTCTCTAAGACTTTGCGAGCCTGGGCGGCCTGAATCGTTTCCCTCTTTTGCCCTTTTACTTTATTGTGAATCTCATCGGCGGCCAGCAAATCAGCCATGGCCTGTTCCGGCTGATTTTGCTTGAGCCCCACAGCGCTTTGCAGGGTAAGGGCGGCGGCATTGTCCGGCTCCTGGGCAATTACATAATCAAGGTCGCTTTGTGCCTGTTTCAGGTTTCCTAGCTTGAGGGCTGCTTGTGCGCGCAAAAGACGGTGCACCGAATTATTGGGCACTATCTTAATTGCTTCGTTCATCGCATTGTAAGCAGCGCGGTAATCTCTCATTTCCATGCAGATCACGCCCAGTTCATAGAAGACGGTGGCATTCTTGCCTTTGGTTAAGTCGATAGCGTGCTTGATGCTGCGGCGAGCTTCGCCGAACTTGCCCTGGGCGGCTTGAGCCATGCCGAGGGCGCCCCAGGTCTGGTCGAAGGCTGGATTAAGTCTCAGTGCCTCGTTGATGTCCTTGAGGGCATCTACAATAAGTGGATCTTTACGGGATTCCGGCGAGCTATCGGTGATGGCCGCGTAAATCATGCCGCGTGCCGCCCAGACCCAGTCCTTCTCGGGGTCAACCTTGTCCTTTTGGGAAGCCTTTCGCTTCGCTACAGCGGCCATATGGCGCACCACTTTGGCTTCGCCGCGATGGTAGAACAAAAGGGGCGGACTGTAACCTAATCGCTGAGCCTCGTCGTATGAGCTTATTGCTTCCGCCATCAGTTTGTCTATTTCCGCGGCATTTTTATATGATGCAAATTTGGAATAGCCTTTGCAGTGTGCCCCTAACCCCCGCAAGTAAACGGCAAAGGCATCTTTCGGGTTCTGGCGCAATCTCTGGTTGACGATTATGAGACCCGTCTGGCAGCGATTCCACTCGCAGCCGTTATAGTATTGGCTCTCTATTTTGTGGAGGGGCGTGGTATTGGCGTCCAGTCCGTCTTTCATGCCCAGTGCGATCTTGTTGCCGGGCTCCCGGCTGAGCACATAGTCTAGGTCAGCGCGGGCGGCTGCTAAGTCTTTCAGTTGATAGGCGCACAGGGCTCTCATCATGTAGTGCACGAAGTTTCCCGGGGCAAGCCTGATGCAATGGTCTAGAGCGTCTTTGCCAGCGCGAAAGTTCCTGGAGGCAAGGCAGACCACGGCTTGCTCGTACCAGCAATTGGGATCTTTGCCGCCGGTGAGATCGATAGCACGCTTGAGGGCTTTTTGTGCTTCCTCATATTTTCCCTGGGCACCCAGGGTCATACCAAGGGCGCCCCAGCCATAAGCATATTTGGGCATTGCACGATTAGCTTCTTCCAGGTCGTGCAGAGCCAGTGCGATAAGTGGATCTCTCATGGAAGCACTGGTGCCGTCATTGAGAGCCGCAAAGACCGCTCCGCGCATACCCCAGAGCGGGTCATCCAGCCGGTCCGGGCGGGATGATAGCGCGGCTCTTTGCCTGGCCAGGCGAGCCATGTGCAGAACCAGTCTGGCTTCGCCTCGATGGTAGAGCAACATGGGCTTTTTATACCCGAGGGCGGAGGCCTCATCAAAGGAGCTTATTGCTACTTGCATGAGCGACTCTACTTCCGGACCAGCGTTGTTGGAAGCGAATTTGGTATAGCCTTGCAATTTATTGCCGACGCCGCGTAAATAGAGGGCCTGCGCGTCCTTCTTGCTTTGCCGTAACCTGCGGTTGACTATCTCCAGACCTTGTTGTAGCCGGTTCAGGTCTCCCACCTTGAAATACTGGTCCTCCAGTTTTTCAAGCGAGCGGTCGCCCTGCCCCCCTTTGCTCTCAGCCACAGCCGGCAAGTTCCACACCGAGATAGCCGCGGTCAATGCCAGGAGGAGACCGACTGCGGGTGCACCCCCGCGACCCTGTGGGATTCTGACGTCTTTGCCTGTGCTTGCGTCACCAGGTCTCATCTACATCCTTTTGTCTTTCCGCTGACTTACCCTTAGCGAAGGCTTACAGTAAGCAAAGTAGCACGACTATCTTCTTTATTCCTCTTCTCTCCCTGGCTTAACGGTACCTGCCTGAAAACGGTTTAGAACGCAAGTACGTGCGCCATGCCGGCAAAGTAGTCGGCAATTTCTTCTCGGCTGATGCCATCAACTTCGGAGTCACCATTTTGGCTTATCTTTTCAATATTGGTAAGCAAAAACTTAGCACAACCACGTTGATATGACGTGAGATCTTCTTGCTCAAGAAAGCGCTCCAGTTCTTCACGGGAGAGGAAGCCATTTTGATCGCAATTCAATTGATCAAATGCCATAAGGGCAAAGTTTCTCACTTCTGCGAGAAGCTCTGAGACACAATAGCCGTCGCTCAGGGAAAGCGTTTGGGGCTTGGAACTGCTTGTGGGATTAAAATTCATATTCATTGTAAGCATGGGGCTGCCTGCCTGGATTTGTGTGGGGATTAAAGGCTTTGACCTTGAAGTTATTCTTTTATCGTGACTTTAAGGTGGCAGGAGTGAGAATCTGTCCAGGCGGCAAGATTTACTTGTCTCCCTTCTGCCTTCTTGTTCGAACGGGTCAGCCTTACCAGGCTGGACGCCTTTCGGTCATTTGCTGTAAGGCATGAATCGGTGGAAACTGCCTGGTCTTAGAGGCAAACTTGAATACGATGTCGGCGTCTCCATTTAAGCTCTTGGCGAGAATTACCGGTCCTAGATTCACCGACTGCCCATCTTCCAGCAGTTCCAGCGCAAAAGATTGAAGCAAAAGCAAGAGAAGGTTCTCCTCAGCCTTTGTCAAAATGGACGGCTTTTGGGTGAAAGATTCAGCCAGTGCGACCAACTCAGGCAGCGTCATAAATGGGCGAATCACATGCGAGTCAAGGTACATTCTGCTTTTGGCAGTGGCATGGTTTTGAGTGGTGTTCATCTTCTTTAGTTTTCCTCTGGTCATCGACGCTTAAAACCACTTAAACGGTTAACAGTTTAACGTGTCAGTAACGTGACCCTGAGTGAAAGGGCAACTAAAGTTCTTACTTGCTTCGGTCGTGGCGCAGCAGTTCTATTTTATTCAATCACTAAGCCGGAAAGAATTTTTCCAGTTCTTCCAGTTCGGACTTATTGATGAGACCTCTGCGCACGGCAATGTTCATGGCTCGGCAGCGGCGATTGACTTCGTCATTTTCGCCGCAGTCTTTCGGCGAAATGCAAAGCTTGCCGTACAGCCCCATCAAACTTGCTTGTACTGCCTTTTCCGTAATGCATAGATGTCTGGCTATGGCACGATCTGTCAAGCCGATAGACAAAAAGGAGAGCACTTCAAACTCACCATCGGACAGGCTGAATGTACCGGTCTGGGATCTGCGCACGATCCTTTGTACATGCGGATGAATGGCGCAGTCACCACTGAGAACAGCTCTGGCCGCCTCGATTATCTGTTTGTCGCTCGAATCTTTCAATAGATAGCCAAAGGCGCCGTCCGATGGTATGACTTTCCAGAGTTCTCTCACCCAGATCTCATCGGAATGATGGGAAATGATAATGATTCCTGTGTGGGGCTGCTTCTTAACTATCTGCTCGGCCGCCTTTATGCCTGACATGCCGGGCATCTCGATATCAAGGAAGACCAGTCTCGGCTTGTGTGCCAGTACCAGCTTTAAAGCCTCATTGCCGTCGGTGGCCGCAAGAATGGGGCCCTGGTCGGAAAGCTCTCTTGCGAGCAGTTCAACGAGCCACTCCCTCTCCCGCGCTTTGTCATCAGCTACTACAATACTCACCGTCAATCCCTCAAAAAAGCCTAAATTACGCGTTTATCAAAAGTCTTAATTGAGTGCCGCTCTCAAAGCAATCCGGTTTACTCCAGGTTACCTGGGCGCCGATAAGCTCTGCTCTCTGGCGTATGATTTGCATACCGTGCGATGGTGTGACACTTCCCGCGCTTGAGCCTGAACCCACTGTCTCATTCTTTGAGGGGACGGGCGCCCCGAGCCCCTTTCCATTGTCTATAACCTGCACGAGAATGTTACCATTCCTGCGTTCCAGTCTAATGATGGAACTAGTGGCTTGCGAGTGTTTTTCGATGTTGTTGAGTGCTTCCTGAACGATTCTGTATACAGTCAGTCCTTGTAGTTCGTCCAGGGCTTCATCAAGATTCTCGACACTGCAATTGTACTCAGCCTTAATTTTTGTATGACGGGAAAACCTATCAACCAGACTCTTAAGCGCCGAGTTCAAGCCGAAATTGTCGAGAATAATTGGATGCAAGTCGTCTACAACGCGCCGCAAATCCATCATTGTAGCGTCCAATCGCTTACAAATGTCCTCTCGTACCTCATTTTCCGACAGGCTTGCACTGGAATCTGCCAGGCGCTTCAAGCGAGCCATTTCCGGCAGAGTCTCATCATGTATGTCTTTAGCGATGCGTCGCCGCTCTCGCTCGGCGCTCGACTGTATAAGTGCCATCAGGTCGCGATGTCGCTTTGCCTCCTCGGCTTCGATAAAAATCAAAGAGCAGGCCAGATAACAGGACAAAATTGTAAGTACCGGCGGCATCGTCGGCAGTAGTATGTCGAAACACTGAAACAAGACTTGCTCTGCTACGAATACCAGAAGCAGGGCTGAAAGTATCATATTGGCTCGTTGCAGCGGCTTGAGGAGGAGGAAAGTTGCTCCCAGGAGCCCAGCGAGAGGCAGCATCAGTAGCCGCAACCACTGGGAATAGTCCGCGATCAGGCGGGTGCTCGCCAGCGTGTCAATGGCACGCAGTGAAAGTTGCAGGCGGGTTTCTTTAGTGCCAACGGGCGTAGTCCATTGCTGTTGAGCATTCTGCGTTTGGTACAGCACTAGAATACCGCCGGAAAGCCCGGATGCGGTAGCCTCGCCCCCAGCCTCCGCTTCCGTAAGGGGCTCACAAAGCGGATCAAAGCAGTAATTGATAGCAAACCGTTCCGCTCCCTGGAAGCGTTTTCTCGTTTTCTGCCAGGGCGGCTCCCGCCCATTCTCCATTGCTTGAATTACTGCTGTTGCAAAGGGAGGCACCATCAAAATGCCATTTTGTGAGTTCGCAGCCGGTTTTGACGCAAGCCGAATAGTCGATAGGGCATCTATTGTGTCTTCTTTGTCGTCCAGGTAACCACAAGGTATGCCGGCTTTGAGTAGGTCAAGGTAAGCGTTCTTCGACTTTTCATCGATACCAAAAATAGTTACTACCAGGTGCTGGCGATGAAGTAAGAGAGCTTCCTGCAGGTTCTTTTCTAAGGGCACGCCTCTGAGATCTAGAAAGACGGCAACAGTGCGTGGACCATTGCCGGCAAACTTATTAATTACACTAGCCAGGTGAGCCTGGTAGGACTGCTCTGTCCCGTCCGTCAGGCTAAGTAAGTAGAATTTCGTGCCACCGCCAGGCACGAAAAACTGGCGGGCAAGCCACACGCGCAGATGCATAAAGCCGTTTTCGGCTACATCCGAAACATTGGCGATTAGTAGAAACGCCGTTAGCACGCCAATAAGTGCTGCAAAAAGCGGATCTCTCCAGATGCTGTATTTCTTGCTGCCGAATAAGTTCATAGGCAGAACCATTATCACTCAGGCAATGCTCGTTACGCGCTACTGCCTCTTGCTCAACCTGGGGGAAACCCTAAGAGGTCTTGTCCAAAAGCCTAATCAAGTATAGCAGCGCCCCCATATTGGCGCCTGGCCGGTCCGTTCTATAACAGTAAGAGTCGACTGGATAAATTCAATTGCGGGCGTTTTGTAATCGGCAAAACACCGGCATTTTTACATCTCTCTTTTTGAGGCGGAACCGCTGTCTCTTAGATGCGCGCGGTCGGCCGGGAGTTTTCATGCCCGAAAAACAAAAGCTGTCTTTCATTAAGCACTTCCCTTTCCGACTTGCCTGCGGAGTAATCGACAATACCCTGGCCTGTTTCATTCAGCTTCTATTTGGATCTCTTCTGGGCGGCAGCCTGTTGCTGCTGCTGCACAATTGCGCACTACCGCCCCAATTGATACTGATTGTCGTGTTTCTTATCAGTCAGGTTCTTGTAGTGTTTCTATTTGCCTTGCAGGAAAGTGCCAGACATCAGGCCACGATCGGTATGCGTCAATTTGGATTTTTTGTAACGGATGAGTTTAACAAGCGTTTGTCTTTGAGAAAGGCGATCCTGCGAAACTGCTACCGAAGTTGTTTCTCGCCGCTAGCGGTAATGTTTCTTCTGATAATTATGGGCGCGCCGGTTTCTCCCTGGACGGCGGCTCTAGCTTTCGTTTTGATTAGTCTGATAGATGCAGTTCTGCCGGGTGTGACAACGGGAATTCCCAGAGAATGGGTAGAAGCTACGCGCCCCTCATGCACGGGCAGCGTTAGTTCAATCGGAGAGCAGTGTTATAGCCTGGCAACACTTACAACGGCACGGGGAAAGATCAAGGCGCGCCTGTATGAAAGTAAGCCCGGAGCATTAGCAGTAGTTGCTGTTGGGGGCTGCGGAGTCGGTTTTAATTCTCCCGCCGGAGATCTATATGACCGGCTTGGAAAAATAATGATGGGTGAAGGAGTGACGCTTCTCTGGCTTTCCTTGCGGGATGCAACTGATCTATTTGAAATGATTCACGACATAAGAGCGGCAGTGGCATTTTTGCAAGGTCGCGGAGCGGCTAATGTTTGTCTGATCGGGCATTCGGCCGGCGGTGCCGGCGTGATTGCTACAGCCGCCATGGAAGCTTGTGCTTCCGGTTTGGTTTTTCTCTCCAGTCAGAATGCCAGTTGCGAATTAATCTGTGAGCTTAACTCCGTACCAGTTCTATTTGTCCATGGTCAGCGTGACCGGGTCATACCGCTGCCCTGCGCCAGGCAGTTATTCAGTCGGGCGCAAAATCCCAAGCGATTGCAGGTTCTGGCGGCCGGACATTCGCTTAGAGAATGTCGAGAAGAGGTGTTTTCCATAGTTCATGACTGGCTTCGGCAACTGTATTGCTTGAAGCAGTCGTCATAAAATGAGAACCACCAAAAACTAAAAGACCACCCAGAATAAACTGCGGTGGTCTTCAAGCTATCGTCTGACAGTCCCTTGCGTGGACTCGATATTTCTACTGCGTCAGTCAGATTCGGCAGATAGCGGGCTCACTTGCTACAGTTTCAAGTCTGCGCAGACTTGGTGTTTCCACAAGGCCCCTCGGCTCAAAGTTACGAACCGGATTGGTCGTCGCTCACCGGGTATGCATTAAGAATAGCGCTTTTTGAGCGTAGTTCCAGTACCCCGCAAAAGGTCTAAGAAAGTATTTTAGGGATGCCAAAGGTGGCGACTTCAGTGGCGTGGAAGACAGGGCGAAATTGTCAGAAGCCTGAACTAGAGCAATATCTACAGGTTTGCAGATGAATATCTTTGGTATATGCAAATGATATTTAATTGAGCGCCTGTGCGTATGCGATAGACTTCGCGGTAAGTGGCAGTGCGCATGGCATTTCTTGTCTGGCTTTGCTTGCGTTTCGTTTTCAGATGTTTGCTTATGTGCGGCTCAGCTGTTATCGGGAGCACCTTCAAGCTGGTGTAAGCTAGTCTCTCATCCTGAATCTTCATTGCGGGGCGACAACCTATGACTTTTGACTTGATGATTTCAAGAATGTCCGGTGCCGCGGACAAACGGGCTACGGCACCGAAGATTCTTGGTTTCAAATTGCGCACCGAGGTTAAACAGGGACCGATCACTGCCATCGAGTTTCATGAGGCGATGAAGGGGGCGCCCATCTTGAAAAAGGTGGATGATTGTACTTACTGGCTTAGCCATCATTCGGGAATGCCCTGGTTGTCAGTGAATCACGATCAATCGGGCGACGGCGTAATTACTCTTTCCCTAAGCTACCTGCACTATCAATTTCCAGTGGTGGCTCTCGATGCCTTTGATGTGGCTCTTTCACTGGCGAATTCTCTTGCTGGCGACCTGCGCGAGGAAATCGGAGATCGTAAGGTAACAAGTGAGAATATTGATAGTCTTCTTGATGTGAATGGACCTTACGTCAAGCATCTTGTAAAGGTATGGGAAGCGTCTCGCCAGGATACGGATATGAACGGGCACGCTCCTCTTGAGATTCCACTTGGTCCTGTTGATCGCGTATCCGAATACTTTGTGTTTCATATTGAGCCTTCCAGCGCGGTTGAACTCAGTGGTTTGCAACAGCGTCTGAATTGGAAAATAGTGAAAGATAGTGCCATGTCGTCGAACGGAAAAGTCGTGGCAGCTATGTTGGCTGACCAGGATGGACGTTCTACAACCAAAGTCTTCCAGCGACCGGACGGAATCTTTCAGGTGCATCCGTATTACTGGCAACTGCCGTTTTCACTGAGCGCTCCCGCCACCCTAAAAGCCGCAGAAGCCATAGCTGCAACTGTCGGAGGGTCCATAAAGTTTAATGGCGTTGAATTTGGCAGAGCCCTGGCCGAGGAAGTAAGGAGTAACTGCAGCGGCCTAGGAGTTGAATTCTATCAGTGGTGGTTGTCTCGTAACTGAGCCAATTGTGCGCGTATTAGTGAATCATCGCAAAAGTCTCGAGTGGTTCTAAAAACTTCGACTGTCGGGTGTGCCGTGATGGGCTAGTTGAGCAATTGCATCCTCCTGTTTCAGGGCTTTCAGTCTGGCTATCTCTATTCCCCTTTGAGCCAGGAGGTCCTGGGGATTTTTCCACTTCTGATTTCTCTTTTGTATCTGTTTGAAGGCTTGCGCACAGAGGCTATCGGTAATTCCGATTGCCGGACCCACCGTGAAGACTGTTCCTGCTTCGGCTACGCGGCGGTTAAAGATCTGGCTGTTTGCGAGTTTTTGCTCTTTAGGCGGATGCTTCTGGTAGGAGGCACCGGCATTGATCATGAGGATTCCGCCAGTGGCTTTCAGTCCGCCCATGAGAGAAGCTGAAATAGATTTTCTCCATAGTTCTTTGCGAGCCAGGGCTGCTTCCTGCAATTGCGCCTGCCTGAAATTCTCAAGCATGCTTTCATGCGCCATGAAAATCTCAAGGTCTTGTTTAAGATTGCGCTTGACTGAGAATGAATCTACCCCTGCCACAAGTCTCTCCAGTTGGGTTAGATTTTGAGCGGTGCTTGCAACTATTACAGTTTCCGGATTCTCACCTTGGTTTTCTTTCATTGCCAGGGCCGCCCTGCTCTTAGCCTTTGTTCGGACCGAAGCAGCCAGTGCCGCTGCTTGTGAGAGAATAGGGGCGCTGCCACCGATGGCTCCTGAGACAACAAAGCCAATGCCGGCCGGTATGGCCATGGTCGGGCGGTGAGTCTGCACTGCCACCAAACTTGGCAGTGCGCCTCCGTAGCCGCCGCTGGCACCGGCTAGAACCGTCAGCCCTTGATAGGTCATATGTTGAGCGAAGGCAGCGGACTGTCTTGCCGATATTCTTATAAATTCCTGCAAGGTTTCGACTTCGATAGACTTCAGTAAGTTGCATTCGGTGGCGAATACCTCTCGCTCAATGGCCGATAGGTTTGCCTGCTTCAGTTTGTCTTGGAGGGTGGCGATATTCTCGTCTATTTCCGCCTTGAGTATTTGTGCTCGCTTCAAAAATGACTTTGTATCTTGCCTTGTGCGGCAGCGCTTCTGGCGACGATGGAGACCGGTAGCTATTGCTGCTGCGGCATTGGCAGTGGTGAGAGAGTGGCTGACAATGAGGGTTATTGGCCCGGCGCTGAAGACGCCTTTACTTGCTGCCGATGGCTGCCGGAAGTAATGCCAGCGGGCGGCCGTAATTGTGGCGGTACCCGCTTCTCCGACGGTGTGGCAGATGAGACCAGCCGCCGCCTGTCCTTTGCCGGCGGAGCGCTTCTCTTCCTTATAGACTTGCTCAAGGTCGGTGTTCAGGCTCAATAGATCCAGCTCTTTGAGCATGGTCTGTCTTATCTGCCATTCCAACTGAGCAAGTTCGGCATTTAGATCTGTGTCTGCTGCTTTGTTGGTGTCTATCTCGATGCTCTCCAAAAGTACTGGATGGTGAGGCTCAGGATAGATAACCTCCATGGTTTCTCTTGGCTTTTGCGGCGCGCTCTCTTGCGCCCAGAGGGGATTTGTGTACCCGGTGAGGGCAAGAAAGCTTGTGGCCAGAGCCATAAGCTTTCTTCTCATTAACTTAGCTCCGACGTGGCTACTCTTCTCAAGTCTTCGCCTTCGTAGAAGGTCAGCGATTCTTCCTTCGGTACAAAGCGCGGGGCCAGTCCGAATACTTCCAACTGCAGAATGTTATAGCCGTACAAGACCTCTCTTATGCCGAAGATGGCTCCGGTGAGGACGCAGAGCATGCCGCCTATGAAGGGATAGGCAAGGATGCGTTCCACCCGTTCCCAGCCGCAGTAGTAAGCAAGCCCAATACAAAGCGAGGTGAGCACGAAAAGTCCTATTCCTGAATAGTAAGCAAGAGCGGCATTGCGCACCGATTCGCTGCGTTTGAATAGTTTAGTCAACTCTCGCGAGAGAACTTCCAGTCTCTGTCTGTGGAGATGATCATTTCCGTTTTTGAGCGATTTGAGGAGCTTACAACGCTCGTCATTAAGTCCTCTAATCCGTCCCAGTACCGATGAGTATTTGCTGTTCATTCCAAGAAGCAGCAGGGCGCTGGCTGAAATCATCACAGCCGGGGCCACCATTATCTGGATCGATTCCACTAGATCCAATGCACTACCTGACACGTTGTCTCCTTTCTGGTACCGAAAGCAGGAACTTCGCCAACTTGCTGCAAGGCCTCCATGCTTCCGGTACCTGGATTCTCTCGGGCTATTTTCCAGCCCATCAGTTCTTCTCCTAGGCAGCTTTCCACCAGGCTAGATGATTGTCTTTCAAGTCATCGTTGGAGGGCATTTTGAAGAAGACCATTTCGTCCCCGTTCACAAACCAGATGCCGTGGCGCAGGAAACTGTAGGAGATATCCTTGAGCACCGAGCCCAGGCTTATGGTCTTGGTTAGTTTCTCGGGATGTTGTTTGAGAGCTTCGATGCAGTCGCGCAGGCGGTAGGGATTGACGTTCGGCAGTTGGCAACCATGCACTTCTCGGCCTTCGTTATATTTGAAGAATTCATCAATATTGAAGTCTATTTGAGTGAAGCAGATTTTTGGTGCTCCTTTCGATTTTGTTTCTCTGGTGATGAATTTGCCGAATTCTCTCTGGTCTTTGTTGGAAGCAACCAGGGTTTCAAGCGGGCTAATTTCTTGATAAAGACGAATCAGACCATGCTCGTTTACGGCCGAGTATTCCTCTTTGGCAAGTTCCAGTACCAGACCGCTGCTTGTCACCAGGTAAAGGTTCTTGATGGCCGTCAGGGGAACATTTTCAAGTACTGCGTAGGAAGCGATAAATTTGGTGCGTTTTGGTTCACCATGCTCGGGGTGCGGCACAGTGAGAGCCAGGGCTTCGTCAATGGCGAAGAAGTCATTTCTGAAGTTGATATCAAGTTCGGCAAATATCACTTTGCCGCTGTAGTGCTTGCTGCTTCCCACCGCGTAGTGCTTGCCGAAGCCTACCGGGTCAAGCTGCGATGCAATCAAGGCGTTAACCGGGAAGACTGTCATATATAGATGTTTTTTGTAGGTATGCATAGCCAAAACTCCTTGGTAAAGTTCCTGCTGATGGCAAGCATCAGCCGGTTTGTCAGTAATATTTTTCAGACCGGGGCTGAGTCGGCAGAAGCATTCATCCGCTGCCGCTCAAGCCTTGCTTTCTAAGTCTGAATTTGCCGGCCACAATCTTGTCGTCTCAGTTTTTTCGAGAGTCCAAGTGCGACTCTTGCTGCCTGCAGAGACTCTTTATTTGAGTCTCTGCAGTAAGGACTCTCTAACTTTGAGAAGTGCCGTCGGGGTTCTTTCACCGAGTTTGTCGAATAGTTCGGTGTGTAACTCCAACTCATGCTGCCAGAGTTCGCTGTCGATTTTCATGAGTTCTCCGAAACGATCTTTCGTGAAGCTTTCCAGACCGCTCCAGTCGATTTCCTCGTATATTGGCATACGGCCAAGTGCTGTCTCATGCACATCGGCCTGTCCGTGTACCCTCTCGAAGATCCATTTCAAGACTCGCATGTTTTCGGAGAATCCCGGCCAGAGGAATTTGCCGTCTTTGTCTAGTTTGAACCAGTTGACGTTGAAGATGAAGGGGCGCTTGGTTAGTTTTTCCTCCATCGACAGCCAGTGACCGAAATAGTCGCCCATGTGATAGCCGCAGAAGGGTAGCATGGCCATTGGATCTCGCCTTACCTCGCCCACTTTGCCGGCTGCTGCCGCTGTAGTCTCCGAGCCCATGGTGGCGGCAATGTAGACACCTTCCGTCCAGTTATCGGCTTCGCATATAAGCGGAATAGCCGTTGCTCGGCGTCCACCGAAAATGAAGGCGCTTATGGGCACACCGTCAGGGTTGTTCCACTGGGCATCGAGAGAGGGACACTGAGTGGCGCTGACCGTAAAGCGAGCGTTGGCATGGGCTGCCTTGCGACCGCAATCCGGCGTCCAGGGCTGGCCTTGCCAGTCGGTGAGATGGGCCGGCGCTTCTTCGGTGAGCCCTTCCCACCAGACGTCGCCGTCTTCAGTGAGAGCAACGTTTGTGAAGATGCAATTGGCTCTCAAGGTGGTGATGGCATTTGGATTGGTTCTAGTGGATGTGCCGGGCGCTACGCCGAAGTATCCGGCTTCCGGATTGATGGCATAGAGACGTCCGTCTTTGCCGGGTTTCAGCCAGGCAATGTCGTCACCAATGGTGGTGAGTTTCCAGTCTGCGAATTCTGCCGTAGGCTCCAGCATCGCCAGGTTGGTCTTGCCGCAGGCACTGGGGAAGGCCGCTGCTACGTAAGCCTTCTGACCTTGCGGCGATTCCAGTCCGAGTATCATCATGTGTTCAGCCAGCCAGCCTTCTTCACGGGCCATGCTGGAGGCGATTCTCAAGGCGAAACATTTCTTGCCAAGCAGGGCATTGCCGCCGTATCCAGAGCCGTAAGACCAGATCTCGCGTGTTTCTGGGAAGTGACAAATGTATTTGGTCTCTTTGTTGCAAGGCCATTCGCTATCAGTCTCGCCGGGGGCGAGTGGCTTGCCTACGGTGTGTAGGCAGGGTACGAACTTGCCGTCGCTGCCGAGAGCACTTACGACTGCTTTGCCCATACGGGCCATAATGCGCATGCTGGCAACAACATAAGGGGAATCGGTTATCTCGACACCGATCTGTGCGATGTCGGAGCCGAGCGGCCCCATACAGAATGGAATGACATACATAGTGCGACCGCGCATGCAGCCGTTGAACAGACCGCGCAGAATTGTCTTAGCCTCGCTCGGCGGCATCCAGTTATTTGTCGGTCCGGCGTCTTCCTCGTGTGTAGTGCATATAAATGTGCTTTCTTCTACACGGGCTACGTCTGAGGGATGCGAACGTGCCAGAAAGCTGTTGGGGCGCAATTCCGGGTTGAGGCGCAGCAGCATTCCTCTTTCTACCATCTCATTGCACAGACTTTCGTATTCTTCTTGCGAGCCGTCGCACCAGTGAACTCGCTCGGGCTGACAGAGTGTAGCCACTTCTTCTACCCAGTCGACCAATTTCTTAGATGGCACTGGGTAGCCGGGCTTGCTCAGCACCGCCCGCTTTTCTATAACTCCCGTATTCATATTTGACTCCTGAATTTCTAACCGGCACACTCTGGTCATCTCTTTCTCGTCTTTTTCTTTTTTTGAGTTGCACCACCGGTGCCATCACTGTTGCTGTGATGGGTCTATATTAGGCTCCGGAAGGATGATTGTCCTCATCCTCAAGACGCAGTGACATCAACCATCTTCCGGCTCGCGGCTGCGATGTAGGCGCTGGAGCTAATTTGAACCTACGATACAAGCTTGCCACTTTGTTGCATTCTGGGTTGCAAAAGTTTGCCTGTGTTCACAAAAGGGGGTCTGACTGTCACGTTCGTTTGCATAACTTTGAACGTCTTCACAAAGAGGCTCAAAGGTTGCGGTCTGTGAAGCTATGTCGGCAATGTAGGTTAGTGTAGATATCGTCGGCAGGCTCGTTTGCGGAGATTTTAGGCGCCTGAAAATAAGTAGGCAAAGTTGGTCGCTTTTCCTTCTTGCTGTCTAGTTCAACCTTTCTGCGGCAAATAGACGTATTTAGAGAAGCTTGCTCTCAGGTTTGCATCAAGACTGAAAATGCGAACTTCAGGGGGCAAAGGTCGTTTCGCAGCGTGTATTCAATATTATGTATAATTCAATGCTTTGGCATCTGTTTTTGAGGAGTCTTTGGAATGCTTAACTCTGGCATACGTTTTTCGGGATTTCGTTTTGGTGCAGCCTCTTTCATGCTAATGTGCTGCGCTGCTTCGCCGGTTACGGCTTCGCCGGCGGTGCCCCAAGATATGAAGTTCACTGCCCAGGTTGGGAAGGTGCGTCTCCAGTCAAAGCTAATTGAAAAAGGCAAGAAAGACTCCGATCGTGTCAGCGTCAATGTCAAATATCTTAGATTCAGCCCGCCCCTGGTAATTGATGATGTTCGCAAGAGTAGCTCTCAGAGTAACCCTGAGATTGAAACGCTCCGGAGATATTACATCGCCAACCTTACAGGCAAGGCCTCTGAGATTCTCGAATTTTGGGAGCCCGGCTCTAGAGACCGGGTAGCGAAAATGCTAAATGATCCGGCACTTTTCAAACTAAATAGAGAAGCAAGTTCCAAAGATCCCAGTTTGCGTGTAGTGGGCATCTTATTTCAGAACGGCACTGAGTCAGTGATGTGCGGAAGACCCAAGCGTGAAATGGGAATGAACCTGAAAAAAGTCGGCAATAAATTCCAGTTGGTGAATGAGCCGGCAGATGATCTTCAACTGGCAATCGTGGAAGCTGCGCTTGCCGAGGGCGCCGGTAAGTGAAGGAACCAGGTCTCATTCCGGTGCCTTTGCCTTAGCCTGCATCATGGTATTAGCTTGTTTCGCCAGCCTTCTTTCAAAACTGATTTTTTTTGAATGCGCCGCGTGACAACCTCGGCTTCGACCTGTTTTATTTTGGTGCTTGCTCTTCAGTTCTTTAAGGTGCGATCTTCTTAGTTTTTGCCACAATTAAAGGGTTGAGTGCCCAGGTGGGAATTGTGCAAGATCTGGTCGTAGTTCGAGAAAGCGGGCTCTATTGCCCCGCGGGAGATTTCTATATAGATCCTCACCGGCCGGTTGCCAGGGCTCTCATTACTCATGGCCACTCCGATCATGCTCGCGCCGGTTCTCAGTGCTATATAGCCGAGCGCAGCGGGCTCTCTATTTTGCGCCACCGCCTGGGCGATGACGCTCGCCTGCAAGGTGTAGCCTATGGAGAAAAACTTTTGTTTGGAGAGACCCGGGTCTCCTTCCATCCAGCCGGTCATGTGCTTGGTTCGGCGCAAATTCGCATTGAGCACGAGGGGCATGTGACCGTGGTATCAGGCGACTATAAGACAGTCTTCGACCCCACCTGCGTGCCTCTCGAGGTAGTTGCCTGCGATACTTTTATCACAGAGTCTACCTTCGGTCTGCCGATTTACCGGTTTCCTGAAACAGAAAAGGTGGCCGACGAGATTTTGCGCTGGTGGGAACTCTGCCGCAGCAATGGAAAAATCGCCACCATTTTTGCTTACAGCCTGGGCAAAGCCCAGCGAATTCTCAAGACCCTGAGCTTAAAGGGCGAGTTTCCAGCGCCTGTATACACCCATCAGGCGGTGGAAGCCATCAATGAACTTTACAGGCAGGAAGGGGTGGCACTGCCTCAAACCAGGCTTTTGACCGCGGAGCACAAAGCGCAAACCTTGAGGCAGGAGGGGGCTCTTATTATCGCCCCACCGGGTCTGGTTGAAGGTAGTTTCGGGCGCCGCTTTGAAGGAGAAAGCGCCTTCCTTTCCGGTTGGATGCAGGTGAGGGGCATACGCCGTCGCCGTGCTCTGGACAGAGGCTTTGTTGTATCCGACCATGCCGACTTTCAGGGGCTAATTGGAACTATCGAAGCCACCGGTGCTCGCCGTGTTCTTGTCACCCATGGCAGCGCCCAGGCGCTGGTGCGCTTCTTGCAAGAACGAGGCTTGGAAGCTTTCGATCTAAAAGACCTTTATAGCCATCACGAACAGTATGCAGGGGAAGAATAATGCGTCGCTTCGCTGCTTTGTTTGAGAGTCTGGATTCTTCCAATAGTCAGGAAGCGAAATTGAAGAGCCTGCTTGAGTACTTTCGCGAGGGAGAAGCGGAGGACCTGGTCTGGGCGGTTTATTTCCTCAGTGGGCGCAAGATCAAGCGGGTGCTCTCTACCACGCACTTGCGCAGCTTTTGCCTTTCTCAGTGTGGTCATCCAGACTGGCTTTTTCAGGAATGTTACGACAATGTCGGAGATCTGGCTGAGACTGTGGCCCTGCTTTTGCCTGAGGGAGACAGTCAGGCGCCTGCAAAAAGCTTATCGGCTGTGGTTGAGGATCTGCAACGTCTCAAGAATTTGAACCCTACCGAGTTAAACGATTGCCTGCGCTCTTACTATGGTCAGATGAATACTACTGAGAAGCTGGTTTTCGGCAAACTTCTCACCGGGGGATTTCGTGTCGGTGTTTCCGCTAAACTTACGGCGAAGGCGCTCGCCAGGCTAAGCGGGCTATCCGAAAATATCGTTCAAGAGCGTCTGATGGGCGACTTTAAGCCAACCGCAGAGTTCTTTCAGAGTCTCATCAGTGAAGAAGGCACTGCCGGCGGTGCGGCCATTCCCTATCCCTTCTTTCTGGCCCACCCGCTTCATTCCATAGAAGAGGGGGCGGCAGCCCTCGATATTAGTTCCTGTAGTCTGGAGTGGAAGTGGGACGGCATCAGGTCGCAGCTTATAAAACGGGGCGGGCAGGTTTATCTCTGGTCCAGGGGCGAGGAACTGATCACCGAGAGGTTTCCGGAGGTAGCCATGGCGGCGGCGCGGCTGCCTGATGGTACGGTGTTGGACGGCGAGATTCTGGCTTTTGCGGAAGGCGATGTGTTGCCCTTTAGTCTTTTGCAGCGTCGCTTGGGGCGTAGTGCCGGCAATGTTTCTAAGAAAATGCTGGCGGAGATTCCTTGCGTTTTTATGGCTTTCGATTTGTTAGAGGCTAAGGGGCAAGACCTGAGAGAGCGACCGCTAATTGAGCGAAGAGCTAATCTTCTGCAAATCCTCACTCCCGGTGCCTGTGGTGAGATGCCCAGTTGTGCCGGTGCCCTGAGTGAGTATCTGAGGGTATCCACATCCATGTCGGCTTCCACCTGGCAGCAGGCTTTTGACCTGCGGGCCATGAGTCGCTCGCTAAAAGTGGAAGGGCTTATGCTGAAGGATTTGCAGTCGGTTTACGGAATCGGGCGCAAGCGTGGTTCCTGGTGGAAGTGGAAGGTAGATCCATATTCTATCGATGCCGTGCTGGTCTATGCCCAGCGAGGCCATGGACGCCGCGCTTCCCTTTATACCGACTATACCTTTGCCCTCTGGCACGAGGGGCGCCTGGTGCCGGTAGCTAAAGCATACTCGGGGCTCAATGACGAGGAGATTCGTCAGGTGGATGCCTTTGTCAAATGCAATACTCTTGAGAAATTCGGACCGGTGCGCACGGTGAAGCCGGCTCTTGTCTTTGAACTGGCTTTTGAAGGGATTCAACTGAGCTCCAGGCATAAGTCGGGAGTGGCGGTGCGTTTCCCTCGCATTGCCCGCACACGTTTTGAGAAAAGCGTGGAAGAAGCCGATCAACTCTCCACACTGAAGGCTCTCGCGGCAGCAAACGGAGACTCAGACCGGAGCGCATATTGAGCCCGGAGACCACATACTGGTACAATGGCACATCTTTGTCGACTTATAACCTGGCTGCTCGTTTGAGGCGAGCCTCCTTGCCGGTTGCTCAAAGACCGCTTTACAGGTAGTACGGGAGTTTAGAATGAAAGTCCTTCAAAAGTTTGCTCTGGCCGTCTCGCTGGTAGCTTTTGCCCTGCCGGCTCTGGCCCAGGCTGAACCTCTGCCTGACAGCGGTAACTATTTCATCGTCAGTGCCCTCAGCGATGAGGCTCTCGAACCGGGGGAAGCCGGAGTCGGACAGAACGTCGGACTGCGTGAATTCAATCGCGGCGGCATGCAAAAGTGGCTGCTTACGCGCAAGATAGATCCGAGCACGAAGAAACCGACTAATCGCTACACTATAAGATTGTCCGGTGAAAGTGAAGACCTCAACTTCCAGCCCCATCCGGTGGCTAGCATGCAAGCGATTATAAGCTACAACAAATCTGTGTTTGTTCTGGAGCCCGGCGATAACGGCTTCCTGGTCAAGAGTGTAGCCAGAAACGGCGATGCCCTCTATGCCCTGGTGGCGCCGCCTGCCTATAACGAGGCTCATTTTGGTCCCAGCGACGGCTCTTCCAAGTTTCGCTGGAAGTTCGTCGCCGCCAATTAATGAGTCAAATGGCTGTGTCCTGTCTCTTTAGCAGGTTTTCTCTTCTTTGTAGTGCCTGGCTTTTGCTTATGGGCTTTAGCTGCTCTTTAGTTTACGCGCAGTCCACCGACCGGTCTAACCCGGTGGCGGTTCAGGGCGGTGTTGTGCAGGGTGATGTGGAGACGGTTGGGCAGAGTCACTACTACACTTTTGAAGCCGGTCCCGGCGATTTGAAGTTAGTGATGGAAGGTCAGACCGACTTCAACACCACAAATACCCATTTGCTTCTCACTGATGACAGTGGGCGTGAACTGGCTACTACTACCTTCAGTGCCGGCGGCAACGGCACTACCCGTAGTACCGTAATCAAACTCCTGCGCCGGCAGACAATTCGGATGCAGCTTCTCTTTGGCGCCGACGTCGGTGTTCATCTTAAATACAAGGTCACTCTTGCCGGTGCGAGAGAAGAAGGGCGGCTTGCTTCAGTTGCAGTGGTCGCACCGGTTGCAAGACCAATGGCTGCTACCACGTCGGCGGCTGAGCCGCTAAACAAGTCGGCTGCCGCTCAGGAGGTCTCTCTTTCTACCGACGAGACGGGCAGTCGTAACGTGAGAGCTGCTCCAATAGAAGATAAATGGGCCTTTGTGGTAGGTGTGAGCAAGTTTGCCAAACCCGGCATAGATTTGAAATATTCCGCCAAAGATGCCAGAGATCTGGCCGGCTACCTGGTCAAAGAGGCAAATTTTGCCCCCGATCACGTCAAACTTCTGGTAGACGAGCAAGCTACGAAAGAGAGAGTGCTGGCCGAGCTTGGTGATAAGTGGCTGCCACGCCTGGCTCATCCAAACGATCTGGTCCTCATTTTTATTTCCACCCACGGCAGTCCCTCTCAGGCTGATCTGGAAGGACTTAATTATCTGGTCATGCATAATACCGATCCGGGTAGTTTGTATGCTACGGGCTTACCCCTTTCAGACCTGGCTGCAGCAGTCAAGCATCGCGTGCACTCCAGCCGGGTGGTGCTTATCATCGACGCTTGCCACAGCGGTGCGGCTGATACGGCGAAGGGGCTGGGAAGAGTCGGTAACGTGGATAGCACCTCCTTAGCTCAGGGTACTGGGCAGTTAATAATCTGCAGTAGCCAGCCCAATCAGGTCTCCTGGGAGTCGAAACGCTATCCGAACGGTGTCTTTACCCACCAGCTCATCGAAGCACTGCGGGGAGAGTCGGGCAAGATTACCTTGAGCCAGGCCTTTGAAAAACTGAAAGAGTCGGTTCAGTCGGAAGTTTTGCAAGACCGCAGTGAACTGCAAACAGCCGTGCTCAAAAGTAAATGGAGCGGTAACGATCTGATTATATCGGCGCCGCCTGCAAAACCCAGACCGCTGCCGGCAGACTTTATCGAGGGCCGTTAATGCCGCTGTCTCTTACAGGCAGCGCCTCTAGGTCCAGTTGACGGTTTTATCCAGGTGCACAATCTTGCAGGCCGGCAAGGCCATTTTTACGCCGGCTCTCTCTACTCTTGTAAATTCACATTCGTGGAAATAAATGGTCTCAAGATTAATGAGAGGGCTTAGCTCTACCAGGTCGCCATATTCTATGTCGCAGCCAATCAAAGTGAGCTTCTTAAGCGCTTTGATGCGAGCTAGATACTTGAGCGATGCTTTGGTAATCTGGGTGTTACGTAAGTCCAGTTCTTCCAGGGCCGGTAATTCAGCCAGGTAGGAAATCGATTCATCTACGATATTGCTGGAGGAAAGCTTCAGTTCTCTCAAGCGGCGGATGGCCGTCATGTGTTTGAAGCCTGTGCCTGTAATTTCAAGATTCTCCAGATCAAGCACGGTCAGGTCGTGCAATTGATTTAAAATAGCCAGCCCTTCATCGGTAATCTGGGTGAAGGACAGCCTCAGGGTGTTCAGGTGAGGCAGTCGCCTCAGGCTGGCGATACCGCCGTCGGTGACGCGGGTATTGCAGAGGTTGAGCCAGCGTAAAGAGGTCAATCCGCTTATGCAGGAAATGCCCTTATCTCTGAGACGCTTGCAACTCTCCAGATTAAGGGAGCGCAGACCTACCAGGTTGGAGAGCGCCGAAAGTCCGTCGTCGGTGATCTGGGTGCCTGCCAGATTTAAAGTGGTCAACTCTTTGAAATTGCTCAAATAGACCATGCCACCATCAGTGATGCGGGTCTGGGCCAGATTTAGGTCTTTCAAGCGAGAAAAGTTGCGCATATAAGCCAGACTTTCGTCGGACACTTCCTGCCCGGAAAGATCTACTTCGGTGACCTGGCAGAGTTGTTCGATGTTAGCCATGCCCCGGTCGCTAACGGTGCCGAGGCGCAGGTTGCGTAAATGGCGCAGACCGGCAATGTGAGTCAGATCATCGTCGGTAAGAGCCCGGGGAAATTCGATATAGCGCAGTTCGGTTAAATCGGCCAGGTGCTCGAGGCAGCGGTTGTCGCAAGCCGTGGAGGAGAGATTTAGGTAGCGTAATTCGGAAAGAGCCGACAGGCTGGCTACAATGTCGTTGTTTACTCTCGTCAAAGAAAGGTCCAGTTCCTTTAATCTGGGCAGAGCACTGATGTGATCCACCACTGATTTGCCGATGCGATTGGCCCCTTTCAAATGCAGGGTTTCTAAATTGGTGAGCCCGGCAAGACCCGTGAGACTCGAGTCTTTGACGGCATTGTTGGAAAGATCCAGTACCCTCAGTCTGGGCAGATAGCCAAATTCGATGGCGTCGCCGTCATAACGCAGGGAGAGTTCTTCCAGTGCCGGCAGGTTATCGATGAATAGTCTGATGCGATTTTTATAGCTTTCGTATTCAGCTTTGGTAGCGTCACTACCGGCACCCAGGTGCAGGCGTTTGAGCGCAATGAGTTCAGCTAGATATTCCAGACCTTCGCCTTTCAGGTCCATCTGTCTGATGGAAAGTTCTTCCAGTTTCTTCAAGTAGCGGAAGGATGCCAGAACTGACTCTGAGACATCGTCGCAGCGAATTACCAGGCGGGTTAGCTCGGTCAGGTTGAGTACGTTCTCCAACCCTTCTTCCGTGATGTTGTCGGTGCGTAGAACCAGGGTGGTGAGACGGGGGAAGAACTTGAGGGCAGAAAGACCGGCATCGGTTACCGATGAAAAGACAATATAAAGTTCTTCCGCTTCATTTTCCTGGGTGATAGTAGAGAGTAATTGATCGTCGACGCCGGCGCCCTCCAGAAGCACTTTCTTGGCTCTGGTCTGGGTCAATAGCTCTCCCAGGTTTACACCCTCGAAGTGGCAATGGGAAAGGCGTAGCTCCTTGAGGGCGGAGAGTTTGGTGATGGGCTTGAGGGCTTCTTGTCCGACCACCGAGCAGGAGGTTAGTTGCAAGGTACGGAGCCTGTGCAAGTGCACTATCTCATTGAGACTATTTTTCTCAATCTCCAGACCTCCCAGCCTTAGCTCCCGCAGTCCGGAAAGTCTATTTATGATGGCGAAATCGCTTGCTCCGATTTCATCGAACAAATAGTCTAAAGACTGAATGTCATCCGGTTTGAGCTTGTCGCACTGTTGAAAGGCTGAACGATCATGTACCTCGAGGCGGACGAAGGCTCGCCTCGATACCTGGGCGGAGCCAAGGGCTTCTCCCACTTCCATCCAGGTGCGCTGCCCGGAAGAGTCGGCCTTGGCCACCAGTAATTTCCCGGGTGACTTTTCAAAAGGGAAAGTAAGAATGCGACCGGAGTGTACGATGATATGACAATTGGGCAGGGTCTGATTCAATTCAGCGGCACCGGCACCGCTCACATGAGTGGAGTCAACGTAGAGCTTGCGCAATTCGGTTAAATGCTTGAGTTTGGTCAGCCCATAGTCGGATACTTCCGTGCCGCCCAGATCAAGGGTGTGCAGATAACGCAGATTGCGCAGGGAATGGAGCCCGGCATCGCTAATTTTTCTCTCCGGCAAAGACAGATAACGCAAGCCGGTTAAGTGGGAGATGCACTCCAGGTCGCTGTCCGAGATGTCGCAGAGGCGAAAGTCGATGGATTGCAGATCAGAGGGCAAAAGTCGATTTAAGAGTCTCAAGTCGGTGCCGGGAGCAACCATTAAGTGCAGGTTGGTTTCTCTGGCCACCGTCAGCACACCCTGGGCTTCCCCCAGTTTGTCTTCCCACCAGCCGCTGGTGTTGGCGGTTCTGTAGATGTGGTAGAGCGAACCGAGACTCATTTCTTCAGGGAAATGAATCTCCCTGTAAGCGATTTGTTCATGCTCTTGAATGTCATTCTCAGGCACTGGTCTGTCTGTTCGCTCTTTCCAGAAGGGTCGGTCTACCTATGTTTACCACACTCACACCAAGGTTACTCTCCAGATCTCTGGCATAACGCTCGGCTGTTTCCGGATCGGAGCCAGTGCCGATGAATACTTTGGAAAAGGGATGAGCTTTCTTGAGGTAGATTAGACCATCTACCAGAGTTTCAGGCAGAATTTTCACCGTCAAAACCACGTCATGATTGCGGAAGCTAGGTGCTATCTGCTGTGAGACTACTCTCTGAAGCAATTCGTGCATCATTCCGCGCCTGGCAGACTCTTCTTCGGCGTGGAAAATGATCACTTCTTTAGGACCCGGCTCCTCTTGCTCCAGAAGTTTAATGAGCATTGTCGCCAGACTTCTAGCTTTGGCTCCGCCGGTGCAGAGCACGAAGGTCGGCAGGTCTTCGGGAATCTCTTCTTGATTTGTGAATTTACCCATACCGAGGCGCAGATCGGGCAGTTCGCGCAAGCGACCTTCCAGTACGCCCATGCGGTAGAAACTCATAATGATGATAATCACGCCCAGAATCTGGAAGCCCAGGGAGCGGGCTCCTTCCGCCGAGAAGAGCAAGATTACTTCGCAAGCAAAGAGACTGACCAGACCGACAATGGGTGGTACTGGTAGCTTAAGACCGCGAATGGTCACGGTCAAGCGGCTCTTGAAGGGGGCGCGCTCTACTTTGAGCGGCATACGCACTCTCAGCATGATTACACCCAGGCAGAATGAGCACATTACTGCCAGGAAGGCCATACCGTAGACCTGACCGAGGTTATCCACCTGTCCGGGCAAGATGCAAATCATGAAGGCGCATACTGCCATGAAGCTTAGACAAACGAAAGGATAGCCCTGCAAGAGGGGGTATTTATCAGCCCATCGGCGCAGAATGAAGGCAGGCAGGTTGCCTTGTTTGGCCATTGTGGTGCAAAGACCGATACAGCCCACATAGGCTGTGTTGACGGCCGCAAAGAGCACCAGGGCGGCATCCACCACCAGGATAAAGAGCAAGGTCTTGCCCCCTTCCACAAAGGCCAGTCCGCTAAGTAAGCTGTTTTTGAAATCATGGAGTTGAGTGGCGTCCATGAGGGCCAGGCAGAGGAAAGAAGTGAGCGGAGCAGTCAGCCCTACCAGGAGGACGACGCAGAGATAAATCTGTTTGAGAGTGCGCCAGGTGGGCGTCTTTAATTGTTCGACTATCTGCGCGGCTGATTCAAAGCCCGTGATACCCAGAAAAGCCGCCGCAAAGCCGTGCACAAAGTGCTCGGGGCGAATGCTTGCATAGCAGGTGTAGAAGTTGCTGAGATTGACCTGCTTTTCAAAAAGCATAATCACTCCCTTTACATCCATAAAAAGTAGCAGGGAGAAATGGAAGAGAGCAATAAGAAAAACAATCATGGCCGGCTCTTTGATGCCGATGATGTTGAGCAGACCAAAGACTACGACGGGAGCGATCGCCGTCACCACGATGCTCGATATAGGCCAGTTCATGATGTTATCGATAGAATCGATGTAAAAGGCGCCGGAAAGAGCACTGACGGCAGCAGTAGCCAGATAGGAAAGGATGGTCAGAGCCCCGACGAAAATTGCAAAGCGCTTACCTATGGTCTGCAAAACCATAATGTAAGCACCGCCGTTGAAGGGGCTGACGGCACAACCTTCTTCGTAGGTGGCTTTGAAGAACCACATTAGCAAGCAAACCACAAGAATGATGGCGGGTGCGGCAAAGCCCACCAGGGGTAGGATGACGCCGGTGGTATAGAAGACCGAGGTACCGATGTCGGCTCCGACGATGGCTGCTGCCAACCACCAGGAGAGCAGAGAATCACCGTGGTTAGAGCCCTTGACCGTCTGCCTCACATCTTGAGAGGTGACGAGATGTTCCCCTTGAGTCACATGCTACCTATTGCTTTGAAAGATACGTTCTGCTTCATTCTGCTTCATTTAAACCGCTTGCCATCTTTTCAGGGCTGCCTTTTAATGCCGTGCAAATGCCAATTATCGCCTGAAAACCGCCCGATAATCTATAGGCTCATAAGCTACTACATCTTCGGTTACCGTCAACAGCCTTACTACTTAAAGCACTTTTCTGATATCTTTTCGCAATACGTTTATAGTAGCGTGGCTAACGCCTCTCAGGTCTGGAGATAATAGTCAAGATGAAAACTGCTGCCCAAAGCCAACAAGCGCCGATGTCGGTCAACTTGCCCCAAGCCCTTGCCGCTTCCGTCGAAAAAGTCCTGGAAACATGGAAGGCGTCTGGTAGGGTTTCCGCCCTGTGGCAAAAAGACAGCGCAGTGTGGACCGGTAAGGATGAAGCAAAGTGGTTGGACTGGCTTGGCTTGCCTGTTTCAGAAATGGAAAAGGTAGAGCAGTATGAAACGTTCGCCCAGGAGATTAAATCGTCCGGATTTACCGATGTTTTGCTTCTAGGGATGGGTGGTTCCAGCCTGGCGCCGGAAGTCTTTTCCGTTACCTACGGACCTGCCCCCGGCTATCCGCGCCTGCATATTCTGGATTCCACCGACCCACAGCAAATTGCCCACGTGCAGGCTGGTCTTGATACCAAGAAAACTTTATTTGTAGTGGCCAGCAAGTCGGGCAGCACGCTTGAACCTTCCATCTTCATGAAACATTTTCTGGAGAGGGCAAAGACTGAGCTGGGCGACAATTTCGGCAGTCATTTTGTGGCCATCACCGATCCTGGTTCCAAACTGGAAGCGGAAGCCCGCGCTCTTAATTTTAGAAAGATCTTCCATGGCTTACCGGGAGTGGGCGGGCGTTATTCAGCCCTTTCACCCTTCGGCGTGGTGCCCATGTGCCTGCTCGGCATGGATGTGCGGCAGTTTCTGCAGATAGCGGCCGACATGGCCGAAGCTTGTAAGCTTCCCGGAGCGGATAACCCCGGTCTTTATCTGGGTGCCGTCATGGGCGAAGCCAACCTGGTCGGCAGGGATAAGCTGACGATTTTCACCAGTCCGTCTATCTATGATTTCGGTGCCTGGTTGGAACAACTTGTGGCCGAATCCACCGGTAAAGTCGGCAAGGCTATCATTCCGGTTGACCAGGAATTACCCGGTGCCATGGAACTTTACGGTAAGGACCGCTTGTTTGTTTTCGTTAAACTGGCCGGCGATAAAACCGACCATGGTTTGCAAAACGAGGCAATCGAGAAATTTCTCTCAACCGCTGAAGGTGCCGGTCATCCTGTCATAACCATTACATTGAAAGACAAATTGCACCTGGCCGGTGAGTTCTTTCGCTTCGAGATGGCCACTGCCGTTGCTGGTGCCATCATGGGCATCAACCCCTTCGATCAACCCGATGTGGAAGCCAGCAAAATAGAGACCAGAGAGCTTACCGATGCCTATGAAAAGACAGGCAAGCTGCCAGCGGAGGAGCCGTTCTTCACGGCCGGTCAGATTGAGCTGTATAGCTCCGTAGAGAATGCCGAGGCCATTACCGGCGGTGCCAAGCAGAAGAACTTGAGCGGCATGCTTGCCTCTCACTTGCAGCGTTTGAATAGCGGCGATTATTTTGCGTTGCTTGCCTATCTGTTTATGGATCACAATGAAATTGAATCGACGCTCTTTAAACTGCGCATGGCCGTTCGTGATAAAAAACACGTGGCCACCTGTCTGGGCTTTGGTCCTCGCTTTCTGCATTCCACAGGTCAGGCCTATAAAGGCGGACCAAACAGCGGTGTTTTCCTGCAAGTCACCGCCGATGATGCTAAAGATTTGCCTGTACCGGGAGCCCGCTATACTTTCGGCGCAGTCAAAGCTGCTCAAGCACGCGGAGATTTCAGAGTACTTCTCGATCGCAAGCGCCGTGCCTTGCGTGTTCACATCAAGGGCGATCTGAAAGCTGGGCTTGAGAGCCTCAATGCCGCGATGCTGGAAGCACTTTCCTAGAACTCATTTGACATCGCCCATTAGTTTCTTGATGGATGGCGTAAGTAACGCTAATACGGCACTGGCGGCAAGGGCTGCCAGGGCCATGGCGCCGAAGAGAAAGACCATAGATTGGGGATCTTCTTTGAAATGGCCGGAGTAATGTCCGGCCAGTTTGTTGCCGATGGCCGTGGAAATGAACCAGGCTCCCATGGTTAAGCTCTGGAAAGCTCTGGGGGCAAGCTTTGTCACGGTGGAAAGCCCCACCGGCGAGAGGCAGAGTTCGCCAAGAGTCTCAGTGAAATAGACAGCCACAAGGAAGAGCGGACTGACCTTGCCCTGGGCCGTCAGCATAGCTGCCGGCACCATGAAGGCGATGCCAAGCCCCAGAAACATCAGACCCAGGGCAAATTTAGCCGGACTGGAAGGGGCTTTCGTGCCCAATTTGATCCAGATATAGCTGAAGATGGGAGCCAGAATAATGACATCGGCGGCTTGCAGTGATTGCAGGTAGCTGGCTTCGAATTTGAAACCGAGGAAGGTGTTGTTGGTGAGGCGCTCGGCAAACAAGTTGAGAGATGATCCGCCCTGCTCGAAAATCGACCAGAAGAGCACGTTGAAGACGAAGAGGCAGGCGATGGCGCCTAGTTTCTTCCATTCGTCTACGGTCAACTTGATTTTTGCGGCCGGCTCTTCCGAATTCTCCTCACTCTTGCCGCTGCGTTCACCCACGGCATCGAGAATTTTGTATTGAATTAGAAGATGAAAAAGCCCCAGGCACATACCCACACCGGCTGCGGCGAAGCCGAAATGCCAACTCAGCTCCGGAGAGAGTCCAAAGGATTTGAGCACTCCCTTAAAGTGGTCGGACTGGGCCAGGTAACCGCAAGCAAAAGGAGCAAGAGTGGCTCCAATGTTGATGCCCATATAGAAGATGGAAAAACCTGAATCTCGGCGCGGGTCTCCCGGTGGGTAGAGTTTTCCAACCATGGTAGAAATATTTGGTTTTAGAAAGCCTGTTCCCATCACAATCAAGACCAGCCCTGTGAAAAAGGCATAGGTGGACGGAAAGGCCATGGTGAAATGACCGAGGGCGATGATGATGCCGCCGATTAAAATTGCCCGGCGGGGACCCAGGAAGTGATCGGCCAGGAGACCGCCGAAAATGGAAACCAGATAGACACTGGCCGTATAGTTTCCGTAAATCTCGGAAGACTTTTCCACGGAGAAGCCAAGACCACCATTAGCCAGGCTGGCAGTCATGTAAAGCACCAGGATGGCACGCATGCCGTAGTAGCTGAAACGTTCCCAGAGTTCAGTGAAGAACAGTACGGAAAGACCCGGTGGATGACCTGGAATAAGCCCCTGGTACATTTGACTCCTTCTTGAAAATTGGTTGCCTAAGCAAAAGACTGCTTTTCTATCACTTTGCCGATTGACTTAAGTACTACAATCAGGTTGTGATCATAGAATGCTCCTAAGTTTTACCAGATTCCGGTAGGCAATTAAGTCATTCCGGGTGCAAAATGAAAGATTGTCGGCCAGCCAGTTAGGATTAAAGCAGCTATATGGATATGGAGCCGAAGAACTTTAAGGAGCCCGCTGAGAATATCGCGGCGGAAGCGCCGCGCTTACATGAAGTCAAGGACGAGAGCCCGCAGGTGCCGGCACAGAAGAACACCAGCCGTTCCCTGGCAGATACGCTTCGGCTAACGAAAAGTCGTATTTTACCGCCAGTAGATGCGCCGCCCCGTACGCTCCTGCCTCGACGCCTGGCCGCCCATGCCATCGATGCCTGTGTAATTGCTCTGGTTTGCACTGGCATCTATTTGCTGGTGGGTATCTCCCAGGATCTAAATAGCCGCCGCTCTCTGGCTTCGGTACTGGCCTATTTCAGCGGTCTCTCCAGCGACTTTGCCAGTGGCTTCTTCACTATTGACGCCGTCTTTGCCGGCTTACTTGCTGTTTTCTTGTTGAGTTTGATCAATGCCGTCTTTCCGGGTTGTATTTCCATTCTGGCTTTCTTTGCGCTGCTTGCCAGTGCCGGTGACTTCAGTGTCGACGACCTGTCGCCCCGCCATTATCTCTTCGTGCAAATTGTTTTCCTGCTCTGTCCGCTTACCTACAACGTAGTTTTGCAGAAGAAATTCCACACGACCATTGGCAAATGGCTTATGGGGTTGGGTTTAAATCTATACAGCGAAGACGGCGGCAGGTTGAAGTCTGAGCCTGGTTGGTTGAATTTGATGGCTCGCGAAGTGCTTCGTATGCTCTATATCGATTTCGTTGTGCCCTGGTGGTATCCACTCAGCTTTGCCTTCAAGTGGAAGAGAGCCGAGCGAATGCTCTACGACCGTCTTGCTCTCACCGGCGTTGTCGAGGAAGTTGTTGATAAAGAGCCGGGGCAGTCGGCATTCTACCGTAAACGTGCAGGGCTTGTGCTTTTCACCGCTGGTGGTGCCATGCTCAGCCTCATTTATCTTGGCGTCTTACAGGAACCAGTGCACCTGGCTCTTAATAAAATCTATTTGAAAATAGCCAAGATTGCCGATCCTAAGCTTTATACGGAAGGCTTGATCCGTTCCATTGTTTATCATGATCAATCTTATTATCAGAGCAAAGGGGATCTGACTGCCATCAGCTCTGACATTGATCAACTCACCAGGGTGCTTTCCGTCATGAAGTCCAGACAGGTGGATGAGCGCAGGCGTTGTCGTCTAAATTTGGCCCTGGCTTTACTCTATGAAACCAGAGCCCTTTCCGGATCTTCCGAGCGTTTGAGCAAAAGCGATAATCTAGCTGCGGCTGCCAATTTCGAGACCTATGTGGAAATCAAAGACCGCAGTGGCTTACCTGTTGAAGACAAGACCCTCAATCTTGATAAGGATTGGCATGTGTCAAGTATTCTCTATCAGATGTCCGAACTCTATTTACGTCTCGAGCGCTATGAAGATGCCGTCAAAATAGCGGAGCGCGCTCTCGCCTCTAAGGATACAAAAGATTCTGTCAGACCCTTTCTATATTATGTGGAAGTGCGCGCCTACGAGAAGTTAGATGACAAGGCAAAAATGATCACGACCCTGGAGCGCTTGCGGAACTTATACAAGCAAGAGCTTGATACTGCTCTTGGCTCGAAAGGCGGCCGACAGGTCGTACCCGTTTATCAAGACCTTTTTCAAACCAGGCTGAGGCTCACTAAACTGTATATGGAACAGAACCGGCGCCTCGATGCCAGGAAGGAAGTGGAAGCGGCCCGTTCGCTGCATATAAAGATGGCGGATGAACTGGGTGAGTCCTTTAAGGTGTACAGTAAAGAATTAGATGAGTTTCTTTCTCGACTGAAGGCAGGCTAACTACAGACTGTGATATCGGCAAACCGAGAACATGGATTTTCTCTAGTAGCGGGGCCCAGGTCCAGAGCCGGATTCTTCCTGGTCTGGATTTTAATCAGTCTGGTCGTCGTATTCTTCACTCCCCGGAGCTTCTATGAGCGCCTGCAGCGTCTCACCATGCTGGGGCTCTATGGGTGCGATTCTAAAGTCTATCTGGAATTGCTTGAAGGGCAGGAGGGTTTTCCGCCCATGGCGGGTCTGAGTGAGAGCCTCTACAAGGAGCGGCTGGCTGCTATGGTCAACAGACTGAAACTCAGTAAGCGTTACCGGGGAGAGTTCGATAAGACCACCGCCAGAACCGTTCTTTATATAGGTGTACTGGCGGCAAAGTATAAGGACCGGCTAACAGCACGTTCCTACCTGCAGGAGTTTCTATCGGAACCGGCAGAGGTTCGCGACAGTGTTCTATATAGCCTGGACTTCTGCAAAGAACTGCAGGGTTCACCGGCCTCCGTGAAGCTGTTGCTCGATCAGCAAGGCGAGCAGTCTAAGTAAAAATGGCTCTCGGAGCCGTATGCCGCTAGCTAGAGCGCGAGCGGGCACTACCGGTGGTGCGTCGTGGGTGCCCGCCGGAAACGCTTAAGACTGGCTCCAGAAGCCAACTGTGTCTGATCTGTGTCGTATGTGTGGCGGAGTTGTGGCGACAAGATTTAAGGTTGCAAAGCGCCTGTTTGCGATCTGCGGCAAGTCTTGAATGCGCCTATTTGTCAGTGTCTCAGGGCTTTTGGAAAAAGCGGCCTGTGGTGAAAATACCACTTGCCAATTTGCATCGACGATTGTATTGTCATAGCACAAGGCAGATGCAACACACCGAAACGAACGGTAAGTCCGCCAAGTAAACGAATATAGTCCCAAAAACAATCTAATTCTTCTGAAGACCCGTCACCGGAGTTCTTCCGAGGGCAGCTTGAAATTGCGCATAACCCGCCCCTTTTAAATTAACCCCCAGAGGTAAACACCATGGACAAGTCACACGGCCCCAAAGAGCATCACAAACATTCCGATAAGAATGGAGCGGACGATGTAAATGCCGCGCACTTAGCCTGGGATCTCTGGAAGAGCAACGACCCCAAGGATTGGGATAAGGCTCTCGATATGAAAGACCATATCACTCGTCACAATCCCAAGGCCTGGAAAAAGGCCATGAATGAAGTGGATGCCGAGGAAGATGCCCAGAAGCAAGCTAAAAAACAGCAGCAGCAGGCTGAAAGACAGCATCCCAGACGCAGGCACCAGGATGATGGCGGGCAAGAAGAGATCCATATCGACAGCGTCGACAAACTCTACGTCAAACCTGAGCAAATCCTGCCTAGCAAACCTGTGCCCGAGGCAAAATTACCCGAGCATCCAGGCTACGCTCCCTACAACAAATTCGCCCCGGAAACGCCGGCCAGTCCCGCCTATGACGCCGCCTACAATCGTCCCAAGGCAGAGTTCTACGGTGTCGACCTGGGTATAGTCAAACTGGGTGTGAACAGCGACTATTCCCTGGAAGCCGGAGTCAACATCGGAGTAGCCAAAACCGATGTGCAGGTTGGTCTCAATAACCGCGTCGATGCTGAGTTCATGCCTATTGGCGGTCCCATTCATGCTAGAACCGGAGCCGGTATCGGTATCGACAAGGACGGTTTGCACAGTGAAGTAGGCGCCGGCGCCAATTTCTTCGATGTGGTCAACGGTGATGCCGATTTCGGCGCTCGCCTCGGAAAAGACACCGGAGTAGACGGTGATGTACGAGGCAAGGTCTTCCCTGTGAACGTGCAGGCTGATGCCGGTGCCGGGGTTGGTCCCGATGGAGTCCGTGCCTATACCGGTGCCGACGTCAACGTTCTAGACCAAGCCGGAGTTCATGCCGGTGGTCACGTGGCTCTCGATAAATACAATTCCGGCATGAGTGCCGGTGTCGGTGTGCAAGCCGGCGACAACAGCCTTGATTTCGGTCCCGCTATCTACAGCGACGGTAACAGCACTTTTCGTCCCGACGTTAATCTGAATGTCACCGACGAAGATAACGCAACCTTCTATCCCACTGGTGATAGAAGACGTGATTCGCGCCAAAAGCAATAAAGGTACCACGGGGGTGGCAGGGTAGGCAGCCGGGTCAAACCGGCTGCGTTACTCCCCCGAAAGTGGAAGACAAAAGCATTAAAAGTACCTCGGGGGTGGCAGGGTAGGCAGCCGGTTCGCCGGCTGCGTTACTCCCCCGAAAGTGGAAGAGACAAGCATTAAAAGTACCACGGGGGTGGCAGGGTAGGCAGCCGGTTTAAACCGGCTGCGTTACTCCCCCGAAGAGGAAGTGAAAAGCAATAAAGGTACCACGGGGGTGGCAGGGTAGGCAGCCGAGTCAAATCGGCTGCGTTACTCTTTTTGCTGTGGTATTAGAAATTCGTCCTTCGGGAAAAGGTCGCTGTTGTGATCCGGTATATCGCTTGCACCGGTGGCTGACGGCAAGAGCATGGCCATGAACTGCTTAAGCAACTGCTCACCATCTTGGTTGGCTGTCTCCAGCCTCTCGTGCAGGCAGAACTGTCTGTAACGGTCAAGAACAGTAGCCTGGTCAAGGCTAATTGGCCTATTGCTTCCTATTGCCGTGTTGCCAAAATTGAGGTGGTGGGGGAAGACCGAACGAAAAGTATCATAAGTACGCTTTGTCGGCAGCCAGGTTACAAGTAAGCCGCCGTCATTCAAGCAGTTCTTCATCGCCAGAAAATACTCTTTGGAATAAAGCATCCCGGCTCTGGAACTAAAAGGACGCAATGCATCAGCCTCGATGATGTCGAATTTTCGGCCGCATCCTTCAATGTAGCGGCGACCGTCACCGGTAACTATCTTGACTCTTGGATCTTGAAACAATAGCTTGAGCGGTTCGTAGCCGTCCTTCTGAGCCTGCCTCTTCAGAAGCTTCGGCTGGGCTTCAATAATCTCGATACACGTGAGCGACTTCGTATTCTTATGAGAAGCGGCGGAAAAGGCGGTATCACCGGAACCAAGACCAATTATGGCTATGTGTTCCGGGTTGTGATGAAGGAAGAGCGGTAAGAGTCCTACTTGCGAGTGATAGCTGCCGAAGGGTACCTCCGAATGTCCTTCACCGTTGATAAAAATAAACTTGTGGTCTTCATATGCATGCTTGATGGCTACTATTCCCGTGTGATCTTCCTCGAAGTCGAAGTAGGTACTGCCTCCATGCAGAGCCATCCACATTTTCTCGGCAGAAGGAATAGCCAGGCATGGCAGAAGCGAAATGGTCAGATAGACAAGCCCCGTCTTTATAGATTCGGCAGCGGCACCTGGTTTTTCTTTCTCGCCGGTGTATTTGAGCAGAAAATAGATTGGCAGGAAAATCTGATTGCTCAGCATCAGAATATTCAACACGCTGAAGGTACCAAGATGCTTGAGCCCCCAGATACCAAGCCAGAGCAGCGCCATGGTGCCACCCGCTATATTGGACATCTGCAAGAGACCTACTCGCCTGCCGATCTGCTTAAGATCGGTTTGTACCGAGTTTTGCAGTCCGTAAAAGGAAACACCCATCATGAAGGTGGGAGGCAAAATCATGAAGGCCGCCAGGAAGAAGTAGAGGGAGCGGAAGAGTTCTCCATTCTCGGAAAATATGGCGGACAAACTGTAGTCGGCTAGTTCCAATGGATTGTAATTGCCCAGATAAGTATGCAGCCAGTTGAGCAAGCCTTCAGGCTGCGCTTCTCGATAGATCAGCACTAGAAAAGCCGCCGTGTAGACTGTAAGCGCCAATTGCAGAACTAGAAATGTCTTGCTGGAAGCCTGTTTTAAACAACGAGCGGCAAAAATTGATCCGGCTCCTAAGCCGGCCAGGTAGAAGAAGAGCAAAATACTGTAGGTAAATGTATTTGACTTGAGCATTACTCCCAGCAAGCGGAACCAGACAATTTCCAGACCCAGATTGACGAAGCCGGAGAGGGCATAAAGGCTGCACCAGGCATAGAATCTTCCCTTTTCGTCGGGGCGGCTCGGGTCTTGCTTGTCAGTGGCAGCAACGTTTTCCGTTATTGGTAGTTCATTGCCTTCCTTAGCGCCGGTCAAAATGATTAGTGCCGCCAGCAGATTCAGCGCCGCAGTAATGAAGATTGTGGTTTCAAGACCGAGATGACGCATCAGGACGAAGCCGCCGATAATAGCTCCCAGCGCAGCACCCAGGGTATTGAATCCATAAAGAGTGGAAATTTTGACGGCCGAGCCCTGCAAAACTGAGACAGCCAGTCGGGTCAAAATCGGAAAACTGAGCCCCATCAAAAATGTAGGTAGGCTTAAGAGCAGAAAAATTGTAGGCGCCAGATTTTGCATCTGTTGAGGGTCTGACAGCTCAAGATAGAAGGACCGATAGAGTACAGGCAGACTTAAAACACCGGCTGCCGCTATGGCCAGTTCAATCAGGAAAAGTATAAGTACCGCTGCCTTTCGCCGCAGGCGTGAGCACGTCAATGCTCCCCCGAGGCTGCCAAGACCAAGTCCGGTCATAAAGGCAGCCGCTACCACGGCGGCTGCGCTCGCGTCTGAGCCAAGAGAGAAGGCCGCCAACCTCTGCCAAATTACTTGATATACAAGAGATGTGAATCCGCCCAGGAATACAAAGATGTAGAGCAAGATTGGTCTTATCCGATATAGATGCTACCGCCCATACAAAGTATAGGCATTCCTCTGGAGAAATTATCCACCAGATCGAGAAAACGGACGACATCTTGAAAGCCTGATTACAAGGGCATTTCTGTTAATGCTGAGAGGCTATTAATAAGTTCCGATAGCATATACGATCGTCGCGTTGCCCATGGTACGGGCATGAAAAGTGGCATGAATGGCTGATTTTAATGCCCTCATGTAGTAGGTGTCCGGAAGTCCTGAACTGATGCGTGTCTTGAAAAATTTATCTTCACTCATCTGCGAAGGCTGATAGTGGGCGTTTTCAGGAGGTTCACACCTCTTGAGTTTCGAGGATTGTATATAGCTAATCTATCTAAAGTGTAGTCGTCATGCTGTATTGCAAAGTTGGTTAGACCGGGCTTATGATAACTGACATAGAAACGCAATTGAATTCCAAAGACATCGGCAAACGAGTTTCCACTACTTGCTTTGTACTGACGGTGTTACTGGACTCCTGGTGAAAGACTCAAGTCACTCACCGGATGGCACACCTGCTTCTCTTGTTGTTCTCTACCAATAAAACCAAAAACCACAAGCCCCAAAGTGCACTTTGAGCCGGCCCTTACTCTGTCTGCCGGCGCGGTGCCACCGCTTACGATACCAGGAGGTCATCATGAGAAATCCCGCCGATGTAATGGAAAGAGCCGAACTCCATGAAGAGAAAGGTAACTATGTAGAGGCGGAAAGACTGTACAAAAAGGCTCTCTCACTCAAATGCAAAGAAGTGGGTGACCAGTCTTTTGAACTGATTCCTTATCTCTATAATCTGGGCATGACGCAATACGTCAACGATCGCTACGACGATGCACTCATTTCTTTGAGCCGGGTGCTTGGTCTGATGACCACCCAGGAAGAAGAGATCGGCAAGGAAGTACGTGAACTTCGTAATCTTCTTGATGATGTTCGTCATGATGCAGAACAAGATTCGGTGCCTATGGCCGCCAACGCTTAAGACGTGGGACGGCAGTGAAAGAGACGAACACTCTGGCGGAGAGTTCGTCTCTTTTGCTTAAATTCAGATGGAGAGCCAGTTGTTACTGCTTGTCAGGCAGCTTGCCTTGCTCGAAACAAGTTCGATCTTCGGAACTGGATAAATCAAGATTGAAATCTTGCCATGTTACTCCGTCTTCTGAAAGTACGGCTGCTTTTACTTCTCCGCTAAGGGCAGAGGTAAATTCATAGGTGATTTGAGATCCATCTTCATTTGTGAAGCCTTCGCCCTGGCAGTAAACTATGCCAGGAATTTCCTTTCTGACCCGGGTCCATACCGTATCGAAAAGCTCCCAACCAAGCTCGCTATCCAGAGCGGCCAGAGGGCTGAAATTATAGATTACCTGCACCCGCTTCATATATTGGCAGAGCCAGCGGACGGCGGAGGTCGGTAGAATCGGTTTGGGTGCGTCCAGCAAACCTCTCACGGTCTCTTCAATGGCTTCATCAAACTGTGGCGTGCCGCTGGTTAACTTCAGTATGTCCACTACCGGCTCTCCGCCGTCCAAATAGAGGGTCAGCTCCTGCCAATCACCTGGTTCTTGCTCCTGGTCGGATTCAATTTCTCCGTCCACTATTTTTTCCTGCAGCCACCAGGCGATATCGTCTACTGAGATAGTCTTGTTGTTCAGTCCGTAAAACTTCATGGCTGTAGGCTTCCTGAGATACCTGGTAATTCCTAAGACTTGCCGGCAAGATGGGCGATGGTGGCCGTCAGACCCAACACCGCTTCCTTATACACCTTCATGTTAATTTTGTCAGGTGTGTCCTGGGGCTGATGATAATGAGGGTAACGAAATGGTGCCGTGTCAGTCACCATTATGGCAGGGTAGCCCTGCTTCCAGAAGCTCATATGATCCGAGAGCGAAACCCCCTGGATGTTCTCATCGGCGGCCAACATTTCACAGGGGACATTGCTGAAAAGACGAAAGGCCGAGACCGTCTTTTCCAACTGGTGCAGGCAATCTTCCCTTGAGACAAAGGCCAGGAAGTTGCCTTCATCGGGCAGTCCAAGATCCTGTAATTCCTCGGGATAGCGCTGGGAACCGGCACCGGCTGTGAAGTAACCCATGGTCTCCAGTGAGAACATGAGATTTATGCGACGCTCCTGCGCTTTTAAGGCGCGGGCATAGACCATACTGCCCATACCGTCGGTGTTGAAAAACTGTGCTTCTTCGTTGGCAAAGGCCACAAAGCGAAGACTTGATTTGGGGCGATAGTCTTTCAAGTCATTGGCCATGGCCAGCACGGCTGCAACGCCGGTGCCGTTATCGTTGGCCCCTGGCGTATCGAATTCGCTGTCGTAGTGCGCACCGATGACTATGTCGCCACCATCAGGCTCACTGCCAGCAAGAACGGCTTCGATATTGGCGAAGTTCTGACCTCTGAAGTCATATTCGAGCACGCTGACGGCAAGACCGGTGGCTTTCAACTCCGTCTCGATGTAAGAGGCTGCCCTTTGAAGAGCATCAGGCTTTTTGCAATGTCTCTCACCTATGGACAGGCTCAAGGTCCGAATGTGCCTGTCTAGCAGTGATGCAAGGCTGGTGTCTTTAGCCATAACCTGTTCCTGAACCCTAATGAGGACATTATTTTAGCCCCTTTAAGGTCAATTGCCAGTCTCTTTGTGACCACCGGCCACTGCTAAAGGCTTAGCGGCGCTGGTAGCAGCTTTGCTCTTCCTGGGTGCGATCCAGCAAATGCTCCAGCGTGAGCAAACTGTAGCGCTCGAGGCGATCGTGGTTAAGTTCCTTGCCTTCTACCGTCCAGCCCTGAGCATGTTCGAAGGTGAAGCTCATCAAGGGTTTGGTCTGGGCTTCTATGAGAGAAAGCCCGAGCACGCGGTCGGTAGGGATAAGAAAGAAATCGATGCAGTCTTCACTGCCTCGTATGACCAGGGATAGCAATCGTGTGGAAAAGCGACAGCGGTAATAGCTGACGGTGCGATCTGCTCGGCGTTGGCTACTGCTGTCGGTAATTTCATTGGTGAGACAGGGCGGTTGCACGCTCAATTCCAGTATTCTGGCTTCGCTGCCATTGACTCGGTTTAATTCCACCGCATAAGGTTCCAAAGTGAAATAGATTCTCTCCAATAGAGCCTTCATTTCATGACTCTGGCTGGTGCCTGATTCGCACCTGACGCTGACGGATTTAGCATAGTCTCTGGTTTTAGCAGTTAAATAATCCAGATAGTCCTGCCGGACACTGGATGATAGCTGCCTGTAGTTTTCCAAAATGTGTTGGCTCAGCCCCTGCGCCGAAGTCTGAGGCAAAGCATTAGTGTTTACCGGCTTCATTGAACTGTACTTATCCTTGGGGGCATGACAACCCGTCTAAGGATAGCTATCTTCCTCAACTTGCTGTAGTTAACTAATTATCAGAGGCAAAGGTATATATCACTGGGGAAATTGCTCAGGAGTGGCAACCTGTCCCGCTTTTAACAGGGCTGTTAGTTTCTGAAAAACGACTCTGTCATTTTCCTTATCCTGGGGTGAGCGTTTTTTCAGAGAATTTATGGGCATGGCCAGCCTTTGATTGTCCTTGAGTTTCTCCCACTTTCTCTCCATAAATGCCCAGTAGAGCCTGGTTACGGGGCAGTGTTTGGGATCAAAGCGACAACTGCGGCAATAGTCGCTCATTTTATTGATATAGGCCGCCCCGCTCACATAAGGCTTGGTGGTGATCATATCGGCCAGGCTGAAGGTGCCCATGGCCAGCACATTTGGTTCTACCACCCAGTCGTAAGCGTCGGCGTAGGCCACCCAGAACCAATCCGTCAGTTGTCTTGGCTCAATATCCAGTAAAGTGCCGAGATTGCATAGAATCATCAGTCTTGTAATGTGATGACTGTAGCCTTCTTTAAAGACGTCTTGCACAACCTGGTCGAGGCAGTTTAGACCGCAGGGCTGTCCCCAAAAGGCCGGGGGCAGGTCTTCATGACTATCGAGATAATTAGGGGCGGCACCGCCATCGCCATAGAAGTGATTCTCTTGCTGCGAGCCGTCAAAACTGTGTCCAGACCAGGCTTCATAGCCGGCATCACCGGGGCTGCTCCAGATCTCACCAGCCGCTCGCCCTTTTCGGAAGCCGTCTGTGTGCAGATGCACCGCTCTGACAAACTCCCGCCAACCGAGTACCTGCCTTATAAACCCTTCCTTGCTGGCCAGGGGCAGGTCCATGTTCAGCACGTCTTCCACTACCTGACCGGGAAGAATTCGATGAATATTGAGAAGGGGCGAAATTCTGGTATGGAAAAGTCCGCTGGACCTACTGGACATAGCATCTTCGTATGGACCAAAATGTGGCAGGCAGTTTTCTCGAGCCCACTGCCAAAGATGGTCGGCATCAGCCTGGCTGGCGGGCAGATGCTCTAGCGATAGCTCACCCGGATGCCTCGAGAAGCGGCTCTCGATGAGAGCGCCCACTTCCTCCGTGATTTCGTCCGGAGAAAATACAGGCACCACCGGTGGTTGCGGCTCGCCTTTCCAGGGCAGACGATTCTCGCTATCGAAGCTGTATTTTCCTCCCTGTGGTTTGCCTGCTTCCATAAGAATATTTGTTTTCTGCCTGAGGCGCCGGTAGAAGGCGTCCATGCGAAACTTGCCGTCCTTTTCACAGGCAAGCAAGTCTTCGACGCCAGCCAGCCAGCCCTGGTGTGGTATCACTTGCAAGGCACCGCGCTCTACTAACCCTTGCAAGTCCTTGCGCAGTTCAAGTTCTGCCGCTTCCATCATGGTGACGGTTCCGAGCTCGCTCACCGCCTGCTCCAGGGCCTGGCTATAAGGACCATTCACCACTATGTGCTTGACGGCTACGCCCCGCCCGGCTTGCTCCAGGGCAAAATGCCTGAGATTACTTAATATAAGGGCCAGCTTCTGCTTGTGGTAAGGTCTACGGGCTGCCTTCCATGGGCTTTCAACGAGAATGATGCCGCATTCTTGTGGGGGCAATTGCGAGAGGGGACCGATTCTATCGGTGACTTGATCGTAAGGAAGGTAGAACCACTTACGATTTTCCTGGCTTAAGCCTCTGCTGCACTCGTTTAACAGGGTTTTGAATTGAGAATGCACTGGCCACCCCGAGAGGAACTGTCAAAATATTAGCCAGTTTTAGATTAAATGCCACGGGAATCTAGTTTGGCTTCAATGCGTTGGGTACATAAGAGACTTGGGATACCTGGTTAGTTTTGTTTTGTCCTATTCAACAGAGATTTAAACTATGACCCGAAATGCAAGTTCCGCCATGTCCCTATCCCTGCTCTCTACTTTAGCTGCCTTGCTCTTGGTGCAGACCCCTGTGGCGGCACAAATCGAAATTAACGGCGCCGGCGGCGAAACCGTCAGAATTGGTCCCGGTGGAATCTCGGTCAAATCGGGCGGCGATAATGTGCAAATTGGCACCGGTCAAGGCAAAGCTACGGTGAAGGTGAAGAGCGGTCATAAAAATCAGGTGCGAGTGCAATCAGCCAAGGTAAAGGCTGGTAATAAAGTCTCCAGCGGCACCAAGGTAAATGTAGTTTCACCGCAAAATGCCCTGGCCGAAAACCTGGTCATTATGCAAAATAATACCAATGCTACCTATAACTGTCGCGGCGGCCGGTGCTCCATTACCAGCAACAACTGCGATATTGTCTTGAACGGAGTATGCAGCCAGTTAGTGATTACCGGCAACAATAACAATGTAGTTTGCGACAGTGTCGGCCAGGTCTCCGTGCTCGGCAACAACAATCAATTGACGTATAACCGTGGTCTCAACGGGCAGGAACCGGTGGTCTCCATTCTCGGCAACAACAACGAAGCCGGTCGTAGCCAGAACTGAAGATTATTTAGAGAGATCGTAATTGGCGATGAAGAGTTCGTTGCCGACCTTGCTTTCTTTGGCCAGGTTGCAATTATTCATGCCGTATTGCAGGCTCCAGCTCTGGATATTAGCGAACTTATACAGCTCTCGAATTTCCGGACAATCGTCATAGGTAATCAGGAAACGATGTTTGGTCTTGGAGAGCAGCTTGGCTAATTTCCAGTGATCAAAGGCGTGCAGACTGCCACCCTTGCCGTACAACCTGGTGGCTGTGTAGTAGGGCGGATCGAGAAACAGGAAAACATCATCACCTTCTCTGGTGATAAGATCTTGAAACTCGCCGCAGGTTATCTTCGTGTCTCTCAGCGCTTCCGGCATAGGTGAAAGCCTTTCCACCGAAGAAGCGGTGAAGCGTCTCAAACTGGCGCTGGCGCTGAAACCACCGGCCCTAGTCGTGCCTGAGAAAGTAACCCGGTTAAAGAAGAAAAAGAGCAGCGCCTGTCTGTATGAGTCTTCTGGGTTCTCTTCTCTTGCTTTCAGGAAATACTGTTTTATCTCTTCAGCATCGGCGAAACCGGCTCTAAGGCTCTCCAGTTCCGTCATCAAAGTCCGGCAAGTGTCAGGATTTTGCACCGACTGCCAGAATGCTACTAGTTCAGTGAACTTGTCGTTAATCCAATATGACTTGGCAAATTTGATGGAGCGGGCATGAAAATAGACGCTGCCGCCGCCTACTAGAGGTTCTCTATATTCACCGGCCGCAGACGGGAAAACCCTGGCAATTTGCTCAATGGCCTTTTGCTTGCCGCCCGGATAGCGCAAGGGTGAGCGGAACTTGTCGTGGGCGGCGGACTTGGCAACCGTGGTGGCAACCTGAGGCTCCGCTTCTATGGTCTGGGCTTGGTCTTTCAAAATGCTTTTTGTCATGTTCATATAATAAGCGGGAACTGCCCTTCTTGCATCACACAGTTGGAACTTTTCAATGTTCAAGATGATATGCAGGCTGGGTCTTTTCTATATACGCAGCCCCGTGGGTGTGACACCGCTCAAGGCTTGCTTCACGTTAGACTTAGGTCATGGGTAAACAGAAACAAGCCGGAAAAGCCTTTGAATTCGCCGTAGCGCGAGGATTCATTCATCTTCTGGGGGAAGATAAAATCGAAGTGCTTTCCCCCAGAGAAATGGAAGCAGCTCAGGTGGACTTCGATAGTCTGGGCGCTCTGGTACAAGCCGAACTTCTGACGGCGGTGCAAGCCCCGCTTCGTACCATTGAGGAACTGGAGCCCCATTTACAGGTGGTGAGAGCCGGCATCGAAAAGCTCAGTATGACCTTCTTGCCGGATAGTGCCGGAGCTGAAGGCGATGTAAGAGATCTGGTGCTGTCATTGCCCCACAGAAATTGGCAGATTGGTATCTCAGCCAAGCATAATCATGAAGCAGTCAAACATTCGCGCCTGTCGGCTGCTCTTGATTTTGGTCAGAAGTGGTTGCAACTGCCGGTCTCGGCTGACTACTTCCATGAGATAGCTCCGGTTTTTGCCTTCATCGAAGCCCAGATAAAGGAAGGCAAGCTCTGGTCCGATCTGGAGGCTAAGGAAGAACTTGTCTACACCCCAATTTTAACTGCCTTTTGTCGGGAGCTGAAAGAACTTGATCGCCTTCACTCCGGACTGGTGGCACCGCGGCTGGTGGAATATCTCATCGGTCGGCGTGACTTCTATAAACTTATGAAGTTCAATCGCTGTACAAAGCTACAGATGTTCAACTTTCGCGGTGAGCTGTCGCGCAGTTGCAATAGAATCAGCAGTGCCTACCACTGTGAGAGAATCCGCCTGCCCACTCGTATCGTCGAAATAGATTACAAAAGAGGTGCCGACAGCCGGGAGAGCGGCAATACCCTCTGGCTCATTCTTGATGCCGGCTGGCAGCTTTCTTTAAGGCTGCATTCAGCCTCGAGCCGGGTGGAGCGCTCTCTCAAGTTCGACATCAAATTCGAGGGACTGCCCACCAGCATTGAAAGCCTGTGCTATTTCAACAACGACGAGCCTTGTGTTTAGCCCAGCTTCAACTCGCGCACGTTGAGCACACCCTTGATAGCGGAAATTTCCTCCAGCACCGACTGCGGTACCGGGCTTTGCAGATCGAGCATGGTGCAGGCTACTTCACCGCGGGAACGGTTCAACATATCTACGATGTTGATATTGGCATTGGCTACAGCGGCCGAGATGCGTTCGATCATGTGGGGCACGTTGGCATTTGAAACCAGCATGCGATGGGCGGCATCTCCTTCCGGCAGGTGCATGTCGGGGAAATTAACGGAGTTCCTTATGGTGCCCAGTTCCAGAAAATCACGCACTTGCTCGGCCACCATGACCGCACAGTTTTCTTCCGCTTCTTCGGTAGAAGCACCCAGGTGCGGCAGTGTGATTACCCGAGAGCAATCCTTCAAGAGATTGGTGGGGAAGTCGCAAATATAGCTTCTCACCTTGCCGCTGTTGATGGCGGCCAAAACGGCCTCTTCGTCGGCAATGCCGGGGCGGGCAAAATTGAGTATGGTTATACCCGGTCTGGCTTTGGCCAGGCGTTTGGCGTCGATGATGTTTCTGGTGGCATCCACTAAGGGAACATGCACCGTCACAAAATCGGAAGAGGCCAATACTTCACTCATGGAAGCCGTGCCTTTTACATCGGAGTGCAACTGCCAGGCATTGGTGACTGTTATGTGGGGGTCATAACCTATAACTTTCATGCCCAGGGCAAGGGCCGCATTGGCCACCTTGACGCCTATGGCACCAAGCCCGACCACGCCCAGGGTGCGTCCGGAAAGTTCGATGCCCACGAAATCTTTCTTCTTGGCTTCGACAATTTTGTCGATTTCCTCGTCGGAGCCGTTCAGTGAGCGGGCGAATTCCCAGGCCGGACCGATATTTCTGGCAGATAGAAGCATGGCGGCCAAAACCAGTTCTTTTACAGCATTAGAGTTGGCTCCCGGCGCGTTGAAGACCGGTATTCCTCTCTGGGTGTATTCTGCCACCGGAATATTGTTGACCCCGGCTCCAGCCCTCCCTATGGCTTTGAGAGAGGAAGGTGCTTCGTATTCGTGCATGTTATAGGAGCGCAATAAGATGGCGTCCGGTTTGCTTATCTCTGAAGCTATCTCATATTTATCACGGGGAAAACGCTCAAGACCTGCTACGCAGATGTTGTTGAGGGTAAGAATTTTGTACATGTTTACTTTATGCTTTCGTCGAACTGTAAGATGAAGTCGGCCAGGGCCTGTACCCCTTCTCTGGTCATGGCGTTATAGATGCTGGCACGCATGCCGCCTACGCTTCTGTGACCGGCAAGGGTCAAGAGGCGCGCTTTCTTGGCCTCATCTAAAAAGCGCTTTTCCAGCTCCGGGTGTTTTTCCAGAACCTCGGCCTTGATAAAGAAGGGAACATTCATCAAGGAACGGCATTCCTTAGCCACTCTGTTTTCAAAATGCCTGGTACCGTCGATGGCATCATATAAGATCTTGGCTTTGGCGATATTGAGCTTTTCCATTTCTTTAAGACCGCCCAATTTCTTCAACCACTTGAAGGTGAGACCGGCTATGTACCAACCGTAGGTGGGCGGTGTATTAACCATGGAATCGTTGGCTGCTTGAGCAGTGTAGTCGAAAATGGAAGGAGTGGTGGGCAGCGCTCTGCCAAGATAGTCTTCATGGACAATCACCAGGGTCAAGCCGGCCGGTCCGAAGTTTTTCTGGGCACCGGCGTAAATCAAGGCATAGCGGCTAACGTCTATGGGTTTAGAAAGGATGTTGGATGATAAATCCACCACCAGCGGGCAAGTTACCTCAGGTACAAAAGGAAACTCCACACCATGGATGGTTTCATTGTCGGTGTAATGAAAATATGCCGCACCTTTGCTGAGGCGCCAGCTATCCGGCTCCGGTACCGCCTGAAAGTGCCCGGACTGTCCGCTTGCTACCAGGTTGGCTTTGCAATATTTTTGTGCTTCCTCATAAGCCTTCTGCGACCAGAAGCCTGTAACCAGATAGTCGGCCCGGTCTTTACCGGCGAGAATATTCATTGGTATGGCCGCAAACTGCCCGGAGGCCCCGCCCTGGAGGAAGAGCACTTTGTACTGAGCCGGTACGTTCAATAACTCTCTTAGATCCGCTTCCGCCTCTTCGGCGATTTGGGCGAAATCTTTGGAGCGATGGCTCATCTCCATAACAGAGAGCCCGGTGCCGTGCCAGTCGAGCATTTCAGACTGGGCTTCCAGCAAGACTGCCTCCGGCAGGGCGCCGGGACCGGCACTAAAATTGTAAGGACGATGTTTTGTATCCTTAGTTACTTCACTGAGTGTGCTCACGGTCCCGAACTCCCCCTGTTAGGTTATTTCCTGCGATTTTCCTTCTCTTTCAGCTTGAGAGCTTTCTCTTGCAGCTTGGCAGTGTCTTTCGTCATTTTCTCGCGTTCCTTGGCGGGCATATCGGTACGCAAGTTGAGATAAAAGCCGTAGTGCTGTACTGCTTCCAGAAGCGCCTGGGAATTAGGATTCTTGGATTTTTCCAGGGCTCTGGCCAGACCGAGGTGAGCATCGGCCAGGCTAGGATTGGTGGCGATGGCATTTCTGAATTTAGAAATGGCGCCGTCCCACTGGTTTTTCTTGGAGAGCTCATTGCCTACTCTAGTGTCGTCGGCTGAGGTCTGTCTGGCCTGGTTGACCTTGTTGAGACCGGCGTTGCCTCTGTCCTGAGAGCCGGCCAGGCTCATGCCTTTCTTGTAGGCAGCTTCGGCGTTATCCAGATCTTTCACCATGAGGGCGATGTCAGCCACGGCATAGGTCTGTTTGGCTTCGGTCTGATCATTCAATACTTGCTTGATCATATCTTCGGCTTTCTGGAATTCACCGGAGGCCATGAGCGCTTCAGCATAAGCGATGCGCTCACCGTCATTGGTGGGCTGAGCCATAGTGCTCAAGTTAGGCTTGTTGCCCGAAAGAGACATGAGTTTGGTTTTGGCCAACTGCAATTCCATATCATTGGGATTGAGTTTGATAGCTTCGTCCAGAGTCTTGAGGGCGTTATCGTAGTCGTTGGAGGCAAGCAAAGCTCCCACAGCGGCTTTCTGAGCCTTCTGATAAAGTGCCTGGGAAAGACCTTTCACCGCCTGAGCATTGTTGGGGCTCATGGAAAGAATGGTCTTGTAGTTCTTGATGGCATCGTCGGGCTTCTCGAGCTTCAAAGTGATGTCGGCAATGCGCATGCGCAGGTCGAGGTTGTAGGGTATCTGGGTCAAGCCGGAACGCAGATCGGCAAGGGCCAGTTCCAGGTCGCCTCTTTCCTGTCTGATGTCGGCCATGCGAATGTAAGGCTCGGCATTTTCAGGCTTAATCAAGGTGGAGAGCTGATACTCTTTCAAGGCTGCCACGGAATTACCCTGAGTTTGATAGGCCTGGCCGAGCATCATGCGTGTAGGCCAGCTATTGGGGAATTGATAGAGGGATGTATTCAACTCTTTGATGGCGTCGTCCACATTGCCCTGTTTCAAGAGGGTGCTGCCCAGACCGAAGTGAGCACTGGAGTTGCCGGAATTCAAGGCGATGGCTTGCTGGAAGTTCTGAGCAGCTTCCACGAGGGAGCCCTGGTCCAACTTGCACTGACCGAGAGAAGAGTAAGCATAGGAGTGCTGAGGATCGAAGTTTACGGCGTTGCGAAACTCGCTTGCGGCTTGATCCATTTTGCCCTGTTCGCGATAGACGCAACCGAGAGCATAGTGACCTTCGGCAGCAGCCGGTGAAAGTTGCACGGCGCGGTTGGCGTATTGTTCAGCTTGAGCCAGATAGCTGTCCTTCTGGGAACGGACCGAGCCTGAAGAGGACTGCAGGCGGTTCAAAAGAATGGTAGCCTTACCGGCATAAGCCAGGGCGCTGTTGGGGTCGGTGGCCAGCACGCGATCGAAGAGCTCTTCTGCACCATCAAGCTTAAATTGCTTGGCCAGAGAGATACCCAGACCAAGGGTGGCCTGAAGGTCGGATGGATTGTTGACCAGAGCTTCGCGGTAAGTGCCTTCCGCTTCGGCATATTTGCCCTGAGAGAGCAGTTTGTCGGCGGGCATGGTGTCATGTTTGACTCGTCCGGTCAGAACCGAATTGTCGGGAGTGCCGAAAGTCGGGGGCTGGCTGCCGGGCATGGGCACACCGGGAATTTGAGCGATTAACTCAGCATGGGCTGGTTGAATCAGGGAAAAGGTTGCTGCTAAGAGCGCGCTTGCCAGTTGCAATGATTTAACTGCAGATGCTTTTCGAGTTGTCATTATGAGCGGATCTCCAAAGGAATCTGCCAAGGATACAATTCTTGTCATCTTAAAAGACCTAGATGAGACTTGGCTTTTACATTTGGATTCGAAGTAGCGCTCCGACCGGTGGGCAGGACCGCCTGTACCTGTTTGTTAAATGCAGCTGATACTGCTAAGCCGTTGGTTGCAAGGCCTTCGCCTTCTGCTGATAGAACTTGGCCTGCTCAGTCTTGCCTGCTTCATCAAGCAACTTGGCGTATTCACTGTAAATTATGAGCATTTTGATCCTGTTTGCCGCGGTTTCAGATTTCTCGTTTAATTCAACGCACCTGGCCATTGCTTTGATGGCGGCATCATATCTTTTCTGCTTCCTATAAATTAGCGAAATCCTCTTCCACCGCTCTGCACTTTCCTGGCAGCGTAAGCTCTTCAGCAAGAAACTCGTGGCTCTCTCGTAATTCTCATACTTGAAATAGTTGTTTGCCATGTCTTCATAGTTTTTTGCCATCCGGGCATCGTTCTCTGGAAAGGTTGCTTCTTGAAGAGAGAGCTTCCTCAGCAATACGGCTTCTTGCATATCATAGTTTCTGCGGCGCGCATAAAACTCGGAGAGTAGCTCCAGCCAGCGGTAGGTAATGAGGGAGTAGCTCACTCCTTTCGGCGCTTTTTCATTCTCTTTCTTAACGCGAGTCAGGTTGTACTCCGCAACCTCCTCCTTCTGAGAGAATATAAGCTTCTTTAGACAATTTTCCGCTTCCGGAAATTTCTTCTGCATCTCAAAAAGCTTCGCTTCCTCCATCAGAAGAGTCGTCTGTAGATTTTGATCTTTGGCGTATTTACTAGCTTCGATTTGGCAGTCCTTCACTTTCAAATCTTGCAAAGCGATGGCTTCGCTAAGCTTGCCTCTTCGCAGGAGTAGATCTATCAAATCAGTGCGATTGACCCTTATGGTAGCCAGCGGGTGAAGCAAGTGATCCGCTGTTTCAAGCTCCACAGCTCTCCGTAACAGGTCCTCTGCCATATCCAGATCGCCATGCTTCACATAAGCCGAAGCCAGTTCTCTCAAAATGTCCCCATAGGTGGTAGTCTCTCCGCTGTCCTGTAGAGGGAACCAGAAAAAGAACCTTTCAAATACCCGCTGGCTCCAGGACTGCCTCTTCGCAGGCGGCATACCCTTTGCAGACTCCTGTAAAATCTCCCCGGCCAGTTGCCGCCATCTCGGGGAGTCGACTCTCTCGTTCAGGCTTTTCAGTTCCTCGTACTTTTGGTACCAGCTCGGCTGTTCGCCCGGGTAGCAGGAAACAACAAAGATCAAAAAGGGCAAGAAAAGCAGCAACATGCCAAAAGCGAGCCTGATCCATCGGGTTGTGCCCATTTCTGCCTCCGGCAGGTGCCTTGGAATTTACCCTTACCTATAAGATTGTAGCTAAAACTGCTTCCAGGTGATTGTGAAGGAGGAAATGTCCCTCCCCGGGTACAAGGTGCAGAACGGCTCCCTTAATTTCATTTTTCATGCGCTCGGCATGGCTCAATGAACAGACGGCATCTTCTTGCCCGTGAAAAATCTGGGCGGGAAGCTTCACGTCAGCCAGGCTGAAGCCCCAGTCTTCCGCTACGGCCTGGTAATCATCCAGCACACCGTAGCCGCCCTGCCTGAGCGACTCCAGTACAAAGCCGGCAACATCATTGGCATCTAATTTACTGACAATGGCCCGGTCCGGAGCTGAAGCCACTTCCTTTTCCATGTAGTATTTTAAAATGCCCGGCGGGATTCTGCTGGAGCCGTTCAACACCGCAGCCAGAAGCCATTTCCACGACTGAGGGCAAGTGAAAAGCAGGCGATCGGCTTGCAATCCCAGGGCTTGGACGGACGCTTTACTATCCAGGGGGCTCACACCACCGACAGTGGCAATGGCGGAAAAGCGCCGAGGGTCTTTCGCGGCGCAAGCCAACACATATGGTCCGGCCAGGGACCAGCCGAACACAGGGCAGCGCTCTATGCTCAGTGCATCCATCAACTCTCTCACATCGTCCACGAAGTCCAGCACTGATCTGCCGACCTTGCGGTCTGATAGGCCTGTGCCTGGTCTATCCGGAGCAATAATGCTGATGCCGTTTTTCTTGCAATAATCGGCGGCAAAGGCTATGTCGAGACGGCTGCTGATGCCGCCGTGAAAATAGAGTACCGGTCGACCGGAGCTATCGCCAAAGCGGCTGTAGCCGAGGTTGCGCTTGTCGGCTAGTTTTATAGTCAAGTTCGCTTCTGACATTTTATGCTCCGACTGAAGACCGCATTTATCTTCTTCTTATCAGTCTTCAGCCTGAGATTTGGCTTCGGCAGGGGCTGGAACTTTGTCCTTGAATTCTAAGAAAGCTCGACCAGTAAGGGCTTTGGGCGACATATTGGTCTTTATCCAGTCAACAGTTTTTTCTTTCAGGTGGGAAAAGGTCTGCTTAATCGGGCTGACGCCAAGCACGTGGTAAACCTCATACATGCGCGTAAGGAGGAAGCGAGTCTTGAGCACGCAATAGACCTTAACTTCTCTCGTGCCGGGCATTTCCGGTCTGTACTTGTTCTTGTGTCGGGCCAGGTTTTTGAAGTTATAGAGGTAATTGGCGTTTTCAAAAGCATACTGAAAATGGGCCTTGAGCAGACGGCTGTGGGTGAATTCATCGCCGTCATCTACTTTTGCTAGAGGCGATAGGCCAAGCGATATGTATTTTTTCCCTTCGCTCTTGAATTTTTCCAGAGCCTCGAGAATGATCACGTCTACCACCGAATAACTGCGATCGTGACAGCTTCTCAGTTGATTGGCTATATAACCCACCACTTCGCCGTTTTCATACATCGGATCGAAGATGACAAAGCCGACTATTTCATTGTCTTTTACGGCGATAAAGCGACGCACGTCCAGTTCGTCTACATAGACGATGGGGCGAACGATGAATTGCATGTCACTGTTGTTAACTACTTTCTCTTTCAACCAGGCATCGGAAACCTTTTTAAAGGCTTTGAAGAGAAACTCATCTACTGAGCGCACTTCCACAATCTGGATGCCGTCTTTTTTTGCATTATTGCGCGCCTGTCTCAGTGCCTGCTTTTTGTTGCCCGTGAGGGTAAAAGTGTTGACGTCGATTATTGTTTCTACACCCAGTTCATTGGCGCAGAAGCCCAGGTCGTTGAGAATTTTGGCAGTGTTATGCGAGGCATGCAGGAAAATAGGATCGCTCTTCTCTTGAAGGAAGGCCTCAATGAGCTTAGGTAAGTCTTCGTCGGCGCAAATAGGATCGGCTAACACACAGACGGAATTTTTCTCTTTCAACTGCACATAGGCTATATAGCCCACGTCTTCCATCATGAAATATTGCATGCCGGACTGCAATGAGGAATAGGCCAGGGAACCTTTACCGTATTTCTTGAGCGTGTCGATGCGAAACTTAGAAGTGGCGCTGCGATCGGAATCGGCTTTAGCAGCAGTTTGCAACTTTTCCTGTTGCAATTTTATGGTTTGCATAGTCTTGCCAAGACCGCTTCTTGTCACTTTCAGATCCTGAATAATCTTGAGACTCTGAGTAGCGTTCTGCGGCAAGTTCTGCGGTGCTTTCTGCTTTTTGCTTGCGCCGTCCTTTTCGTTATGGTCCACTTGGCAAACTCCTAAATCGGCTGTCCCATTCTAGTACAAATGGAGCCAATCAGTCGGCTAGAGCTTTTACTCCTTCAAGGCTCTTATGTTGTCCTGAGCGCGTGCGCCCACCTGTCTGGCATAGGGCGTGCCAACCAGTTCATTTGCTGCCTGTTTCGTGTTGCCTTTTCTAATGGCGGCGCTGAAATCGACGAATTCATTATCGAGCTTGTCACCGCCCAGGTTATAAGCCAGATCCACGATAACAGCCCGCTTGTGAAAAGGTAGCTTAGCCATGTTGGGATAAATTTCCTCAGCTTGCATCATGGCATTGGCTAGCGAAATGTCGTTGAGAGTCTTGATTTGCTTCTCACTGAGACTGGCCTTGCCGGCCAATATTTGCTCATAGTCGGCGCCCAGGTACTCGATTGCTTCTCTGGCTCCCGGCTGCTCCAGGTTGAAGCCTACGCCGATGGTGGCAATGCCGCGGCTATCTTTGTAGACCGTGTCTTTCACGCCTTCGCTCTTTATTACTTTCTCTCTTACCCTGGGTATTTCCTCGGCAGAGAAAGTGCTAACTTCAGTAAAAGACGGGTCAATTTTAAGGCTGTTGTTTCTTTCAGAATTGCTCAAGTCGATTTTAGGTTGTGGCGGCCAGAGCACGTCCTCTACTTTCTTCAAATCTTCTTTTGGCTGCGGCAAGATCGGCACATGGAAGCTTTCTTGATGGAAGGCTTCCAGAGCAGCATCAGGAGTCTGGCAGGAAAGAGCTTCCTGCCTGTTTCTTTCGTAAGACATGAACTGGTACCGGAAAGAATAAAATATGTAGTAAGTTCCTGCAGCTTACAGCATATTTGTGTCGAAGCTGTGATCTCTTCCCTTTACTCTAGCTGTTCACGGCTCTTCCTTGGTTTTGTATTCTTCGATGCGCGTCTTCCAGTAATCGTTGCCCAACTTGCAGTCTTGACTGTGTGTCTTGGCCCACTGGTTCTCGGCACTGGAAAGAGCATTCAAAACGTCTTCCGATTTCATCAGTTTGCGCACCAGCACAACATCGTCTACCGTGCCGGTACCATAGGGCGGCGGAGGATTGTACATGGGTAGTTCTTCTTTGTTCCAGTGTGTCAGACCAAGCTTCTCGGCATGGTGGGCATGGTCTAGTTTGTGACCTTCAGTGTGCAGTTGGGAAATGAAATCATCGCAGCGTCTGCAAGCGCACTCGGCAGCCTCTTTAGTGTGCCAGTGTATCAATTTGTTCCAGACCCGGCCGAATAGCTCTTTCAAGCCTTGTTTGTGATGCTCCTCATCAGCAGGAGAATTATCGGAGGGCGCAGGTTGTGCGACAAAATTCCCCATAAGCTGGTCTTTCAGATCGCCGTTCATATTAAACTTCCTTCTTTCCTCAAATCACCCATGCCGGGATACAGTTACATTTTTACACCGGATTCGGATTTTACTCATCCCCTGTGGGGATGATTGAGCTTGGTATTCGTGCCGGGCCCGTTAAACTCGGACTTGCTATCATTTACTACCCTTTAGCGTCTGTTTGGAGACCCCTGTGACTGACTTTATGCCCGAAAAAGTGGAACAGTACGACTTGGTAGTGCTCGGCGGCGGCAAAGGGGGCAAGTCTCTAGCTCTTGCCCTGGCTCCCATGGGCTACAAAGTGTGCCTGATAGAGGCAAAAATGCTGGGCGGTTCTTGCATTAATGTCGCCTGTATTCCCACCAAGACAATGGTGGCCGGAACGCGCCTGGTGTATGAGGCCGGTCAGGCCAGGGCCAGGGGCTTCAAGCTTTCTCTGGAAGGCAATAATATTCAAGCCGTCATTGCCCGAAAGCGCCAGGTGGTAAGCTCCATGGTGGAAACCCATGAGAAGCTCTTCACCACCACCGAGAATTTAACCTTCTTGAAAGGGCTGGGCAGCTTTGTCGCTTCATCGGAAGGTACCGTCATCAAGGTGGAACTGGAGGGCGGCTGCCGTTACGTCACCGGTAAGACCATCGTTGTCAACACCGGCACCAAGCCGCTCATGCCCATCATTGAGGGTATGGAGCAAGTGCCTCTCCTGACCAGTACATCAATAATGGAACTGGATTATCTGCCCGGGCACCTGGCCATCATCGGTGGCGGCTATATCGCCCTGGAGTTTGCCCAAATCTTTGCCCGGTTGGGTAGTCGGGTTACTTTGCTGGAGCGAGGCACAACCTTCCTGCCTCGGGAAGACCGAGATATTGCCGACTGTGTGCAGAAAATATTGCAGGAAGAGGGAGTGGAAATCCTCTTCGATGTGAAAGCAGAGAAGCTGAGCCTGGACGGTCAGGATAAAGTAATTCATCTGGTAGATGGCGGCGGTACCACGAGTGAATTTCGAGCCACTGACATCCTGGCTGCTACGGGGCGCGCCTCTGTTAACGAGGCCCTTAACCTGGCGGTGGTAGGCATCGATGTCGATAGCCGCGGTTTTATCAAGGTGAACGAGTATCTGGAAACCTCAAGAGCCGGTGTCTTCGCCGTCGGTGATTGCAAGGGCGGACCTTTCTTCACCCATGCTTCCTGGGACGATTTTAGAATTCTGAAAGACAACATTGTTCACAGCGCCGGACGCACCACCACCGGCAGGCTCATCCCGTACACCCTCTTTGTGGAGCCGGAGCTGGGAAGGGTTGGACTGACGGAAGCGGAAGCCTTGAAAAGCGGTAAGAACATACAGGTTTTGACTCTACCGGCCGCCAAAATACCAAGAGCCAATACCGAAGGCGAGACTAGAGGCATGCTCAAAGCCATAATCGATCGAGACAGTAAAGAGATTCTTGGCTTTGCGGCCCTGAGCCTTTACGGCGGCGAAATTGCGTCGGCCGTGCAGGTGGCCATGCTTGCCGGTATGCCCTGCAATAGACTCGGCAAAATTGTGTTCAGTCATCCCACCATGTGTGAGAGTCTGAACCTGCTCTTCCAAGGGGTTTAGAGTGAAATTCGATCTCTATCTGGCCCTTGGAGATTCTATTTCCATAGACTTCTATCCGGCTCAGGATGCCGGCAAGCAGACCTGCAGTCACAACGAAAATCTGGGGGCAGCTTCCCTTCTGCTTAGAAATGACAGACTGCTCTTCCCCGAATTCAAAGGGCAAGACCTGAGCACCCACTGCGAGAAGCTCACTTTTCAGAATCTGGCTGTGGACGGAGCGACAACTTTTGATTTACTGGAGCGCCTTGATGACCTCGATGCGTTGAAGGATCGCTCCGCTCTGGTTACCCTCACCATTGGCGGTAATGACCTTTTACAGTCATTGCGTCTTTCCGGTGGCAACGGCAAGGTTTTAATCGGTGAAGTCGAGCGTATTCAAGAGCGCATCAGCGAGATAGCAGATCAAATTCAACTGAAGCTGCCGGATTCATATCTCATTTTGAATACGGTCTATGATCCCACCGATGGTACCGGCACTTTTACCGACAGTGCCATTTTCGATCAAAAATTGCCGGTAGAGCTGCTGCAATACCTCAATTTCCTCATGACGAGGCTTTCATTCTCTCCCAGGCGAGTTCTCTGCGATATCCATAAGCATTTTCTCGGGCACGGCATGCTTTCCCCGTCTCAAGACGATTTTTGGTACTGGCGCCCCAACCCTATAGAACCCGGTTACAGAGGAGCTAGCGAAATTCGGCGGCTCTGGTGGAAAATCGTGGAACCACTTGTGCTTTTCTAATCTCCCACCAGAGTCGATTAAGGAAAGGCGCTCAGGCTTGTACTAGAATCGAGTCTGAGTTTCCAGGCAAGGTGTTGAATATGAGTAGGAAAAGAGCCATTGATGCTCGTGAGTCCAGTGATCCTAAGTTTATTCACTGGAAGAGTCGCTTCAAGGCAGCCACCGTAGCTTTTGAGATGGGTAAGCTGGATGAAGCCCGTACCGTTATTTACCGCTCCTTGATGGAGGCAGAGTCTCTTCAGGATAAAAACTTTGCTGTGCCGGTCTGCCATATCGGCATGGCCGTGGTCAGCATGAATCAGGAAAAAGAGCGGGAAGCGAAGGACTATTTTGAAAAGGCTATAAATGCTCTCTCCGGCCAATCGGAAGCCGATACTCGTGAACTTTACGGCGCGGCGCTGCGCTTTTATGCCCATTTTCATGAACGCAAGAATGATCTGTCCGAGGCCGAAAACTGCCTCCGGCAGTCCGTTGCCGTTCTGAAAGAGCTGGGTGCGGAAAGTGCGGCGCAACTAGCCTATTCCCTGGCCGATCTGGCGGCAATAATGGTTCGTACCGGTCAGCTTGAAGAGGCTGATGTGCTGGTCAAATCTGCCATTGAGATTCTAGTAGCCACGGTCGGAACCGATGACCCGAGCTATGACTGGGCCAAGCTCATTTATCAGGTTTGCCTGAACCAGCATGACCGCGAAATGCTGGAATTAGTCTTCGAGGATTCGGTCACAGCCATGCAGTATAAACTCGGGGCCAGGCACCCGAACCTGGTGAGAGCATTGAACGCCTATGGGATTGCCCTCAGGAAGCGCGGTATGACAGAGAAACTTGAGCACCTGAAAGAGAAGTTCTCGGCGCTGGTTTGACTTTCCGGTCAGCCTCGCACCGAATTGGTCACACGTCTGCCGGTTGCCTAAGGTTGTTTTGGGCAAACTGGGCATATTAAATGGGCAAAGTAAAGACTACCCTGAAATAGGCTCCAACTTTCGCACCTTTCACCACTGGTAACCATCAGGCAAATACCGGCAATGACCGATAAGAAAATCGTCGAAACCGATTTCACTCTAGTAAATTTCGAGGGTACAACCAATTCCGTTGGACCTATCGGACCCAATTTCGAAATCCTGGGTACCCTCGGTGAGGGTGCCATGGGCATCGTCTACAAAGCCAGGCACCTGCTTCTCGATAAAGTGGTAGCCATCAAGGTTTTGAAGGAAGAGTACACCAGCCAGTCCAAGATTTTTCTGCGCTTTCAGCAGGAAGCCAGAACTACCAGCCATCTCTCCCATGAGAATATAGCCAGCGTTCATGACTTTGGTCTCACCGAAGGTGGTCATCCTTTCATAGTCATGGATTATGTCGAGGGAGTCACTCTCGCCGGTCTGATCGAAGAAATGAAGGTCTTGCCTGAGGATGTGGCGCTTTCCATCTTTCAGCAAATCGGCCGAGCCCTCGTTCATGCCCATGAAAACAACGTCATCCACAGGGATTTAAAGCCTTCCAATATAATTTTGCAAAAGCGTGCATCGGGCGAGTGGCATGCCAAGGTTGTGGACTTCGGCATCGCTAAAGTAATGATTGAGAGCGAAGACGACCACTCTCCCAAGCTCACGCAAACCGGTGAAATATTCGGCACGCCGCTCTATATGAGTCCCGAGCAGTGTCAGGGGCAGAAAGTCGATCAGCGCAGCGATATTTATTCCCTTGGTTGCTTGATGTATGAGTGCTTGATGGGCAAACCGCCATTTACCGGGGACAGCACCTTTGCCTTGCTCATGGCCCAGGTCAGTAAGCCGCCGGCGCCGTTTCGCGAGGCAAACCAGACCGCTCGCCTGAGCGATGCCCTGGAGCGTGTGGTTTTTCGGGCTATGGAAAAAGAGCCCGGAGATCGCTACCAGGCAGTTAAAGACCTCTTAAACGATCTGGAGGCAGTCAGCAAAGGAAGCGCAACCGTTGCTGCTTCCAAGCTTTACAGCAAACCTCGCAGAGCCAAGACCAGCAAGTTAGTGCTCTTTTCGATCGCTTCCTTCCTACTAATATCGGCGCTGGGTCTGGTACTGGCCATAGTACCAATGATAATGAATACCCGCCCGGCTGCGGTGCTACCATGGGCAGAAGCTTTTCGCCACGGCATGGAACTGAGACCCATAGACAAACTTGCTGCTGAAGCCCAATTGCGCCAGGCTTTGTCCATTGCCGCTAAGTCGGGAGCAACCCCTCAGCAATTGGCTGACATTCAGTACGAGCTGGGTGTGATGCTCTTCCTGCGTGATAGTGCCGACCACGAAGCCTATCAATTGCTTGCGCAGGTGGCACGGGTAGAGCCGCAGGAAACCCTTCGCCATGCCAACACCTTAGAATACCTGGCCCGCTTGGAAATCGCAGAGTCTAACCGTAGCTACAAGGCACTCAAGAAGGCGAAGCAAAAAGGGTCCGAGGCTGCCGAAATCGATACTTTGCAGAAGTCGGTGGAAGAACTGCAAAACCTGGCAAGACTTCATGCCGGTCAGGCCGTTGATATTAAGGTAAGGCTAGTAGGTGCAGAACATGGCTATGTAGAGAATGCCTGGCGTACCAAGGGGCAGGTACTTTATGCGCTCGGCTATTATCCAGAGGCGCAAGAGGCTTTCTCGAAGGCTCTCGCTCTTGCCGAGAAGCTCAAGATTCCCGATGCCGAGGCCAGCCGCTGCCGCAGTATTGCTCTTTGTCTGGAGGCACAAGGTAAATTTGACGAGGCCAAGTCTTACTATGAGCGCTCCATAAGAGTCTCTAAAGAGTTGTTCGGGGAAGACCATCGTGAAGTGAAAGAGACAGTTGATGAATACAACGAATTTCTCAAGCGCCACCACTAGCAGTGCCTTAGCGTGTTTTGAATGTGTGTTGTTTCAGTTTCCAGAATTTGTTGCTTGATTGAATCATACTTTCAAGACCTAATTACCCGAATTCGGGAATGTACGCCTTTGCGGCTCACTGCTTAAATGGTAGAAGTGCAGAGGGAGAGTACTATGAACTTCAAAGAGCATGTGAGCTTGGCTTCCGAGCAATTACCCGTTCTCACAGGGCTGAGTTCCTGTGCCAACCTCGATCAAGCCTTTCGCTTTCTAGAGAGTGTGGGCTTTGCTGTGGCCAAAATGGAACTGCTATCCCAGGATGAGTTTACCCTCGATCTGGTTTTTCCATTCGATGATTCTAATCGGTGTGTGGTGCTTTCCGCCAGTTGAGTGGGGCATTTGACGGCGGTCGCCGTCTTTTAAGCAAAACCTACAAACGATGAACTTTTGAATTGGCATCTACAAATGGGTTGGACCGCCCAGGTTTCTGAACTGCAAGAGGGTCCGAGGATACTTGGCTACGCTGCATGCCGCTTCGAAACTGACTGAGCAAGAGAGCGGGCTGCCAAGCAGGATTCGATATTAAGTGCGTTTTCACAAAGGACGACTACTTTCGGAATCGTAAGTATTCTGCCTCCGCTAGTTATGCCACGCCAAATTTGAAGACGTTGGCTGAGGCAGCAATGTTCATCAGGAAAAGCGCTATAATTCGCGGCGTTAGTAATTTGCGAGTGTCTTTTTTCTTCATGAAATCCTATATTGACGTCCTTAGAGCTAAGAAGAGTGCCGGACGAGGCACTGCCGCACAAGCGGAGCAACAACACAAGAAGGGACGTCTGACAGCCAGAGAGCGCTTAGATCTGCTCTTCGACAGCGGCACGTTTCAAGAGATCGATAGTCTTGTGCTTCCGCGCTACGAGCGTTACCTGGGTGGAAAATCTTCGCAGTTTGGAGACGGAGTCGTCACCGGCTTTGGGCTGATTGCCGGTCGCCATGCCTTCGCCGCCGCGCAAGACGCATCGGTTATGGGTGGTTCCCTTGGTGAGATGCACGCTAATAAGATCGTGAAAGCAATGAAGATGGCCCTTTCCTTCGGCTGTCCCTTCATCGCCATGAACGACTCCGGTGGTGCCAGAATTCAGGAAGGCGTGGATAGTCTTGGTGGATACGCCCGCCTCTTTGACGCCAACTGCGAAGCCTCCGGCGTAATACCGCAGTTGTCGCTGATCATGGGACCTTGCGCCGGCGGCGCCGTTTACTCGCCGGCACTGACCGACTTCGTTTTTATGACCGCTAACGGCTACATGTTCATCACCGGTCCTGATGTAGTTAAGGCGGTGATGCAGGAAGAAGTAAGCCAGGAGCACTTGGGCGGTGGTCTGGTGCACAGTCAGGAAAGCGGTGTCAGCCATTTCCTGGCTAAGGACGACACTGAGTGCATCGAACAGGCAAGGGAACTGCTCAGCTACTTGCCTTCGAATAATCTCGATGATCCACCTTACGTCAAGCCCAACGATGATCCCGACCGCCGCTGCCCGGAGCTGGAAGAAATCGTACCCACCGATCCCTCCAAGCCTTATGACGTTCGTACCGTCATTGCCAGTGTCTTTGATGACGGTAGATTCTTTGAAGTGCACGAAGAGTACGCCCAGAATATAGTTGTCGGTTTTGCCAGACTGAACGGGCACGTGGTGGGTGTGGTGGCCAACCAGCCCAAGGTGCTGGCAGGCACCATCGACATCAAAGCTTCTGTCAAAGGTTGCCACTTCATTCGCATCTGCGATGCTTACAATATTCCGATTGTTACTCTGCAAGATGTGCCGGGCTTCCTACCGGGAACAAGCCAGGAATACGGCGGTATCATCCGTAATGGCGCCCGCATGATCTATGCGTATAGCGAAGCCACCGTTCCCAAGTTGATGCTCATATTGCGCAAGAGTTACGGCGGCGCCTACTGCGTCATGAGCAGTAAGGGCTTGCGCGGCGACCTCATATACGCCTGGCCAAGCGCCGAGCTTGCCGTGATGGGGGCAGCGGGAGCGGTGAATATTCTCTTCCGCAAAGAAATTGCCGAGGCTGCCGACCCGGTGGCTAAGCGCCGCGATCTGGAGGACGACTACAAGGAGAAGTTCAGCAACAGTTATGTGGCTGCCTCTCGTGGTCTCATTGATGACGTAATCGAGCCGGCCGAATCGCGCCGGGTTCTTATTCGCGCCCTGGAATTGACCCTGCTCAAACGAGAGCGTCATACCAAGCGTAAACACGGCGTTTCACCAATGTGAGGGCGCCTGGCGCTTCACGACATTAGGACAGCCTTCAGCATAATTGGGCAAGCACATGATCAAGAGACTAATAATAGTAAACCGGGGCGAAATTGCAGTCAGGATCATTCGCACCTGCAGAGACCTGGGCATTACATCGATAGCTGTGTACGACGAGTCGGATGTCGGTTCGCTACACGTACTTCTTGCCGACGAATCAATCAAACTAGACTCACCGAAAGCTTTTACCGATCCCGAGCAACTGCTGGAACTGGCCAGGCTGAGGAAAGCAGATGCCATTCACCCCGGATACAGCTTTCTTTCTGAAAGTGCCGAATTCGCCAGGGATTGCAATGCAGCCGGTATTCTCTTTATAGGTCCTTCAGCGGAAGCTCTCAGTATCTGTGCTTCCCGCATCGATATTTTGAACAAAGCCCAGGAAGCGAACCTGATGGTGCCTGAACACACAGTCAGCCCCCTGGACCCTTCCGATACCGACCGCATCTGCAAAGAAGCCGAGAAACTCGGTTATCCGGTGGCGGTTAAGCCATTTCGCGCTTCCAGCGGCAAAGCCAGCCCCGTTGCTTATGACGGCGATGAATTAAGGCGCGCTATCTTAACTGTGGCTAGAGAGGCGGAAGTGACTTTACAAGACCAGAGGGTCTATCTGGAGAAAGCCGTTCAGCCCGGCAGGCGTATTCAGGTGCCGTTTCTGGCTGATAACTTCGGCAATGTCTTGCCGCTTGGTTTAATTGATGTCTCAATCAGCCGCCATTTCAACCGCATCATGAGTGAGACTCCGCCACCTGGAATTTCTCCCGAGCAAGAGCAGAAGCTCACCGCTGCCGCCGTCAATTTTGTGCGCAAGGCAAAGCTCAACAATCTTGGCACCATAGAATTCTGGTTGGATCAGAGCGGTCAGTTCTATCTGACCAAACTCTTGCCCAGCATTCAAATTGAGCATTCCGCCACCGAACTGGTCTTGGATCTCGATGTAGTGGCCGAGCAAATTAAACTTGCCTGCGGAGAGAAACTGAGCGAGCCCGTCCCCCAGCACCGAGGCGTAGCCATTCAAATGCGCGTCTACGCAGAAGACCTGCTTCGGCAAAGCCTACCGAGCCCCGGAACATTACGCCGCTTTCGCTTGCCGGGCGGCCCTAATGTGAGAGTGGATGCTTATGCTTACGCCGGCTGCAGAATTCCCATTCACTTTGATCCTCTTTTGGCTGCAATTTCCGTCTGGGCGCCCGACCGCAAGACCGGTTTGAATCGCCTCAGCAGAGCCTTGAGAGATGCAGCCATTACTGGAGTGGAAACCAACCTCGGTAACCTGCAGGCAGTGGTGTGCTCGCAAGAGGTGGTAAGCGGTGAGTACAACAGCGACACCGGCAAGCGGCTGGCGCAGGCTATTTCAGTTTCCGACGCTGCTAGTGACGACCTTGCGGCCCTGGTGGGAGCTGCCTTCTATATGCGCAGGCGCTCCCACGCCGTCGCTAAACCGGCGCGTCTTTCGGGCGGATGGTACGAAGCCAGTCGTGCTATCGACTAAAGCGGAGAATAGTAATGAGTGAATTAGCAGTTATTATCGACGGCAAAAAGTACCAGGTAGAGATCAAGGCTCCACCAAGGGCCGGCACCTCTGCCTTTGAAGTAGTGGTAAACGGCGAGAAGAAATTGATTGAAGTGCCGGGCTGGGATCAAAGCATAGTCGAATGGCACTGGTTTGAAATCGAAGGACGCTCTTACGAAGTAGACATCGATCAGGAATTGAACTGGGTGAAAAGCCCCACCGGTCTCCATCGAATAGAGGTACAGGACCTCAGAGCCGGTAAGCAGGCGCGCCCGGCCAGTCGCGACAATAGAGTCAAGGCGCCGATTCCGGGACTAGTCACCGCCGTTTTTGTAGAACCGGGGCAGAAAGTAGAAGCCGGTCAGCCGCTTCTTATTCTGGAAGCCATGAAGATGGAAAATGAGATCAATGCACCGGTGACCGGTGTGGTATCAAAATTGAATGCCCATGTGGGCAAGTCTGCGCTATTGAATGAAGTGCTGGCTGAGATTGAATAGGTATAGGTCGAAGTGGTTTACGGGAGCACTGGCCTGTCGGGATTCGTATTGATCGAAGCGAGCAGGCAATACGGTCCTATAATTTTTCGAGAATTCTATTTAGTCTACATAGACGTTTTTGATGTTCCAGACCAACGTCGCCTGACTTGAGCAGGAGCGAGCGTGCCAGAGTAATCAATTGGGAGTCTGCTTCCAATTTTAAGAGTATCGTCAGTAAGCCGGCCAGTTCACTGGCTGGAATTGAGCCAGGAGTCTCAACTTCGCGCTCTGCAATAGACCTGGCCATGGCCAAAGTTTCCGCATCCGGGGCATGTATGAGAATTGCAGTGAGTGCCTCGCACCTCTGTCCGTCCTCGGCCGTCTTGATCCACTCCAGAAGCCAGGGTTTGGCAAAGTCAGGATGGGTGCCCATGAGAGAACGCGCCATGGAAAAGGCCATGGGACCGTTCGGAAATCTCACCACGGAATCTCTGGCAATCAAGTGTGCGGTTCTATCTTTAGAACCGCGCACTACTTTAGAGAGCAGAGAGAGAGCCTCCAGCGGCGTACCCAGTTTAAGGGAGGACATGGCTAGTTTTACTTCCAGAGCCGATGGGTCTCGAGTCATCCTGTCTGCTAGAAAAGCTCGTACCGATTCCCCGGCGATGTTGGTCTTCAGGTATTTAGAGAACCATTTTCCAACTATACGGCGATCCCTAAACTTATGAAGCACATCCAAAATGAGAGCGTTCGAGAGTCGATCGCGAGCCAGCGCTGTTCTGGTTGCAGTGAGAACACGGCGCCCACAACCAGTTTCTTCCAACCATACTGATAGTTCTTGCGGCGACGTCCTTTGCTCAGGGTTGCATTTGTACCAGACCTTGAAACGTCTTCTGTTATTTCTATGGCTGTCGAATTTGAGAAGTCTTGGCAGATAGTAGCTGAGTTCCTTGGACCACACTCTTTCGTCGAGGCACTGCCTGGCAATTGAAACAAGCTCGGGCGAGCCAAACCGATTTACCAGAAATGCCAGGACCTCTACCGAGCGTACATCGCCTTTTCTTTCTATACACCACTGTTCAGCTAATTCCAGCAATTCAATCTGGTGTTCCTCCAAATCGTCAAAATGTAGTAGATAAGACAGATATGTATGGCTGTGCTGTCCGTCCGGAGCGGATTGCACCCGCCTTCGCAGTTCATCGAAAAGAACCATCTTCGATGCAGTCGCGAGTAATTTCAGAGAAGGAAAGCCGCCTTCTTCAATTTCTAGAATTAGCGCGGCAGTAGAAGGCTCTGTTAGATCCCCTCGCTGTTCTAATGGCTCTGAGTTGGATGATGTCGAGTCTGGTAAAGTGAGCCCCTTTTTCTTTAGAAGATCCTCAAACCACTTTCGTCTTGCCAGAGCGTTTCTGCCCTGCAAGAGAACTTGCAAGAGCGTTGAACTCCATTTGTTAAGTGGGTCTTGCTCAATTGTAGCTTCAGCAAGGGCAACAGCCTCGTCACTGAAGGTTGTCTGCAAGTGTTCAATAATGGTCAAAATCCGGTCGTAATCCGTCAACTCGATCTATCCTTCGCGTCAGTTTTACCTTTCTGTTAATTGCACTTGGGGAAATTGGTACAAGCTAATTATCCAGGCTCTAAGGGTAGTTCCCCTAAAATTTCCTGTCTGAAAGTGATTTCCTCTGTTTTAAAAGAGATGCAATAAAGATAACAGGTATCCTTCTATACTCTCTTGATTGGCGCCCTCTCTAACTGGTGGATAGATGCAAAGTATTAAGAAGCTGGCTCCTGTTATTGCTCCTCTAGCCTTCTGCCTGTTGCTTTTGAGCGGCTGCCGCAACACAGAAAGATTGAGCTGGTCTCCCGATGGTAGTAGGGGCGCCGTTGATGCCAGCGATGGACTGAGAATTACAGACGCCGACGGCAAGCTCAGTGCGCCCCTTCTCGACAGGGTCGAACTATCCGGTTGGTTGCCGGATTCGCATAGACTTTGTGTTGTCACCACTTCTGATGTAAAGAAGTGGTCGGATCTATTAAAGCTTTTGCCGGCAGACGAAACTAAGTCCGCAGGTGCATCAGCCGAACTGATCTGGAGATCCAAGAACCCTTCTCAAGCTCTCCGCAAGGAAGGTGCAAAAAGGGCATTACTTGTGGTTGCCTACTTGCGTGAGAAGTACGGCAGTAAATTCCTGACCCAGAGAATGCACGCTAAACTTAAGGACATTCCCCAGTCTGTGCCTGTGCACAGCTTGAAAGTAGTCGATATAAACAGCACCGCAAAAGAAGCGCCAAGTCTTTATACCACTGCCTATGTAGCTGACCATTTGCGAGTTTCGCCTAATGGTAATACCGCTGTCTTGTGTGTATCAAAAGACGTCGGCTATGTCATCCAACTGGTGCGATTGAAGGGCACAGGACCAAACGGCGGTAAAAATATCGAGACTCTCAAAGATGAGGTTTTTGGTGTGCCGGAATGGTCCAGGGACGGCAAGGCACTGTATTATTTCACTTGCCCGTTATTGTCCGAAAAGGGTAAAGCCGAATACTGCAGCGACAAGCAACCTGTTATATCCTGGCTAAAGAAGGTGGATGTGACGGGGCAAAACGGCTATCTCCTGTCGAATGTGTCAAAGATAGAACCAACGATTTTAGCCCATGTGATTTCCGCAGGCTCAAGCCATATACAGTCCCTTGCCGACGGCAGTATCGTATTCAGTGGCAGAAAGCAGACCTATCCATTGCTTGTATCAGATTCCACGGAAGCGTTCATATATAAGATGAATCGAGAGCTGAACAAGATTGAAGAACTGGTGCCGTCAAGTAAGATACCCGAAGGTGTATTTGATAAGTTTCAAGCCAACAGTGACGGCTCAAGAGTTGCCTTCTATGACGATCGAGGCAGCGTTGTCTCCTATGATGTTGCCGCCGGCTCTGGTAAAGTGCTGGCGCAGAAAGCTGAAGAAAGTGAGTTGAAAGTTGAGCCCAATTGGCGCAACCGAGACGAGCTGTCCTATTCGCTGATAAGAAATGGCACAAGCCAAAGGCTCTACGATATTGTTCTGACTGATATGCGGGAGCGTGGTGCAACGACTACTTTAAGCAAAGATTGGCCGGCGAAGGCAATCGAGTTTCTCTTACCAGGCAAGTGATTGGCTTTTGAAAGACGGCAAGCTCTCTTTGCCGGCCGAAAAGACAATTTGTATAAGGCAGGCTGACTGCCGACCAACTATAATGGCACCGTCATCTCCCATGTAGAGTTTAGTGCCTTGAAAAAACTGCATTTTATTTTAGCGGCGCTTGCTGTTTTTACATTTGTAAAAGCAGAATCTAGTGCCTTCGCCTGGCCTTTCAAGCAAAAAAAAGAGACTTCCATTCCTCAGGTTTATCCCATAGGCCCTGACGCCGATGGGTTTTACACCACCAGCAGCGGTTTAAAATTCAAAGACCTGAAAAAGGGCGATGGTGCTCGTCCGCAAACGGGGCAGACTGTTGTTGTGCATTACACCGGCTGGCTCACCAACGGGCAAAAGTTCGATAGTTCGCTCGATCGTGGGGAGCCGTTTACCTTCGCCATTGGTAAGGGTAACGTCATTAAAGGCTGGGACGAAGGTGTGAAGGGCATGCACATCGGCGGGAAGCGCCGTTTGGTAATTGCGCCACAGCTAGGCTACGGGGCAAGTGGCGCCGGTGAGGCAATTCCTCCCAATGCAACCCTTGTCTTTGAAGTCGAGTTGCTTGGTATCAAGTAAACGGTGTCAATTTTAAAAACTTAGCCGATGACGGGATTCGAACCCACGACCTACGGTTTACGAAACCGTTGCTCTACCAGCTGAGCTACATCGGCAGGAATTCCAATTATAAAAGATAGCTCTCGGGATCTCCATGAAAATCTACGGATCTCTACATACTTCGGTATCTCCAGGCGGTAAAGTTAGAGAATAAGGCACTTACTGTGGGTTAACGCAGCTATGAGCGACAACAAAGACGGGCTTAAGGGCGAAACGGGCGGACAGGCACACAAGAGTTCCCAAGAGAAGCCTGGGGCGGCTACCCCGGAGGTCAAGCCCGACTGGATGCAGGAAGTGCAGAAAGGCACAAAGGCTGCCCTCAAAGACCTGATTTACGACGCCAACGACATGCTTGAGCCGGTGGCTAAGGCTATGCGCTCCTTACAACATAAGGATGCCGGGGTGGATGCCCTCAAGCTTGCCGGTTGGGCAAGGGTTGACCTGAAGCTGGAAAGCTCACCCCACCATAAGCTTCTGGAACACAAGCCTGTGGAAAGTTACAACTGCAAGTATTACGCTAAATGTTATATAGAGGGGCGCCTGCCGCCCGGAGACGGTCGCCGGGAGGAAATGGACCCGGATTACCTCAAGAGTAAAGGCTATGAGCCGGTAAAAGACCACCGCTTCCAACCGGGCGATATTGTTATGGTCAGAACCCTTGCCGGCAATTCTGCCGCCAAATATGCCCATGTGGCGCTGGTGGAGAAGGTAGCACCTGTCACGGGTAACATCCTCAGCTTCATTCAAAAGCCCGACTGCGAGCACCCGGTTAGTCGTTGCAGTAAGGCTGCCTTTGACGCCGCCTACAAGGTTGACGGTGTAAATGCCACCTGTGAGATATATAGAAGATCTGATTCTAATGGGCATAAATAAAGGCTTTAGCTTTGATGTTTGCTCCCTGTTAGATTGTTGGCAAACGGTAAAATAACGGATAGGAGCGCGGTCTTCTCCCGTTAAGCTTGTGTTTTGCAAAACAGCAATATTGCCCGTAAGGCACACAGGGTGCGGCATTGCGTAATGTGATCTAGTCTTAAACTAAAGCTTCTCAAACCTTCCCAGCCCTGGCCGGCAGAGCTAGAGTAGAAATACTAACGGTGAGTGGTTAAGCGAAGTGACCGCGAAAGCTGAGGGGCAGTGCGGAAACGCCAGATAGGCGCCAAGTCGGAAACAAAAGCAGATAGCCCGCATTGCGTGAGAGACTGGCTCCAGCGCAATGAAATACTGTGCCCCGCAAGGGCAGCCAGACAGTAGCAAAAACGCCGCCGCGGTCTCAGCCGGGCGGTGTTTTTGTTGGTAGGCTCGCAAGGAAGTTCCAAAATGGCTTTTCAAACCGAAAGCCAGACTCAAATTGGTACCTTAAGCGCTATAAAGCTGGCTCAAGGTCCGGCAGGTGCTAGAATATGAGCTTCCTGTAAAAGCATAAAATGATTCGGACAACAACTCTCCCCAACGGGGCAAGAATAGTGACCGAGGTCGTTGATTCGGTCTATTCGGCCGCCATCGATCTCTGGATAGAAGTAGGTTCAGCCTATGAGAACCCTGAAAATAGCGGGGTTTCTCACTGTATTGAGCATATGCTCTTTAAGGGCACAAAAAACCGCACCTCTGAAAGGCTCATGGAAGAAATTGAAGATGTGGGCGGAATGCTCAGCGCTTCCACTTCTAGAGAGTTGACCAAGTTATATGGTCATGTGCTGGGTGAGTCGCTGCCTGTGGCTGTGGATATCATTCTGGACATGGCCAAGTCACCGCTTATGGCGGCAGAAGATCTCGAACTTGAACGGAAAGTCATTCTCGATGAAATTGAGATGTACGAAGACGATCCAGGCGACGTTGCCCAGGAGCTTGTTTATTCCCGTATGTGGGAAGGTTCGCCCCAGGCTATGCCCATTACCGGCGACGCCCGGGCCGTTAAGAAGATCTCGGTGGAGATGTTGCAGGAACATTTTCACAAGTATTTCAGACCTGAGCGCATGATTGTATCGGTGGCCGGCAGTTTTGACGAAGAGGCTACCATTGAAGCTCTATCCCAGGGGCTCGGCAGTCTGGAAGCTAGTGCCGCAAAAGTCTATGAAAGACCTACCGTACCGGAAGTTAAGGCTTTCAAGGAACTGGTCGATTGGGATACCGAAATGGCCCAGTTGATAATGGCCATGCCCGGACTGTCTACTTTGCACCGACTGCAACCAGCCTTACTGGTGCTTGATTTGTGTCTTACCACGTCAGCCTCTTCGCGGCTTTTCAAAGAAGTGAGAGAGAAGCGGGGACTGGCTTATAACATAGGCTCTCTGCAACATTCTTACCGTGATTCCGGTCTATACGGCGTGGCCGCCGCCGTCAGTCCGGCTAAGGCAGAGGCGGTGCTTGAACTGGTTCTGGCCGAACTCGCTTTGCTTAAGAAAGAGGGGCTCAGTGAGCGTGAGATATTGAGAGCCAAGTCTCAGTTGCGCACCGATCTGCTTATGGACAAGGAATCGATGAGTGCCCGCAGTACCGGTAATGCCGCCGATCTTCTTCTTTATGATCGCATTATAGATCTGGCCGAGAGGCAAGCCGAGATAGAAGGCGTTACCAATGAGCAGATTGTTGAGGTAGCCAATCTGGTCTTTGTGGAAGATCCATCCCTGGTGCTGGTGGGGCCGGAGTCGCAGTTGAAACGGCTGCTCGGCGGTGCTCTCAATAATGGCGGTGGCGCCTTGAAGAAAAAGAACCATAAGGGGCGGGTTAAGAAGCCGGCTTTAAATTGACAGGCTGGCAGTTAGTACTGGCAGTTAGTAAATAGATAGTAGGAAACAGTAGAGAGGATGAGGCTATGGCAACTAAAGAAATGCAGGCAGTAGAGACCGGCACGGTGCAACTGAAGGTGAAGCGCCTGCCCCATTGTTTTTCCTTGCCCGCTTATGCCACCCCTGGTTCGGCCGGTATGGATTTGACCGCGGCCATTGCCGAGCCCGTTACCTTGCCTGCCGGTGCCAGACGCCGCATTCCCTGCGGTATTCAGGTTGAGATTCCAGTTGGCTATGAAGGACAGGTGAGACCGCGCTCGGGACTGGCTGATAAAGCCGGCATTTCCCTCACCAATTGCGTTGGCACCATCGACAGTGACTACCGCGGCGAAGTGCAGGTTCTCATAATTAACCATGGCGAGAAGGCCTACACCTTTGAGCCGGGGGAGAGAATCGCGCAGCTTTTGATTTTGCCCGTGCCGAGAGTGGAAGTAATTGAAGTTGAGGAGCTAGCTGAAAGCGCTGAAAGAGGCGAAGGCGGCTTTGGTTCCACAGGAAAACTGGCCATCAAGGAAGCAGCCGCTAAATAGATTTATCAGGTTTGCCGCTCAGCGGTTCCCAGGTGTGAAATTTCCCAGGTGTGAAAGTAGCGTGTCTGATTTGCAGAAAACAACAGGAAAAGTGAAGGTAGCCATTGCCGGTGTGAACGGCCGCATGGGGCGGGCAGCCCTTGCGGCACTGGCTAGTGATGAAGACATTTCGATTGTGGGCGCTTTTGGCCGCAGCGGCGCTGCTTATGTGGGGCGATCGCTTTCGGAGATGTGCTCTCAAAGTGCGGCGCGCCTGGAAGGCATAAAAGTCGCCGATAGCTTCGAAGCAATGCCTGCCAGCATCAAACCCGATGTGGTGCTTGATTTTATGGTGGCGGAAGCTTCCGTTGCCCTGGCCGGCAAATGCATTGCTGCCGGTATCAGACCGGTTATCGGTAGCTCCGGTATAGCAGCGGAGGATGTGGAGGTGCTCAGGCAGTCGGCCGCCAAAGCTGGTCTTGGGGTATTGATTGTGCCTAACTTTTCCCTTGGTGCCGTGCTCATGATGGAGTTCGCCCGGCAAGCTGCTCGCTATTTTGCCAATAGCGAAGTTGTGGAAATCCACCATACCAAAAAGCTGGATGCTCCTTCCGGTACCGCCATGCACACTCTCGATAAAATGGCTCAGGCTTCGGAAGCCGGCAAGTTCAATGAGAGAGACGTGGTTGAAAGAGAACTTCTGACCGGAGCACGTGGTGCCCTGCACCAGTCGGGACTGCGAGTACACAGCCTCAGGCTGCCCGGTCTCATTTCTCACCAGGAGGTCTTCTTCGGCGCCGAAGGGGAACTCTTGACCATCAAGCATGATAGCTTCAATACCGCTTGTTTCAACAAGGGTATCGTCATGGCTGTGAAATCCGTAGGCAAACTGAATGAATTGAAAATTGGGCTGGAGACCATTCTCTAAGGGGGAAGTAGAAGTGATTAAGAACGACGCGCCGCTTTTTGGAAGAATTATCACCGCCATGGTCACCCCCTTCAAGGGTAGTGAACAGGAAATAGACTACGCTGCTCTCGAGAAGCTGGTAGAGCATTTGCTTGCCACCGGTACCAGTGCCATCGTTGTGGCCGGTACCACCGGTGAAAGTCCCACCCTTGAAGATAACGAGAAAAAGGACTTGCTCAAGGCCACCATCAAGTTCGTAAACGGCAGAGCGAAAGTAATTATGGGCACCGGTTCCAATTTTACCGCCAAGTCTATAAAAGCCACAAAAGATGCTAAGGCGCTGGGGGCAGACGGTGCTCTCGTTGTAGCACCCTACTACAATAAGCCCAGCCAGGCTGGTTTGCTGGCGCACTTTGGTGCCGTTGCCGGCGCAACCGATTTGCCCATCATTATGTATAACATTCCCGGTCGCACAGGCATCAACATGGCTGTGGAAACCATTTTAGAACTTGCCGATAAGTACAAGAATATTGTGGCCGTAAAAGACTCCACCGGCAATGTGGATCAAGCTTCCGATATCGCCGCTAAAGCACCGGAAACATTCCGCATTTACTCCGGCGACGATAATATGACGCTGCCCTTCCTTTCAGTAGGGGCTTGCGGTGTTGTTTCCGTGGCTTCTCACCTGGTTGGTGAAGAAATTAAGTCGATGGCTGATAAGTTCTTTGCCGGCAATTTAGATCAGGCGCGCTCCTTGCATTATCGGCTCATGCCGCTCTTCAAGGGCTTGTTTGCCGCTCCCAATCCCACCTGCGTCAAGTATGCCTTGAGCCTCAAGGGGCTTGGCAGCGAAGACCTGCGTTTGCCTCTTGTGCCTCTTTCGGAAGCGCAAAAGGCGACCATGAACAGTCTACTCTCTCAATACGATAAGGCGACCCCAGCGTGCAAGTAGATAAAGAAGCGAAGCAGAGAAAATCGGCTTCTGCCAAAGCGGAAAAGCCAGTGGAGCAGATAGCCCATTTGCCGGGTGATGTCTTGCCGGGTGACGACAAACTGCGCATCATTCCCCTGGGTGGTCTAGGTGAGATAGGCAAGAACACTATGGTTTTTGCCTACGGAAATGACATGTTCCTGGTGGATGCCGGTATGGCTTTTCCCACTGAGGATATGCTCGGTGTGGATGTGGTTTTGCCTGATTTATCCTTCCTTAAGGCCAATCAGTCGAAGATCCGGGGCATTGCGATTACCCACGGACATGAGGACCACATAGGCGGTATTCCCTTTATGCTGGCGGAAGTGAGTGTGCCTGTTATTTACGGACCGGCTCTGGCTCTCGGGCTATTGGAAGGGAAGCTGGCTGAAAGCGGCTTATCTGAGCGCACCGAACTGAGGCAGGTGAGCCCAAGGCAGATCGTGCGCATGGGTGTCTTTGAGGTGGAGTTCATTCGTTGCACCCATTCTATCGCCGATTCTTACAGTCTCATAATTAGTACACCGGTGGGCGTAGTTGTGCATACCGGCGACTTCAAGTTTGATTTTACGCCAGTGGACGGTGAGCAGTTCGATATTGCCAGACTGACAGCCTGCGCTGATAGTGAGGAAGGCATCCTGCTCTTGCTGTCGGACAGTACCAATACCGAAAGAGAGGGATACACGCCCTCGGAGCGTACGGTCTGGACCAAGCTGAACGAGGTCTTTTCCCAGGCGAAAGGGCGCATCATCGTCACCACTTTTGCCAGCAACGTTAATCGCATGAAGCAAGTTTTGCAACTGGCTATGAACTATCACCGCAAGGTGGGTGTGCTTGGCCGTTCCATGCTCAATTTTGCCCGTATCGCCAGGGAACTGGGTTATATGTCCTACCCCGATGACCTGCTGGTGTCTATTGATACCATCAGGCAGTTGCCCCATGATGAAGTGGTCATACTTACGACCGGCAGCCAGGGCGAACCGATGTCTGCTCTAACACGCATCGCCAACGATGAACATCGCATGGTGAAAATTTTGAGCGGTGATACGGTGGTGGTTTCAGCCACGCCTATTCCAGGTAACGAACGCTCTGTGGCCAATACAATAAACGCTCTTTGCCAGAGAGGGGCGCGGGTTGTCTATGGCAGAGATGCGGGGGTGCATGTCTCCGGTCATGCCTGCCGGGAAGAACAGAAGCTCATGATCAATCTTTGCCGACCGCGGTTTTTTATGCCGGTGCACGGCGAGTATCGCATGCTCGTCAAACATGGGGAACTGGCTGAGCTTTGCGGCGTCAAGCAGGAAAATATTTTCGTGCTCGAAAACGGCGATGTGCTGGAAATGGGTCGTGAGCACGGTGTGAAGACAGGAGCCGTCACGGCCGGTGTGGTGCTCATCGACTACAATCGCGACTGGAAAATAGACGAGGAAATTGTAAACGACAGACGCAAACTTGCTGATGACGGTCTGGTATCGGTGGTGGTTACTGTCAATGAGAAAGGCATGTTGGCTGCCGGACCGGATGTGGCCATGCGAGGCATCATTTTACCGAGGGGTGTGCCGGCGGAAGAGTTCGTTTTGATGGTAAGAGCCAGGGTGGAGCAACTTCTCAAGGAAGGCGAACGTTCCAAACTCTTGAGCGCCGATGGTGTCAAACAGATTATTGAGGAAGGCCTGGCCGCATATTTCTCCGATACAATGAAGATTCGGCCGCTTCTGCAAGTGGTGGCCATGAGGGCCAATGCCATGCTGCGTGAAGCGCAGCCTGACCCGGATCGCATTACATTTAAACAGGGTAAGAAGTAGACCATGACCTGGCGAGAAATGAGCGTAGAAGAGCTCATTGCTCTCAAGAAGGTGGCACTGATTGATGTGCGCTCTCCCTGCGAATACTCGGTGGAGAATATTCCAGGCGCTGTTAATGTTCCGCTCTTTACCGATCACGAGAGAGAAATGATTGGCACCATATACGCCACCGAGGGTGAACTGGTGGCCAGACGTCGGGCCTTGCGCATCCTTGGTCCGAAGATCTCCGATCTGGTGGAAGAAATTGTGCAGCACAGGCAGACGGGTGCGCCTTTGGTTATTCACTGCTGGCGCGGCGGTTTGCGCTCTGAGTCGGTGGCCAGTTGTCTGAGCATTATTGGTGTAGATAGCTGGCGCCTCACAGGCGGCTATAAGGCCTGGCGACGTCATGTGGTGGCTGACTTTGAAGCGGAAGTCTTCCAGTTTGAGGCTTTGATACTGGATGGACTGACAGGCACAGGCAAGACCGAGCTTTTGCAAGCCCTCGAGGATGCCGGTGAGCCGGTGCTCGATTTGGAAGCCCTGGCCGGCCATCGTGGTTCTGTTTTTGGTGCCCTTGGTCTGGGAGCGCAACCCACTCAGAAAAATTTTGAAGCGAAACTCTGGAACAAGCTGCGAAGTCTCAAGAGCAAGTATCTCTTCATTGAAGCGGAGTCTAGGAAGGTGGGCAACTTACGGGTGCCTGACTTTCTATACAAGCGCATACAGGAAGGCAAGCGAATTCTGGTTGAAGGCTCGCTGTCCTCGCGAGCCAGGCGCATCCTGGGCGAATATGCCTCTGGCGGTGATTCCGGACCGGACTCCCTGGTGCTCTCCGACGCCATGGCCGCCCTCGCCTTGATTAAGGACCGCATTAGCGGCGAGAAAGTAAAAGTGATTATGGAGATGGTGGAAAGAGGCAACTACCAGGATGCCGTGCAGATTTTGCTTACGGATTATTATGATCCTCTTTACAGGCGCAATATGGACCGACCGGCTCTGCTTACGGTCAATAGCGATGAACCGGAAGCGTGCCTGGTGCAGCTTCTTGAGCTGGCCCGAAGGCTTAAGTAAAACTACCCACTGAAGAGAACTGCCCCTCCGAAACCGGAGGGGCAGACATGTTGTGGTGGATCAGGTAAGGAGGAAACACAGCTAAAGGATGTATTAGCTGTATCTCAATGATACCAGCGAGGATCAGGGGTGGCTGTTAAAAAACTTGAAGGCCGCGTTAAAAGGCGCCGACTGGCACACTTTAAATTTGATTAACCCAAGTTCAGTTTCCCCTGACTACTTTCCTTGTCAGGAGGTTGGCCAGGTTGAGGCGTTTCCTGAATCCTGATTTCGTCCCGGGTAAAGGAAGTCAAGGGCGCCCATTCCCAGGTTATTTAGATTGCTTATTGATTCACTGGAACCGGCAAAGGCTTCACTATATGTGGTGCTGGCAGCAGCAGCAGCGGCAGCTACTTTGCTCTGGGCAGTGATTTTAATATTAGCAGGACAGAAGACATACACTTGTTCGCTGAGCTTGTGAAAATCACCGTCGAGCGCAGCAGAAGCACCGGCTACGAAGTCGACCAGACGACTGGCGTCTAGCTTCTTCATGTTTTCGAGGGAAATAGTGGTGGCTGCTCTTGCTCGCAGACACTCAACAATTTCGAGGGCCTCTTCGAAGGAGACCGGGGTGAAAATGGAGATTTGGGTGCCTAATCTTGTCGGAGCTTGGGTAACCTGCCGGGCTGAACCAAGAGCCATCATTCGACGATCTTGCAAGGCGGGAAAGAGGTCTATCTCGCGCTTGTTGGACCGGGTCTCATTGGCAAATTTAGGCTTCTCCTGAGGGCTTTCTCTATAGTCGTCAACCATGGCTGTCCCTTTTTGTGTTTTGTATAAATACGGATAAAAATGGAGATGGAACAATTCTAGTCATTTATCTAGAACTTGCAAGTGGTGCCGTAAGTGGTGCGGCATGTAAATTTAGAGGTTGTTCAATATGCACCAGCTATGGTTCCATGGGGCTTCTGGAGAGATATAAGGGGGCTAAAAGTTGGCAAGTCTTAAAATCATCGGCTACAGTAACCTTAATGTTGTGAGTAAATCCTTCAAACACTTCTACTTTATGTCCGAAGGCCTCAAGTATGGCCGCATCATCGGTGACACTAATACCACGGGCGGCGGCTTCTTCGTGGCAAGCCAATAAGAGGCTGAATGGCGCCCCCTGTGGGGTTTGTACCGACCAGAGCCGGCTTCTGTCAAGGGTAGAAATAATCTTTCCGTCCTCTACTTCTTTTATAGTGTCTGATATGGGCAGTCCAATTGTGCAGGCTCCGCGGGTGGTGAGTGTCTCCATGCAGCGTCGGAAATACTCTGCACTGACAAGCGGGCGAGCCCCATCATGCACCATGACGAAATCGGGGGCGGCATTCTTGAGCTTCTGCAAGGCCCGGTAAACTGATGCCTGTCTGGTTGAACCGCCTTCAATTACCTGCAAGTTTAATTCTTGATTGCCGGTAATGCCCTTATTAATGTACTTGGTCAATTGCTGTCGGCATAAATCGATGTATTCGGCAGGCATGGTAACAACTATGTCCGCTATAGCGCCAATGCTCATACAAGTATATATCGACCATATATACAAGGGATATCCAAGGAGATCTTCGAACTGCTTGGGGCGACTGCCACCAAAGCGCGAACCACTGCCACCGGCCGTGATGACGCAGGCAAATCGCTGGCCTTGATAATTATCTTCCATGTAAAAAAGGAACTGCTTAGAATTAGCTGTCGGAGAGAACGGCTTCTGCTACATTGCCTGCGGCCAGAGCCGTGTCTGCTTGTGGGGAGGCATCGAAGTCGGAGCCGGCGGCGGGACTGGCATCGAAGACTGCCAACTGCACAGGCTGATCAAGGGCCGATGCCAACTCTTCCGGAACTGCTGCAACTTCTTTCTCGCCACCGGTTTTTTCCATGACTTTGCGCCAGGTCTGACCATCTTTGGAGAGACGGAAGTATTCTTGGAACTTCTTAGTGGTTGTGAGAATGGGCGAACGCCCTTCCTCTTTTCTATGTACCAGTTCGCGAATAATAAGCTCTTTGATATGGTCGTAGGCACCGGCGCCGCGCAGCTTGATGATTTCAGATTGCATGACTGGCTGCTTGATGGCGATAGCCGAAAGAGTTCTCACCAGAGATGTAGGCATTTCAAAGGGGGCGAATTCATCAACCAGATTCGAGAATTCGTCTTTGACCTGCATCATATAGCCGTCTTCATCGGCTATCTCGATGGCTCCATCGCGCTCTTCGTAGTCGTTGATTAGCTCAAGCATGGCCTGCCGCACTTGCTGCACATCCTGATTGATTGTGCGAGCGATAACCTGCGTCTTAAGCGGCTTATCGGTCAAGAAAAGTAAGGCTTCGATTTGTCTTTTCAGATTCATGAGTTCACCACTTTGCTCTCCCCTTCAGCCGCCGCTTCCAATGAAGTGGCAACCGCCTGGCAGAGTCTTAGATAGAGAGGACCATAAAAGGTTTCTTGCTCGAGATCTATTTTACCGGCGTTCGACAAAAATAGGGCAGCCAGAAAGGCTTCTACCCAATCCTGTTTGGCGCTGAATTTCTTCACCAGATCAAAAAGTTCGATGTTTTGTCCTAGATCGAGATTAACGGATATCCAATGCTCTATGCGTACGATGGTCTCTTCGATATCTTCATCGTGAGCCAGATCAAGAATATCGTCCATCTCATGAACTTCATGATAGCCGGAAAGATCGATCTTGGCTTTAGGTTTCTTATCTTGACGCACTTTCTCAAGCTTTTCAGCTTCTTTCAGGGCGGCGATAAGTTGATCGAGGGTAACCTTACGCTCTCTCACCGGTTGATGCTTTCTCTGGGCTCGCCTGACGATGGCCCCTTCCAGGTCTTTAAAGGTGAGCTGACGCCCCACTTCTTGCTTGGCCGAGTCGTAAAGAATAGGACCGCCCTCGTCGTCAAAGTCGAGGAAGTCATCCGCCACTACCGGATTGATGGTGTTGTTGGCCTCGGAGAGCAAGGCTTCGGCCTTCATGCGCAAGAGCACGGCGGCGTGGAAAATAACTTTGCCTGATAGGCGCAAGCTCTCTTTGGGCGTGGTGGCAATGGTGCGCAAGAACTTATCGGTGACATCGATGATATCGACGTTCTTCGGATCAATCTCGCCTTTCTCGGCCATCTTCACCAGAATCTCAATACCGGAATCGGCTGAAAGGAAGGGATTGGAGTTGGCATTCTCCGCTCCAGCCACTTGCGAAAGGGCTTGAGCGCTGGTTTGAGTCGCTAGAGGCGGGGCTGTGATATCCGACATATGTCCTCGCTGGAATTAGGCCAGGGCCTTCAAGGGCTCTTCATCCGGAATAACAACTTCCTTGATGCCTACGGTGCGGGAATAACCATCGGCTCGCAGGGAGACGCCTACTGCATGGTCGGCATTCTCGATCATGGGACGGCGCAAGCTGACCACCACAAACTGGGCTTGTTCCGATTGGCGCTTAACCATCTGAGCCAGTCGCTCGGCATTGGCACCGTCCAACATCATGTCGACTTCGTCGAAGGCATAGAAGGGAGCGGGAGCAAAGCGCTGGAAGGCAAACACGAAGGAAAGCGCCGTCAAAGACTTCTCGCCGCCGGAGAGCGCCTCGATGCGTTGCATCTTCTTGTCTCTTGGTTGGGCTCGAATAACCAGACCGCCTTCGAAAGGATTCTCAGGATTTTCCAGTTCCAGACGACCGGTACCGTGTGAGAGTTCGGCGAAGATCTGCTGGAAGTTCTGATTGATGGCCGTGAAGGCTTCCATAAAGGTTTCCTTCTTCAATTGACCGTAGCCGTCGATACGCTGAATGATTTCTTCTTTCTCGTCGGCCAGGGTTTCGAGGTTGTCGGCCAGTTCCTGTTGCCTTTCGGAAGTCTGGTTGTATTCTTCCAGGGCCTTCATATTGACCGGCTCGAGGGCGCGCATACGGCGCTCCAGTCTCTCCACCTGCTGCCTGAGCTGCTCTACGGTACCGGCATTGGGGGCTTCGTACTGAGGATTCTCCGCCAGTATTTTCTCGATTTCTTCTTTTACTTGGATGAGCTGTTGCTCCACATCATAGTGCGCAATCTTGTGGGCATTGCGCTGCTCTTTGACGCGAATCAACTCCTGATCGAACTTGGTGCGCTCGATTTCCGTCTGAGTCACTCTTTCATGGATAGACTCTTTCGCCTGGCGCATGCTCTCCAGTTCTTCCGAGAGCACTGAGACCTTCTGCTCCATCTCATTGATGGCGGAGCGCAAGGTGTTGATGGTGTTCTCGTGCTGTGGTTTCTGCTCTTCCAGTTCGTCCAGTTCTACGCCCAGTTCGTTAGCCTGACCGGTCAAGTTTTCGCGGTTGGTTATCTCTACTCGTTCTTCCGTTTCCACCCGGTCTAAAAGCCGCTGATTTTCTTTGTGGTCGGCCTCGACAGCCGATACCGACTGCCTCAATTCTTCCGATTTGAGAATGAGAGTTTCCAGCTTAGACTTCTGCCCTTTGTCGCGGGCGCCTTCCAGGCTGCCTTCCAGTGCTTCGATAGCTTGATTGTATTCTTTGATTTTTTGCTCAAGGCTAACGGCTTCTTGTTCGATTTTCTCGACTTCATCGCCCTTTTCGCGGAGCTGGGGTTTGATGCTCTCAACATCTTCTTCGATCTCTTTCACTTGCTTGCGCTTGCTTTCAAGCTCAGCCAGCTTATGGGCCATATTTTCTTTGGCCTTGCTAAGCTTGCTGCGCTCTTCGCCCAGTGAATTTTCCAGCTCTTTAATAGAATCTTTCAGCCAGCGAATTTGATCGGCCAGGCTCTTGGCAGTCTGCTTGAGCACCGAGAGATCAGACTCGCCGCGGCTGCCGAAGTGTAATTTGGCTTTGTTGTCGTTACCGCCTGAAATACTACCGGACTTGTCGAAGAGCTCACCCTCAAGGGTAACCATCCTGGCCTGGTTGATAAGTTTTCTGGCGTTTTCCATGGTGTCGACCACAATGGTCTGACCGCAGGCGTATTGAAAGGCTTTGACAAAGCGCGGGTTGAAGTTGATCAGGTTATAGGCGAAATCAATCACGCCAGGACGATTGGGCAGGAGACCCGGGGGTTGTGTCTGAATGCGATTGAGGGGCACAAAGGTAGCGCGACCGGCCTGATTGGCTTTCAAATATTCGATGCACTTCTGGGCAATCTGATCGTCGTCCACCACGATATGGGCCAGGCGGGGACCGATGGCTGTTTCCAGGGCGGTGGTGTACTGACTGTCCACTGAACCGAGCTGACCGATTGTGCCGTGTACACCGGGGATATTGGCGGCAAGAATGGCCTCTACTGCTCTACCGTAACCACTTTCACCCTGCACTTCTCTGGTTGTTTCCAGCTCGATGAGGCGGCGGTTGACCGTATCCTGGGCATGACGCTTGCTTTCAATTTCTTCCTTGGTTGATTCCAGTTCGCCTTCCAACTGCTGAATGGAGCGTTCGATGCCGGCTACCAGAGCCTTGTGGTCCTGGTATTCGAATTCCAATTTACCAAGCAGTCCCTTGACCTGAGCGACTCTGGCAATTTGCTCGGTGGCCCGGGTGCGAAGGTTCTCCAACTCTTTTTCCAGGCTTTCACGCTTGGTCTTGAGAGCAGTTTTGCGCACTTCCAATTCGTGCCGCTCATCTCTCAGTTTTTGCAGGTCGGAGTGCAAGTTGGAGATTTTATCGGAAGATTTATCCTTTTCCTGGCGCAGCACTTCGATTTCCGACAGCACTTCCATAAGCGCCGCCTGCTTTTCTGCCAGCACGGCTTTGACGGCGGCCTGGTCGGTCTGGTGTTGTTTCTTCTGCTTAGAGAGATCGGTAAGGTGTCTGTCGATAGCCTTAATCTGAGCGCCAATTTGCTTGGACTGCTTGGATTTTTCTCCGATCACCCCTTCCAGGTTGGAGAGCTTGTTCTCTTCCCTGGTCAATTCGCCTCGTTTGTTTTCAAGGTCCTGCCGCAAGAGGAGCTGCTCATTGCCGCCTTTCTCGCGAATCTCTTGCTCGATGCGACCTAATTCAGCCCTCAGGCTGACCAGGGCAACTTCGGTTTTGTCCAGTTTTTCGTTGAGGGCTTCTTCTTTACTGTTGAGCTTTTCAATTTCTTTCAGCTCTAAGCTTGCTTTCTCTTCCAGTTCGGCGGCGCGCACGAAGACCAGATCTCGCTCCACGGTCTCTTTCTGGGTCTTCAGGTCGAGATACTTGAGGGCCTGGTCGCGATCGGTTTTAAGAATTTCCAGGCGTGCCAAGATCTCTGTGAGAATAATTTTCTGCAGTTCAATCTTCTCGCCCACGGAAGAAAGTTCGTTCTGGGCCTGGTCGATACGGCGGTCGAATTCGGCTACTCCCGCCAATTCATCGATGATTTTGCGCCTCTCGCTGGCACTCATAGTGACGATGCCCGTGACGTCACCCTGCATGATCACGTTGTAGCCGGTGGGGCTGACGTTGTACTTAATCAGCTCGTCGTGTACTTCTGTAAGAGTGGCAACTTTGCCATTGAGAATATAAGTCGAGGTATAGCCGGTATCCTTAACGCGTATGCGACGGATAACTTCCAGCTCGTGGCCTTCATCGTTGGTGAACTTGACTCTCACCCTGGCTTCGTTGCGACCGCTCAGGTTGTTGAGCAAGTCTGGAAGCCGCTCGGCCCTCATGGTTCTGGTAGAGGAAAGACCAAGGGCGAAGAGCAAACTATCAATGATATTAGATTTGCCTGACCCGTTCGGACCGGATATGGTTGTGAATCCGTCTAGAAGCGGGACCAGAGTCTGCTTGCCGAAAGACTTGAAATTATCAAGCTCGATTTCTTTGATTCGCAAAAGAGACTCCCAGAGTTGGAAAACGCTATTGGCTCGTCAGTGTACAGCCGAATTAGACTACACACTGCATTTGGTGTCAAGCATAGAACCCTATTTTAGCTCGCCAGGGGCAGTATGTCATCCATTTGGGGCTGGGACGAATACGAGAAATTGGCGGGTCGGGCTCTGTATATAGGCTGCTTATGCTTGGTCTATCTGATTTACCGTGCCTTTTCTTTAGTATCACCGGCGGTATAAGTATATACTATGGTAAGTAACATGATCAGGCTACTTTGGCATGTACCTTCAATTTCGACCTCCTGAAGCGTCTCGAGCCGTCGGCAAAATTCCGGGCTGAGATAGGGAATTTTGCCGCACGCCCTATATCAAGAGGATATACTTTAGCGATCACATTTTGGAGGTAAACCCTTGTCACAGCATACTTCCAGTCAGATAGGCGATCTCTTGAGCGGCGCCGGACTGGTGCAAAGAGAGAACATTGAAGCGGCTTTGAGTATGTCGGCGGCACGGCGGCAACCCCTTGGAAAGATTTTAATCGACTCCGGACTCATGACGGAAACGGAGCTCTACGGCACGCTCCAGGCTCAAAACCTGATCAGGGAACACTTGTTGCAACCGGACCTGGCCCTGAGCATGCTGTCCCGGATACGTGAGAATGGCCGGTCCTTCCTGGAGAATTTAATTGAGAGTGGTGCAAGCATCGAAGTCATTGATTTTGGTCTTTCGCTCGGTGCGCTCTTTATAGATGCCGGCGCCATCAATCGCGCCGACTTGATGACGGCCATGGAGACCAGCATTGTCTCCGGTCTGCCTCTGGTGAGAGTACTTATATTGCAGAATTCCCTGGACGAGAAGTCGGCTTATTCGGGGCTCACGGCCAAGCTCCTGGTGAAGGAGGGTCGCATTGCTCGCGGCGAGGCCGTCGGTGCCCTCAAGCTCTCCCATATGCATGGTGATCACATAGAGGAAATTCTGGAATTCGGCGGCTTTAAGAAGTTCCGCGAGCAGAATTTTGTTCGGCTGGGCGAATTGCTCGTGCTTTCGGAGCTCATCAGTGAGCTTGATCTGCTCGGCTGCGTGGAAAAGAGTATGAGCGCCGCCCAGCCTCTGGGGCAGGTGCTGGTGGACGAGGGCATACTGGCGGAGCAACTAGTGCAGTCGGCCCTGCGCGCTCAAAAGTACATTGAGGCCGGTACAGTGGATGCCTTGAGGGCCAGTCAGATGCTCCGGCACTGTGCCCGCACCGGCCAGCTTCTGGAATTTAGTTTAGAGGAATTGGCATCCATTAAACCCAAGGTCTTGATGCTGGAAAAGCCTCAGTCGCTAGCCTCCCTCTTAGAGATACTGGGTCTGGTGCCACTTTCGGAGCTTGAGCAGATCGAGCTTGTTACCCGGCAGGAAAGCGATGAAGAGAAAGTGAAAGAGTTCATCTTGAACAGGCAAATATTGACGAGAGAATGCCTGGAGGCTGTACTCTACGGCTATGAGCTGGTGAGGAGCGGGCGCATTGCCACCGAGCAACTGGTTTTTGCCGTGCATGTCTGGCTCTGGAATCGGGGCGACTTTCGCGCTCTGATTACAACGTTGGGCTGGTGAGGGCAGGTGTAGCCAACTGAGGTTTGACCGGTTCCGGACTTTCTACATTTACGTTCTTCAGAAGTTCGGGCGTGAAGGCAATTCCCTGAGAATTGGCTTTGACAAGGGCCGTCATTTGTTTGATAAAGCGCTCCCCGCCTGTCTGATTCAAGTGCACGGTGTCATAAAAGTCATCGTCGCCATAGTTGCCGTCGGCAGCCAGATCTATCAAAGGCACATTAGCCTTGCCGGTTTCCGTTTTGAGCGTGTCCATGTAATGTTGGTAGAGCCCAGGCGGCATCAAAGCCATATTGGTCTTGCTCAAAGGCATAGCCACTATATATAGTTTGATATTGCGCTCTTTACAGAGTTGCATGAGTGCTCTCAAGCACTTGGTCTGCTTCTGGAAAAGCGGCTCATTAGCTGTTTTATAGCGTCTGGCGTATTCCTCGGTACTCTGTTTCCAGATGGCATCGTGGTCGGTGCCCATCAAGAAAGGCGCAGCGGCGCTTTCGGTTTTGGGCGGTAAATACTTGTCGAGGCGGTAAGTAAGTTTCTCTACTGCTTCCTCAAACTTAGTCTGGTAGCGGGTTCGCTTATGGTAAAGAAAGACCGTGCGCTCGAGCACGAAATTCATATGGTCGTCGAAGCTCTCCAGAAAAAGATCTTTGATCTTCGGCATATCGGTTATTGCTACCAGTTGATTGAAGACCGAAGTAACCAGACCGGAGGTAGTACTATCCATAAAATCCCGGGGCGCAATTCCATATATAAGGATTTCCGGGCGATTTTTATCTTTGAGGTGCTTGTCAACTATCAGGTAGGCGTCGGAAACAAACTGGCCGGGTGTGGCCAGAGAGACGGCATCTTTGTGGTATCCGAATTTATCCATCTCTTCCTTCATGTGCAGGCTTCGATGGTGCATATTCACATCTTGCAAGAAATGCCCCAGGCGCACATCGGCAGCCCAGAGCGGCGACATTACAAGAGATGAGCCCAATAAAACGACGGGATCGCCCAAAAGATGACGGGGCGACGATTCAAGAGTCTGACCGGCTGCGATCAAGTTGCGCTGAATCTGATCGGCACCTCCGTGTGAGCCTGCCCCGGTTGAACCCCCCAGAGGAATTCCCATGGAAGCGTTTAAGCCCAGATACACCAGACCGGCTACGAGGGCGCTGCTGAAGGCTTTTTTGATGTTTGATGCCATAAGTACGAACGATGCTTCAGTTTAGATGTCAGTATATTTAACCGCAGCCTTTAGACCCTTGCCTTAACTATAGTTGATTTAAGACCTGAGATTAAGGCTGCTTGTCCTCAGGAAAAGCTTACGGTTTCGTCTTCCCTTGCAGCTTTTCGATAGAGGCAAGCATGCTTTCGATTTGCTTTTTATCAGCCTCCGAGCCGGCTGAATTGAGGAAGACTTGTCCTTCCTGCCTGGCTTCCTCGCTCTGCCCGCTTTTTGCCAGCAGATAAATCAAGTTATAGCGTGCCGTGTTCATTTTGGCATCGCACTTGAGGGCAGCCCTGTAGGCGGCAATGGCTTCGGCGTTCTTTTCCATGCGGGTCAGGTACCAGCCGCGGTTGTAGTGCGTAATGGCTTGATCAGGATTTTCTTTCACCCAGAGCGCGGTCCACTTATCGAGAGCCTTGTCGTCATTCATTGTGTTCAGCACCTTTATGAATGGTGCAAATATTTTCCTTTTTTCATCAAGACCAGGCTTCAGTTCCAGTGCTCGTTCCAATTGCAAGCGGGCAGCCAGAAAATCCTTATTGGCAAGATATGTCTTGCCTAGATGCACATGGTTAGCCACGCTTTCCGGCTCAATGTCGCAGGCCTGATTGAGAAGTTTGATGGCCCGATCCACTTCGCCAAGTTCCTGGTGTGCTTCTGCCAGTTTAAGCAGGTAGCGGGTTTCCGACTTACGAGCCTGGGCCACCGGGGTTAGATACTGAATAGCTTTTTTATAATCCTTGCCGGCCAGGGCGATATCTCCGGCGGTATCAAGGCTGTCCAGGCTATCAGGAAAATCAGAGAGAGCCCGCTCTGCGTATCGAACCGCCTCCTCTCGCTTGCCTTCGAAGAGAGAAAGCCTGGCCAGGCTCAGTAAGCTCAGGAGCTTCAGTCTTCCTTTGCTTTCACCTTCCGCGAGAGGCTTCAAGAGGGCGGCGGCATACTTGGTCTTACCCTGGGTCAGGCGCAGATAGGCAAGATTGAACTGGGCTGTAGCGCAGCCTGGCTTATCCTGGCTGAATTGCCCGAGAATCTCTTCCGCCTTCTTTATATTGCCGTTTATAGCTTCCAACATGGCCAGATTAATGAGCATGGCCTCTGAAAGCCTGGCTTGATTTGCTTGTAGGAGTTTGCGCGCTCGTGCGTACTCCCCCAGGCTTATCAATATAAAGGCACTATTTAAGCTCTTCTCATCCAATTCGGTAGCATAGGCGGGAGGGGGCGGCTCTCCTTTTTCATCGAGAAGCACGACACTGCGGGTGGAGTCTTTCAAAAGATCAGCCGAAGCCTTTTGCACTTCCTTGAAGAGGCGGTCCTTCTCTTTAACTTTTGCCGGTTCCGGCCTGGGTCCAGCCTGGGCTGCCGAAGCCGGCCCTGATTGTTTATATCGACCCATGATGAAGAGAAAACAGAGTGGCTCAGTTCGCCTGGTTAGCACCACTTCCACTTCCTCCTGAGAAATAGGATTGAGAAAGATGCGCTTCTCTTTTTCAAGCCAGCGCTTGATGGTGGAATTGTTACGGGCCAGGTCTTCCGGAGAAGGGTTGGCGGATTGAGCCCGGCAGGGGACGCTGAAACTGAGTAAAAGGGCAAGGCAAGCCGGTGTCAGGCTCCCTAATTTAAATTTGCTGTTGCGGCTCTTCATGTGCGGCATTATTACACAGGTGCTTGATAGCGCGCCTGGGAATTACTCTTTGGGCCTCGTTCGCTATAATCAAAGCTTATGGCAACCACAAGTACTAGCTCCAATGACCCGGCTCAGACTCCCATCGGCTCCGTGAGCAAATTCAATTCTGCCGCTCTTTCTTATGAAGTTCAGGCGATTTGTCCATGGTCCGGTGCCAGAGCCGGACTGCTTACCACCCCCCATGGGGTGGTGGAAACGCCGGTGTTCATGCCCGTCGGTACCAATGCCGCCCTGCGGGCCCTCACCTGGGAGCAGACGGCCGATTGCGGCGCCCAGATAGTGCTTTCCAATTCTTATCACCTCTACCTGAGACCCGGTCACGAACTTATCAAAGAAGCGGGCGGCTTGCATAAGTTTATGCACTGGGACAAGCCCATATTGACCGATTCGGGCGGTTTTCAGGTTTTCAGCCTGGATGCCCTGCGCAAGATAACTGAAGAGGGGGTCTATTTTAAGGACCACAAAGGCGGGAAGACCCATTTTATCGGACCGAAAGAGTCCATGGTCATTCAAAATGCCATTGGCCCCGATATCATGATGGCTTTTGACGAATGTGTGAAGAATCCGGCCAGCGAGGAAGAAGCCCGTGCGGCCATGGAGCGCACCCACCGCTGGCTCAATGTCTGCCATCAGGAACACAAGCGAAAGCAGGACCAATCTCTTTTCGGTATCGTCCAGGGCAGCATGTATGAGCACCTGCGGGAAGAATCGGTGCAGGCCGTGACCGCCTTCGATCTGCCCGGCTATGCCGTGGGCGGTGTGGCAGTGGGCGAAGACCGGCGCACCATCGAGCGCATCGTCCTGCACACCACACCGCTTTTACCGAGGGAAAGACCGCGCTATCTAATGGGAGTTGGTACGCCCTGGGATCTGCTCTATGCCATCAGATGCGGTATCGATATGTTCGACTGCGTCTCACCCACCAGGCTGGCCCGTCATGGCACGGTCTTCTCCAGTAAAGGGCGACTGGCCGTAAAGAATGCCGGTTTCCGCAAAGATTTCGGACCCATTGATGAGACCTGCCCTTGTTCCACCTGTAAGAATCACAGCCTGGCCTATCTACATCATCTGGTCAGGCAGGGTGAGATGGCCGGCCTTATGCTTCTGGCCATACACAATGTCACCTTCCTCATTGAGGAAGCGCAAAATTGCCGCAAAGCAATCCTCTCAGGTACCTTTGAGGAGTACTTCAGTCGTTGGTCTTCAGCTCGCGGACCTCTTGCACCTCAATAGAGGAATCGACGTTATCATGCTGCCGCTCCAGAAGCACGGCATCTTGCTTGTCGGTATTGATCAGCTTAGGTTCGGCGGTTTTACCCATTTCGCCTTTGAGGGCCAGCAATTCCAGTTCGATATCGCTTTTGCCTTCAAAGCTCTTAAATTGTTTCTCCAGGGAGTCTCCCGATAGTTCACCCAGGGCAAGGGCTTTCGCTTCCTTCTCCTGCACCTTCGATTCCATGCGCTCCATTACGGAAAGAGCGCCGGAGGTGTTGGTTTTCGAAAGTATCTCATTGGCTTTGATGGTGGCTTTGGCGGCTTTATCACGGGCAATGAGCACTTGCTTCTTGGTATTGGCCTTCCGCAGTTCGTTTTCCAACTCGCCCAGTCGTTGCCTGAGACCTGCTGTGGCTTCCTTTTGAGTCTTGAGCTGGGTCTCCAGGTCGCTGGCGGCCTGGGCATACTGCTGTTTCCGTTGCAGGGCTTGCCTGGCCAGTTCATCGCTGTTTTGCTGCACAGCCATGGCGGCCCGGTTCTGCCAGGTGGCAGCCTGGTCTTTATTCTTCTGTAATTCGCGCTCCAACTGCTTCTCAGTGGCAATGGCTTGAGCTACGGCCTGTCTCACTGAAATCACGTTGCTTTGCAACTCGTTGTATGACTGCTCAAGCATCATCTGCGGGTCTTCAACCTTACCTAAAAGGGCGTTGAATGCAGCCTTGATGACTTGTACTAAGCGGTCCAGCATCTGAGAGAAACTCCTTCCATTAAGGACGGGCGATTTAATCAATATCTAGTCATAGCATGAATTTGCTCTTAACATGATAGTAGACAAACCTGGTTGTAACTCTTATGCCCGCTTTTTACATGCTCAACCCCGTCCGACGGGGATAAATCCCACTCTAAGTTGAAGACATTATGAAGAATGAAACCCCCAAGAACGACAGAAGCGAAGGCGGCAGCCTCGGCGCCCAGATTATGATGGCTTCTGAAATGGGCGCCGCCATAGTCTTTCTGACCCTGGCCGGTTACCTGGGCGGCAGTCAGCTGGACAGCCGCCTCAACTCCGGTCCCTGGGGGGTTGTGGGCGGTATTTTGCTTGGCTTCACCCTGGGTATGGTCTTCGTGGTGAAGCGCTCAAACGACATGGACAGGCAGAGCCGGCTGGATAAAGAGCGGCGGCAGAAAGAAGCGGAAAGCAGTGAAAGCTAGTCTAGAGACTAGTGGGAGTTCACATTAAAGCCTCTTGAGCCGTGCCCTTATAGGTATCTGTTATCATTTAAACGCGGTTTGCTGCTTGGTCTTCAAGAGCATACCTGCGTTTGAACTCCCAAGTGAGAGAACAGATTTAGACATGTTAGGCAAGAATCTTCCCCTGTCCACCCTCGTTCATGACCCGTCTTTGAATCAGATGCAGATTCCCTACCTGGGAACCGTCGGTGATATCCATGCCGATACCATCATTCTCAGTTGGGTGGCCATGGGCGGCATCCTCCTCACCTGTGCTTCCATCACGGGCAACCTGGTGGTGGAAGGACCCGGCGGCAAGGGCCAGGCCATTCTCGAAGGGCTTTACACCTTTATTGCCGACATCGCCAAAGGCGCCATCGGCGACCACCGCTACAAAACTTATCTGCCGCTACTCTGCGGTCTCTTCATGTTCATCCTGGCTTCCAACTTGATTGGCATTTTCCCCTATCAAGTAATCGAGCATATGTCCTGGTGGCCCCATGTCAACCACGAGCACTTCGAAGTGGCGGCCGCCACCACCGACTTCAATGTTACGGCGGGGCTGGCTGCCATAGCCATTCTCACCTACCTGGGTTCAGGTGTGATGGTGCATGGTTTTGAATACATCAAGTTGTTCTGCTTGAAGCCCATCGCGCCCCTGGAGTGGCTCGACCTGGTGGTGAGACCGGCAACCCTGGCTCTCCGTCTTCTTCTGGTTATCACTGCCGACGAAATGTTGCGCTCCGCCTTCTTGAAGATCTGCCCGGCCGTCCTACCCACAGCCGTCATGGGCTTCGAGGTATTCATCGCTCTGGTGCAGGCCTTCGTCTTCACCCTGCTCACTTCCATCTACATCGGTGCAGCGGTAGCAGAGCATCACTAGAAACTAGAAATAGTCTTGCAAGCATTGAGCGCTTTACCATTACGGTGGGGCGCTTTTGCTATATGCAGGGCATAGACAAGTATCTTGTCAGGGGCTTGGCTACCGGCTCCGGAGGCTGATTGTGAGGGAAGCGTTACCATAATTAACCCAGGGTATTAGGAAATTGTTCACTTTCACTTGTAGTAAAGTCGGGGGTCAGGGGCAGCACCTGCGGTTAAACACCACTATCCATGCGCTATGAGCCAGCCTTAACGGTCTCTCACCGGCACAGGAAGGCAGTTTCATCCTGATATAATTTGTACGCCTTTTGCAGAACCACTAGGGTGCAAGTTGCAGCATATGCGGCGGCAATCCTGAGGTGGAGCATAAGCTCTGCCTTGGAAGCTGAGGCAGCTGGCGAATTTTCGGTCATATTGAAGGAGAAATGCAGTGGACCACCAATTGATTGCCCAGGCTGGAACGATGGCGGGCGGTGTTGACAACGTTACCTTGATCAAGTGCGCAGCGCTTCTCGGCGCTGGCTTCGGCGCCATCGGCGTCGGCGTTCCTGGTATCGGTATCGGTATCGCAGCGTCTAGAGCCCTCGAAGGGATGGCTCGTCAACCTGAAATGCAGGGTAAGCTGCTCATCAACGGCATCATCTTCGCCGCCTTGATGGAAGCTCTCGGTCTCTTCGCCTTCCTCGTCTCCCTCCAGTTGTTCGGATTGGGAAGCAAATAGTCAATCTGATTAAGACAGCTCCTCCTCTTGGGGAGGAGCTGTACTATGGGCCCTCTGTGACCCGACAGTGAGACTAAGGCTTAGAGTCGACGGAAGAAATAGAGATTTTGCAAAAATGCTCGAAGTAAACGGCACATTATTGATACTGGTGGTGAGCTTCCTGGCCTTCATTTGGATGCTGGACATGGTCTTCGTCACGCCCGTATCCAAGACTCTGGAAGCACGCTCCAGAAAGATTCAGGAAGATCTGGACAACTCAAAAGATCTGCGCAAAGAAGCGGAAGCTGTGTTGAGCCAGTACGAGAAACACCTCGCCGAGGTGCGTGAAAAAGCGCAAGCCACCATCAATGATGCTGTCGGCGAAGCTCAAAAAAGACGCAGCGAAGCGGTTTCTAAGATACAAGAGGAAGGTCGTGGTCGCCTCGATGCTGCCAAAGCCTCTCTCGCTTCCGAGAAACGCTCCCTGGTGGAGCAAATGGTGGATGAACAGGCTCAGTTGGTGGATGCCATCCTGGGCAAACTGATTGGTTCATCACACCGGACCGGCAACCTCGATAAAGGTCAGGTCAAGCGTTCACTAGAGGAGGTCTGCTGATGTTTTTTGCCGAAGTGGAAGCTCCGGGCTTTATGAGTATCTTTGAAAATAACCTGATCAACTGGCTTTTGCTGGTTGCCTTTCTCTGGTGGGTACTGGCAAAGAACCTGCCGCCGGTCTTTAAAGGTCGCGAGGAGAGCATAAACTCTACCTTGAATGCCGCCAAAGAAGCCCGGGCCCAGGCTGAAGCCCTGCTCGCCAAACAGAAGGCGGCCGTGGCCAATGCCGAGAAGGAAGCGCAGGAAATATTGGCGGAGGCCAGAGCTGCAGCCAAAGACATGCAAGAGTCGATGGAAGCGCAGACTAAAAAAGACATTGCTGAAATGCTGGTCAAATTTGAGAACGCCATCGCCGCCGAGAGGCAGATGATGGTGACGGAAATGCGCCAGGCATCAGTGAAAGCCGCTATGGAACTGGCTAAGGGACAACTGGCGTCGGCCGTGACACCGGAAGTGAAAAGCCAGATGCTCAATCAATTTATGGAGCAACTGGAGACCCTCAATACCCGTTCTCAGTCGATGCCTACAAGCGCTTCGCTTTCGGCAACCAAGTAAAGGGGCAGGTAAGTAGTAAAAGATGAATACCGAACTACAAGGAATTGCAGCCCAGTACTCCGAAGCGGTGCTTGAATTGGCTCAGACAGCCGGTCAAGACGAGCTGGTACTGACCGAGCTCAATGCCGTCAATCAAGTCATTGCTTCCGATAAAGACATGACTATCGTGCTCTGTCATCCGTCCATCTCGGCGGAAGACAAGAAGAAGTTCCTCTCTTCGCTCTTTCAGGGCAAGCTCTCCGACCTTACCGACAGGCTCATCAACTTGCTTGCCGATAAGAGAAGACTGGAGCTTTTGCCCTTCATCGAAAGTAGTTACCGCTCCCTTCTCAATAAGCGCAAGAACATTCTTTCCGCTTCCTTGAGATGTTCCGAGCCCCTGGCGGACTCTTCCATCGCCAATATCAAAGCCCAGCTTACCGAGCACCTCGGTAAAAAGCTGGAATTGGAAGTAAAAGTCGACCCCTCCCTGATAGGTGGTGTCGTGCTCAAGATAGGCGACCAGGTAATCGATGGCAGCCTGAAAGGCAAATTGAAGTCCATCGAGAAGGCTCTCATGTCTGTTTAGTTGGCACCAAAAATCGGTCTCTTTTAAGGTTAGTTAGGAAATTAGAGGTTAAGAAACCATGGCAATCAGGCCCGACGAAATCACATCAGTTCTCAAAAGCCAGTTGGAGAAATACCGCTCATCCCTGAACGTTACTAATGTAGGTAGCGTGCTGCAGGTGGGTGACGGTATTGCCCGCATCTACGGCATGGAAAAGGCCATGGCTGGTGAACTGGTCGAATTTGACGACGAAGAGAAAACCATGGGTATGGTCTTGAACCTGGAAGAAGACAACGTCGGTGTTGTAGTTCTGGGTGAAGGCAGAAAGATTTTCGAAGGCATGGAAGTGCGCACCACCGGCAAAATCGCTTCGGTGCCCGTAGGCGAAGCGCTTCTGGGTCGCGTGGTTAACGCCATTGGTCAGCCCATGGACGGCAAAGGTCCGATCAACGCCAGCGAAACCTCCCCTATCGAAGTTAAGGCTCCCGGTATCGTTTCCAGAAAGTCAGTGCACGAGCCGCTCATGACCGGTATCGCCGCCATCGACGGTATGATTCCAATCGGCCGCGGTCAGCGCGAACTTATCATCGGCGACCGTCAGACCGGTAAGACCGCCGTTGCCATCGACGCCATCATCAACCAGAAGAATCAGCCCAATCGCCCTATCTGTATCTATGTGGCTATCGGTCAGAAAAACTCCAACGTCGGCAAAATCCAGAAAATTTTGGAAGAGCACGGCGCCATGGAATACACCATCATCGTTAACGCTCCCGCCACTGCCGCTCCCGCTCTGCAGTTCCTCGCCCCTTACGCCGGTGTGGCCATGGGTGAGTACTTCATGAAGAAAGGCATGCACGCTCTCTGCGTTTATGATGACCTTTCCAAACACGCCAACGCTTACCGCGCCATGTCCCTGCTGCTTCGCCGTCCGCCAGGTCGTGAAGCGTTCCCCGGAGACGTTTTCTATCTGCACAGCCGTCTGCTGGAACGGGCCGCCAAGCTCTCCGACAAACTGGGCGCCGGCTCCCTCACCGCTCTGCCTATCATCGAAACCCAGGCCGGTGACGTATCCGCCTACGTTCCCACAAACGTTATCTCCATCACCGACGGTCAGATCTTCCTGGAGACCGACCTCTTCTACGCCGGTGTCAGACCCGCTATCAACGCCGGTATCTCCGTAAGCCGCGTGGGCGGCTCCGCTCAGACCAAAGCCATGAAGTCGGTGGCCGGTAAACTGCGTCTCGACCTTGCCCAGTTCAGAGAACTGGAAGCCTTCGCCCAGTTCGCTTCCGACCTCGATAAATCTACCCAAGATCAGATTCGTCGCGGTCAGAAACTGACGGAAGTGCTGAAGCAGCCTCAGTATCAGCCCTTGAGTCTGGCTCAACAGGTTTCCATCATCTTCGCCGCCAACAAAGGCATCCTCGATGATGTAGAAACCAAAAACCTCGGTAAATTCAAGGCCGAGTGGTTCAAATACCTCTCTTCTCAGGCCAAAGATATCGAAGCCAAATTGACCGGAGGCGACAAGCTTTCCGATGCTGAAGAGCAAGCCCTTGTTGATCAATTGAACAAGTTCAAGACCAACTTCTTCAAGCCCTAATTAGGGTCCATCAACTGGTTATACAAGCAAGTAGGAAGACGAAATGGCTAACCTCAAGGCAATTCGACAAAGGATCAAATCCGTACAGTCAACACAGAAAATCACCCGCGCCATGCGTCTGGTGGCCGCCGCCAAAGTAAGGCGGGCTCAGATGCGTGTGCAGGCCGCTAGACCCTTCACCCAGGCTGTTGTAAGAGTTCTGAGAGAAGTTGTGGCCGAGGTTAGCCCCGTCGACTTGCAAGGCTTGCCGCTCTTGCACAAGCACGCGCAAATAAAGAAAGTGGCTTTGATAGTTCTTTCCTCCGACCGCGGTCTGTGCGGCGGTTATAACACCACGGTCTTCCGTGAGGTTATAAACCGCATAACAGAACTGCAGTCCCAGGGCAAGGAAGTAGGGTTGATTCTGGTTGGTCTCAAGGCTGCCTCTTTCTTCCGCTCCTTCAAGGTGGAAAAGCTCAAGAGCTACACCCTCTTGCCTGCTATTCCCACGGTTGAAGAAGCGAAGTTGATTGCCGGCTATGCCGCAGACCTCTACACCGAAGGCAAGGTTGATGCCGTTGAAATTATCGGTACCGACTTTATCTCCCTGTTGCGTTCTCAGGTAGTAGTCACCAAATATCTACCGGTGGAACTGCCGGAAGCGATGGATCGTCCCACTACCCTTTCGCCCCTGCGCTTGTTCGAACCTTCTATCAACGATGTGATGGAAGACGAGCTTCTGCCCAAGTACGTTGAAAACGTTGTCTTCCAGGCCCTTCTGGAAGCAGCCGCTTCCGAACTGGCGGCTAGAATGAACGCCATGACCAACGCCTCTAATAATGCCAGGGATCTGATAAGTAGTTTGACACTTGTTTATAACAAAGCCAGACAAGCAGCCATTACCCAGGAACTGCTGGAGATCGTGGGTGGTGCCGAGGCCTTGAAGGGCTAGGTTTTAACCTCTTTAATTCCAGGCTGGCATTATAATTCTCCCTACAGAGGGAGGCCCATGATAGTTTTTTCCAGCCAGGACAAATTGCAACTCGCCTCGCCTGAGGCCGTTCAAGACGATGAGGCGGCAGCCATTGTGGCAGCCGTGCGCAGTTATATGCTCAGTGAGAGCGCACCGCCCGAGAAGAAAGCGGCGGCTCCCTCGCCCTGGGCTTTATCCAATCGTGGCTACGGTGCCCAAAGAAAAGGCTGGACTTCTCTTTCTCTTTCGCTCCTGCTGGCTATTTGCCTCCAGAGCGGGGTGCAGGCGCAGTCTGAAGATCTGAGCGGCACAAATCTTGCTCTGGCTCCCGCTTCGGCTCTGAAAAGCAGCCCCCCGCAAGGCGGCAAGAAAGTGAGAGTACTGGTTAAAGAAGGGAGCCGCATAGATCTCGAAATTCCAGATGGAGCCTCCATATACAGTCTGTCCGATGGTGTCAAACTTGGTACCATGGCCGCTTGCGGCAGTTTTTCCCTCTCCTTGAAGGGTACCGGTCAGATGTTGGCTTTGAAAGGTAAGGGCGAGTTCGACAAGTTCTCGAAAGCCGCACCTGTCCGGACCGTGGCTTTCTCACCACTGCCTGCGGGCGGCTCTGAAATGCTCTTACCCACGATCAAAGAAAAGCAGCTCATGCCAGATCTGACCGTGCCTTCCGAAGCAATGTCAGATTCCCGCCAGGCTGAAGGCTTCGACCCCAGTCAGGGTTATCTGGTGGTCAGTGAGAACGGCGGATTAATCGGCGTGGGCAATCGTTTCTATCGCGGCGCCGTTCTGATCAAGTTGAATAAGCGTGCCAATGCGCCAATCCTCAGCGCCATCAATATTGTCGATCTGGAAGACTACTTGCTTTCGGTAGTACCGTCGGAAGTGCCCAGCAAGTGGCCCCAGGAAGTGCTGAAAGCCCAGGCCATAGCGGCTCGTTCTTATGCCGTCGCCAATTTGAATAAGCATAAGACCGAAGGCTACGACGTTAAGGACACTGTGGATGATCAGGTCTATCTGGGCGTGCAGTCGGAAAGCGAAGAAACCAACCAGGCAGTGTCCGCCACCAACGGTCTAGTTCTCAAACATAATCAAAATGTCATCAGCGCTTTCTTCCATAGCACTAGTGGTGGTACTACCGAACTGGCTGAAACGGTCTGGGGTAAAAGCTTGCCGTACTTGAAGTCGGTGGTGGATTATGACGATGAATCGCCTCATTTCAACTGGAAAAGAGAAGTTAAAGCCGATAAGTTGTCTTCCCTCTTCGGGGCCGCCCCCAGGTCGGCGCCCCTGGTTTCCGATGGCGCTCCCGTTCGGAAGGAGCGAGTTGTAGCCCTTCTGGTGGTAGACCGCCACGGGGGAGACGGCCGGCGCGTCAAGAACCTGCTGGTGGTAGGGGATGAGAGAATTCGGCTCCTTACCGGCAGCGAAGCCAGAAGGCTCTATAACCTTCCCAGCACACAGTTTTCGGTCTTTCAGAACGGCGATACCTATATTTTCAGCGGTCGCGGCTTTGGCCACGGTCTTGGTCTTTCGCAATGGGGAGCCAAGGCCCTAGCCGATAGAGGCTATAATGCAGGACAGATTCTTTCGTATTACTATAAAGATGTGACGATTGAGTCTCTTGCGCCGAAGGAACTAAATGACGCAAGGGCGCTCCAAAACGGGGCGATTTAGCGTTTTAGTGAGGTTATCTCGTTGTTCGAACAGTTCTTGTTTATCCTCTTGATGCTTGGCGTTCTGAGTGTCCTCATCATCGTGCACGAATGCGGTCACTATCTGGTGGCTCGCTTCTTCGGCTTTCAGACCCCGGTTTTCGGTATTGGTCTGCCCTTCGGTCCCCATGTGGTGGTGGGCCAGCGCTGGGGCACTGAGTTTCGCATCTATGCCTGCCTCCTGGGGGGGTTTGTAGCAATTCCCGAATTGGGGGATGAAACCAATGCCGGAGCCTCTTCCGAGGCTTTCGGTGTCAACTTGAATCCTTTCAAGAAGTTCCCTATCTGGCAAAGAGCATTGGTGGCCGTGGCCGGTGTTACTTTTAATGTCATTTTTGCTTATTTTCTAATGGTAGTCATGCTCCTGGCCCTGGGGCGGCCGATTGACATGACCTATGTTCGTCAGCTCGATCCCGGCAATCCCATTGCCAGGGAGGCCGGCGTGCTTGCCAATGACGAAATCCTGGCTATAGATAATCATCCCGTCACCAATGCCGAGGAAATCATTGCTTATCTTGGTTCCAAGAAATCTACCCAGGTGACATTGAACCTGCGCCGCGACGGACAACCGGTCAGTTTGACCATGACTACCAGCCCCAGAGGTAAGGTAGGTATGGTGCTCGATGCCAGGGCTACCCAGTACGAAAAGGTAGAGGGCAACTTCCTTGATATTTGTGTGTTGGGCGGTCAGGAACTGACCAATCGCACTCGTTTGATGGTGGTGAAGATAGTAGAGCTGGTGCAAAACCTGCTTCCCGATTTCGGGCCGAAGCAGCCGGGGGCAGCACCTAAAGCCAGTATCAAAGACTTACACGGTGTTCTGGCCGTGATCAAGATCGGTGCGGAGATGGCCAATGTGGACTGGCGCACCCTCTTTATGTTCACCATTCTTATATCCATGGACCTGGCCATCGTCAACCTTTTACCCTGGCCGGCTCTGGATGGTGGTCACCTGGCCTTTATGCTGGTGGAAGCAATTCGCGGTAAACCCATCGAAGAAAGGGCCCACGGAGAGATGGTGCGCTGGGGCTTCCTCAGCTTAATCGCTCTTATGGTCATAGTTATGGTCAATGACGTTTCCGCTCTCATGAGCGGGCAGCTCGACTTGAAACCCCAACTCAAACAGAAAGGCAAATAGGAGGGATAGGAAGATGCCCAGTTATGATTACCGCTGCCAGGGATGCGACAGTAACTTCACCGTGGAACGCTCCATGACTGCTTCCACAGAAACCAGTTGCCCCCAGTGCCAGAGCGAGAAAGTATCGCGTATCTGGAACATGAATTTCCGCACCGGCGGTTGCACCCCGGATGTCGGTCAGGGCACCACCAAGTCAAGCAGTTCTTCCGGTGGCGGCTGTGGCTCTTGCAGCAGCCATTCCTGCGGCTCCGGTTCCTGTCACTGAAACTGAATTCAGAGGGTTTCTAACAGATTTCCGTGCTGCCGGCCGGCACTGATTTATCCAGTTGCAATTGCTTATTGAGCGCTGCTTCCTCGTCTTTAGGCAAGAGAAAAGATTCTGAGGCGTTGGGGAAGTCTCCCGACTTCACATCGGCTGCATAGCTCGCTACGGCTTCCTGACAGACCGTGGAAAGATCGGCGTAGCGCCTGACAAAGCGCGGTAGGAAGTCGGTGAACTTGCCCAGAAGATCGTCGGTAACCAGGATCTGACCGTCGCAAGCATTGCCTGCTCCAATACCAACAGTGGGAATGTTCAATTTTTCCGTCACCATTTTGGCCACGGCCGTTGGCACCATTTCCAGTACCACGGAAAAACATCCGGCCATCTCCAGAGCACGTGCATCATCGAGAAGCTTGATGGCTTCATCGGCTGAACGACCCTGCACCCTGGCTCCACCTAAACCATGTATGGCCTGGGGCGTGTAGCCCAGGTGACCCATCACCGGAATCCCCATTCCGACAAGTCTTTCTATTATTTCCAGATTGAGCCTGGTGGCTCCTTCCAACTTGACGGCGTGGGCCTGGGCTTCTTTCACGAAACGGCCGGCGTTCATAATGGCCTGGGTAACATCCACCTGGTAGCTCATGAAGGGAAGATCGGCTACAACCATGGCTGTGCTCACACCTCTGGTCACGGCTCTGGTGTGGTGCAGCATCTCCTCCATGGTCACGGCATGGGTGGTGCGGTGTCCGAGGGCTACCATAGCCAGGCTGTCACCGACCAGAATCAGGTCTACACCGGCTCGGTCAAGAATTTTAGCCATAGAATAATCGTAGGCGGTGAGAGCAACTATTTTGCGCCCGTCCTTCTTATATTTTTGCAGGGTGAGAGTAGATACGGCTTTAGACATTAGTTCTTCCTGCTTGCGGCACTTCTAGCTCTTTCTCTGGCTTCTTCCTGCTGTAAAGAGACTATGTGTTTGGGATCGTAGGGATACTTGCCGGCTAATTCATGGAAGCGCTTGTACCACCGGCCGGCTTCACTGCGCATATTTAGCTTTTCCAGAAGGTAAGCCATATTGTAATAGAGACCATCGTACTTAGGCTTCAAGTCTAATGCAGCTTGATACTTTTCTGAGGCTCCCCTCAGGTCTCCCTGGGCTTCCAGCACAGCGCCCCAGTTTTGGAAGGCGACAAAGCACTTGGGATCAAGCTCGGCAGCTTTCGCGAAGCTCTGAGCGGCGCTATCTACCTCGCCGTGCTCGTAGTCGGCGATACCACTGGAGACCAGGGCTTTGATTTCCTCAGGATCGACTTCTTCCTTCTTCCGTCGGCTTCCACCGGAGCGAGCTAGCCTCGACAATTCCTGTAGATGGCGGGTGGTCTCCTTGTTGTTGGCAGTGAGGGAAGCGACTTCCTTGAACGAATCCATGGCGGCGACGTAGTCATCCAGAAGCTCTTCACATTTGCCCTGAAGCTGCTTCATCTTGATGCGATCTACCATCGGGTATTTCTTGCCCTCGTTGTAAACCGGACTGCAACGCTGGGCTTCCTTTACCTCAAAGAGAGCGCGATTGGGGTCGCCCCGCAAGTAACGCAGGCGACCCAGCTCGTAGTGAGCGGCAGAGAGCTTGCCGTCTCGTATCAGGGCTTTGCGATACTCGGCTTCGCCTTCATCAAGGTCGCCGTTGGCGCAGTGAATATTGCCGAGATGATAGTGAATCATCGGGTTGTTCGGCAGCAAATTAGCTGCCACAGTCAACTTATCCAGACATTCGGCGATGTCGCCGCCGTCGCCTCGCTCGAACTTCTGATAGATAGCCAGACCCAGATCGCGCTGGGCATCAAAGTAATTGGGATCCAGTCTGGTGGCTGTGCGAAAAGAGGCGATGGCTGCGTCAAGGTCGCCTTTCTTCTGATAAATTAGACCGATGTTGTAATGGGCCTTCGGATAGCGGGCATTGACTCGAATACATTCGGTGAACTGGCGCGCTGCTTCTTCCAGATCCCCTGATTTCATGAGCATAATGCCGTAATTATTGCGGCATTCAATGAAATTGGGATCAAGGGTGAGGGCGCTGCGAAACTGCAACTTGGCGTTGTAAGTGTCGTTCATCTCGCAGTAGGCCAGGGCCATCAGGTGACCAAGATTCTTATTGAAGTGATCAAGAGGCTGCGCCTGTTTGCAAAGATTGATGCAAGCAGAATAGTCTCTGGCGTTAAAAGCCTGAATGGCCCTTTGATAGATTACGCTGCCCTTGGCATGGCCTTCCTCGAAGCCAGGCGGAAGTTGTGCCCTGGCTGAGGACCATCCGGCTAAAAGCGTGGCTGATGCTAAAAGGCAAGCCAATGCAGTCTTCTGAGACTTTCTTTGAGAGAAATGAAATACCATAGCCGAATCAATTAAGTGCCACAACAGCTACTTATGATAGCCCAATCTAAGACCGCTTGCCTGATCATAGAGATTCTTTCCAGGTGCCTGCTTCACTTTCAAAACTGGGGCGCAAGCGAAATTCCGTCGAAAATCGCTCACTTATGAAAATTCGGGCTTAAATCCAACCAAAGGCAAGGTAATGAGCGAAATTATGGATAATTTCATTCACGCCCCAATTCCTGAAAAGAAAGGGGTGGACCTTGCCAAACCGGCTTATAATTGCTCGCCCTATTTTGCATAAGATTCCAGGTAGCCACAGCCGGTGCAGCGATAAGTCGATACCAGGCGCATCTTATCCTGGTGAACGTCCAGCCATTCACCCACTTTCATGCCCAGAACCCGAACCTCGGACTCCTTGGGGGCGCCGGGATACCAGCACGTCACTAGTAAGGTTGGATGGGCATACTCAGGCAGGAAGCCCTCTTCCATCGTCCCCTGGCATTTTGAACATTGTAATTCTGCTGGCATCATTCCACTTCCATTAATGGTTCACGGCATGCGCTATTTAGGCTGCGAATTCTCAGGCGTTACGGTCTCCGCCTGAGCGGTGGTGAGCATGTCGCGGCTGGCCTTTTGCATGAAGAGAATGTTCCGTAAAGTACTGTCTTTACCGGAAAGCCAGTCGGTCTTGCCCGTAGATTGCATGGGGGCAAAGGGCGGCTTGGGTGTCATGTCCATAACGGTGGCATTCTCTTTCGTCTTGTCATTGTCGCCCATGAGACGCTCAGCGGTTATAGCAGCTTCTGCTCCGCCGTAGATCGGTGCTCTCTGTCCGATATAGTCGCGAATGGCCGGATTGGCTCTGAGAATGCGGCTGGCCGCTTGCTTCGCTTCGCTGCCCAGGATACGACCACCTTCTACAAAAGAGCGAGGGGAGTTGAGTCTGATCGCTTGCAGGGAAGTCGGTCGCAAAGGCGAAATGTGCGGGTCATTGGCATGGAACTGTGAACGCAGGAAGTCGGACATGCGGTTCACTTCCGCATTAGCTTTGACGGCGTCCATTCCGCCCGCCACCAGTTTAAGCGCCGCCGGCATGCCGGCGCCGAAGACCTGGTTGATGGTGTACTGATTGGTGTCGAAAGGTATTTCGCTTGGTTTCTTGCCTTTCAATACGGCGTCGGCCATCAGTTCGGCAAGAGTGTCCATCTTAGCCATATGATTCGGCAGATCCGGCAGTACATCACCGAAGGTCTTGCCCTGCAAGGCTGGTAGCGGTGTGTTCATCTGTGCCTTAATAAGTTCAGGCACAACCGCCTCTAACTCCTGGCGGGGAATGACGATGCGGTCGGTGGGTGCATCGATATTAGCGAAGACATAGTCACCGGGTCGGGAGGCTTCATGCCCATATCTTTCCAGGGCATCGGCATGATCCAGCACACGCCTGTCGCCGTTGGCCCGGGCGCGCATGGTTTCGGCTACAATTTTCGGTCTCAGGGCATCGAAGGCGTGCACCTCGAAACCTAGCGGGTTTTCCACGGGGTCCACGAATTCCTTGCCGTAGACATTGCGGGTCTCGAGTTTGCCGCCCGATCTCAGTGATTGTAGGAGTATGCCAAGCGCCCCGCCGCCGTTATGACCGGTCCAGGCGGCTCCCCAGATGTCGGCTGTGTTCTCGTCTGCTTGTGCTTTGAAGATGTTCTCGTAGAGGTCGGCCTTGGTCATTTCACCGTGACCTGGAACTGCCACCTTCTCGGCGGCAATTTTGCCGGTTTCAGTACCGTAAAGCTTTCTCTCAAGGGCTAAAAGACCGTTCTTGACGGCGTCTTTAATGACCTGTTCGCGGATTGACTCGTCGAACTTGAGGATACCGCCGTACTGATCGTGTCCAATTTCATGACCGTAGATACCGCTGGCGGTGACACTTCTGGTTCCCACCATGTTGCGCGGATAGAGCACGTGGTCCAGGGGCCAGACACCATCGATCTGACGCATGGTATGCGGTCCGGCGCCGCCGTCGGCGGAGATGGAGAAGAGCGGTGGGTTCTTTGAGCGCAGGACGGTATCTGTATCGATGCCATGGCGCTTCATGTTGGCCATAAGGGAGGAATGAATCTCTCGACCGAAGAGATTGAATTCGTGGGTCCAGCCGTTCACTTCCGAAAGACCCATGCCTATATGCTGGTTGGCGGCCATCCAGGCCCGGTTGAAGAGGGGATAAACGTGTTGGAGGTCAGCCTGTCCTTTGACCTGATTTCCGATCTGGACCATGGCGTTGCGCACGGCTATGTAGCCGGGATCAAGAGGCTTGTAGCTGGGGGTGGTGGCGGCATGCATGGGACCAATCATCTGTCCGAGGGCATCCTGCACCATAACCGCTTCATCGGTCCAACCGGCCATGTCCTGCTTGTTCATCTCAGCCAGTTTGCTGACTGTATTAACGTTCAGCTCTTGCTCAGCCTTCGTGACATATTTTCCGACGGCGGCGGTGGCTTCGGCCACCACGGGCACATCGCCAGGTTTTGCCGCATCAGGCACCTTGGCGGCATCACCCGGCTCCTGTTTGGAACCAGGAACATGGTCTCCTTCTTCTCCTTTGAAATGGTCTCGGTTGTTTCCGACTATGTTTCTCGGTTCAGCGCCCTTACCGCTGCGCGAGGAAAGTAGCCTGGCAGCATCGTCGGAGGAAACCTTACGGGGATCAAGTCCCAGTTCCATCAGGTCGAGCGTCTGGGAATAGCCGTGCGCTTTGCCGTCTGCGCCGGCGACTCCGTTCAAGTACATCTCCACCGACTTGTAGTTGGCGGCATGTTTGGCATGGGCATCGGCCATTCTGTGAATGGCTTCCGGTGTTACTTTGATTTCTTGCTCTTTGGGCGCCAGTCTATCAGCGGTTTTAGCAGTCCATGAATCAACCGGTCTGGCAATACGGTTAAGAGTGCGACCAACCAGATATTCATCGCTGCTGAAAAAATCTACTTTGGCATTTTCAAAAGCGGCATAGCGGGCTGTTCCCAGCCGAGACTCAAGGAAGCGCCCCGTCATCTTCTCTGCTTTCAAGCCGACAACGCCACCAGCGGCGGTGTCCCAGGCGAACATCCCCAGACCGTTGCCGAGGTTGGTGGCTGCCTTGTCGAGGGTGTCCATGTCGGTGGCCGTGCCGGCCGTACTGATAGAATCGGCAAAGGGTCTGACCAGGTCACGAGCCATAGCACCGAGCATCACTGTTCCGACAACGGCTTTGCCGACGCCGGTTTTAGGCAGAGCGGCTTTCATCACCACACCGATACTGGCGGCAATTCCCAATTTGGCAGCGGCATGAGCCGGATTGTGAATATCATGGACGACGGCGTTGATCACGCCTTCCGGCGCTCTCGCCAGACCGCGGCCTAGCACATAGGTCATCCTCTCGCTGGAGGAAGTCGGTGCAGCTTTCGGACCGGCCGCTACTTCGGCAACCTGCATTCCATTGAGGTCGGCATGTAGTCCGACTCTCAGTGCAGTTGGTGAACTCTCTTTGGGGGTGGCAGTTTCAACTTTGGCAGTTTGGGTTTCTGTTTTATTTGTCGGTGGACCGATTAATCCCGCTTCCAGTAGTCTCTGCGTGGCTTGCCGGGCTGTATCCTCCTTGTTCTCGCCGGCCTCTAATTGCCTCTTCGTTGGGGCGTTCTGCTCCAAAGGCTGTTCATTCACCATGGGCTAATCCTCAGTCTCCGTGTCATGCGCCGACTTGGACAGGCGAAAGCCGCAAGAAAAGTAGAAACTTTTCACGCTTTCAGTGAGCTTTCTTCAAGCTTTTCCGAACTTTCTAAAACACCGCCCGCCGGTTATGTGAAGAGATTAATTGACAACTAAACAACTGTCACTAGTATTTAATCTTCCAAAATACGTATAAACCCCACTGATAATCGGGTTAAAAGCCATTACGGCGGTGATAATTCATATTAGCTGGGTATCACAATAAAAATACCCCGGCCGAAATTCTTTGTGAATCGACCCATGGTCCACAGCCTGAGCCATTCTTACGTCTAAAGTCGACAAGGACGCGAGAAGTTGAGTTTAACCGTCTCTCACATTTTGCCATACCCGTCGTTTTACAGAATAACTACAACTCTTGTAAAGCTGAAATGCCTCTCACATTCCGCTCGAAACCACGATAGCAAGCTGTTTCTTGCCGGTGCCCGCCCAGAAGTGTTAAACGCGGCGCATGCTAATTACGGTTTCAGGCTTTAGAGTTTCTATGTTGTACGCCCCTGCGAGGGCGAAGTCTATATAAAGAACAAGTGGAGACGGAAAGCACAATGAGCACACTAGCCAACCAGGTGGCAGTGGTGACCGGTTCCGGCAGAGGAATCGGTAGAGCCATAGCCAGCGCCCTGATGAAAGAAGGCGCGAAGATTGTCATCAGCGACATCAATGAAGAACTTTGCGCCAAGACCGCGGAGGAACTGAGAGCACTTGGTGCTGAAGCCATTTCGGTGCCCTGCAATGTGACTCAATCAGAGTCGGTGGCCAAGATGGTGGAAGCGGTTATGAAGGAGTGGGGACGCATTGACATCCTCGTCAACAACGCCGGCATCACCAGAGACAATCTGTTTATGCGGATGTCCGAGGGTGAATGGCAGGCTGTCATCGATACCAATTTGACTTCCGCCTTCAAAGTTACTCAGCCGGTTCTCAAGGTTATGTCCAAACAAAGAAGCGGTCGCATCATCAATATTGCCAGCACCACAGGCGTGCACGGCAACTTTGGTCAGGTGAATTACGCCGCTGCCAAAGCCGGTTTGATTGGTTTTACCAAGACGATTGCTCTTGAGTACGCCAGCCGCAACATCACAGCCAACGTGGTTGCTCCCGGCTTCATTGATACCGATATGACCAAAGCCCTTGGTGAGGAAATTATAAACAAGTACGTGGAACGCATTCCCTTGAAGCGCATGGGTACTCCTGACGACATCGCTAATGCGGTGGTATTCTTCGCCGGACCCGGTGCCTATGTGACTGGACAGGTCATGGAAGTGAATGGCGGGCTTTACACATAAGCCCTTTCAATTGGTTATCTAAATCATTTACAAATCAGATGTTGCAATCCGTACGTGTTATTCTATTTTGCCTTGGCACTCCTTAGTGTCCAGCTTAGTTTTACGTGCGTTTTCAGGGGGGAGTTAAATACTCATGGAAGAGAAGGAAGCCTTCGAAAGAGTCAAGAAGGTGGCCGTGGCTCAGCTTAACGTCAACGGCGACGAAGTGACCATGGAAGCAAGCTTCACTAAGGATCTTGGTGCTGATTCGCTCGATACAGTCGAACTCGTTATGGCTCTTGAAGAAGAGTTTGGAATGGAAATTCCGGACGAGGACGCCGAGAAAATCACCACCGTTGGTGAAGCAGTCAAATACATTGCATCGCACCTCTAAACTCTTAGCTTTAGACGGCGTTTGCCAGAGTATTGTAGTCAGAGCGGGCCGCCCTCAGGGTGTCGGCCCTTTCTGGTGTGGTAATAACTAGAGATGATTTTTCGACAATGACCAAAGAGCGTGTAGTCGTCACAGGTATAGGTCCGATTTCGGCTGTCGGTACCGGCAAGGATGATTTCTGGCAAGGTATAGTCAGCGGTCGCTCGGGCGTGAAGTTAGTTCAACGCATTCCTGAGAAACTGAGACCATCCTGCAAAATTGCCGCTGAGATGCTTGATTTCGATCCGTCTCAATACATGGATCACAAAGCCGTCAAGCGCACCGACCGTTTTATTCAGTTTGCCATAGCCGCTTCCAAGCTCGCTCTTGCCGATTCCAAGCTGGATTTGAGTAAGGAAGATATGGAAAAAGTCGGAACCGCCGTCGGTTCGGCTGCCGGTGGTTTCCAGACCATCGAAGATCAGTACGGCGTCCTCATGGAAAAAGGTCCTGACCGCTGCTCGCCTTTTACCGTGCCCATGCTTATCGTCAACATGGCTGCCGGATGGGTCTCGATGCTGCACGGTGCCAAGGGTCCGAACACATGTTCGGTTACTGCCTGTGCCACTTCCGCTCATTCTATCGGTGATGCCTATCGCATTATCGAAAGAGGCGAAGCCGATATTATGTTCGCCGGCGGTTCGGAGGCTCCCATCGCCGCTCTGGTGATGGCCGGATTTGCATCCGCTCGCACCCTCAGCAACAGAAATGATGCTCCCGAGAAAGCCAGCCGTCCCTTTGACAAGAAACGCGATGGTTTTGTTATGGGTGAAGGCGGCGCCATTTTAATTCTGGAATCCCTCAGCCATGCAAAAGCGCGAGGCGCGCATATTTACGCTGAACTGGTGGGCTTCGGCAGCACTGGTGATGCCTACGATATCGTCCAACCTTGTGCCGACGGAGCCGGTGCCGCTCGGGCCATGAAAATGGCTCTCAGCCAGGCCGGAATCAAGCCCGAGGAAGTGGACTATATCAATGCCCACGGTACCTCCACACCTCTAGGTGACAAGGCCGAGACCAATGCCATCAAAGCCGTTTTTGGCGAGCATGCCACATCTCACAAGCTTTGTGTTTCTTCAAGCAAGTCTATGACCGGGCATCTTCTTGGTGCCGCCGGTGCTATCGAAGCTGCTGTAGCTGTCCTGGCTATCGAAGATTCCATAATACCCCCCACAATCAACTACGAAGAGCCCGATCCGGACTGCGATCTCAACTATGTTCCCAACAAGGCCATCCACGGAGCCAAAGTTGAAATTACTATGTCCAACAGCTTCGGTTTCGGTGGACATAACTGCTCTCTGGTTTTCAGGCGCTTCAAAGACGCCTACTAAGAAAGTTCGAAGTTCAAAAGGACCTTTGCCCCTATGTCGAAGTCTCAACTAATCGGTCGCACCATTGCCGAGTTGCATTCGCTCATCAAGGCGAAAGAAACATCTTGCCTTGAAATCACGGAAGCTCATATCGAAGCAATTGAAAAAGGCGACGAAAGACTGGGCGCCTTTCTTTCCTATACGTTTGATCAAGCCAGAGCCGCTGCTGCACACTGGGATGAGAGACTGAGTAATGGTGAGGCTGTGCCCTTATTGGCCGGTGTGCCGGTCGCCATCAAAGACAATATGTGCGAAGTTGATACTCGCACTACCTGCGGTAGCAAAATTCTTGAGAACTTTGTCAGCCCTTACCGGGCCTATGCTGTTGAAAAGCTGCATGAAGCGGGCGCTTTGATACTTGGAAAGACGAACCTGGACGAGTTTGCCATGGGCTCGTCCACTGAGCATTCCGCCTACAAGGTAACCAGAAACCCTATCGATCCCGACTATGTACCGGGCGGTAGCTCGGGCGGATCGGCTGCGGCAGTGGGCGCCGGCTTCTGTGTCACCGCCCTTGGTTCCGATACGGGCGGTTCCATCAGACAACCGGCCTCCTATTGCGGACTGGTAGGCATGAAGCCCACATATGGCATGGTTTCTCGCTTCGGACTGGTGGCTTTTGCCTCCAGCCTCGACCAGATCGGACCTTTTGCGCGCAATGTGGAAGATTGCGCCCTCACCTTGCTGGCCATCGCCGGCCATGATAAACGCGACTCCACATGTCTGTCTCAGAGTTATCGTGATCAGCATGCAAAACCTGCTCTCACGAAGGCCTTTATTCAGGAGTTCAAGTCTCGTTCAGCGGAGGAAAACCTCAAGGGTAAGCGCATCGGCATCATCAAAGAACTTATCGGTGACGGCATTGATGATGATGTGAAGGCACCCATTCTAAAAGCTGCGGCTTTACTTGAAAAATGCGGTGCTCGGGTGGAAGAAGTGTCTCTCCCCCACGCCAAGTATGCTCTCTCCGTTTACTACCTGGTGGCAACAGCGGAGGCTTCTGCCAATCTAGCGCGCTTCGACGGCGTGCGATACGGCCATCGCAATATGGATGCGGCTGAACTGCATGCCATGTATTACGCCACAAGAAACGAAGGTTTCGGCGCCGAGGTGAAGCGCCGCATTATGCTTGGTACCTATGCTTTGAGTTCCGGCTATTACGATGCTTATTACAAAAAGGCACAACAGGTGAGAGCGCTCATCACAGCCGATTTTCATAAAATCTTCGAAAACTTCGAGATGGTTGTTTCGCCGACGGCACCCAGTGCTGCCTTCAAGTTCGGTGCCAAGTCCGACGATCCGATCCAGATGTACATGTCCGACATCGCCTCCATTCCCGCCAACCTGGCCGGTCTCCCGGGCATTTCCTTGCCCTGCGGTCTGGCCGATTCCAACATGCCGGTTGGTATTCAGTTGGTGGGACGCCCCATGAGCGATGCTTCACTATTACAGGCCGCCCAGGGGCTTGAAACCGCCCTTGACCTGAAGCTTGTGGCAGAGAAAATTAAGAGCAATTAGAGCGGCTCTTAGCTACCTGTCTTAGAATAGACCTGGTGGACAGATGGAATTTGTGAGGAAAAGAATTATGGCACCTGGTAATAGCTACCTGAAGACAGTCCTGGTCTTGGGTCTGACCTTGATCTCATCTTCTTTCAATGCAACTCTAGCCGGTCCCAACGATTTCTTCGGCAGTTCCATACCCACAGTGGGCGGTGCCGCCGACCCTGGTTCCTCCGGTGCGGCCTCTTCCAGTGCCAGTGAACTGACACCTCAATCACCGTCTACCAGTGGTCAGAGCGACTACACCGATGACGAGAAGCGCATGCAGAAGAAGTACAAGTTTGCCCTCAAGCACGCCCAGGCCCTCATTGCCCGGGCCGACAAGATGATCAAAGACGGGGAGAGCCGCAAAGACAACAAGATGCTCAAGAAGGGGCAGATATTGAAAGGCATCGGCGAGCGCACCCTGGAAAACCTGAAAGCTTCCAATCCTTTGCCGGAAGCTCAAAACGCTCTGAAAGACAAGCAATAAATGCCTCTCTTAACCAATATATCCGAGGCCGTTGGAGCCACCCCACTTATCAGTCTGTCCAAGATAGCTGCCGGGCTGAAAGCCCGCGTTCTGGTTAAGGTGGAGTCCATGAATCCGCTGGGCTCGGTCAAGGACCGCATCGGTATTTCCATGGTCCTGGACGCCGAAAGCCGCGGTCTGCTTGTGCCGGGTAAGACCACCCAGGAGTAGCCTACATCCGGCAATACTGGCATCGCCCTTGCTTTTGTGGCTGCCGCCCGGGGCTATAAACTGATCATTACCATGCCCGAGACCATGTCCTCCTAAAGGCGGCGTATGCTCACCGTGCTGGGCGCCGAACTGGTGCTCACCCCCGGTACCGAAGGCATGAAGGGGGCCGTGGCCAGAGCCGAGCAAATTCTCAAGGAACTGCCCGATAGTCATATGTTGCAGCAGTTCGATAATCCTGCCAATCCCATGGCTCACTACCGCACTACCGGACCGGAAATCTGGCAAGACACAGACGGCAAGGTAGACATCTTTGTAGCCGGCGTGGGCACCGGTGGCACCATCACCGGTACCGGACGTTTCCTCAAGGAAAAGAATCCGCAAATTAAAGTGGTGGCGGTGGAACCGGCTGATAGTCCGGTGCTTACCCAGAAGCGGGCCGGGCATGAAGTGAAGCCCGGTCCCCACAAAATTCAAGGCATTGGCGCCGGTTTCATTCCCTCGGTGCTTGATTTATCGGTAATAGATGATGTCTTCCGGGTGCAAAACGAGGAAGCCTTTGCTATGGGCCGCAGGCTACCGCGGGAAGAGGGCATCCTCGCTGGTATCTCCAGTGGTGCCAATGTACATGCCGCCATAGAACTGGCCAAATTGGAAGAAAACGCGGGCAAAACAATTGTCACAGTGGTGTGCAGCACCGGAGAGCGCTATCTTTCAACGGCCTTGTTTGAACCGGATCTGATTTAGGATCGGTGTCCCTTATAAGACCTCAGTGAATATGGCAGAGCCGGTTCCTGGCGATACAGCCCTGAGAGTTGTGGAATCGGACCGCGCCGCAAGGGAAGCTTCGGAAGCCGGGGCGAGGAAAGCTGGGACACCCTTCTTGAGTTTCTTCAGCGCCGAAGAGGCAGTCAGTCCGGCTCTTCAATGCGGTTTTCGGGCTGCTCGCCAAGTTACTTCCGCAGAGCTCTTCGAACTCTCGTTCACGAATCGCAGCGATAACCTCAGACCTTCCAGTTCGGAGGCTTTGCTGGTGGCTTCTCTTTGAGCGTTGTCGAGAACGGCACACCTAAATAAGCTCTTTCAGAAACTTGGTCAGAGACACCTCAAATGTTTTGAGGTCGCTATCAGCCAGAATGCAGTGGGCGCTCTGAGGCAAAAGAAGCAGGTCGGCAGTAGGTTTCGCCTTCTCTTTCAGCATGAGAGATTGGGAAGGTGGAATGGTCGGATCCTTTAGACCGGAGACGATCAAGCAAGGCGGGTGAGCTCCCTGCAGGTACCGGAGGTTGTCCAGACGCGGCTCGGGGAAAAGAAAGCTCGGATAGATTTCCGCCAGGGGCATAAGTTCTTTAGCCAGACGCTCCGGCGAAGTAAAAGTACATTCCAGAATAATGGCCCGAACCGGTCTCAGCTCCGCCAGCATACAGGAGACGCCGCCACCCAGAGACTCACCATAGAGGAAAATGTTCTGCGGCTTGAAACCAAGCTTGAGAGCGTAGTTGTAAACAGCGACACAATCGTCTTTCAAATTGCAAAGGCTGGGCTTGCCCTGAGAGCGACCATAGCCTTCATAGTCGTAGAGCAGCACTTCCAGTCCCTGTTTCAAGAGCATGGAAAGCCGCGGGTTTTGCTTGGAAAAGCGAATGTCGATATTACCGCCGGTACCATGTGAAAATATGACCAGGCCCTTCGGTCTTGCTAGTTTGTAATGGGCAGCAGAGAGTAAAACCTGCTTGTCGCCGCGACTGACCGGTACTTGCGCCGCCTCTGCCCGGATACCCAGAACTTGGTCCTGCACCGGAGCGTCGGCTGAATTTTTGAGTGGATGCAGAAGCATGGAGTCGATGTAGTCGCTATGAAATACCGGTGCAAAAAACAAGTAGGTGGAAGCAATCACCAGAGCTACCACCGCAAAGAAAAATAGGGTCAGACGCAGGATTTTCCGCCCTATGGTTGAGTTTCCGTCTTTTGGCATGGTGACCTCCCATTGGCCGGCACTCTTTCCGTTGTAACACCGGCAGCCCAAGGTTCGCCTGTCCTGAAACAGTTTATTAACTGACGGTTCGCTCAGCCCTGGCGTCCGGACGGTTTAACCCGAGCCGGTCCGGCAAAACCGTCAGGGAAGGACAGATTAATTGGCAAAAGTTTCTCCTTACAAGGGCGTTATAAGTCCGCTTAACTTTTCTCCTTCTACTAGAATTGAAATAGCATGAGGTAGTTCCATGGCTTTATTCAGGTCTATAAGGGCAATTTCTCTCTTTCTGTTATTGGCTTTAGCTGTTCCGCAAGCCCGCGCACAGACGGCCGGCAACTGGCTGAAGCTGGAGCAGCACAGCGAGTTATTCGGAAACTACGATATTTATATTTGCCAGGATAGTTTTGTTCTGCACACTCTGGAATCCGACGTCAACGTGGTGTTCAAGCCGCCCCACGACCATATCACCTTCTTCAGTAAACGCACCGGTAAAGTGGTGGACGTGCCTATCGACAAGGGAACGTTCGTCAATCCCTTTGCCAAAGCCAGAACAATACTGACGGGCGTCTCCTTGAGCTACATTCCTATGGAGCCAGATAAGGCCGACACCAAGGACCTTCCTGCTTCGCTCACTAAACTCAAGCTCGACTGTTTCAAGAGCACCCAGGCCTTCACCAAACTGCAGAAGAAGCGCAACCACAATAAGGAATTGACAGGCGGAGCGCCCAAATCATGCCGGGCGGTGGTCCTGAAGGATGGACCGGCCGGAAAGAAAGTCTTGTTTATGTTGTCACGTCTGCAGGACCTTTCGCCAATGCCGGGGATTCCTCTCAAAGTCGACTTCGAAGAAATCGCTGGGGATAAGAGAACCTATCTGAAGACTTACAGAGTCATTAAGACCGCCGATGCTTCCAAATTCTTACTGATACCTGGGAATTTGCAGAAAGTGAGAGATCCGCAGGCTGTCATGCAAGATAATTCCGCCGATGACGCTATGCGTTTGATGATTCTTGATAGTCAGCGCCCTTGATTTAAATTTGGAACCGAACCTGCGGCAACCTTAGAGGGCAGCGCCGATGTTGGAGAGAACGGCAATGAAGATATCCACCAGGAAGGGGTCCCACTGGCGTCCGGCACCGCTTCTCAGGGTGCTTATAGCTTCTTCTACGGTGAGAGCCTGGCGATAGGGCCTTGCCGATATCATGGCGTGGTAGCTGTCCACAATGGAAACGATACGAGCCGGCAGAGGAATATCTTCGCCTCTCAAACCGCGGGGAAAGCCTGTGCCGTCCCATCTTTCGTGGTGATTCTCAAGAATCTCGCAAATCTCCTTGAGAGACTTGACTGGGCGCAACATCTCAGCACCCAGGTAAGAATGCTGGTTTACTACTTTTCTTTCTTCGGCGGTGTAAGTGCCCTGCTTGTTGAGCAATTCGTCGGGAAGCCGCAAAGTGCCTACGTCATGCAAAAGGCCGGCTACCCTGATCTGCTCTATTTGAGTGCTGGAAAGACCCATCACCTTACCCAGTAATTCCGACAACCTGGCTACTTCCAGGTGGTGAATTTTGTTGTAATCGGAGCGGGAGTAGAGATTGCCGGCCAGGGCTTTGACCATCTCCACCACCTCGGGAGAGAGGTCTTCAGAGTTTCTAGCGGCTTCCGAGAGCTTATCTACATCAAAGCCGAAATTTTCGCTGCGGTTCGGCGGCGGAGCCGGTTGCCCGGCGCCCTGTAGTTCGTCGGCTGTGTGCACCTGGTTTCTGCCCATACGCTTGGACATATAGAGGGCATTGTCGGCCAGTTTGAGCAAGACGTGCTGCTCCATGGCGTCATCAGGGAAGGTGGCGATACCGAGGGAAGCCGTCACTGAAAGAGCAATGTTGTCGTGCTGGATAACTTCCTGGGAGAGGCTCTTGCGAATACGTTCGGCCACCACATGGGCCCCTTCGCGGTTTACTTCCGGCAAGACCAGCATAAATTCTTCGCCGCCGTAGCGGATGGGAATATCGACGTCGCGGCAGTTGTTCTTGATCAGTCTGGCTACGGCTTTCAGTACGGTGTCGCCGACCGGATGACCATAGTTGTCGTTTATTTGTTTGAAATGATCGACGTCCACCATCAAGACCGATAGATGTCTTTGATAACGTTCGGCCATGCGCATCTGCTCGGTCAGTTTCTCCTGACCGGTGCGGTGGTTGAAGAGGGTGGTCAAACCATCGGTGGTGGCTTGTCTCTGCACTCGGGCATAGAGCCTGGCATTGGTTACGCCTGATGCCACCTGGTCGGCTACAGACTTCATGAAAGCTTCATTGACCCGGTTCCAGTTGGCCGGTACCTCGCCCTTGAAACCAACCAGTAGACCCAGGAGCTTTTCACTGTAATGCACCGGTACATAAAAGAGCGAAAGTATGTTGTAGCCCGAGAGCACCTGGGAGCGGAAGGCGTCCAACCTGCGATCATTGGCCACGTCATTGACGATAATGGCCTGGTCTGCGGCGAAGAGTTTCGAGTAAAGTTCCAGGGTGGCCAGATCTCTGTCGTAGTCGATGACTTTGTAGCTCTCATCGGTGACGTATTCAACGCGAATGGAGTCTTCCGGCTCTTCTTCCGAAGGCAAGACCAGGAAGCAGCAATCAAGAGCAAAATAGCCGGAAAGTTCTTCCAGCATCTCAGTGAGGTTTTCCTTGATGTTGAAGGAACGCCTGATCGTGTTGGAGATGCGGTGCAACAGCGATTCTTGATTGCGCAGGATATCCGACTCTCGTCGCAGTTGCTCCAGCATGGTGTTGCGCTGCATCTGCGATTGACGGTCCTGGGAGAGTTGCTCGTGGGCTTTCTCTAGGCGCTGCGCATAGTCTTCCAAAAGCTCCAGTTGCACGGCCAGCTCTTTCTCGATGCGTCGGTGCCGGAGCGAAGACTGCACCCGGGCCGCTAGTTCCGTGTCAAAACAGGAATCGGTCAGGCAATCGTCGGCTCCCACACTGAGGGCCTCAACCCGGGCGGAAGGACCGGTATCGGGGGTGACAATCAAGACCGGAATGTGTTTCCACTGGGGCGAGTCTTTGATCATCTTGCAAAATCCGAAGCCGGATGTGCCGCTCAGATTACTGTCGACAATGATCAAATCAACGCGATTTTCGGAAAGATAGGAAAGGGATTTTTCTTCCGAATCGCATTCGAAAATGCGATAACGGTCGGAAAGGATGCGGGTGAAGCGGCGGCGCAAAACCCGGTTGCCATGCAAGACCAAGATCTGGTCTCTGTCGGCGGCAGCAGGGTCGGCTTCGGAGTTTTTGCTGACTTGACTGAGGGCATTTTCGCTCTGGGCTTCAAAAAAGAGCTGGGTGCGGTTTGCCAGGTGTTCACCCATCAATCTCAAAGTGGTGAGATCCTGGGTGCTTATTTCTCTTGAGGAATCAAAACAAACCACACGAATCAGACCTTTGACGATGCCGCTTTTGGCGCTGGCATCGCTCATGACCGGCACTATGGCATAGGGCAGTTCATTTTCATCGAGGCGCTTCTCATTGCTGGAAACCCGAGCAAAGGCTCTACCTACCCAGGGTCGCTGGGTCGACTTGACCTTCTGGGCCACGAGGGTGTTGGCCACCGCCAGTGGTTGCTTGTTTTCATCCACCAGCTCTTGCACCAACTTGATGGTCTGCTCGTCGCGCTCGGCGGCAGTAAAATCAACCAGGTTGACGATATCGTGCCCTGAGACAATATCGATGAAGCCGTAGTCAAAACCCAGAACCTGGCAAATATGACGCTCAACGGCATCCAGGAATTCTTCCCTGGGCACGCCAGTGACGGCCGTCGAATCGGAATATATGTTGTCCGCGGTCACTGCCTTTACCCTACTTCCGCTTCAAGACCTTCCAGCACTTCTGTTTCGAGTCTAACAGATAACTAAATGAAGAATTTCCGCCACCACCACTGGAACATGAGCATAGTCCAGAGTTCTTTTCTTCTGTCTACTCGGGCAGACATATGCTCGTCGAGCATGTTTTTCACATACTCCCATTGGAATATACCCTGTTTCTCGATGAATGATTGACACAATAGCTCGTCCACCACAGGACGAAATTCCTGCCGGAGCCACTTGGCCACGGGAATTCCGAAGCCCTTCTTGGGGCGCTTCATGATGTATTCAGGCAAGTAAGGCGCCACTGCCTTCTTGAGCAGGTACTTGGTGGTCATGCCGCGGACCTTGTAGGAGGGGGGCAGGCTGAGGGCGAATTCCACCAGGGGATAGGCCAGGAAGGGCAGTCGCACTTCCAGGGAGGCAGCCATGGAGGCCCGGTCGGATTTAACCAGCAGGTCATCGGGCAGGTAGGTGGTCATATCCAGGCGCATGATATTGTTCACCACTTCCAGGATGGCGTTCTTGCTCAGGCTTTTGCCGTTCTTGGCGCCGTTCAGATTGACGAGGGGCAGGCTCTCGAAGAGTCCCTCCTCTACGGCTCCGCCGGCTAAGGCCTGATGCGACTGTTTGACCAGCCTGCTTTGCTCGGCCACCGGGATGGAGCCCATCCAGCGCAGATGGCGGCGCACCGGCGGTTCTGCGGCGGAGCGGATGAACCGTTTTACTTTGTAGTCGAAGCTGAGGTTGTTCATATTCACCGGCAATTTGCCGAAAGCCGGCTCCAACAGCCCGCCTCTCAGCAACTGGGGCATTATGGACCACATGGGAGCAAGTTTGTGGGCCTGATAGGTGGGGTAGCCGCCAAAAAGCTCATCGCCGCCTTCCCCGGCCAGGGCCACGGTGACATTGCGCTTGGTCATTTTGGACAGGAAGAAGGTGGGCACGATGGAGGCATCGGCCAGAGGTTCATCGAGAATGCCCCAGAGTTCGTTCAGGGTGTCGAAGCCCATGGTAGGAGAGAAGGTGACCACGTCATGCTGGGAGCCTATGTGCTTGGCCACGGCCAGGGCATGGGAGGATTCGTCGAAAGACTTATCTTCAAAGCCGATGGAGAAGGTCTTGATGGCACTTTTGCTGTAGCGGGAAGCCAGTGCGGCAATGGCTGAAGAATCGATGCCGCCGGAAAGGAAGACCCCCAGTGGGACTTCCGAGATGAGCCTCAGCTCGATGGAGCGACCCAGCAGTTCGATAAGCTTCTTGGTCGCCTCTTCTTCCGAAATATCCACGGTTTCCGTGGAAGGTAGCCAGTAGCGCTCGGTTTTGATCTGACCGTCCTGCACTACCATGAAATGGGCGGGAGGCAGCTTGCTTATGCCTTTGAACATGGAATGGGGGGCCGGTACGTATTCGAGAGAAAGGTACTTCTGCATGGCCAGGTCATCCAGCTCTTTTCTGGAACTGGGGTGGGTCAAGATCGACTTCAGTTCCGAACCAAATATCAGTTTGCCGTCGAAGACGCCCCAGTGCAGAGGCTTTTCCCCCATCCGGTCGCGAGCGATGAAAAGCCTTTCCTTCTTGCTGTCCCAGATGGCAAAGGCAAACATGCCTTCCAGATACTTGAGGCAGTCGATGCCGAACTCCTCATAGAGGTGAACGATGGTCTCCGTATCGGACTTTGTGCGTAACTTGTGTCCTCGCTCTTGCACCAGGGTCTGCAGTTCTTGGAAATTGTAGATTTCACCGTTGAAGACTATCCAGATGGTGTTATCTTCGTTGGCGATGGGTTGTTGACCGCCGGACACATCGATAATGGAAAGTCTGGTCATACCTATGGCGGCCGGACCGATTACCTTCCATCCCTCTTCATCGGGACCGCGGTGCGTGATACTCTCACACATCCGGGGCAGACGATTGTCCCTCTCTTCGATGGGTTGCTTGTTAAGATTGAGATAGCCGACGATGCCGCACATTTGCTTTACCTTTGCCAGTTCCAGTATGCACTGGTTCTGAGTTCTAAGACAGTCCTATGATCTAGCTATTTTCCTAAATTTGTCGCATTTCAAAATTAGATGGACACGCTTGAAAGCCTTTATCTGAGCAAAGATACATATAACTCTCGGGAATGCTTGCCAAGTTCATTCTATGACCGCAAGACCCAGACTGTAGCCAGAGCATTACTGGGAAAGCTTCTTGTACGGCGGCTTTCGCAGGGCGAGCTTTTGGCGGCTCCGATAGTGGAAGTTGAGGCCTATACCCAGGAGGATAGGGCCTGCCATGCATACAAAGGGCCTACCAGGCGTTGCCAGGTCATGTTCGGCCCGCCCGGTCTGGCCTATGTTTATTTCATTTACGGAATGTATCATTGCCTCAATGTGGTGACGGAAGGACCCGGCCGCGGCTGCGCCGTACTTCTGAGAGGACTGGACGGGGGAGCGCAAAAAGGGATCTTGTCCGGACCCGGTAAGCTCTGCCGGGCCCTGGCCATCGACCTCAGTCATAACGGCTTGAGTCTCTTCGATAAAACTTCACCCATACACATCCTTGATGCACCGGCGGTGCACCCGGCTTTGATACGGGAAACACCCAGAATAGGCATAAGTAAGGACAAGCATTTAAACTGGCGATATCTACTGAAGGAAGCCGGCAGTTTTGAAAAATAAGTCCTTTCTCTTCTGGTTATCGCTGTCCCTCATCTGGATGGGAGTGATTTTTGCCTTTTCCCACCAGGCTTACTCCGGGCGTATCAGCGAGGAATATTTAGGCGAGGCCAATATCCCGGTGCGAAAACTGGCACATATGAGCGAATTTGGTCTTCTATATTTTTTGTATCTGAAGTCGCTCCTAAGCCTCAATGGGGAGGTCCAAAAACAAAGACGGTGGGGCTGGCTTGCCCTGGTCCTTGTATTTGTTTATGCGGCTTGCGACGAATGGCATCAAAGCTTTGTGCCGGGCCGCTCCAGCCAGTTCAACGATGTCCTTGTGGATATGCTGGGAGCCGTGCTTACTGCTCTTCTCCTGCTTCTGCTGGGGAAGTTGCTTCCGCCGAAGCCTGGGCTGAAAGATCCTTCTGTTCAATAACAGTCAGCCGCCCGCTTTGATCTTCCAGCATGGTCAGCTGAATGTGCATGGGCATGCTTTTAGAGGCATCGGCAGTGGTCTCTCGTGTGACGATACCACCGCGCACGTCCACCACGTGCAAGCCGGGACCGCTTTTCCTTGCCAGGCTGGACTCAATGCGGATTTCCTGTTCTTTGGGAAGGCGGCGCTGCTGTTCCTGACTGAGGGGGAAACCGGTTTCCTGCCAGTATTTCTTCTGGAGTTCGGCCGACATCATTGACATGGCCTTGATCTGGGAGGAGCGGTAAGTATCCTGTTTGAAATCCAGCAGGCATTTGACGAAGCGTTCCGCTTCCTGCTCTATGTTCAGGGCTACATTGCCTGTCTGAGGCGCGGAGATCGCGGTCTGTTCGGGAGCGCTCTCCTTCTTGCCGGCGAAAAGCCCGAGAGCGAGCCAGACAACACCGATGAAAAGCATAGCCGCCGCCGCCAGCATCACCCTGGTGTTGAGAAAGGCGGGAGGGTCAAAAGTGTTTTTGCTCTTTTTGCGTCTTGCCAGGGTGGGATATTCCTGACTCATGAAGATTTCCAGATCGGAAGCGGGAGCAGAGGCTTCCTCTCGGTTTGCACCCACAAGGTGTCGTTCACTGACGGACTGAGGCAAGACTTCGGCCATGAGCGCCGTAAGCTGGCGCACCTCGTCGGAGGTGAAATATACCTGACTGGTCGGCGGCGTACCTACTTTTCGACGAAGAGAAAGGACAAGGCGACCGTCCGCGGCTTTGAGGACCACCATAAAGCCCGATTGGGTTTCCAGGGCAGCTTCTTTATCGGTGAGGGTGGAGTTTCTTTCGCTCAAAATTTGCTTCCTTGTCACTAAATATTAGCCTAAATCCGCTTGTACAAAAGGATTTTGCCTCTTAACATCCGCTCAGAAAAGAGAAAAGGGAACAATTGCTCGTTCCCTTTCCTTGAACTTTTATCTCAAACGCTGATGTTTAGAGATATTCACGCAGTCTGGATGATCTGCCCGGCTGTCTCAGTTTACGCAGCGCTTTGAATTCAATCTGACGCACGCGTTCTCTGGTGACGGCGAAGAGCTGTCCAACTTCCTCGAGGGTACGTTGGCGACCATCATCAAGACCGAATCTCAGTCTGAGCACATCTCTTTCTCTGGGGGTGAGCTCATTGAGCATCTTAGCCAGATCCTGGCGCAGAAGTTCATGGGTGACTGTGGTTTCCGGTCTGTCGGTTTCGGCATCTTCAATGAAATCGCCCAGGCGCGAATCTTCCTCTTTACCGATGGGGGTTTCGAGAGAGATGGGTTCCTTAGCGGCTTTGATGATCTCGTGCAGTTTGACGATGGAAACATCCATAGCCTTAGCCAGTTCTTGCTCAGTAGGCTTGCGGTTAAGTTCTTGAGCCAGTTGGCGTGTGACTTTCTTGAGTTTGTTGATGGTCTCTACCATGTGCACGGGCACACGGATGGTGCGTGATTTGTCGGCGAGAGCACGGGTGATGGCCTGGCGGATCCACCATGTGGCATAGGTGGAGAATTTGTAGCCTCTTTCGTGATCGAACTTTTCACTGGCACGGATTAGACCGAGATTGCCTTCTTGAATTAGATCAAGGAAGGACAGTCCGCGACCGATGTACTTCTTAGCGATTGATACGACCAGTCGAAGGTTGGCTTGCACCAGCTTACGTTTGGCCATCATGTCGCCTTGCAGAATCTTCCGGGCCAGCTCGATTTCTTCATCGGGCTTGAGCAGCTGAATTCTGCCAATCTCTCTCAGATATAGACGCACTGAATCTTCAGTGGCGATTTCTCTGGTGGAAGGAAGCTCTACCGGCTCATCATCGTCATCGATGTTGTCTTCTTCGTCGTCGAGGATGGTGAATTGATCGGAATCGTCGATGAGATCGAGCTCTTCGAGTTCATTTCTCTTCGCCATGTTTTCGTCTTCGATAAGAATCGGGCTGATGATGCGCTCAGTATCCGGGGACTTACTTTTAGCCATAGAATGCCTCGTGTTGTTTGGACCAAATTTAGTGCATACTGCGTCCACTGGTTACTGTTAAGCATCTAATCCGGCGCATTCTGACTTGGCTGTCCCCGTTAGGACCGTTATTTTGGATGCTGTGCTTAATGACTGTTTGCTGGACGGCAATATCGTATGTGCGTTTTATGTATCCAAGAGGGAAATCAACAATTCCATAATATTTGCCTTGCGCTTTTGCAATTAACCGGCAAAACCTATTATGTGTTCGGTAATTTTTCCTTCCCAATATGCCTGAGCTCATAGCTTGGCAACGCCACATGGCTAGTATAAGTGCGCTTTGCCAACTGTGCTCATTTGGTTAAGCACCATTAAATTCCTTGCTTATTTTTAAGAATCTAGTACTGACCGGGCTTTCGGAGCTGTTGTGCCCTTTCATGTAATACTTTTAATTGATCGCGAAGCTCGGCTGCTCTCTCGAAATCCAGCTCCCTGGCTGCGTCTTTCATATCCTTTTCGATACGTTTAATAGCTGCTTTAAGATCACGATCGGATAACTCCATAACTTCGTCCGGCACCGGCACTTTCTCTTTTTTGCCGCGCCCACGAGGCTTTTCAGGCACCGGTGCGGAATCTTTACCACGCAAGGATTCAAGCAATGTATTGGATGAACTCTTGACAATAGTAGTGGGTGTTATGCCGTGGGCTTCATTGTGGGCAATCTGAATAGCTCTTCTTCTTTCCGTTTCGCTCGTGGCTTCGATGATGGAGTCGGTCATCTTGTCAGCATACAAAATGACTTTGCCGGCCGCGTTACGGGCAGCCCTTCCGATAGTTTGAATCAGCGAGCGGGCCGCCCTCAAGAAACCTTCCTTATCTGCTTCCATAATGGCCACCAGAGTCACTTCCGGCAGATCCAGACCTTCTCGCAAGAGGTTTACACCAACCAGCACGTCAAAAACACCAAGACGTAGATCTCGCAAGAGTTCCACCCGCTCCAGGGCCTTGATATCGGAATGCAGCCACTTCACTTTGATGCCCAGTTGGCTCAGATAATCGGTCAGATCTTCGGCCATGCGCTTGGTGAGAGTAGTGACCAGCACCCTTTCATCACGGGCCGCTCTCTCTTTTATCTCGCCAATCAGATCATCAATCTGCCCGTCTATGGGGCGAATTTCGACCACCGGATCAACCAGACCGGTGGGACGAATGATCTGTTCCACCACCTGGGTGGAGACGGACAGTTCCCAGTCGCCCGGTGTGGCTGAAACAAACACCACTTTGCCCACCCGCTCAAAGAACTCATCGGGTGTGAGGGGACGATTGTCTCTGGCGCAGGGCAGCCGAAAGCCATAGTCTATAAGAGTGTCTTTGCGGCTGCGGTCGCCATGGAACATACCGCGCAACTGCGGCACCGTCACGTGGGACTCATCTATAAAGGTAATGAAACCGTCCCGACCATATTTGCGCACGAAGTAGTCCACCAGAGTCTTGGGCGGCTCACCGGGCTTGCGTCCCTCCAGAATGCGAGAGTAGTTTTCAATGCCGTTGCAGTAGCCCACTTCCTTCAGCATCTCGATATCAAACCTGGTGCGCTGCTTCAGTCTCTGCGCTTCCACCAGTTTGCCCTGACCAATAAGTTCACCGATGCGCTCTTCCAATTCAATTTCAATTTGCTGCACGGAGGTTTCGATTTCGTTTTCGTCTGCCACATAGTGCTTGGCCGGATAGATGCGCACTTCATTGACTATTTCTTCCACCTCACCAGTGACCGGATTGATAAAGGAAATTCGCTCTACTTCATCGCCAAAGAAAGCAATTTTGATAATGCGTTCTTCATATGAGGGATAGATTTCCAGAATTTCGCCTCTGGCTCTAAACTTAGTGCGCTCCACCACCAGATCATTTCGGTCGTAATGAATAGCCACAAGCTTCTTCAGAAGTTCGTGGCGATCTATTTCCATGCCCACGGAAAGCTCTATGGCCGCCGACAAATAGCGTTCCGGCACACCCAGACCATAAATTGTGGAAACCGAACCGACCACCACCACGTCATCCCGCTCCCAGAGCGAACGTGTGGTGGAATGCCTCAGTCTGTCAATCTCTTCGTTAATGCTGGCTTCCTTCTCGATAAAGGTATCGGTGGAAGGAATATAAGATTCCGGCTGATAGTAGTCGTAATAGGAGATGAAGTATTCAACCGCATTATTGGGGAAGAACTCTTTCATCTCGTTGCAGAGCTGGGCAGCCAGGGTCTTGTTGTGGGCCAGAACCAGAGCCGGCATCTGAGTTTCAGCGATGATACTGGCCATGGTCATGGTCTTGCCGGAGCCGGTCACACCCAGAAGGGTCTGGAAGGGGGCTCCCTCTCTCAGTCCATGAGAAAGCTCTGATATAGCCCGAGGCTGATCTCCGGCTGGCTGAAAGCTCGAGACTACACTGAATTCAGGCATATTTACAAAGGCATACTCGGTGAATAGCTTCACACCGCCGGCAGATTAGCCGGAGAAGGGATTCCCCTGTTTGTCACCGCCACCGGCCACAGGGCTTGTAACGGCACTTACATCGGTGACCTTCTCGCCACGGTCTTCCAGGGTAACAGACTCTACATGGGGAGTAGCTTTGACTGTGTTGGTTACATCTTCCTGGGCGTCGGTGAGGGCTTTTTTGAAATTACCCAGACCCTGACCAAGTGACTTACCCAACTCGGGCAATTTCTTCGGTCCGAAGACCAGAAGCGCTACTCCGAGTACTATAGCCACATCAACAGGACTGTTGAAAATCATAGACAAAACCTCTCGACCGATGGCATTAGCGCAATTTTATGGTGCGCATCGTCAATGCCGTTCTTAATAGATACTAGCACAGGACCGCTTCATTTTTGCAGGCGCCGCCCGGCCGGTGTCGTGGGGACCAGGGGCTCGGCAGCACCATTTGAATAGTTGACCAGGGGAGCCCTGAGGAACTCTTTCAGCTTGCGTGTCTTCAGTCTGTCGGACATCTCGGCTATCAGGGCTTGCATGTAGACGTAATCAGGCACGACTCCTTCCGGTTCCAGATGGCTCAAAAGCCCACCGGTATCGGTAGAAGAGTCGATAGAAGTATTGGGTCGGTTGCCCACAAAGTTGGCATAGTTCATGGAAGAAATGGCCGCCACATACTGCGGATCCGGATTCAATCTCAGCCAGCGCACCTTATTGGTAAGGAAGAGATTGTAGAGAAATGTGATGTGGGGATGATCGATTTGTTGTTGGGCGTGGTCCACACTGGAAGCAAAAATGCCCACCAGAAGCTTGGGATAAGTGGAAGCCACCTGACTTACGTAAAGGGAGCCGTCGCGGTCCTGGAAAAACTCTTCCGCCTCGGAAACAGTGGCAACATTGGACGGCCACTCATCTCCAAATATCTTCAGGCGCTCGCAAGCTGCCACCACCTGAGGTGGGAAGAACTGCTTGGTCATGGAGACGTCGAGAGCCGAATTGAAGGCAAACTCTCTTGATTCTTCCCACTGGCCGTTGTCGTTTTCGTCAAAATAGAGGACGCCTTTGAAGCCTGGAGTGCCACGCTTCTTGCCGGACATACGATTGGGGTTGCGGAAACCCTGGGCCAGCCATTTGAGCTTCCTGTAGTCCACCACCAGGTTTCCCGTTGAGGCAGAACCTTCCCGATAGTGTTTATTGAGCAGCAGATCTTGCTGGGAGCCCAGGTTTGGTGGGTTGAACATAGAACCGACCGGGCTTTCATAGAAGCCGAGCCAGGAGATGAAATCAAGCTCAGAGGGGAACTTTGCCAGGGTGACAAGAGCCTGGTTGCCGCCGTTATCCCAACCAACCAAGCCTATATTCTGCGGGTCAACTTTGAAATTGCCGGCAGAAAGCAAGTCTTGAATGAAGCGACCCTTGTAGTCAGGTTTCTTACCGCCTGCAAAAAGAATGACGTCACGCAGCGCCTCTATGGAAACAGTGCCGCGATTATCGAAGGTGCCCTTGCTGCAAAATTCAGGGCTACCGCCGCCCGGGAAGGCAAAGCGAACTTCCACGAAGCCCACCTGGGCAGCATGCATGTTGAAAGTAAGACCATCGGCACCGTTGCCCCCGGGCACTACCACCGCCACCGGTGCACCCTCCGCATAGCGCGGTTTGCTGCCCCAGAGCATATTGACGGCCAGACCCTGGCCTTCGCAGGTCTCCGAGGGCACATAGGTACTGACCGTATTTTCCTTTACCAGAGGTGGAATGCGCAGGCTCTCCGGCGGCACATCCATGGCCGCGGCCAGGGCGGCGCCGCTGCCGAGAGAAAAGAGGCAAAGTGCTAGGGCGGTCAGTTTTCTTACTATCATCTAAGGCAGGTATCCTGGCAATGCCAGTCGGGGAAATAAACAAATCAGCAAGATCATCTCACAGGAGAGCAGAGGCTTCCCCAGAAGGCGTTTATGTTGCCGTGTTTGTTCCCGCCTCGGGGCGGCAAGAGGCTGTGGGCGGCAAATTGTTTTATCTTAATTTATGAGAGCCTGCAGGCGAGTGAAGTCGCCCAGGCGCTTCAAGCAGTTATCTATATGTTTGAGAATACCGTGCCGGTTCTGACGTTTCTGCCGGTCTTCATCGTTCACGAGGATCTTATCGAAGAAGGCATCCACCGGCCCCACCAGTTCGCTCAAGTGGGAGCACAACTGCCTGTATTGAGCAGCGCTCGCTAGATTAGACACTTTCAGTTGCTCGCTTCTCACCTGGAAAGCCTGCCAGAGTGCCTTCTCTTCCGGCTCGGTCAGGGTCTGAGCGTCAACTTCAGCTCTGGAATCGGCTTTCAGAATGTTGCCGATTCTCACCCCCACCCGCAAGAGTCCTTGCTTGCCGGCATCTTCCGCTAGCTCTTTCAGCACGGTCAGGCGCACCAATAAGTCGGCAATATTCTCCAGGCTGCCGGTGGCCATGGCACATTCCACAAGCTCTCTGGAATAGGAGAGATCAAGCAGCTTCCCTTTCAATCTTTGCAGAAGGAAATCCTGCACTTCCAGCGACTTTTCTTGCCGGTTGAACTTGCCGTTGCCGTTCACCAGGGGTTCGAACCGGGTCATCAATTTATCGATGAGCTCGACCAGGTTGACCGGCACCGCGGGCATACCATCTACCAGAATGTCGATGAGCCCCTGGGCGTTGCGCCGCAGAGCATAAGGATCGGAAGAACCGCTGGGCTTCTTACCGAGGGCAAAGAGCCCGGTGACATGATCGAGTTTGTCCACAATGGCCGCCAGTTGACCGACCCGGTCTTGCGGAATGGCATCCTGGCTGAATCTAGGCGCATAGTGCGAGGCGATGGCCCGCACCACGGCTCTGTCTTCACCGTCCTTACCGGCATACCAACTGCCCACAAACCCTTGCAATTCCGGCAGCTCACGCACCAGACCGGTGACCAGGTCAAGTTTCATGAGCGCACAGGTGCGCAATAAAGCTTTCTTGTCACCGCCTTCGGTGCCGCTCTGCTCAGCCAATAGACCAGCTAGTTCCACCATGCGCTCGGTCTTGTCTTTGTAGCTGCCCAGGCCTTCCTGGTATGTCAACTTGCCCAGGGCCTCACTGCGATCCTGCAATTTTTGTTTGCCGTCATCAAAATAGAAGAACTTACCGTCGGCCAGACGGGCGCGCAAAACTCGCTCGTTGCCTTGCTTGATCTTGGAACGGGCGCCTTCCTTGTCATTGTTGGAAATTGTGATGAAGTGCGGCAAAAGCTTGTGATCCACTGCCTCTTCGTCCACCTTCTCGTCCTGGGAAAGGGGGAAGTACCGCTGGTGGTGCACCATAATTGTTTCGATGAGCATGCTCGGTAAAGCCAGATATTCCGGCTCCAGATCGCCCATGACTGCTACGGGCCATTCCGTCAAATAAACTACTTCCTCTACCAGGGAAGAGTTTTTGTCGAGCCTCATGGCATGACCATTTAGGCTGCCGGCCAGGGCTTTTACTTCTTTTTCTATCTTGGCTTGCCGACGGGCAGCGTCAACCATGACAAAAGCCTTTTCAAGGTCGCCTTCATAAGATAGGGCCTCGGAAATTTCCACTTGCCCGCCATGCAAGATGCGATGACCGCGAGAATGTCTGCCGCTCTCGATGCCGGCCAGGCTGAAAGGTACGACCTCCTTGTCAAGGAGCGAGACAAACCATCGCAGGGGGCGAGAAAATTTGACCGAACAGGAACCCCAGCGCATCAAGCGTTCGCCTGAAATCTGGGGAATGATTTTCTCTATCAGAGCCGGCAGCACATCTTTTGTAGGTTTGCCGGGAGTAACCACCCGGGCGAAGAGATAGGTGACTCCGGCCAGTTCTTCCCTGGTCAATTCCTCCACGGTGAGACCGTTCTTCTGGGCAAAGCCCAGGGCTGCACCGAGAGGTTTGCCGTTTTCGTCAAAACTGGATTTGACAGGGGGACCTTTGACCGTCTTCTCGGTAGTTTTCTGCATTTTGCTTATATTTTTTACAAGCGCAGCAAGACGTCTGGGGGTGGCATAGGAGGCAATTTCGGAGAACTCGATGGAATTTGCTTCAAGCTCGGCTTTCAGGAGTTGACACAATCTATCAAGAGCCTCGGGCACAAAGCCGGCCGGCAATTCCTCTACTCCCACTTCCAAAAGATAGTCAGACATGGTGGTCCTTGCAAATGTGTGATGAAACTGGCAGTGAATATGCATAGCATATGCGCAACCCTTTAGTCGTCCTGGCAACCACAAGATGTAATGACCTTGGACAACCTGCGCTCTAAAGCTTATTATTTAAGTTGGTAGTTAGGGAAGTTGAATTTGGCAATATGTCGCAAAAATTGAAGCGTATGAGTTCGGTTCCGGGTTTGTCTGGTTTTCTCAAACCCTCGGTCTTCAAGCCTCTTCTGGCAGTTTTACTAGTTTCAGTTCTGGCCGGTTGTGCTCCCAAAAAGGAAGAATCCTCGGTTCAGGCCTTGCCGGAGCTTGGTCCCAAATGGGGCTTTATCGATCATTCCGGCAAATTCGTCATCAAGCCGCAATTCCGCCGGGTCTTTTCCTATTCGGAAGGTCTGGCTGCAGCGGATCTTTCGGCTCGCTGGGGCTTCATCGACCCCACCGGTAAGTTTGTCATTGAACGAGCCTACGAAGATGTCCATTCCTTTAGCAAGGGCTATGCCGCCGTCAAAGTTTTCAACGGCAAGTGGGGCTTGATTGATAAGACCGGTAATATGGTAGTTCCGGCCAAGTTTGAACAGTTGGGCGATTGCGGGGAAGCTTCTACCCCTCTTGAACCAGTGGACATCATCTACTGTCCCTATCGGGAAGGCGGAAAATGGGGCTATATAGACCTTACCGGCGAGCCCAAGATTGAAGCCAAATACGAGAACGTAGAACCTTATTCGGAAGGTTTCGCGGCAGTGTCACAGCTTGGCAAGTGGGGCTTCATAGACAAAGACGGCAAACAAATCACCGAACTCAAGTTCGACCAGGTGCGTCCTTTCCGGGATCGCGTCGCTGAAGGCTATTTCGGCGCCGACTTTGTGATCATCGGCGATATCGGCACCATATCCATGAGTGATCCTCTCAACTCCCGTTCCTTCTTCCATGACGGTTTGGGCTTGAGCCTCAAGAAGGGCAAGTACGGCTTCATGAACAAGGCCGGCAAAACAGTCATAAAGCGTCGCTTCACCTATGCGGAAGATTTCTCGGAAGGTCTGGCCGTGGTGGGTGTGGCCAACGCCCGCCGGGGCTTCATCGATGTCACCGGACAACTGGTGATTCCACCGGTATTCGACGAGGCCCATTCCTTCAGCAATAAACTGGCGGCAGTAAAAATAGATTCCCGCCTGGTGGCCGACGACGGCTCCATATCGGCTTCCGCCATCGAGGAAGCGAAGAAAAACGACCCCCACGCTTCCATGACCAAGACCGGTACTGATACAGGCACAGGTACCGGCACCGGTTCTGAAACTGGAGCGGCAAGCGGCAGCGAAACTGGTACTGGTACTGGTACAAGCGCAGGTACAGGTACAGGTACAGTTACAGGTACAGGTTCCGAGACCGGTGCTGCTACCGGGGCAGACGGGGAGAAAGGCAAAGCTGACACCGCCGAGGATAAGGGTGCCAAAGCTCCCGAAAAAGCTCCGGAGAAAGCCGCAGAAAAGAGCACTCCTGAGAAGGCAAAGGAGCCCGCTAAGGATGCAGTGAAAAAACCTGCCAAAGACGCCGCTAAGGCTCCGGCCGCTCCGGCTAAACCTGCCAAAAACCCGGGATAAAATTTCCCCGGCCGCGGTTTAACCGTCTAATCCGAGGGTAATTTAGAAATTAGCTGGTGGTTGGCTAGCTGCCTCTATTTGACAAACTGTCTTGAGGGCGCCTCCCACCGGCACTTTTTTTCAGTCCTGCTTAATGCGTCCGGAGCCGTCATAGAGAAGTCGCTCCACCGGCTTACCATCTATAAGGTGGGCCTGAACGATCTCTTTGACATCCTCCGGCTTCACCCGGGCATACCAGACCTGCTCGGGGTAAACCACCACCAGCGGCCCATGGCCGCACTGGTCGAAACATCCGGCTTTGTTGATGCGCACCTTGCCTTTCAGACCGCTTTCGACCACTTCTTTGCGCAAAAGGGAGCAGATCTCCTCTCCGCCTTCCAGGGAGCAGGTCTTGCCGCTCGTGCACACAAAGACATGCTTCTCAAAGATTTCCATGTGATAAAACTCATCTAAATGACCGTTACACGTCCTTTATATCAGCTTGCCAGCCATTGACGGAAGTGCCAGGGGTTGTACAATGTGCCCTTGTATATAAAGCAATGCCTGAGTTTCAGACATTGCCTTTCTATATAACTAAGACCGCAGACAGTTCGGCACTCATTTGAGTTTAATGGCTGAAAAGCCGCCAGCTAGAGGTCACAAAATCGACTCAGTCGTTAGCGAATAACTCGCTTTGTGATCCCGGCGGATTGGTTCCTTTACTGGAAACAGCACCGGGAATTTTTTTTCGGTGGAACCATCCAAGAGCGTTCTTACGTAAGCACTTGAGATAACCATCTAAGGAGGCCCAATGCCAACAAAAGAACACAAGGCCGGAGTCATCTCCGATCTTGACCAATTCTTTGTTAACGGCAAAGTGGCTATCGTAGCTGATCTCAGCGGCTATACGGTGGCGGAACTAACTCATTTTCGTCGTTCCATGGACAAAGCGCAGGCTAAAGTCAAAGTAACGAAGAATACCCTGGTAAAAATTGCCAGCAAAAACACTGAGTTTGAATCCATCGAACAGCTTGCAAAAGGACCGACAACCGTAGTGGTTGGATATGAAGATCCTGCCGCCCCTGCCAAAGCCGTTGTTGAGGCCATCAAAAGCCTCAAGAAGGGTGCTGTCAAAGGCGGCGTGCTGGAAGGCAGATGCCTGACCAGCGAGGAAGTTAAAGGCCTCGCCGATCTTCCCTCCAAAGAGCAACTGCTCGCCTCCATTATGGGTGGTCTCGATTCCGGCGCCAGAGGTATTGCCGGTATATTCGAGGGTCTGATCAGAGACATTGCCCTCTTGACCGAAGAAGTCGCAAAGAAAAACAACAACGCTTAGTGAGATGACTGCAGGCGCATATGTCGCAGTCGCAAAAGGAGAATAATCTAAAAATGGCTACTAAAATTTCCGTCGACGAGCTTCTCGACGTAATCGGTTCCCTCACCCTTCTCGAGGCTGCTGACCTCAAGAAAAAAATGGAAGACAAATTCGGCGTCACCGCTGCTGCCCCCATGGCCATGGCTATGGTAGCTGCTCCCGGCGCTGCCGCTGCTGTTGAAGAGAAGACCGAGTTCGACGTTGTGCTGACCGCTGTCGGCGACAAGAAAATCGAAGTTCTCAAAGTTGTCCGTGAAGTAACCGGCCTGGGCTTGAAAGAAGCCAAAGACCTGGTTGATTCCGCTCCCAAACCGCTGAAAGAAAAAGTGAAGAAGGAAGAAGCGGAAGAAATGAAGAAGAAACTGGAAGCCACCGGCGCCAAAGTAGAAATCAAGTAAGGTGTATGATCTATCCTTGAGGAGCCTATGCTGTTAAAGGAAAGATCAAAGATCATGCGTTGTCCGACCTGTGGCACATCCCATCCGTCTCATTATGAGCAATGTGTCTCATGCGGCAAGGATTTCTACGCACCGGAAGAGTTGCCCGAAGAAGAGTCTTTTGATGCTTCTTCCCTGGGGCAACCCCAGTTCGACGAGAACCAAGTGAAAGCGGCTCGCTCTCATGCCTCCGGGCATGATGAGGGGGCCGCTTCTCATTCTTCCCAGGCCACCTCCGGCCGGCGCAAACAACACCACGACATACGAAGAACCGGTGCCACCTGGGAATTCGACGACGAGCCCAAGCACAAGAGGCGCTCGGAAGGCATGAAGAACATGCTTAAGAGCGGCGCCCCTCAGGCCGCCGGAGTAGTTACCGCCCTTGTCATATTGACCTTATCCGCCGGTGCTACTTTCTTTTTCCTCACCAAGTCGCCCGAGTCCGACCGACTGCTTTCCAAGGGGCTAAAAGAGTTGGAGAACGGCCAGTTTGCTTTTGCCGTAGCCACACTTTCCAAGGCCGAGGGCGGCAATCAAAATCCCCGAGTGCAACTGGCTCTGGCCAGAGCCTATATAGGGGTGGATCAGGTGGACAAAGCCTGGGAATGCATCGGCAAAGCCAAGGAATTGGGTAAAGGCATAGCCGAAGATCCCGATCTGGCTTCGCAACTGGCTAACTATTACCGACTGCATGGGCAATACGATCGGGCTGTGGAACTTTTACGCCCGCTTTCCCAGCGCAATGTTCCTGGAAAACGGGCGGAGCTGGCTGATCTTGCTGCTCTCTGGGGCGACGAAGAATTGAGAAGCGGTCACCTGGAAGCCTCCTTGCGGCTCTGGGAGGAAGTGAAGGATCTGAAAGAAGGTTCCCGCTACACCGAGGCCGATGCCAGGTTGGCAACTATTTATCAGCGCTTGTCGGAGAAATTGGCTGCCGATAAGAAGGATACGGAAGCGCTGGTCTATCTCTCAAAATTGAATGCCATTGCCGATAATCCCAGAAATTATGAAATGGCTGCCGACATCTACGAGCGTACCGGCCAATTGGAACTGGCTATCGATCAAATGCGCAAAGCTTCCAAGCTTTCCACCCGTGACGATGCCGTCAGGCACAAACTGGCTTTGCTACTTACCAAGCGCGGCAAAGAGCTTCTCGATAAAGGCGAGCAGGAAACCGGCTATGCCTACCTGCAACAAGCAAAGTCTATGGACCCTTCCAATAGTGTTCCCACCGTCACTATGAAAGCCGTGAAAATAGACTTTGTCGGCGGTATGCCTAGATTGTCCGGTCAGGTCTGGAATCCCACCGACGATCCTATCAACGCTCTTGGTATGAAAGTAGAAATAGTCAATCTGGACGGGCAGGTGCTCTGGAGCAAGGAAACTCGCGTGGTGGACGAATATGTGCCGCCCCTCGGTGCCAGAGAAGGGAAGGCGATTGATATTACCGGTGGTGAGTCGGTCAAAGCCGACGGCAAGTCACAGTTCAAAGTTTATTTCGACGGCAAGCTCTACAACAGCTATCCAATCGGGCTGAAAGAGAAAAAAGTGGTCAAGGAAGCCGAGAAGGAACCTGTGGCGGAGACCAGCAGCGAGAACAACAGTGCTCAGCCCTTGCCCTCTCCCATGCCTGGAACTCTGGAAAGACCGGAGACTCCCGCCAAGAACTCGGCGGAAGAAAAAACCATGAAGGACCTGGAGTAACTTCCAGGGGCTAACCGTTGAAGACCATGTCGCCGCCTTCCTCTCTGGCATGGCCGGCGAATTGAATGGCTTTCTGCAATAAATCGTGCTCGTCTCGAGCGTGGGTGGGGAAGGAAACCACACCGATACTGGCTGTTACCCTCAGATGCCTGAGATCGTTATTGATGCTCTCCGAGCGCAGTTTGTCCCTGACTCTTTCCGCTACCACCATGGCTTTGGAAGAGTAAGTCTCCGGAAAAATAACGGCGATATCCGAGCCTTCCGCCCGTCCGCAAACATCAACATCGCGAATACAGCCCAGGATAAGGCGGACAGCCGACTTAACCATCTCATCTTCCACCATGGCGCCGTACTGGCGCTTAC
>JACRFZ010000081.1 GCA_016212515.1 Candidatus Melainabacteria bacterium
ACTTTCCCTGGTTCTAACCGCAGGTGTAATCGGTGCATCCTCTGCCTCCGCCCAACAAGCACCCTTTGTGCCGGGTGGTACGCAGATTCAGAATGCCATTCAATCTGGCGGTGTGAACATCGGTAACGGTACCCAGTGGCTTAACCAGAATGGTCTAAATCTGGGCAATCAAACCGAAATTCTCCGGCAGCACGGCAACCACAACCTCGGACTGCAAGAGCAGTGGCTCCAGCAATCAGGCGGACACAATATCGGTAATCAATTGCAAGGACTGAATCAAACCGGTAACCGCAATATCGGCTCCCAAGACCAGTGGCTTCAGCAGCACGGCTCCGGTAACCTCGGCAATCAACTGCAAGGCTTGACCCAGATCGGCAACAGCAACCTCGGCATTCAAACCCAGGACCTGCTCCAGCTCGGTCGCAACAATTCTGCCCTGCAACAACAAAATCTCTTCCAGCGCGGTCACTTCGACCCTACCCAGATCCAGACCGGCATCCAGAATGGAACTGGCAACCAACTCGGTCAGTCCCAGAACTTCATCCAAAATCGCTAAATTCCAAGGTTCTCGCCTGAGGCTCCTAGTTGAAGACCCTTAGTGTTTAGGCGCATCCGTCGGTAACAAAACCCCGACGGAACTGAGAATGCCATTCCCGGCATTCTCAATCACTCCTACCATTTACTGAACAAACAGAAGAGATCATGATCAAAACATTCAAACCCTTTTTTAGCTTTTTCTCGGCATTGGCTCTGACGGCTTGCGGGCTCCTATTGAACACGCTGACCGCTGAGGCACAGCAAATTCAGTGCAGTAACCAGTTTGGTGCGAGCAACATTGCCAACCAAATCCAAAACTCCATCTTCTCAGGCGGAGTCATCCCGCTCTACCAGAATCAATGCCTTGGTCAATTTGGTGTGGGCAATGTGGCCGCACAGTATCAAGGATCAGGTTTAATACCAGGCAACTACGTCATTCCGACCGTTCCAGGTAGCCAGGGCTTGCTTCAGTTGGGCAACAACAACTGGGCCCTGCAGCAGAACCTCAATTTGATCTTGCCTCCGGGCGGTGGTCTAAATATTTCAAACGCAGAGGCAAACCCGACCATCATCAACTCCAACACAAACACCAACTACTTAATAGGAAGATAAGCCGTGCAAAAGTTAGTCTTATCAATTAGTTCCTGCTTCCTGCTGGCGCTGGCTCTAGTCAACCTTCCAATCCAGAAGGCCTCGGCTGATCCTTCTTCTGCTTCTGTGAGGCAGCCTTCCACAATCTTGTCGGAACTGCCGACCAGCGCCACCACAAGGTCAAATGTAATCGTCACTGAAGACGGACAAACCTATGTGCAGACGGAGACCACAACCTCCAGAAATGGAGAAGTGGTGCAAATTCAGCGCACCACCGTGTCCAGTCAGGGAAGCACCTCTCTTTATCAGGCGAGAGTATTCTGCACAAACAACGCCGGCTGCCAGACATTCTATCTGGTATGCCGAGACCAGGGTCTTTGCAACTATGAGCAAGGCTACAACTGGTTCTATTTTTTCCCACTGAGTCCATTCAACCAGAGATAAACCAAAATGCATGAGAAGAAGAAGAACTTTTTCAGCCGGGCAAGCCAGCTTCTGATGTACTCCAGCCTGGGAGCAGTCCTGGCCTTAACAGCAGGTCTTGCAAGGCCTGCCGCAGCACAGGTGGCAGCGTCGTCAGCCACAAGCAGCCCTTACAGCGCCAACCTCAACAACAACACAAACAGTGCCACGGTCTATAACGTACTGCCGCAATCCAGCGGCGACTCGCGCACCAATGTGACGTCACTTTCTTTGACTCTCTCATTTGGCTGGAGCGAAACCAATGTCTATAATCCGCCACCGGTAACCTGCCCCATCGCAGTACTGGCCTCCCAGGTACTGACCACCAGAATTCCGCAGGGTTGCCCAATTCCAGCGGTGCTAAATCAGCCACCCGGTAGCGATAATCAGGGAGGACAGCAAAGATAAAGTACTCTTTCGCCTCTCGTTAGACCGGAAGTGGTGACAGTCGCTTTTCCTCTAGATTTCCTCAATCTGATCAAAAGCCACAAGATGACATAAGTAATTAAGTGAGTCAGCCGGCAGTCTCTACCTCGCGTAGACGGCTCTGCTGCTCACTATTTTTTTGAAACAAATAATAGTCGACCGGTCTACTCTCTGCTCGCAAAAAAGTAATTGCCCTCTCAATAGAATCTGATGGGCAGATATGTATACCCATCAGATTCCATTCCCATTCACGATTTAGCCCGGGTAGTCCATAATGACTGCGTCGCTGCCATCTTGATAGTAGGCAGGGCTGAGACCGGTTTCAGTGAATCCGAGCTTTGTATAGAAAGCTCTCGCTGCATGATTATGCGACGCTACTTCCAGATAAACTCGACTGGCACCAAGTTGCCGGGAACGCTCCAGCATCCGCTCCATGAGCAGCCTGCCCAGCCCCCTTTTGCGCTGCTCTTCGACAACGCCCAGATTACCTATATGGAAGCAAGTCTCGCCTTCCAGCAAGAACAAGCTGAAGCCGACAATTTCACCGGAATCCAAAACAGCAACAGTGTATTCGGCTTCGGGTCGCGTAACCAAACGTCTGATGCTGGAAGCACGCCAGGCATCACTTCCAAAGATCTGCTTCTCCAGCGCGACAAGCTGTGAAACATCTGAAACCTTTGCCAAACGGAAAACTGCCAGAGGCGCCGCAATACCGGCTCCGACTTTAGTTGAATCAGTCTGAGTCATAATTCTAAGGGGTATGGTTGACAAAAAAGAAGAGCCCGCACTTTGATATGCGAACTCCTCTTCTGGTTGGCGACGTGGCAGATGAGCTGAACCGGCTAATCGTCAGTCTGATAAACCGGCTCAATAAGTAGAGATGGTACCAAAGGCACCATCTCTACACCCCAAAATCCACACGGGAAAAGCGAATGAAAGGCAGCTAATTACTTGCTTTCATGAAGAAAATAGTAGCAGCGTCTTGGTGACAAAAGCGTACGAAACTAGACCTTGAGCATTAAGCTCTGACAATCTCATCGGAGCTCAAGAGCAGGCTGCTAACCGCTAAAACAAGCAAGTTCGGGCTAGCAGACCTAGCGCCCCCACATAGTGAAAGATGCGGAGACGCTAAGCTGCCAGTCACTTAACCGTTTCCAATCTACCTTTTGTTTTGCCTGGTGGGAAACTGCCTCACTCCAGTCACAGGGGGAGAAGCTTCATGACCGCTATCCTTCACAAATAGGCGAAATAGAAAGGGGTTCTTAGTAGCAATGGCGAGCAGCAACCCGAGCAAGAGAGTAGTCATAATCTCCAGAAGGCTGGGTTTATCGCCACCGTCGCGATGTCGAGAAGGCGAATGCTTACCATCCTGACCGTCTGGTTTTCGCCCACCTTGCAAATAGCCAAACTTCTCACCTCCTACGACTACAACATTATCAAGGTGGGGGAAACTGGAAAAATCACGACCGCGCTCGCAGTAACATCCACAGGCAATTACCTCCAGAGTGGTGGCGGGAAGCGCAGCCGCAAGATTCTCCACCGTTTCTCTTACACAGAAATTGATATTGACGCCGCAGACACGAATGCGCGTGGGAGCCAAATTCTCGGCTTCAAGCAACTCCAGAACCTGAGAGGCACCGCTATCGGTGCCTACTTTCTCCACAGAATAGAGCTTCAGCCGACTGCCATAGTGAGAAAACGAGTTTTCCAGGGCCGGAACAAGTTTGCCGAAACCCTGATAGGTGAGAGACACTACAGTCTCCTGGTAAGCCGCAGCAAACTGTAGTTCCTCCAGCAAAGTAGCAATTGTCAAAGTCTCTCCGGCGGTGGGGAAACCCTCCTGCATATCGATAATGAGGAGCAGAGAATCTGTCGAAGGTTCAGATTGAATCATATGCTTATATTCAGTAAGAACAAGGAACAATGAAAAACTGCGCTGAAGAAGCGGAGCGTTCCGCTCCTTCAGCAAGAAAGATGGTTAGAGAAAAGCAGCAACCTTCAGCAGCGGCTAACTACAGGCATTCCATTAACGGAACGAAGTTGCCAGCTAATACGCCCCAGACCGGCCCTGCGAGAAGCGATGACAGTGGAAAACTCGCTTAGCCGCACTAAAATTGAGCGATCAGCAGACTTAGCCGTAGCATTCTCTACGCGAAAGCCAAAGTTGAAGTTTGGATCAGGAGTCCAAAGCACCAGCAGGTCATTGCAATCGGCTGCCTCTTCCGGCAACACAAAGGGGCTGAAGCCCTGCTTCTGTTCGATCATGCCGGCACGCTCAATCAAAGAGGGCTGCGAAAAATAGAAGCTAGACTGCACTACAACGGGCGTCCCGCAACCCAAATAAAGCATGTTCGAGTCGCTGTTCTTTCTGATTCCGGCGCTAACATTTTGTCCAACAACCGTGAAACAACGAGCCATAATATCCTCCTAAATTTTTCACGCGAAAAGGAAAGGAATGGAGCGGAACAAATTGAACGCCGCTCAGGCAGCCAATGGCTCAGCCTCAGCGGCATCAGGGGAAGCACTTGCCGGCGACTCCACAGCTAGAGTCTGCAAACTGCGCCGGGTCTCAAACTGACGGTCACACCAGGCGAGAAGCTGGCTTTGAAACTCCATCTTATGACCCGGTCCGATCCAGCGAATGGAGCCATCAAACCAATCCGGTCGAACACAGAGATTGAAGTCTTCAGACCGGCACTGCTCAGCTTCCAGCACGGCGATGGGAAAACGCTCGCCGCTCGCAACCACCTCGAACCAGCCGTTATAAATTCGTCCCTGCTCATCAAGGCAATAACTACCGGCGGCAAAGTACTCAAACCTGAGAATATCAGGCTTGAGCATCTCACGAATGTTTCTTGCCACCTCCTCTATATCGCGGCTCAGGTCTTCTTCTTTGACGCCTACCAGGGGGCAGACCAGGACACAATCAAAATTTGCGGTTTCCATAATGAACCTCAGAATTTACTAACACCAGATAAGCGGGCTATGATTGAGAGAACAATCGGGATCATCCGATTCTCCGCCCATGGCATCGAACACGAAACGAGACGGACCGCCCACGAGTTCGCATTTTGTCTTGATGATCACACAGTCTCCATCACCGCAATCAGCCAGGCGACACTGTGCTTCACCACCGCGCTTGGAGAGTTGCTGAGCGAGAATCAATTGTTTGCCGCCCAATAGAGGTGCCCAGTAAGGCACCAGGTTCATAAGGGCGCGGGCACTGCCCGGACACTCCCAACGTTTACGACCATGGGAAGTGAGGAAGGTTCGGTAAACAAAACCTTCCCGCTCCCCCTTGGCGGTGACGATATAGGCTACGTAATCAGTGTTCACGAGTAGGCTAAAGTTTGGCACAAGAGAGCGCACCTGCTCCTCACTGTCAAAGACCATGATCAAATCTTCCTGACCGGCCAGATAACTCTGCGGTTCGTAGCCGGAAAACGCCTCGGACAGCACATAGCGGTATGCGGGAATCACTTGCCGGGCCGGCACCGACGGTAAGGCGACACTTATCAAACCATCCTCGGAGCGTTCAGCCCAGGAATCAAGCTGACGATGTTCGCTCAAAAGGGTAACCTTCGGCAGATCTTTCTCGATGGCATTAAGAAGCACATAGCTCGCTGCTACAGTGCCGTTACCACCAGGAGCAATGGCATCACCGGCAGGAGTATACCAGCGCAGTTCCCAGGTTCCCTCGGAGCGCTTGCGAGCAAACACGGTTTCGGGTTGATTCAAGGTCTCTGCGATATAGCTCATGGTCGCTTCCGCTATAGGACCATTGACGATGCACACCGCTGCGGGATTACCACTACCGGCATCACCATTCACGAAGGGCGTCACAAAGTAAACATCCAATTGCAGTTTCATGGACAATTCCTCAAATTCAAAATTCAGGACAGTTACTTCCCTTCAAACTAAAATTTCAAGCCCAAGACAGCCTGGATTAGACCACAACACAGCAAATGTGTAGTCAAACAAAGCTAAGTTAAAGGACGACTGATCCTGGTTGCTCGCGATCTCTATTTCATTATTGAAGGAAATACCTGACTCTTCTCAGATATAGGGAGCATAAGCAAGTCTAGACAGGGGAGGCGCAGATTAAGAGTCTACACGGTGACAAACTTATGGTTTGCGAGCGGTGCTAGCGTTCAATTTCTGCAACAAAGCTGCTTTCTCTTTGTAGGCTCGGTTTGTCTTTTCCGGCTCAATTGCAATGGCCCGGTCGAAATCGGCCAGGGCCCGCTTCGTATCTTTGCTGGCGCTATACAGAAGCCCCCGACGCACAAGCGCATCTACATGAGAGGGTTCTACTTCAATGACTCGGGAACAATCGGCAATGGCCTCCGGATACCTGTGCATCTTCTCTAGAAGCTCGCTGCGAAGCAGTAAGTATGCATCATAGCGAGGTCTGGCATTGACGCAATAGGAGATATCAGATAATGCGGCGGGCAAATTACCCTGCCGCAAATAGCAATTTGCTCTCAGTTCATAGAGACCCAGCTCACGCTTACTGCGATTAATCAAATGAGTGTAGTCTTCTATGGCCCGGTCATACTGCTTGAGAAGAGAATAGGCGGTAGCGCGCTTACGCCGCAACGACTTAACCTCCGGTTCTTGCGCAATAACCAGACTGTAATACTTCACCGCATCTTTATATGCACCCTGCTCCGCGCAGATGTCAGCCATTTTTCGCAGAATAGAATTGCTCTTCGGCTGATGTTTGAGAGCGCGGCTGAGCATCAACATAGCGCCGCTGAAATCTCCCTTATCATAAGTAATTCCAGCCTTAAGTGCTATGGCGGGAGCATAGCCGGGCTCAAGCAGGAGAGCCCTGTCTATATCTTTAAGAGCCTCCGGCACTCGATCGAGAAACTCCAGAACCTGCGCTCGCCGCTCCAGATAAAACACGTTGTCAGGCGACTCTTGAACCAGCCTGGAATAATCGGCCAAAGCCAGGTCATATCTTGTCTTACCCATATGCTTAGCCGCCGACTTCTCAAGGTCATGCACATCTTTCTCCGAAAGCGCTTGCACCGGACCCACAAGAAATAAAGCAATCACTACTGAATAAGCAAAGGCAAGTCTATACAAACCGGGTAAAGCCTCAAATTCTATTAGGAAATCGTAGCAGCCTGGAAAGCTAAAGCTGCAACGTCGTGAAAAAGAGAGAGAGAAATTCATTTTTGCGTATGGAGTTGTCACGCTGACAGCCTTACTCTGTAAATGTTCAAAGGGCTGAGCCACCCCGCACAAAGCCTTGAGCAAGCACCCCAGCTTATCTACTAAAGACAATTAGATTTGGGAGTCTAATGAAATGAGTCGCACCTCCGATAAAAATGCTGATAACAGAGCAAGCTGGCAAGCGGTTGATCAGGGCACAGCCACAAAACAAGACATTGATGCCATTTACAACTCCATCTGGAATGAAAGGGCTCCGAAATCAGGGGCTGATCTGACCGGCATGGAGAGAATGCAATACGACAGACAAAGTTCCGCCGGAACGGCTGTCAAAGACGCAGATAACTGCCGGAAAGGCAACGACTCTGCCTGCGACAAGAAACACCTGCCGCCGGTGGACATGGTACCGGGTGACAAGCCCTGCCCACCAGGGCAAGACATGCGCGGAAACAGACAAGGCGATGACGGCTGCTTTGGCGCCGAAAGAGCCGCGCAACACGCTATAAGAAGCGCTAGAGAAGCAAGACAGGCCGCTCGCGAGGCAGACTGTGCTGCAGATGCAGCGGAAAGAGCAGCCCAGAGAGCCATCAAGGCGGCCCATGCCTGCACAATCGGTGAGGGTCCCTACAAGGCCTTCTGCGCACCTAACTACTATGAAGGGCAGAAAGACTTTTGCTCTACTCCTAAGTATGAAATCTGGAACAAAGACGAGCGGCGCTACGAGCCCTGGGATCCGCGGCAACACAACAAGGGCGGCGAGTATCGCACCTTACCGTGGAATCCTAATCAAGGCGGCGAATTCAAAACCCTTCCTTATGACCCAAGCCAGCCGGGGGAAATGAAAAACGTGGGCTGGGGTCGCGCCGAACAAACAATGAAGCCTGAAACCCTGGACAAAAGGCCGAGGGAAGACGCCAGAGAGGCTCTGGAAAAGAGAACTCAGAAGGTCTGCTATCCGGATGGCAGTTCCAGAGTAGTTCTGAGAAATGACCAGGGCGAAATAATTGCCGTAGTCAATCCCGACGGTTCGAGACTGGAGCGCACCGCTTCCGAGCCTGGCAAAGGTCATACCTGGAAAGCCTATGGGCGTCACGGCACTCCTATCACCGCCGACTCCTTCCGCGGAGAAGTGCAAATGAGTGAAGATGGAACCTTCAGAATGGTGAAGGTTTATCCCGTGCCCCAGACATATGAGCAAAAGCCGGACGGCAGCTACAGACATGCCTACAGGGGCGGAGCCCGGGAGCAGTGGACGCAGTCCAGTCAAGCCATGGCTGTCTTGTATCCGGACGGCAAGCGACGCACCATTCAGTACGCTCCGGATCGTGACGGCATTCTCAGGGAAACAAAAGTGACCAATGCTTGAGCCAACTAAAATTTTCAGATGATTCTCTAATCATCAACTAGCTTTTCTCGGGGGTAGAGGCAGGGCGGTCGTGGACCGCCTTTCCTTTTTGTATGGTTGGCTTCACAGCAAAAGCCAGGTCATCCTGAACAAACCTCTGTAGACAAGCCGCAAACACGTATTTCCCGCGCCCATCAGTATGTTTTTGTCACAGACAAGCTTGAATAATTAAATCCGTCAGAACCCCCATCTATTTAGCATTTCAAAAGCCAGTCGCCAAACAGGAAATAAAAATATGTCCACCGCCAAGAGTAATGGAAAAGCAGATGCACCGGTGCAAAAAGTAGCCGATGCACCCGCGCCGGTCGCCAAAGTAGAAGAAAAACCATTGCAGTCGGAAGCCAGCAATCATCTATCCAGTCCTCCCGGCAAGGAGTATAAAGCAGCATTCGCGCCCAAAGAAAAAGCCGGCGCACCGGATCTGACCATCGACGAAGGCAAGAAAGCAACACCAGTTAAGAAAGACAGTCTCGATGCCAAAAAGCCGCCCCAGGACCTGGCTAAGGAAGGCAAAATTGTGGACCACACCGAAGCGAAAAAAGATGCGCCCAACCCGATCGACGGCAAAGGGAACGATAAGCCCGGCAAATCGGAAGTTTCGACCAATCCGAACGACAAAGTAGTTAGTAACACCAAACCGGTGGAGACCAAGACCGAAGTGCAACCTGCTGCCACTTCAGGCGAACAGCTAACGGTCGCTCAGGCCGGAGATAAAAATCTTGTCGAGAAGCAGAATGAGAAGCCGGAAACCAAACCGATTATAAGTGTGGAACTCCAAAATCAGGATAATCCGAACAATTCAGAGGGAGCACATTTTACAGTCGGAGAAAACGGCGATGTCGTCATGGCTGTTGATCCCGAAAAAAGCAAAGACAAAAACATCAAAGTAGTGCTGGAGCGCAAGGCCGGTCAGCTTAATCCCACGGATGCTCAGAAAGAGGCAGCCGATGAGTTGGTCAGATACCTGAGCCAGAGGCTCTCTTCAAGCGAAGACGGCAAACCGCCGCAACCCGTCGAACTGAAGGACAAAGACAATGTCGTGTCTCAACAGACTGAAACAGAGACAAAAGTAGAACCACCTAAAACACAGCAGAACTACTCTCCCGAAACCAGAGAGCAAATCGGCAATCTCAACCGCTTCAAAGGCAGCGGCGGGGTAGACATGCCTATGACCCAGAGCGACGGCGTCGGTTCCTTCGACACCCGTCAGGTGCCAAGGCAACTGAATGAAAGCGACAAACAAGCGGCGCTCAAGGAAGTGGTGGCCGGACTCTTCAAACCGGATGAGAAAGCCCCTTATGAGACCATCAGGAAGACCGCCGACGGGGTTGTGCATGTGGGCCGCTATGGTCTATCAGCCGAACAGATTGAAGCCTTCATGGCAGGGCTAGGGGACCCGCCTGATCCCTCCAAAATAGAAGAACTGGTAAAGCAGGGCAAACTACCTAAGGACTTCGCGGAAAAGTTGAAGAACCCTCAATTCTTCAACCAGATGAAAGATATGGTCAAGCAGATGCAAACCGGCAATGTCACACCTGAGGCCCTGCAACAGTTCCTCCCCAAAGAATTACAAGAAACCATCGCCCTTGATCTGGTAGAGAAGATGAAAGGCAAAATCGGCGAAGCGCCCGGTGCTGTTGCAGCAGCAGTGCTTTCCGGTAAGAGCGCGGAGAACGTCAGCCCCATCGACATAAGTACGCCCGGCGCCCTGGAGGCAGCGGAAGCCGGCGACAAACTCTATCAGATTGCCACAAAACGCTTTGAAAATGAAGCAGCGGCCCGCAATCCCGCCGGTAGCGATAGCGGGGCAGCCGTTGTCACAGACCAGGACAAACGTAGTCTGATTGTGAAAGCCTTGGAACTGGCAAGACCAGGAAAACCTGTGACTGAAGCGGCCATCTCAGCCGTCAACACCATCATTGAGAAGGAGAGCAGTTGGAACCCCAAAGCCATAAACAACTGGGATTCCAATGCCAAAGCTGGAATACCTTCACAGGGGCTGATGCAGACCATCCCACCCACTTTCAAAGAAAACGCTCTGCCCGGCTACGACAAAGATATTACCGATCCGCTCTCCAACATCATTGCCGGTATTCGCTATTCCGATAAACGGTACGGCGGAGTGGAAACCGTCGTCGCCAAGTTCAAGTCCGGTGGACAAAATAAAGGCTACTAGACTCTGAAATCATATCGAGTTTTCCTTCCCGCCAAAAAACAAAGAGCCGACCTGCTGGCAGTAGGTCGGCTCTCTGGTGAAAAAGGTTTCAAACACTCACAAATTTGTAAGGGGCACAGCCAGATAATTGCCTCAATTCAATCAATGCCGCGCCTGCAAACGACTCTATGCCCATAGAGCCGTTCGTATTTATTTGTCACGCAAGTAAAGTTATCCTCTTGGCATCGCCAATGGCAGTCCCCTCTTCCAAAAGCGTCCTTACCACAAAAATCTGAGTTCACCCCCGCCGCTCAGGCACTTTACCGACCCAAGGTCGGCAATTTTCTTGCAGGTATTTAGATATGGCCAAAAGTACAGACGCTGTTTCTCACAAAGGTGATGCCGCCGCTGAAGCAGCCAGAAAAGCAGAAGAAGCAGCGCGGCTCGCGAAAATCCAGGCCGAGATAGAAGCTGAGAGAAAACGCCAGGCGGAAGAAGCCCGTCGTAAACAGCAAGAGGCTGAAGAGGCCAAAAAGCTCGAGCAGCAGAAGAATGCCCACAAGAACGAGCCGGAAAAGCTCAACTTCAGCGTCGACAACATTTACCAATCCAAACAAACTAACGTCAAAGATAAGCCTGACAACACAACGGAAGTACAAGCCAAGCAGGAAAAACCGGTAGGCGACACCACCCAGGCTGCCACAAAAGAAAAGCCGGTAACCGACAACAGCCAGCCCGCCATCAAAGAAAAGCCGGCAACCGATAACGCCAATAACACGCAGCCAAAACCGGAAGCCACCAATACTCAAAAACCCGAACGCCCATCCGACGAGCAGATTCAAGCTACCGCCAGGCAGCTTCGTGAAGATCTGCGTATAGACAAATGGGCCATCGATCCCCGCGGCGGCGACGCCAATAAAGCCGAACAGACCTTGAGCGCTCTGCCCCGCGATAAAGAAACCATGGAGCGCCTGCAAAAGTCATACGCAGAAGACAAAGACCACCCCAACTCCAACCTCAGTCAGGATATAGAAAGTCGCCTCTCGAAAGACGACGCCAACCGCCTCAAAGCCACAATTGAAAATCCCGAGAGCAACCTAGCTCGCCTGGAAAATGTCACCAGGAAACTGAGCGAAGACCAGAGTCAGAAAGACGGACAGAACAATCTTAAGCCCCTCACCGACGTAGTCTCGGTAGCAGTACCAATTACCGGTTTAGTGGCCGACTACAACGAAAACGAAACCGAAAAGCATCTCAATGCCGACAGACGCGAACTGCGCCAGCAGCTTTCGGTAATGAACAGCAAAGACATTGAAGCCGCAAACCAGGAGTCTCTTACCAAGAATGGCAAACCTCTTGAGCAGATGCTTCTTGAAACGCCCGGTCTGAGAGAAGAAGACAAAACCGCCATTCAGATTCTCCTCAAGGGCAGCGATGAAAGAGCCAAGAACCCTGAACTCAACGCTCAGCTAGCTGCCGAAGCGGTGAAAGCCAAAGACGTAGATATGCTCTCCGAAGCTCTCGGAAGTAGCCCCGAAGCCCGTGAGATCTTCCAGAAACGCGGCAATATTGAGCTTCTCCCCCAGGCATTTTCAGGCAATGAACTGAAGCGGGCCCAAGATCTAGCCAACCATGGCGAAACCCAGGCCGGAACCCTGGTGGAATTCCACCAGGGACTCTTCGGTACTGATAAAGCCGGCGTCGAGCAGGCCGTCAAAACCCTGAGCGACGAACAAAGAGCCGCCCTCAGGCGCGGTCATGAGCTGGCCAACTGCCCCACCTGCCCTGCTGATGCCACTGCCGCCGATATCAGCGCCATGCAGACCTACCAGAAGTTCAACCAGACTCTCGACTACAGCTTCTCAGACCGAGATGCCGGCGACCTCAGAGCTAAAGCCCTCTACGGCGAGAACAACCTCATCTCCAATCTAGCTGCCACCCACTCCGACGGCTTCATCGGCATAGGGGCCGGTCACGACAAAACTAAAATCTATGACATTGTCGATAGACAACTGTCGCAGGAAGACTACGACCGCCTCAAGAACGACAGGAATTTCAGAAACGACCTGAATGAAAACCTCAAGACCTATCTTTCGCAGGAAGAACTTGACCGCGTCAACGGCATCATCGATAAGAAGATAGAGACCGGCTCCTACGAAGAGTCTAAAGCAGTTGGCCGTTCCACCTCGGAGCGCATCAGTGACCTCAAGGACGGTGGTGTCTCCAATCAGGATAAAGCCACCGCTATTGCCGACATTCTCACAATGAGCCCGGCCGAGCGCCTCAAGTACAAAGATGACCAGAACTACCGCCAGGAAGTCGACCGCAACCTGCAGGAAACCCTGGGCAAAGACAATGACAGCACCAAAATTGCCCAGCGCCTTCTAAGCGACACCGCCGCAGGCAAAGAGCCCCAACTCACCGCCCTTGAAAAAGTACAGGTGGGAGGACTCAGTGACGCCGGCTTGCCTAAGACCATCGAGAATATCGAGAACTTCATCCAGTTAGATCCGACCGCTCTGGAGCGCATCAAGAATCCCAGCAACGAAGAAGACAAACAACTGAAGCAGACCCTCGAACGGGAACTGCGCATGGCTGTCAACCGCTCCGGCGAAGTCTACTACGATGAAAACGGCAATAGCAACTTCGACAGCATCTACAAGCCCCTTGCCGACAGCCTCTTTGAAAAGAACGGCCGCGTCGACATCGGTGAAAAGCTAAGCCATACCGATAGAGACCTGGATGCCTATCAGGCCCTTACTAAACTCAGCCCCCAGGAGAAAGCGGCGCTCCTGAACTCTAACCCTCAAACTGAAGAAGAAAAAGCCATTCAGCGCAGCGTCTTCGGACGCTTTGACAGTCCCGCCGAAAAGCAACTGGCTCAGGAAATTATCACAACCGGTCAGTTCAATGAACTAAATCAACTGCGTGCCGCCACCATCACCGATCAATCACTTCAGCCTTCCGAACGCGACACCGTCAAGGAAATTCTAGGCCAGGTCAAACCAGAAGACCGCACCGCTTTCAACGACGCCTACGCCCAAAAGTACAGCGACAACCTTACCGATGTACTGAACAAAATTCCCAGAGAAGAACAAGCTTCTTTCCAGAGCTTGCTGCAGGGCACGGGCAAAACTCGCGCCGAGCAAGTGGAAGAACTGGCGCAAAACCGCCGCGAGGGTGAATCCGGTCTACTGGGTAATTTCGACTCCGGCGTCAAAGAAGTTTCCATTCAAAACAATCAAACCTTCCTCAAAGCGAGTGAAACTGCCAGTGCCAAATTCGAAGACCTGCCCCTGGAAAAGCAGCAGGCGCTCTTTAACAATGCTTCCGAAACTTACGCGAAATGGCAGCAAGACAAGGCTGAGCGCGCCAATCAAGTAACAGACGGAGTGATAATCGGCGGCTCCCTGCTTCTCACTGCCGGCGCCAGCGCCCCGGTGGTGCTCTCTGCCGCCGCCGTGGGCGGCACCGTGAAAGTAGTGGGCAACAAGGCTCTAATCGGCGACAACTACGGTAGCGTCGAAGAGGTGACTACCGACTTTTCCAAAGGTTCTCTCAACACTCTCCTCAACACCCTGGGACCGGCGCAAGCGGCAAGCGCCCTTAAATTGGGCAACAATCTCTCCAGAGAAGCCACCGAAACAATCGTCACCAAATTAGCTCAAGAAAGTGTAGAACTCGGTTCCAACAAACTCTTGCAAGAGGGAAGCGAACAGGTTATTCAGAAGGAACTGAATCGCCTCATACAAACTTCCATCGTAGACGGCTCCGACACTGTCTCTCAAAAAGCCATCAAGCAACTGGTTTCAAAAGTAGCCACTGCAGGCAACGAAGAAGTGGTAGAGAAGGTCATTACCACCTCCCTGACAGAATCGACGGAAGCTCTCGCCAAGCGCAATATCATTCAGAAAGTTGCCACCGAGCAAGGTCTTAATGCCAGCTCCGCCTATGTGGGCGGCGTGGGCAGCGGCACCATCGAAGGTCTCTCAAAATGGGACCCCGCCTTAAGCACCGAAGAAAATATCAAGCGCACCCTGCAAACAGCCAATGATACCGGTGTATCCTCAGCTGTCACGGCGGTAGGCTTCACGGGCATCCTGCAGACCGGCCGCGGCATTTTCGGCAAACTCGGCGATGATCTGCAGGTACCCACATCGAAAGCAGGCTCCGACGAAGGAAACATAAAGGCACCGGGCGAAAATGGAGAGAGCAAACTTCTCAGGCAGAATCCGGAGACAGCCATTCTATCGGAGGCCAGACCGGTCGTTAAGATTGATGCAGATGTAGAAATTGGTCTGCGCAAATACAACGTAAATGGTGAAAACTTCCGGCTACAGCATGCCGGTGGTTTCTTCTATAACCGCTTTCCTTCATCGGCAAGCGAAGTAACTGACATAAAGGTTCATGTCACCTCAAGCTCTCCGCAAGATCTGGCAAAGCTGCAAGAAGTTTTGATTCCCGCACTGCAAAAAGATCCTGAGCTTGCCAAACTGGTTCCCTATTGGAAGACCCAGGATCCCCTCTATGGTATCGGTCACCCGGAGGCGCACGGCTCCTACCCGAACGGACAAGATCAGGGTGCTAAAGCATTTACACTCTACTCAAAGTCACCTGCCGATGCTATCGCCGCCCAGAAACGAATCGACCAGATCCTGAGTGATGCCAAACTGGGGCTTGATAAACCAATCGACTCAGGCAATGTCGACACCATTCATGGTGCCTCAAATAGAGTCGGTATCGTGCGAGATCACTGGGAGATCACGCAAACTTCCTCTGGACTCATGGCAGCCAAAGTAGATAAGCCGCTGGTGGAAAGAATCGAAGCACAGTTTGGTAATGGAAAACTGAACGACAGTCAGCTGCGCCAGGTAGAGAAAGAATCGGGAATCAGAGCCAATTCACTGGAGTACGACCGATCGGGCAACCTGGCGCTCAAGACATACGCCTCTGAACCACATGGAAAAGGGATCTACCTCACGGAAGCCGGCTCGGACAAAACTGTTGGTCAACTCACAGACCGTCCAGCCATGTACGCGCTGGCCAGGCGCTACGATACAGACCCGGCAGCGCTGGCAGCCGGAAAGCTCAACCTGGGCGAAACACCGGTCAAACCAGTGGTGGCACCGGAAATAGCGAGTCCCGTCAGGCAAGAGCAAAAGGCCCTCAATACCGGAGAATCCAAACCGAACAACTACTTAGTACTTCCGGACGGCAAAAGAATTGAAGCCGGCAAGTCAGAACTAATTCTGGGAAGAGACCCCTCTAAGGACGTAGTCTTCGGAGCCGAAGACGTCAGCCGCAATCATGCGAAACTAAAAGTCACTGCTGATGGAGTCAAGATTGAAGACCTCAACTCCAAAAACGGAACCTTTGTAAATGGTGAGCGAATCACGGGCGAAGCGCTCCTGAAACCGGGAGACAAAGTAAGACTGGGTCAGAATACGGAATTCGAGTTCAAGCAGACTGTGCCAGCCAATCTGGAATACAAAGGCAAACCTCTCTCACTTACCAAGCAAGAACTCACCCTCGGTCGCGCTCCCGACTCGGATCTAACATTCGTAGATGGCACCGTGAGCCGCGAACATGCAAAAATCAGAAAGAATGGAGATACATACTCCATCTCTGATCTAAACTCCAGAAACGGCACTTTTGTGAACGGCAGGCGCATAAACAGCGAAACTCCGCTCAAAGAAGGAGACCGCATCAGATTGGGCAACGACGCCGATGAGCTAGTATTCCGGGGCGAGACGGAACCGAAGCTGGAGCCCGTTCGCCCGCGACCCGTCATGGAATACCAGGTGACAGGCAACGGCAGTGATTCCGTCATGGGCGTCAAAGCCCAGAGACAGTCAAGAGATCTGGTTGAAAGGTTCGAAATCTCGGAGAAACTGGAGGACGGCTTCCAGGATATCGGGCACAATGCAAGGCTTAGAGCCGACGGACAGTTTGACGATCCGCTCAGACCGGCAATCGTGGTGGACAGAACTCAGGATCCGGTGCTGGCCAAATTCGTCGAAGATGCTAAACAGCAGTTTGCACCATTGAAAGGAGATCCGGAAGCACTATCCCAGGCCCTTTCCAAGCACGTGCGTGAGAACCTGACCCCCGCAGGCTGGACTCAAGAGCAGCTAACCGAAAACTACCTGCGCTTCTCCACTGAAAATGCCAACAAGCGCATTCTTCTGGGCGAGTTCATCGAGCAGGCAAAGGCCGGTAAAGGCGGCGGCGTTTGCAACGAACAATCGCTACTATTAAAAGTGCTTGCAGACGAATTCGGTCTCGATGCAAAAATCATCAGAGGGCACTACGGCAAGTTGCCGGAAACCGGTTTGAATCCAAATGCAAGACCAAACCATGCCTGGGTAGAGATTACCGCACCTGGTGGAGAAGCGAAAATTTATGATCCCCGCGCAAAAATACATGGCGTACCATCTGAAAACGCCTTCAATCACCACCCGGGAAATGGCTTGCTTCGCCCGGTGGAAACGGTTCTAGCCAAGGATGCGCAATTCGGACTGTCGGAAGGCAGCCCCATCATTCATAACGGACAGAGCTGGAAGTACCAGGGTCGCGACAAAAACGGAGACATCATCATCACAGCGGACGCCAAGAAAGAAATGACCGCTGCCGACTTGCAGCGTTTCAATCCAGGCAAGAACATCGAGCTTGGTCAGATGTACAGAGTACCCAGAAGCAATGGTCAGATTGAAGATGACTGGATTGTCAGCGGCATAAATAGGGACAACAGTTTAGTTCTCTTCAAAGAGAACGGACTGAGAACCACCATCAAGGCCGATGAACTAGCAAGAGAGAATCCGGCCATCAAACCGGTTGCCATTCTCTCAGGAAGAGATTCCAGTCTTCCCGAATCCTACTTCGTAAGCGACCGAGCCGTCCGTCTCAACTCAGGCGGAGAGGGAGTTGTATACGACAATCTCGACGGTACAGTAACAAAATCAGGCAGCAATGTAGACCCCAATGAAGTCACCATGCTGCAAGCACTACGGAGAGCCGGCGGGAACGTACCGGAAGTAGTCAGCCATGGTTACGATGTAAATGGGAACTACAACGTGAGGATGGAAAAACTCAATGGTCCTACGCTTCTGGAGTGGATTGGTTCGGCATCCAAAGGCGATCTGGAGAAGATGAGAGAAAAGATGAGCCGCTTCTTCGACCAAATCAGCCCTCTGTACCCGGGAGATGCCGGCGGCGGCGAAAACTGGATCATAGTCGGCAACGAACCCTATGCCATAGATGTGAGCCAGGGCGGCAAAAACCGCAGCATGAACAACACAGAGAAACGAGAGATGCTGGAGCTGCTAGACTGGGAAATCGCAAGACGCTCAATGCACTAATTCATAACGAGGACGTTGTCATGATTGAGACCAACGGTCAAGCAGGCGAAGAAGAGCTGGAGAGATTCGGCTCCAGCGATCCGTGCCTGGCTCAATTGTCCGGCTTGCAGGTGGGCGATTACTTTGTAGAGGCACTCCATAAGACGGGTCAATACTCACAAGTCTACAGCGCGCTCTCTCTCAAGAGCGGTAATCCTGTGGCGATCAAGCGTCCGTGCAAAGGGCAGGGACAAGACAATCCGTTTCTGACAGGGGTTTTCCTTACGGGAGCATACGCCTGTGACCTGGGCGGACCAAGGGCCGTGGAGGCTTGCCCGGAGAGCGTTTTTCTAGCTCAATTAGAAAGCCTTTGCGAAATTTCGCACCCTCATATTATTCCGGTTCTGGAATGTTCCAGACGGGCGGGCACCAGATGGCTGGCTATGCCATTTCTGAGTGGTCCAACCCTGCGACAAGCCATGACTCACCTCAACTGGCAAGAGAGCCTCGCTCTTGTTGAGCAGCTAGCCAAAGCACTTTCAGAAGTGAACGGTGTCGGCTGGCACCATATGGACTTAAAGCCCGAAAACATACTACTGACTGCCGGGGGGCCGGTTCTGATAGATCCTGGCTACCGAGGAGCACTCAGGCTCCAATCAGGAAAGACCGTTGAAGCATGCGTTACCACACCGGTTTACAACCCGGGCCCGGAACCAAGCGACATTGAAGCATTTGGACTTATTCTATTTGAATTAGTCACCGGCATTTTGCCGACGATGTGTAACCGGGCGCCGGAAACTTCCGACGCCGGTGAGTCACTGCTCAATTTCATCGAAGAACTTGAGGTGGTTGGAAACTTCAATTTTTCAAGAATGAGATACTTACAGCGACCCAGCAAGATAAGGTCCGACTGCTCACCCATGACAGAAAGTATTCTTCTAAATGTTCTGGGTCTGGAGTTACGCAACGATCGTATTGAGGTAAAAGATTCTCAGAAAGATTGGAGCGAGATAGCCGCTTTGCTTGAAAAGCTCAGAAATGAAAGGTAAATTACAACCATGGCAAGAATTACTAGCTCGTTCTTTTTGGACCAAGATGACAAACCTGTCACTTCTCCTATTCAAATTACCAGACGATGGCAAGAATTTGACTTTGCTTTCATTGAGCTAAAATCGCCCGTTGATGGTGAAACCTACAGATTTCGGCTCCTGGGAGAGCGACAATTAGACAACGACCGCTTCGTCTATCTATGTTTACCGGCGGCTCTTTCAGATGGCAACACCGACGATCTAATGGTCTACAAATTTGTCGACAACGATAATGTTGCAAGCGTGAAGAAAGACCAGCTCAATCTAGCAGCCCGCCTCTGGCACGACTGAACCTATATCTTGAGAGAGTCAGCCCCTGCTGCGCTCTATGAACACTTCAATACTATTGAGCGCCTCCTCAACAGAAGAGGATAAGCCAGTTTCCTTCAACAGGCCAATCGAAGCCGGCGAGCGTGCGATAACTTTAAGACGATAACTAACTTCCATCTCAATGGAGCGCCGCGGCGCTTTTCGGCTCAATGGTGAAAAGACTCTAGATTCAATCTTTTCACACAGTCCAGCAGTTCCTGCCGCTCCACCCTCGGAACAGACAGAACCTCCGACAGCCGTGGGAAGAGAATTTGCAATTAAGTTCATTCACTGATCTCCAATTTCTGGCGTATTCCGTAAAGAGTCGCTGCTACACACCACTGCCTACCGACTCGAAGGGCAAGCTCACAGACTCTCCTGCGGCAGCCGGATTATGCACGGACTGAGCGAGCACGGCCAGAGTCATACGAGCCTGTTCGTCCTCGGGACTCTCACCCAAAATTCGGTGCGCAATATCGCTGGCGTTTTTGGTCTTGCCCATTTTCAATAGACAGCGCATCTTGAGCTTGAGGCTCTCCAGCGTACAACCGGTGACCTGCTCGGCTCGCACAATATCATCATAAGCCGCACGAGCAAAGCCGAAGCGATAGAGAAGCGAACTGCGCTTCATGTAGACCTGGGGCGATGGGCAGAGTTTGGCAAGCCGATCATAATCGGCAAGCGCATCTCCAAAATTTTGCATGGCGATATAGCATTCGGCGCGAAGCTTGAGAACATCTGTTATGTCGACAATTCTCAAACTCTGAGTAGCCGGCCAGGTCTCAATTGATACCACCAGCGCCGGCATCGACAAAATTCTCGAACATTCCGATGCACAGCGAGCCCAATTGGCCATGTGAAAATGACTGACGGCACGGAAGAAAAGTGTGGGAGAACCATTGTAGCTAGCCGCCGGTACCGCCGGGAAGGTAGAAAGAGCTTCGGCATGCAAACCCTGGGCCTGCAACAAGAGCCCCTTAAAGAAGCGCGCCTGTGGAAGCCGTCCCACTCCCAGGGGAAGATTCTCAAAAGCCTCCACGGCTCCATCAATATCACCGCACCAATAACGGGTCATGGCGTGCTTGAGCGGTCGTAAACGCTCCACATGGGAGGTGTCGATGGAGGCGCTGCCTTCCCGCCCTAAGAAGGTTAGAGCAATGGCGCGTCCGAGAAAGGAAAGAATAGCAGTATTGAATAGGGTGACCGGCGCCTTAAGCTGACAGGAAGAAGAGAAGGATGAAACCGCTTTCTTATACTGTTTAGCGAAGAGCCTGAGTTCACCAAGTAAATAATGGGTGTCGGCACACCAGGGATCTTTGCGAGCCAGGGCCGACAGGAGATCATAAGCAGCTTCAAACTGTCTCAGCTCCAAATAGCTCTTGGCTTTTATGAGCGTATAATACGGCTCCAATCCTTCGCATTCTACGAGACCGGCCAATGTCTTGAGCGCGCCGGTGAAGTCACCATTAAAAAAGGACTGGCGAATAGCCTTTTCCAGACCCGCTATCTGCTCCGGCAGAGAGTATGTCTGGTATTCAGCCACCGGCAGAGCACCGGCATTTGTAGATTCCACTAGCGGGCTTTCAAACCGCCCAAGGCTTACATCATCATGAGGCATAAAAGCATCTCTCTTCTTGAGGGAAACAGGGAGCTAATTTGCCAGGGGTCGCAAATTAGAAAAGGATTTCCAAAATCGAAATGAACACGCAAAAAGTCATTCCGACTGAGGCAATCGCACCAGCCAGGGGGAGGCTAGGACTCAAGACTAGCGACGTTTCCGTGACAACACCATACCAGTTTAAGGCGAAGAAACAGCCCCACGAGACAAAGAGCAGAACCTTCGAAAGCCAGTTGGCAAGCCCGTTAGCATTAGTTACATTCGTTGACGAATCGCAATCTTTGGCGAGAAGCCTTGTAGCTCAAGGTATTACAAGACGCCAAGAACCGGCAGGGCCATGCATCGCGCTAGCTATCACACGGTATTTCCACCCTGGTAGCAAGAAGCAGGAAGGGCTAACTTAACAGTGCGAAAGTCTAATTGTCGGCACAGATTTTGCTTCTCCGCCCGATTGGTTCTCGGAAACTCAAAACCATAAACAAGGAAGCAAGCCCGACAACTGAAACCGAAGCAACCACCTTTCGAGTCCGGCCCGCGCCGGGGTATGGAGTTGTCACGATGAGGAACTTACTATCTAAATACCCCTGAAGTCGAACGGAAGCGCGCCACCCCCGCACCAGCCGCTCGAGCGAAACGGTCACGCCGGGTTTCGTGTTTACTTCAAATCTTCACATCTTAATGGATGTAAGCCTTACTTTTCGGTTGCAAATGCAGGAGCAGTACAAATGGCCAGATTTAGTGAAATCTCTAACAGTTCCTCCAGCGACAATCTGGAATCACGGGTCGTCAACTCGGCCGCCCCGGAGCAACCGGGACTGAACATATCCGACGCTTATCCCTTAACTTCCTTTGCTCCGCCTAGTTCTTTCTCTGATAGTAATGTATTGCAATTCACCCCCAGCTCAAACGCTCCCGACAGAACGCAGGAGAATCTTCCGGCGCTGCAACTAATAGAAGACAAAGCCATAGGGCAAGACATACAAACGACCCTGGAAAACTACGAAGGCAAGCTCGACGGCCGCATTAAAGTAGTAAGCAGCGCCGAAGCCGGCAATGAAAAGCCCAATTTCATCGTAGGGGAGAACGGCAGTATTAAGATGGAGGTCAATCCGGACACGGATGCGAGCGACACCACCATCGTTCAAGTAGCCACCGCCGACGGCGCCAAAGAATTATCCCAGGCCCAGCGTGAATCACTGACGGCACTGATGGCATATATTGAAAAACGGATGCAAGAAAAGCAACCGGAAAAACAAATGGAAGTGGAGAACGCGCTCGACAAAGCCGCCGCCGGCGATAAGAATGAGCCAGCCCCCACCATCGATACAAGCAGCGCGGCCAGTTCCCCCAACCCTAGCCTGTCGGGTTTCTCACCGCAGACCCAGGCTTCCGTACAGAACCAGGAACAGTTCACAGACGGCAGTTCCGGCAGCCGCACATCCGAGCAGGTGGGCGCTTTCTTCCCCAAACGGGAAGGTGAAATGCTGAAAGGCGAAAGCCAGGAAGTTTATCACCTTAAAAACGCCATTGCCGGTTTGTTCAACCCCAACAAGGAAAATCCCTATGAGACCGTGCGCTCCCTCGGCGACGGCAAAGGCATGGCCGTCGGTCGTTACGGACTGAAAGCTCAAGACTTCCTGGACTGGCTGGAAATTGAAGATCTAAGCAACTTGACGCCGGAGCAACTGGCTAAACATATCGCCAAACTGGCCAAAGCCGGCAAATTACCGAAAGATTTTGCCGCCAAATTCGCCGATAAGGAGTTCGCCGCCAAGTTCATCGGTACCCTCCAGAAAATGGCCAAGGGCGAAGCAATTGAGGGGGCGGAACTTAAGGAGCTGATGCCGCCTGCCTTACAGGAACAAGTAGCAGCCGACCTGGTGGATAAAAACCTGAAAGCCGCCGGTGGGGATATGGGCAAAGCCGCTCTAGCCCTGCAACTCGGCAAGTCGCCCGCTGAACTTTCTCAGCAAGACCTGAACGATGCCGGCAACAAACTCTACATGCGGGCAGCCAGACAACTTGAAACAATCTCGCAGGCCGGTCAGGGCATGCAGAACGGCGATTCGCTCAATTACACAGTCAGCCCCGACGGCAACAGCATGCAAGCCAAAATTGCCCGAGCCGGCGAAGAACAGGCGGCGGCCATGGGCACCACAGGCCGGTGCGCTGAAGGGGTGCAACTGGCACTCAATAAATTGGGCATCAATAAAATGGGTACCGGCAACGGCTGGGAGATGAAGAATGCCTTCCTCAATGATCCCAAATGGCAAGTCACCACAGACCCCAGAGAAGCCTCCATTTGCTTCAGAGACTGGACATCTTCCGTCAAACAACAGCGCGGTGCCGACTACGGGCACGTGGCATTGCTCCATACCGATCCAAAGACAGGCAAACTGATGGAAACCAGCGACCATGAAACGGAACACCACGTCAATAACGCCAGATACTCAAAAACCATCTACATGAAGTACGTGGGATAAATGTCAAAAAACAGGTAAAAGCGAGTATATTCAGATGTTAATATCAGCTCTCGCATTTAGCGAGCCCCCTTCAAATATGACCCAAGTACCGCGGCCGACATCAACAAGAGCCTCGCTCAGGCACAGCTTGCTTTTTGCCGTTCTCGTTTGGCTCATGATGGTGCTGTTGGTGGAGTTTTGTGCGCTTCTGGTCTCGTTCAGTCTGATAAGCAGTACCGAGGAGAAAGCGCAAAAGTTGGAACGGGCGCGCCAGGCAAACGAGCTTACCACCAGCCTCACCGACACTGCTATCGACATCGAGAAGCTGGTGGGCAATTACATTCGCCGCACCAGCCCGGACAACAGATACAAATTATTCAACCGCCTGGGAGATTTCGACAATTTGCTCACCAAGCTTGAAACACATTATGCCGACGACAAGCAGGCCCTGGAGACGCTCCGGGACCTGAAAACGTTGCGGCAGAGTGCCATTTCCAAGCTGGAAAAAGCAGAGACTGAACTGAGAGGGAGCAGCTTTCAAGACCCGAGCGCGGCATTCAGCACCCTGGATAGGAACTTATTGAAGCTGGGTGAGAAATTGGAAGCGTCTTTGCGACAGTTGGTGGTCCGACAAGCAAAAGAGCAACTGACACTAAAGGAAGACGCCAGCAGATCAAGGGAATCGGTAAAGCTCTCCATCATCGCCATCTCCCTGGGCAATATTTTCCTGGCCTTGGCAGTAGCGGCTCTCTTTGTGCGGGGAGTAACCCAGCGGCTGCGCAGAATTCTCACCAACATCGAGCGGTTCGAGCGCCAGGAGCCGGTTTTACCTCCGTCAACGGGCTCAGACGAACTGGCCCTGCTCGACAAGAAGTTTCACGAGATGACAGAGACCATCTCAGCTACCAGGCACAAAGAGCGGGTGGTGCTAGAGTACGCCACCGATGTTATTCTCTCCTTCAATGATGTTGGCACCATAACAGCCGTCAGCCGAGCCGCTGAAACATGCTGGGGCTATCCCGGCAGCGAGCTATTGGGCAAGCCGGTAATTGATCTCATTACTGAAGACTTCCAGAAAAGCTTTGTGGATACCGTGCGCATGGTGAGGCAAACAAGAGAACCCAAAGCTTTTGAAGGGCGAGTAGTCACCAAGTCTCGTGGAGAGCTGGACACGCTCTGGTCCTTCAACTGGGGAGCGGAGGAAGACTCAATGTTTTGCGTAGCTCACGACATCTCCGAGCGCAAACGAAGCGAAAGACTGATTCAGGAAAGCGAACAGAGAATCAGAGCCATCATCGAGCATATGCCGGTAGGTCTGGCTGTGGTCGACAGTCAGGGGCACATTCTTTTCTTGAACAACAAGCTTTTAGAGATGGTCGGAAAAAATCTACAGGAACTTGGCCAACACACCATCTTCGATCTGGTCGAAAATCGTTTTTCTCTTCCCATTGTGAACGGTAGCCCCACTGGTGAAATAATCCAGACCGCATTACACAGGAGAGATAAAACTCCCCTTCCGGTTGAAATCTCCACGGATATTGTCTCCCTCTCAGCGGGAGAAGCCGTACTGTGCACCATCATCGATGTCAGCGAAAGAATGAAAGTGCAAGAGATTCGGCGCGAGTTCTTGCGCATGGTCACGCACGATCTGCGCACGCCGCTGGCCTCGGTCAAAGGCTACTTTCAACTTCTGGAAGCCGGCGCCTACGGCAAGCAGTCGGAAAGCGCCGAGAGTGCGGCAGCAAGAGCCACGCGCAATTTGGCGGAAGTTATCGACGTCATATCAGACCTTCTGGACGTGGACAAAATAGAGTCAGGCGCCCTTGTTCTAGCGCCTTCCCTCACTACCATCGATTCACTTTTCAAGGAAGTGCACGAAAAAATTTCAAGTCTGGCAGCCAGCAAAGAGATAACTATGCATTACGAGATCAACGACATGCCTCTGGAAGCAGATGTCAGCTTGATCCTGAGGGTGCTTGTCAACCTGGTAGGCAACGCCATCAAGTTCTCACAACCCGGTTCGACTGTGGCACTGCGTTCGGAATTTAATGAATCATCAGTGCGCATAGAAGTCAAGGATCAGGGCTGCGGAATACCAAAAGAAGAACAGGAGCATATTTTCGAGCATTACAAACAGGCCCAGAAAATTGAAATCAACGGAATCAGGAGTTCGGGCTTAGGTCTTGCTATTTGCAAGCGAGTTGTGGAAGCACACGCGGGGCTAATAGGTGTACAATCCGAAGTCGGAAAAGGAAGTACTTTTTGGTTCACACTCCCGCTGACAACCCCCGAAGAAACAGATCATGGCAAAACTACTGGTAGTGGAGGATAACCTCGACTTAAGCGAGAATCTGCAGGAATGGCTCAGGCTTGACAATCATCAAGTGGAAATCTGCCACAACGGAGTGCAAGCGCTGGAGCTTCTGGCTTATTCCAAGTACGACGTAATTATTCTCGATGTAACCATGCCGGAGATGGACGGCTTCACCGTTTGCCGAAAATTCAGAGCCGGAGGCGGCCAGACACCGATACTTTTTCTCACCGGCAAAAATAGCATCGAAGAAAAAGAAGAAGGTTTTGAAAGAGGCGGAGACGACTACCTCACCAAGCCTTTTGACTTTCGAGAACTGTCAGCAAGACTGAGAGCCCTTTTGAGACGTTTCCCCTCTGTGGAAAGCGGACTGCTTGGCTACCTGGATCTAGAACTTGACCCCAAGACCAAGCAGGTAAAACGAGCGGGCGAAGCGCTTAAACTCTCTCCCAAGGAATACCAATTACTGGAATTTTTGCTGCGCCACCCCAACGAAATTTATTCGGCAACCGATTTGCTCATGCATGTCTGGTCTTCCGACAGTACTGCTACTGAACAAACAGTGAGAGCCTGCGTTAAGCGCCTGCGCGAAGTTATCGATCGCGGCGACGGTCAAAGCTATATTCTCAATCAGCGCGGGCATGGCTACGGGCTCAATAGAGACATTCAGCTTCCGGGCGAATAACCCGGTCTTTTTTATAACGCTTTTATATTCCCAGTCTATCTTGGCAGGTAAGATTTTCTTGGGAACTTACCAATGGGCAACAATTTTCTACCATCTGATAACTCAGAAGCAGCTCTTAAAGGCTCAAATCAAAGCGACCAGGTTCTAAATTGTCTCGCCAGAGAAATTTGGGACAGTAGCCCGGCATTTATAAAGGGTTGCTTCGGAACAAACGATTCATCATCCAAGCTGCCTGGACTGCCGGAAATCAAAGTTTATCCGGACGCCATAATCTTCTGCGGTCAGAACACAACGGGCTGCTTCGGCAGTTCCGACGTAAGACCAGGCGACTCTGCAGCGGCTCATAGTCGGCAGCAACCAGATCTCAGTCAGACCCTCAATAAAGTTTTCGATCTTGGTCAGACCCTCCTGCCAGAACGAGGACAGGCAGAAAATCGCTTGCAAGTGCGAGAGCTGATTAACCTTGGTCAAGCCCTGCTTCCGCAAGCACCCAGCAGCGCGGAACAGCAGGCGGCCATAAATGCCGCAGATGCTGCGGCAGGCAAAGCCAATTCACTTTCAGTAGTTTCCAGTTCAGATCTGGGCAGTCTGGAGAGCGCCAAATCTGGAATATTCGCTGGCACAGCCCAGGGACAGTTTGCTATTGCGCGCATCGATGCGGCAATCTCCAAGGTAGACCAACAGTTGGAAGCCGCCCGCAAAGCGCTGGAGTTAGGGGCACCTCTTTCACAGGGAGACGCTCAACAATTTCGCAACGCAGGCAACCTCAAGAACTTCCTGGAGGACAGGCCTGATAACGCCTCAGTCTAACCCTCAAGCCTTCGATTCATAGAGCCCGCATTATCAAAATCACTTCCGGCAAAGGAAGGCGATCTGCCCTAATGCCAGAGCTACTCCACACACATCTTCACCCGTTACCCTGATTTAGTGAGGCAAGTAAAATGGCTACTCTAGAAAATCATTCCCCTAAACAGAATCTCGATCTCAGTGTCGAAGCTGAGCCCAAATACGCAAGCGCCGGCCAAAACCTCGTCAACGAGGCCTATGAAAAGTTGTCCCCGGCCAATTCACTTAGTAACAACAATGAAATAGACGAGGCTTCCCTCAACCGACAACTCTCAGAAAACATCTATGCTCAACGAAGAACCTATGAAAGACCCTCAAATGAAACCGACGAGGAGTACCTGCAGCGGCAGCAGCGGACGAGAGAAGCCATTCAAAGAGGGGGCATGAGGGGACTGAATGAAGGCACGCAGAATGCCGAAGATTTTCTCAATCAGACAGGAAGGATTAGAGTTAGACAGGGCAACGGTGTATTCGGTAATCCCGTTGACCGCAACCCTGCCACCAGACCCGCAGGTATCTACCCGGGGCCCGGCCGAGATATGACCATCGACGTTCCCTCTCGCTGGTAGTCTTTTCTGCGGGAGCGGTCAAGCTCTTTCGCTTACAAAATTGTCAGGCAATGAAAGACACTTCGTACACTCTAGGCCGGGCAGCCCCATAAGTAAGGTTAGCGCTAAACGCGAGAACACCAGACCGACAAATGAAGCCGGACTAAACCAATAATCTGGATTGAGCCACCAGGGTCGAGAGATAGTTGAGGCGCTTCATCAAATTTTCAAACATCCCATTCGGATACCAACCAGTTACTCCAAGAGTAAATCAATGAATGAACCAGAGCCTTGAGGATCTATCAATTAGTTCCGGGGGGCGAGGTTGCCTTGATTTTACTCGTAACCTTCGAATGTCTCTCTAATCAACCAGAGACCAAATTTGATGCAAAGCAAAGCAACCTCTAGAAGTGGTAAACAACCATGACACACTCAAACACGCTCGGTTTGCTCTCCATCTCCGGTGTCAATCCTCAAATGGCGCCAATTCTGCCCCAGACCATTGACCGCGCCAACCAGAACGATCGAGCCATGGACCCCTATAGCCGACTTTTCGGCGAAGGTATCATCTTGCTCGACAGTGCCATCGACGACACCGTTGCCAGTGCTACCATCGCCCAATTGCTCTGGCTCAAGCAACAGAAGCCTGAAAACGGCATCACTATGTACATCATGAGCCCTGGTGGTTCCGTCACCGCCGGTCTGGCCATTTACGACACCATGCGCCTGATTCAGCCAACTGTCGATGTCTCCACTGTGGCACTGGGAATGGCAGCCTCCATGGGCGCCTTCCTCCTGGCGGGCGGTACCAAAGGCAAGCGCTTTGCCCTTCCCAACGCCGAGATTCTCATTCACCAACCCCTGGTTCATGGTGGCGGCATCAGCGGACAGGTGACGGACTTCGAGATTCAAGCGAAACACCTGGTCAACGTCAAAAATCGCCTGGCTTCCATCCTGGCGGCCAATACCGGTCAAAGTCTGGAACGACTTCTTGCCGACACGGAGCGGGATAACATCATGACCGCCAAGGAGGCAAAAGAATACGGGCTAATTGACCGGGTTTTGATGTCGGACGAAGGCTAATTAAGTGGGCTAGTTTCATGTACTAAACAGGACGAGGGGTGGGTAACTCCCCTCGTCGCTGCCTCGGGCTGAAGACAAATTGCTCGCTCTAATACAATCAAAAGCTTGGTCATCTCACCATTTCCACCATGAAAGAAAAGCAAACCCGAATTCTATACAGCCTGACTGTACTCTTCTCACTTACCCTGCTTTTCTTGTCCCAGGCATTGTTTTCTGGAACCACCTCCGCTCCGAAAGCAGAGCCTGGACTGGCCGCCACCGCCCAGAGCCTGGCCGCTCTAGCACACAATCAGTTCGGCTCCGACGCAGCCAGGCTCGAAAATCAATCTGAGCTAAGTAGGGAAGACGTCCTCAAATGGGCCTCCGCCTTTACCGTAGAAGTCTGGATCAACCTCCAGGATGGCACCGAAGCTCCCGCTAACGGCATCATTGTGGGTCATGGAGATTACGTCATAACCAACTCCCATGTGGTCCGGAATAATCCTCATCCAAAAGTTCGAAGCCTGGGCGAAACGGGAGTAGTGAAAGAATACTCCGGCCATGTGGTGGCGGAAAGACCGGCAAAGGATCTGGCTCTTATCGCTCTCGAGGGAGTATCCGGCTTACCGACAGCTCCCCTGGCGACTTCAACTAAATCAGTCGGGCCGGGGGACCAGGTCTATATGGTCGGCTCACCCCGCGGTTCTCACTGGAAATTGACCGAAAGTGAAGTACTGAGAACAGATAGCACTTGCGGTATATTGCGCCTGTTGTGCATCCGCAGCGCAGCAGGGGCTCTGGCGCCGGGAAACAGCGGCGGACCGCTGCTCAACAAAGGCGGTGAGGTAATCGGAATCAACAGAGCAATTCAGATCTCTACAGGTGAAGGAGTAAGCATCCCCATAGAAGAGGTTCTCAAATTTCTCTCCGACTCAGGAATACCGCTCCCCCGCTCGAAGCAGCAAGAACTATGAGACGCCCATTTGAACACTCAAAGTGGGGCGATTCATCAAAATGCAGGAGCCTGGCAAAGAGAGCCGGACGAATCTCCAGACCTCCAGAAAACATGCGCAGGGGCTTGCCAAAAGCCCCTTTTATTCAGGCGGACAAATAATGATTCGACCGGGTTCACTGAAGTTTTACGTTTTTTTTCGCCGCTCCACTACACTCTTTAGTATTTTCATTTGCCCCCCATCTTGAGGAAACAGCCCAACTGCAAACTTCTCAATAGCCAAGGCGCTGTAATATTGCGCCATAACCTTCCTTGTAGGTGGGGTAGGCAAGATCAAGCTTGAGACGCTGCAAGATCAAGCTGCCATCCACAGCTCTATCACCCCGGAGTATTTCACCACGGCGGCGCTTCTCGCCCCCGGCACTTTCCGGCTGGGATCTCCCCATGCTAACGGCGGCATAATCAAGCTTGAGTCTGAGGCAGAGCCACTCCAATACCTCACGGTGCCGAGCCGGCAACTGGTCTCCCACCACATAAACCTCTCCGGCAGAAAGCTCTTTGAAAGAGGCAAGAATGATACGGGCCAGATCATCTTGATGAATTCGCGATACGAAGTTATCGGCATTGGCCGGCATCTGGTAGCTGCCGGCAAGAAGCCGAGTATGCAAGCCCCTATCAAAGCCATAGAGAGCCGGGGCTCTCAGTACTATAGCGCCCGACTGCCGGAAGGCCTCTTCCGCTTTCAAGCGCAGGCAAGCGGCCCTGGTATCCGAGCAAACGGTAGTATCCTCATTTATCTGCCCGGACTTTAAGCCATAGACGGTTGTTGATGAGATATAAATGACCTTGCGCGCCTTCCTGCACAAACGAGAAAGCATCTCTTCCTGACCGGGCGACGACTCTATCGGCGGAATCGACACAAGTACGTTGGCGCCATCTAGAAGTTCTGAAGCAGACTCTCCAGCAGCAAGCCATTCACCGAAGAGAATCGGTTCGATTCGATGACTCAATAATTCGCAGCGGCGTTCGGCACTACGAGTGGTGCCATAGAGCGACTCGATACCACTGCCATGAGCGGCATCAGCTACACTCAGCGCCAGCTTACCGACGCCCAGAAAAACCAGCTTTTGGTTACGTTTCATGCAGTATGCTTCGACAAACTCGCCCCAGACTCTCTTGCAAACGCTGCCAATCTCCCTCGGCGCCGGGCAAGCCCAGGCGAAGGGCAGGAGGGTAACGGTCGGCTGCTGGAAAGAGGCGTAATAAGATCCCTTCCCTGGCCATCGCTTCATAAATTGCCGGAGCATGCTCCGTTTGCACATAAGCAAAAAGAGTATTGAGGGCTGTGACCGACAAACCAGCGCCCTCAAGCAGAACCTTGAGTCGAGTACTGAACTTAGCCAATTGCTGCCTTGTAAGAATCTGCCAGCTTGTGTCTTCAAGCGCAGCAGTAACAATCTCCATGGACGGACCGGCGATGGGCCAGGGTCCCAGTTCATCCTTCAGGCGTGCAAGCAGATCAGGCCAGGCCCATACAAAACCGACTCTGGCGCCGGCAAGCCCAAATGGCTTGCCGGGAGAACGAAGCACAATCAAACCGGTTTCGGTATTGTCTTGTTTGGAGGCCGCCGTCACAAGCGACTCTGTCTCAGAAAAGTCTATGAAGGCTTCATCCACTATTAACCAGCCCTGCCGCTTGCGCAACTGCCCAAGACAGGAAAGCAAGGACTCTCGATCAAAGCAGTAGTTATCAGGATTATTTGGATTAGCCAAAATCACAACATCGCAAGCCTGCCCCACCACAGACAGTTCGGCGGCGGCAAAGGAATCGACCACATGACCGAAGCGCTGCCATTGAAAGGCGTGCTCCTGGTAGGAAGGCGCAAGCACTGCCACTCGCCCTTGCCGACGCAGGCGCGGCAATGTCTGAATAGCCCACTGAGAACCTGGCACTGACAAAAGAGCAGAAGCACCGTAGTAGCGCCAAGCAGCCCCATGCAAAGCCTCCATATCGCCGGGCAAACGGCTCCATGACCGGGCCGAGAAACTATCGAACCCATAGGACAGGGGACTCACTCCCGTGGACAGATCCAACCATTCATCTCGTTTGATACCATAGCGCGCTTCCGCCTCAACGAGATTGCCGCCGTGCAACAAAGGCACAAACACCTCCTATGATACCGATGGCCACTGCCGCAACGCTCCATATACGCAATGCTCTAGAAACTAGAGCATTGGCTCTCTCTATGTCATCAGGGCGCGCTTTCCGGCCTCGCCCAAGAACGGGCCGCTCTTTCAGCTTACCGTGATAAACCGCTGCACCGCCCAACTCTAAATTGAGGGCACCGGCACCGGCGGCCATGACCGGCCCGGCATTGGGGCTGTACCATTGCCCGGACTGGCTGCCCCAACAAGCAAGAGCCGTCTTTGTATCCCCAGCCAGGGCATAACTCATCGAAGTCAACCTGGCCGGCACATAATTGAGCACATCATCCAACCTGGCGGCCGGACATCCAAAATCTAAAAACCGCTCATTGCGATAGCCCCACATGGCATCCAGAGTGTTTGCCAGTCGGTAGAAAAGGCTTCCACCGGAGCCCCCGACCAGGAACCAGAAAAGTGCGCCAAACACGGCGTCATTGCCATTTTCCAGCACCGACTCAATGGTGGCGGTGGCCACCTGCTCTTCATTTAAGTTGGAAGTATCGCGGCTGACGATGCGACCGACCATCTGCCGCGCCAGCTCAAGATCGTCGACTGATAGACTGCTATAGACATCCCGGGCATGGCTGAAGAGACTACCGGGCGCTATACAGAAGTAAAGAACAAGGGAATCAAGGAAGGCAAGGGCCAGGGGGCGACGAACCAGACGCCGACGAGCCAGGGACAGCGCCACCACCGGCGGCACCACCGCCAGGCCAAGAGCCAGGCCACCCATTACATTAGTTGCAATTCGCCTCCTAACTGCTTGCCCCGGATGAAACAATTCTTCAATTTGCCCGGCATAGCCGCCGAACAAGGAGAGCGGATGCAGCACCTGCGGTTCTCCGAGCATTTCATCAAGGAAAAGAGCCGGCAAGACAAGCAGCGGAGAAAACGGTACGGTAGAAATTTTCAATGCCAACGTGAAAGAATCTCGCAAGTTATGCTGAAAAACGCCATCATGATACAAGGTACCAGTTCCAATGCCGGCAAAAGCCTGGTGGCGGCAGGCCTGTGTCGAATCTTGAAGCGCAGGGGTCTAAAGGTGGCCCCTTTCAAACCTCAGAACATGTCCCTGAACAGCGTTGTCACAGGGGACGGCGGCGAAATCGGCAGAGCACAAGCCACTCAGGCTCTGGCTTGCGAAATAGAACCCCATTCGGATATGAACCCGGTGCTTCTCAAGCCACTCACCGATGTTGGTGCCCAGGTAATTATCCGGGGCAGGCCGTTACGGACCATGACGGCAGGCCAATTCCACGACTTCAAACCGCGTGCCATGGATGCCGTTAAAGAAGCTTTCGCACGTCTCAGCCAGGAATATCAAGCAATCGTGATTGAAGGTGCCGGCAGCCCGGCTGAAATAAATCTGCGCCAGGGCGACATTGCCAATATGGGTTTTGCCGAGGCAATCGACTGCCCGGTCATACTCGTCGGCGATATCGATAGAGGTGGAGTATTTGCCCAGTTAGTCGGCACACTCTCATTGCTCTCCCCCTCTGAACAAGCACGTATTCAAGGCTTTGTCATAAATAAATTCAGAGGCGACCAGTCTATCTTACAACCCGGTATCGACTGGCTCGAAACTCATACCGGCAAGAAAGTGCTGGGAGTTCTGCCCTATCTGGAAAATCTTTACATGGAGGCGGAGGACAGTCTCTCTCAAGACCTGAGCATAGCCGCCACAGAGGCGGAACAACTGAAGGTGGCGGTGATCAGATTCCCAAAACTCAGTAATTCCACCGACTTCGATCCTCTCAGTCTGCATCCTCAAGTGGACTTAAGATATGTCACTGACGGCGAAAGCCTCCAGGGTTTTGATTTGATCATACTGCCCGGTTCAAGAAGTGTCGCCGCCGATCTGCACTGGCTCAAAAAGACCGGATTGAGCCGGGCAATCGAGAGACACTTGCGCTATGGCGGCAAAGTCCTGGGCATCTGTGGCGGTTTCCAGATGCTGGGCCAAGCCCTTCTTGATCCAGACGCCGTAGAAAGCCGTGAAGCACAGACCGCGTGCCTTGGTCTTCTCGAAATGTGCACAACCATGGCCAGAGAGAAGACCTTAACGAAAGTTAGCGGCAAACTGACCCTGGGCGGTGCCACCGTGACGGGCTATGAAATTCATATGGGACAGTCCCGCGGTGAGGCGCTGAACAGACCGCTTGTAAATTTCGTAAACTCTCACGACGGCGCCATTTCCGAAGATGAACAAATTATTGGAACTTACTTGCACGGTCTTTTCGATGAGGCGGAAGCTCTGAAGGCAATGCTTTCTTGGGCCGGCTTAAAAAACACAATTGCCTCCGACTACCGTGCTGTACGCATCAAAAACATAGATCGTATTGCTGATGCTATGGAGGTTTCACTTGATCTGGCGGGAACGCTGTCACACCTAGCACCGGAACAAATACACTTTTAAAGGAATGTAATAACCACCTTTGGAAGATGGCCGCTGTATATAATGACCACGTCGATCCATTTTCAAGAAGGAGAGCCTAGGCCAATAGCTGAGTCCAATCAGATTGTGTAAACCAGCAGATTTTTCTGTCGGAACACGTGGGGGAAGAGTGGAAAGCACCGCTGTCTCGCAACTGTCGCCAATCGGCAAGCCAGGATACCCACCTGATCGGTAAATACAGTATCCCCTCTTCGATGCAAGGAGGAATGCTGGTTGAAAAATTCATGTGCAAGCTGTTCTAACAGCACAGCCTGACACAAGCTTTTCATTTCGACCTGGCAACTCCCGGTCGAATTTTGTCTTTAAATTACCTTGCCAGAATTCCAAGCCAGCCTTAATACGGAGATTCTTTTTCTCAGCCATGCGCATAGCGATCTGCTCTGCCTTTCACGGCTGACAGAATCCATGCCTGACAACTTTCCAGTGACGGTGGCAGTGGATCTGCAAGGACGAGAAAATGATCTAAACTACGCCGAAGAGCTGGCTAACCACCTCAATACGGCAAGAATCGTAATAGTCAGGGCACTGGGCGACAACGGCAGCATCGCCGGTCTCAATCAGATTCTCGCTGCAGCCAAAAGCAATCCGGGTCTGGCGCTCCTTTTTCTGAGCGGCACCGCAGAACCAAACGCAGACCTGGCCTGCTTATCAACCGTCGACGGTGAGACGCTGGAAACAGCCAGGCATTACTTTGTCTGCGGCGGTCTGGAAAACATAAAGCAATGCCTGCTCTTTCTATGCGACAGACTGCTTTTGACCAGTTTTGGCTACGAAGGGCCAAAGGAGCAACCGGAGCATGGCTTCTATCATCCCAAGGCCGACTGCCGTAATCTCTTAGCAAAGAAGGAAAGCTCAGGCGCCCTCGTCGCGGTCATCTTCTACAGAGCGCACTGGCTGAGCGGCAACTTGCGCTTCATCGACGAAATACTGGCTGCCCTCGAAGAAAAGGGACTTCTGGCCATTGGCATATTCACAGCCTCCCTGCGTTGCCTCGATGAAAAAGGAAAACCACAAGCCCTCTGCCTTCTGGACGAGTTTGCAGTGAGAGCCGATGCCCTCATCAACACTACCTCTTTCTCCGTTTCTGAATCACCGACCAGTGATCAAAGAATACCGGTAAAAGCGCCAGAGCAAGCACCGGTGTTTCAAGCCATCGGCAGCACCATGACCATTCTGCAATGGCAAGATTCAGAGCGTGGACTGACGCCGCTGGATACCGCCATGAATGTCGTACTGCCGGAGTTCGACGGGCGTATAATTACTCATCCAATATCGTTTCGAGCCCAGACGACAACAGGGGCAGCCGCCGCCCTCTATGAAACCCTGCCCGATCGAACCGAGCGTCTCAGTGCCCTTGTAGCTCGCACAGTCAGACTACGGAAGCTAGCCAACCAGGAAAAGAAAATTGCCTTCGTACTCACCAATTCCAGCTCAAAGGCCGCACAGATAGGTAATGCCGTCGGTCTCGATTCCCCGGCCTCTCTGATGGTCCTGCTTGAGCGAATGAAAAAGTGCGGCTACCATTTCAGAAACATTCCAGACAACCCGGACAAACTAATCCATGGACTTATCGACCGCTGCTCCTACGACGAAGAGTTCTTGACCGAAGAGCAAATTAAGCGCTGCCTGGGCAGAGTCAGCCCTGAAGAATATCTGGAGTTTTTCAAAACATTGCCGCCCGCCCTGCAAGAAGCCATGGTGGCAAGATGGGGAGAACCACCCGGTCAGGCCTATATCGATAGCCAAAACAATTTAATTGTGGCGGGTTATGACCTGGGCAATGCCGTGGTAATTTTGCAACCGCCGCGGGGTTACGGTATGGACCCTAATCTCATCTATCACCAGCCGGACCTGCCACCAACCCATCATTATGCCGCCGTCTATCTGTGGATAAATAAATACTTCGGTGCCGATGCCGTAGTGCATATGGGCAAACATGGCACCCTGGAATGGCTGCCTGGAAAAGGAATCGGTCTTTCAGAGAATTGCTTTCCCGACGCACTCTTCGGAGACACGCCCCTCATCTATCCGTTTATCATCAATGATCCAGGAGAGGGTTCCCAGGCGAAAAGGCGCAGTCATGCCGTCATAGTCGACCACCTGACGCCGCCCATGACCACCGCTGATCACTATGGCTTGCTCTCCCAGTTGGTGCAACTGGTTGATGAATACTACCAGGTTGAACTTCTCGATCCACAAAAGTTGCCGCTCTTACAAAAACGTATCTGGGAACTCTTGCAAGAGGCTTGCCTCGACCACGACTTGAAGCAGATAATCGGGCATGAACTCTCTGAACATGATCACGACCATGATCATGAACATGAACACGATCACGACCATGACCATGACCATGATCACGATCACGATCACGAACATGATCACGATCACGAACATGAACACGATCACGATCACGAACACGAACACGATCATGATCATGAGATAGAGCTGAACAGCGCGGGAGTGCCGGGAACCCTGGCCACCATGAATGCCTCGCGAGTTTCCCATGTGATTCAGGAAATAGATGCCTATTTGTGCGAACTGGGCACCGCAGAAATTAGAGGCGGTTTGCACATCCTCGGCTCAGTACCGGAGCAAACGGTATTAATTGATATGCTCTTTGCTCTCACTCGCTTACCTAACTTGAAGCTGTCTTCCCTGCCGGGAGCCCTTGCAACCGTTCTCGATCTTGATCTTGCTTACTTACTCGCCAGTCCCGGCCACAAAATAGACACTCCCCCCGAAAAACTGATAAGACTTGCTCAAACACCTATCGTCACTAACTCGGACGCCATCGAATCTATTTACGCTTTGAGCAAAGAGCTGTTGGGCCGCATTGCCGACACCGGCTTCCAAAAAGAAGCAATAACCGAAGCACTGGCAATTCTCGTACCGGTTCCAGGCCAGGGTTCCGCGCAGAAACAGGCCCAACAAGCGCTGGTGGAAATACTGTCATATATATGCGATGAATTGGTGCCGAATTTAAGGCAAACCACCGACGAAATCACCAACATTCTAGAAGCCCTTGCCGGCAACTTTATTCCGCCCGGGCCTAGCGGTGCCCCCACTCGTGGTATGGCCCATGTGCTACCCACGGGCAGAAACTTCTATTCCGTCGATCCGCGCAGCCTGCCGTCTGCGTCAGCCTTTCAAGTGGGCACCCAACTGGCTCAAAAAGTACTGGAAAAATACTATCAAGAGAACCAGAAGTATCCGGAATCAGTCAGTCTCAGTGCCTGGGGCACAAGCGCCATGCGCACCAGCGGCGATGACATCGCTCAGATCCTGTTTCTGATGGGGGTAGAGCCAGTCTGGCAACCGGAGAACCGCCGCGTCATTGCCCTGCGCATTATTCCACTGGATGAATTGAAGCGCCCGCGCATAAACGTCATAACTCGCATAAGCGGCTTCTTTAGAGACGCTTTCACACATCTTATTCATCTGGTGGACGATGCCGTAAGGATGGTCGCCAACCTGGATGAGCCGGATGACATGAACTTTGTTCGCAAGCACTACCGCAAAATGCTGGAGGAATTGCTGGAAAGCGGACTCAGCCAGAAGGAAGCAGAAACCCGTGCCGGATTTCGCATTTTCGGCTCGAAGCCCGGCAGTTACGGTGCCGGCATCCTGGCGCTCATACAAGAAAAGAACTGGCAAAATGAGCATGACTTCGCCGAGACCTATCTGAACTGGGGAGGCTTTGCCTATTCCAGAGAAATTAGCGGCGTCGAGGCCAAGGCTGATTTCGCCAGAGGGCTTTCCCGTGTAGAAATAGCCATCCACAATCAGGATAATCGCGAACACGATATCTTTGACAGCGACGATTATCTGCAATTTCACGGCGGCATGATTGCCACCATACACAGCCTCACCGGCAGAAAACCCAAGCAGTACTTCGGTGACAGCAGCAATCCCCTGCAGGGCAAGGTACGTGACCTGAAGGAAGAGTCGTATCGTGTCTTCCGCAGCCGCGTCATCAATCCCAAGTGGCTTGAGAGCATGACAAAGCACGGCTACAAAGGCGCCCTGGAACTTGCCGCCACCGTGGACTATCTCTTCGGCTACGATGCCACCGCCAAAGTCATGGACGATTGGATGTATGAAAAGGTAGCCCAGGAATACGTCTTCTCCCCGGCCATGCGCCAGTTCATGGAAGCAAGCAATCCCTGGGCACTAAGCTCCATCTCAGAAAGATTGCTAGAGGCCGCTCAGCGTGGTCTCTGGCAGGAACCGCAGGCCGAAACACTTGAGCGACTGAAGGAGACCTACCTGGCCACAGAGGAGAGCCTTGAGGGCAAGAGTAAAGAACTCAAGACCGAGGCCCAGAAATGAAACAGTACCCGCTTTCAGCCATCGTCGGACAAGATGATCTTCTCCTCGCTCTTACCATTTGCGCCGTCAACCCGCTGGTCGGCGGTGTCTTAATTCGGGGAGACAAGGGCAGCGCCAAGAGCACGGCGGCCCGCGCTCTTGTACAGGTGATGCCGCCCATCATGAGACGGCGCGGATGCCGCTTTAACTGCCTGCCGGAGAAGCCCCTGGAAATCTGCGCAGTTTGCTCAGAGCCACAAAGTGAACCGGAACTCACCGCCGTACCGTTCATCAACCTGCCACTGGGTGTAACGGAAGAGCGCTTGCTCGGCACACTTGATCTGGACAAAATTCTGAAAGAAAACAAGAAAGAATTTCAACCCGGACTTCTGGCGGCTTGCCATCGAGGCGTTCTCTACATTGACGAAGTAAATCTTCTGCCCGACCACATCGTCGACCTGCTTCTGGATACAGCGGCAATGGGCACAAACATCGTGGAAAGAGAGGGTTTCTCCATATCTCATCCGGCCAAGATTTCCTTGATCGGCACTATGAATCCGGAAGAAGGCGATCTCAGACCACAGCTTTTAGATCGCTTCGGTTTAATGGTGGAAGTGAAGGCCCCAAGGGAACCCCAACTGAGAGCTGAGATTGTGCGGCGACGCAGCCAATTCGAAGCCGACCCGGAGCGCTTCAACGAGACTTACAAGAGCGCACAAGAGTTTCACAAAGACCAGATCAAAACAGCCGGCAAACTACTGGATAATGTTGAATTATCGGAGCCCATGTTGCTCTTTGCCAGCACCATATGCAGTGAGCTGGGTCTGGCCAGCCTGCGGGGCGACCTGGTGCTGGGACAAACGGCAAGAACTATTGCCGCACTGGAAGGCAGACTACAGGTCAGCCTGGATGACCTGAGGCAGGCCGCCAGACTGGCACTGCCCCACAGACAAAGAACAAAGCCCGGTGAGCGCACCGGCATGAACGAAGAGCGCCTCAAAGACCTCTTTGAGCAGGCCGAGAAAGAGGCACAGGCTGAGAAAAATCAGCCCCGAAACCAACCATCGGCGCAAGACCAGCCACCGCACCAGAGCGAATCAGCCCCCATCAGAGACGAGCCAGAGAATACCACCAGCGACACCGAAGAAGAGAGTGAAGGGGAAGCGCCCAAAACAGTCTCCGCCGTGGGTCAAAATCCCTACAAGCTGGCCCTGGATATTAAAGAATTCGGCAGCGCTTCGGCAAAGAGCAATACCGCCTACAACAAAACAGGCGCTCTCAAGACGGAGCGCGGGGCGGCACAGGAAGCCAGACCAGACTTGCACCCTCAGTGCCTGGCTCCCCTGGCCACCATTAAACACGCCCTTGTGCGCAAGGGCACAATCAAGATAGAGAGAGCGGACCTGCACCAGAAGGACCGCTCCAGCCGGAACAAAAATCTCATCCTGTTTGTGGTGGATTGCTCCGGCTCGATGGCCGCTCGCAAGCGAATGGAAGCGGTAAAAGGAGCGGTGCGGGATTTGCTGGAAGGGGCCTATCAGGACAGGGAACCGGTGGCAGTAATTACCTTCGCAGACAGCGAAGCGAAACTTATCGTGCCGCCCACTCGCAGCATCGAGCGGGCCCAGGAAGAACTGCAAGCCATGGAAACCGGTGGCAAGACCCCACTGGCAGGGGCCTTTGCCCTGGTAAACGACTTCCTCGACAAAAGTAGCAAGGAAGGAGAACCGCTAATGGTTCTAATCTCAGACGGACGAGCCAATGTTGCTTTAGGCAAAGGAGACCCCTTTCAAGAAAGTCTGAACCTGGCCGAGAAACTGAGAGAAAGACGCCTTGCCTCCCTTGTCATAGACACGGAAACCGGCTTTGTCAAACTGGAAAGAGCAAGGGAGATAGCCGATAGACTGAAGGGCAGTTACATAAGCCTTAACGAACTGAGCGCGGAAAGCATAACTCTGACAGTGCGGCGCCATCTGCATGCCCTGGGAAGAAGGCAAAGATGAATTACGGAAAAGAAGCCGGAAACAAGGAATTTCCACTGCAACAGTTGCAAGCCCTGCTCGCTCGCAATGAGTCGGCAGCGGCACCCCGCGCCTATCTGATTGGAGCCGGACCAGGTGATGTGGAATACCTTACTATCAAAGCAATAAAGGCAATTGCCGCTTGCGATGTTCTTTTGATAGACGAGCTGGTCAACAGACAGGTGCTGCAGTTTGCCAAACCGAATTGTGAGCTTATTTATGTGGGCAAGCGTGCCGGTCACCATATCATGCCCCAAAGTACCATTGAAGAGCTTTTTGTCACCCTCGTGCTTTCCGGAAAAACCGTCGGGCGCCTCAAGGGTGGCGACCCCTTCGTGTTTGGACGAGGCGGCGAAGAACTGATGACCTTAAGGGATAACGGCATCGACTGCTGTGTCGTAAGTGGTGTCACTGCCGGTATCGCTGCCGCTGCCGCCGTAGATATTCCCGTAACACACAGGGGGCTTGCCACCAGTGCCACTTTTTTGACCGGTCACTTCAACAAAAACAAAGATGGGAAGCCGGAGCCTGAAGATGACCTGGAGCAACCGAACTGGCAAGCCCTGGTGGATAGCCGCTCCACACTGGTTGTCTATATGGGCTTAAGGCAACTGAGCAAAATCTGCCTCAAGCTTCTACAGTGCGGCATGCCGGAGCACACACCGGTGGCCGTGGTAGAAAAGGGCACCACAGCCGAACAGCGCTGTTTGAAAGGTACTCTTGTGGACATAGCCGAAAAGACCAGGGCCGCCGCAATGGAAACACCTTCTTTGATTATCATCGGTGCCGTAGTAGGTCTCACCAGCGAGAAGACTACCGCCAATGAGCCCATACAGGGGAAACAAACCGGGGAGAAGACGAGGATACTGACCAAATGATCACATGTGTAGGCATAGGGCCCGGGCATCTAGATTTGACGACCAGACAGGTTATTAATCTGATTGAAAAAGCAGATGTGGTAGCAGGCTTTGATGCAGTGCTGAATATCATCAGCCCGGTAATTTCCAAAAGTGCACAAATTGTTGCCCTCACCTATCGCAACCAGGCTAAAGAGCTTGACTCCGTAGGCGATTTGCACAGGCAGGGGAAGAACTGTGTGGTAGCATTCATGGGCGATATTCACTTCAGCGGCTTCCAGCTTTTAGAGCGGGTAGAAAAGTCCTGCGGTCATCCGGTACAAACTGTCCCCGGCATCTCATCGGCTCAGATTCTTGCTTCCAGGGGACGCGTCTGTTTTGACGAGACCAGCTTCATTACCTTCCATCGCCGCGGCGACCTGGAACCATTCAAGATGCACCTGGTGCAAAGTCTCAAACTGGATAGAAACGCCATAGTCATACCGCGCCCCTTTGACTTCATGCCGGAGAAGATAGCCGCCTACCTCATAGAAAGCGGTACCGAAGGAGAGAGGAATGTGGAAGTCTGGGAAAATCTCACCATGAGGGAAGCGGCCTGGACAGGCACTCTGGCGCAGTTGGCGGAGGGAAGCGAAAATACCAGTCGCTTTTCAGACATGTGTATCATTCTCATAAGGGCTACTACTCCCTTTCCCAGCCAGATATTTACCATGAGCGAGGTAGGCTGAACGTGCAGCAAACGGCGCCTCACTCTAGTGCTCAAGCTCAGGAAAACGACGTTTACAGCGTTGTTCTAGCCGGGCATGGCAGCCGCGACCGGCAAGGGGTACAAGAGTTCGAAGAAATGGTCGAACTGCTGAAAGCGACACTGGCAACGGAAGGCAAGCCCGTGTACCACGGCTATCTGGAGTTTGCCGAACCCACAATTTCGCAGGCTGTTCGAAAAGCCATAGAAGAGGGCGCCAGAAAAGTGGTAGTGGTGCCGGCTTTGCTCTTTGCCGCTACCCATGCCAAAAACGACATGCCCGGCGAACTAACGGCGCTTAGACAGGAATTCCCCGACACGGAAATCAACTACGCCAGCGCCATGGATCTGCACCCGCTGCTCTTCAAGCTGGCCAGAGAGCGCATAATAGAAGCGGAAAGTAGCGCACCGTCATCTTCACTCATAAGAAGATCTGAGACCTGTCTGGTAGTAGTGGGCAGGGGCACCTCCGATCCCGACGCCAACTCCGAGATATCTAAACTATGCCGCATGCTGGAGGAAGGCATGGGTTTCGGCACCTCCTTCGTTTGCTATTCCGGCACGGCCAGACCCAATACGGAGGACGGCATAAAAGCAGCCCTCAAGCTCGGCAAAAAGCGCATCATAGTACTGCCTTTCCTGCTTTTCAACGGCGTCCTGGTTAAGCGCATACAGGAGACCGCCGCGCAACTGGCC